>DASYEP010000129.1:0-109064 GCA_036498965.1 Mucilaginibacter sp.
CGCCTAAAGCAAAAGTGTGTCTATTCTGCGCAACAGCAGGCAGAACCGTGCCTAAATAACACAGCATCAATATAAATTTCTTCATCTTATTTTTTAAATAGGGTCAAATTCCAGTTATCCAACCAGTCAATCTCAATATCATCTCCTTTAAATACGATGGGCAGCCATAGGTATCTGCCGTCTATGGCATTCTTGGGCGCCCATTTATCGGCCATAAAAATGAAAGCATCTTTTTTGCCGTTTACCGGCAATACATAAGTACTTTGCCCGCCGAAAGTAATTGCGGCGCCTTGTCCTACACAAGGATTGCCATGATAAACCCACGGCCCCCATATAGATTTTGCCGAGAACCAGCGCGCCGGATTTGGCGCCCACCCGGTAGTGCCCGAGCCTATCATATAATAAATACCGTTGTGCTTAAATATAGCAGGCGCTTCAGTTTGATGGCCGGCATACACCCTGGCAAACTTCCCGGTATGACCGGTATAGTCTTCGTTCAACTCAGCTATGTCCAGTGTGAAGTTTTCTTCGGCCGAGAATATATGATAGGCTTTGCCGTCATCATCCACAAACACATTCATGTCGCGGGCCATTTGTCCGCCGGGCAGGTCACGACAAAAGAAGCCCTCACTTTTATTGTTCGGATGGTCGCAGTTAACTTTTTTAGATTCTGGTGTATCCGTAGGATAGATTGGCATAAAGCCGGCATTTGGCCGGTAACTTTTAATGAAAGTATAAGGTCCTGTTACTTTATCGCTGGTGGCTACACCGGCACGTGCTGCTTTATATCCCTTCCCGCGTAGCTCCAAATGGAACCACATCACGTACTTTTTTGTCTTTTTGTTGTAGACAACCTTGGGGCGTTCCAGTATACAGCCTTTGGCAATATCATTTGTCGAATCCTGGGATACTGCTAATGCAATGCCCTCGTCCTTCCAGTTGTAAAGATCTTTTGATGAATAACAGTGTACTCCCACCATAGCCCGGTTACCCGCCCCGCCTTCAATTTTATGTTCGCCGAACCAGTAATAAGTCCCGCTTTTGAATAACATTCCGCCGCCATGGGCATTTATATGCACGCCATTATTGTCCGGCCATATTTCGCCCGGACTAAAGTTGTTAAGCTTTGTTTGTGCCCACATCAAACTACTTTGCAGCAGCAAAACGGGCAGTAACAATTTGTGATATTTTATCATATGTAATTAATAGGTAGCGTTCATTTTTTAATATCCAGCGCATGGTCGGCAGGTACATCCTGGCCGCTCCAGATTTTTACAGAAGTCCAGGGTTCGTCAGGTGCCGACCAAAAAGGATCATCCTGGGGAAGACCGAGCGGTACAAAAACGTTGGTACAGATATAGAGGCTCCCTGTGGTTATATAAAAGTCGGCCAAACCCGGCTGTTTTCCATACAAACCAATATTGAGCCAGCCTTCGGCTGAAAAAGTAGTCGGAGCATCGAGTGTTTTTTTTATCATCGCGGTTAAGGCGCATCGTACCTGGGCCGGGTTTAGGCTGGCGGGGAGTTGCTTTTTATAAGCCATATTTGCCAGATGATGAAACACACCCGCCCTGTAAACAATAGACCGGCCGATTACCGGATAACTGCCGTCTGCATTGATCAGTCGTTCCTGTATTTCGGCATAGCGCTGTCCGATCGTTAGTTCCCGCTCTTGTTCGCGCCGGTAAGTTCCCTTTTTGGCATCTACTTCTTCGAGGATAATGCTCAGGTAGGGGTGAATCACAATGCTGTTGTAATAATCGAGGTGAAAGTTCATCCCATCCGAGTACATGCCATCGCCAACGTACCAATGCTGGGTAAATTCGCGCACGCCAAATTCCACCCTTACAGGGTCGTAGCCCAGGTCATATTTGCAAAAAAAGGCCTCAATCATTCCGCTAAATAATATCCAGTTGCTATATACCGGCACTGTATTACGGGTTAGTTTAAGCGCGTCAACCACCCGCTGCTTTACTTGATCGTCTAAATGCGTCCACAACCACGGGCTCCTAACCAAAGCCAAAGCCATAAACGATGCATCAACCAAGGCTTGCCCGCCGTTCCATTGCATATAATCTTTAGCCTGTGGGTTTACTGAATTTGCAATCGCTTTCAGCGCCCATTCCCGGTATTGTTCGCGTAACTTTACCTCTTCGGGGCTTCCGCCTTCCAGGTTCAGCCAGGGTGCTATGCCGCTTATTGTACGTGCAAAACATTCCAGGTAAGCTACTTTTGACCGGTTCTCCTTATTATCAATCCGATCCGATAGCATTACAGGCATCTTTTCTTTTAACCTGTCATTGGCCAGGTTCTCCATCACCGGCCTTGCTATTTTGTCCATGTAGTTTAGCCAGAGTTTGCGCTCGCTTATCTTTTGTTTGTCCTGCGCAAACGCCGGACTAATCGAAACAAGAAATAGTATTAAGAAAGCTTTCTTTTTCATGCTGTTGAATTTATACTATTGGCTATTGTAATTGCCTGGATATGTTTTTATACCTGTCCAGCGCTTCAATAAAATAATAGTCGGCGTAAGTTAGCGGCACATCAACCTCTGATTTTTGCGGGAGACTACCGACGCTGTGTTGCGATATAAAACCGCCATTAGTACCCGCGACCGCCAAATACGGTTGTGCCGAAAGGTTTTTGATAATTGTTTCAGCTGTAGAAAAATAGCGTTTCCCATTTGTCTTATCGGTGTACCTGCACAGTTCCAAAAGCGCCGAAGCCATTACCGAAGCTGCCGATACATCGCGCAACGCGTTGGGAATGTTAGGTGCATTGTAGTCCCAGTAAGGTATCTTGTCCTTGGGCAAATTCGGATTATCTAAAATAAATTTTGCGATATGATTAGCCTGATCTAGGTATTTTTTGTCCCTCGTTTCGCGATACATAACCGTGAAACCATACAATCCCCATGACTGTCCACGGGCCCAGGCCGATTCGTCGGCATATCCCTGCCCGGTGCGTTTCTGCTGTACCTGGCCAGTTTCCGGATTGTAATCAACAATGTGGTAAGTGCTGTAGTCGGCCCTGAAATGGTTTTTCATGGTGGTGTTAGCATGGGTTACAGCTATTTTGTAAAAGCTGGAGTCGCCGGTTGCGCGGGTGGCCCAAAACAACAGCTCCAGGTTCATCATATTATCGATAATCACCAGGTATTGAGGCTTTTTGGAGTCCCATGATTTGATGCATCCTATTTTAGGATCGAAACGGGTCGACAATGATCGTGCGCTGTTAATCAGGATTTGCTTGTATTCGGGCTTAGGTTCTATTTTTTCGGCGGTGCCAAAACTGCAATACATCATAAAACCCAAATCATGTGTGCCTTTGTTATACTGCTCCTTTGCAAGATCTTCCATTGATCGGTTTGCCTCTGAAAGTAGTGCCTCGTCTTTAGTTTCCCGGTAAAGGTTAAGCAAAGTGCCTGCATAAAACCCACTGCACCACCAGCCGGAACCGGTAGTTTCAAATTTCCCTGTTTCAGGATACCAGGTTTTCGGGAATTGGCCGACAGCCAGTTCTTTCATCATCAGCTTGTATTGCAAATCCGCAAGTTTATAATCTGCACCAATAATTTGAAGCAGTTTTTTGTCGGGCTTAAAACCCGTGTTTTGCGCGGTTGCGATATTCAGCATTAAAATCCCTGTTGCCACGCAGCCTAACCATTTCTTACTCCACATTATATTTGTCTTATTTTATAGCTAATTTTTTACGGTTTCCACTCTAAAACCTGTACCGGTGTTGGCAACACATTTGCAGTTCTCTCTCCGTCAACCTGCACCACTTTTTGCACAAAAAGGTTGAGTACCTTTTTACTTTTCCACAGTTCGGTATCATAATTGGGTTCCCAGGCGCCAACAGATGAGGTGGTAATGTCCTCTATCCTCCATTTATTTTCATTGAGGTTATTATTTATAGCCAACGAAACTTTACTCCCTCTTTCCTCATCGCGAAAAATAATTGCTGCCGCCATGTTTTTATCATTATGCCAGGCAATAATTTGCGGGCGGGATATCGGAATGCCTTTTGTCCCAGCTCCACCTAAACTAAACGGGGATTTTCGAAATCCCAGGTTGTTGACTTGCCATCCATCAGCATTTTTACAAATCAAATGATATTGTGGAACGTCCTGGCCCGATTCACGCCAATAGGTAGCGATAAAGGGGCGGCCGTTATCATCGGCAAACATTGACGTTTGATTAATCAGCCCGCTGTTTTGTGGTATTTTGCAGGCATACTCTGCATTTTCGGCAGTTATCGGTAAACTATATTTTTCGCCTGTAGATTTTTCCCACGTAACTCCCCCGTCTTTTGAACGGGCGTAGCACATATCGTGATTGCTTGCAACATCGGGGCTTTCGCGCCAAACCCATGACAGATGAATGACGCCGTCGTTATCAATAGCCATTTGCCAGTAGGCGTTACGCTTGCCTTCGCCGTTGATTAATCCATTTTGTACCCTCACCCATTTTTTTTGGGAAACGTTGTAGCGATTTAAAATCAAATCTCCATTTCCCGATGCACCATCACGGAAAAGAAACAGCAAGTCGCCACCTGGTAACTTATAAAATTCAGGATAGGTGACTTTATTTTCCCCGCTTCCTGTCATTGGCAATTTGCCCGATAAATCAAGGCTGCCGGGCTGTTTACCAATGGCGTAATTTATTGGTTGGTTGTGATGACCCCAGGCAACGTGCAGATAACCGGCACCGTCCATCATGATACAAATATCTTTATGTGCATCAGTTGCATCCCCCTGGTATTGCGTACGCTGTACTTGCCATTTTTCCGACCCGCTCTTTCTCTTAGCTAGCACCACAAATTGATCGTTATCATAATAAGCGGCGTATTGGGTGTCTTTAAAAGTCACCAAAGCGTTTTTACGGAATATAACTGTATTTACCGAATTTTTGGCCCAGCCATCGCCAATGGTTGTAATCTTTACTTTCGATAACTGTCCATAGCCCGGCAAGGTATTGCTTAAAACGAACAGGACGAGCAAATACCACTTATATTTAATCATAGATTTATAAACATGCAAACAGGCACCAAGTCAATCATAAAATTCAAAAATAAGGGCCGGAATCCCGGCCCTTATCTACAAAATTAATATCCTGGATTTTGAGTTAAAACCGCGTCTTTGTTCAATTGTATTTCAGACAAAGGTATAGGGAGCAGCAAATTTTTACTGGTTAATCCAACGGTTGGGTGTACAGCGTCATTTGCATTTAAACGCAATGAGCGTGTTACCAGCGTGTTGGTACGCATTAGCGTTTCGCGGCGGTTTTCTTCACCTACTAACTCGCGGGCACGTTCGTCAAGGATAAAATCGAGCGTCATTTGTCCGGCGGTAACCTGTGGTGCGTTAGCCCTTGTCCTCAATACATTTATGGCATTGGCGGCGCCTGCGGTATTACCCTGGTTAAACTGCGCTTCAGCAAGCAGCAGGTAAGTTTCACCCAAACGCATCATTATAAAATCCTTTATCATGGCGTATCCAAATGTGTCGTTAGGGTCAAACTGTCCCCATTTGGTTATGCTCGGGCATATTTTAAACAGGGTATCAGGACCGGTAAACGGAATCTGCTGCCCATATTTTGCATTGGTTGGGTCATTATAGTAATAACGCCTGCGTAAATTATACTTCGAATTGCGCATATCTGTCGGATCATATAGGCCGTATATTACCCAATTGCTGAGTCTTAACCTCGCTATACCTCTTCCGCCAAGCGAGTCACAAATAATCATACCCGCTTCCTGGTAATAAGCTGCTCCCCAAACGCGACGCTGTTGGGCGTTATCCACGTTGCCGCCGGTTACGGAAGCGGGATTTTCTTCTTCCAATACCCAAATTGTTTCGGAGTTACCCTGTGCTCTGCGCTGATTGCCGTATTGAAACAAATCAGAGTAGTAATCGCCGGGCAAGCTGGCTTTAACGCCAAATCTTGATTTTATCAGGCTAAATTTACCACTATTAATAACTGCCTGGGCCTGGGCCTCGGCCAAATCGTTTTTGCCCATACGTATGTAAACTTCTGCGAGCAATTGCATGGCCATATATTTATTTGCCCTGCCTGCGGGTTTACCCAGTGCATTGGTTTTAGATGAAATGGCGCCCACATCCGAAAGATTGGTGCTTGCATAAACAAGATCGGCGGCAATTTGATTATTTACCTCGGTCAAAGGCGCCCGGGTGAAATTTGTTTTAGGGCCGGTTAGCGCATGTACAACCAGGGGCACGCCGCCATAAAGTATAGCCAGTTGATCGTAGGCATAGGCTCTGAAAAATCGCGCTTCCGCCTCTATTCGCGTTTTGCCGATTGCTGACACATTTTTTACATTCGGACCTTCAATGCCATCAATGATGATATTGGCCAAATTAATTAATTGGTATTCCTTTTGCCAGGTATAATGCGCTGCATTATCTGTATTGGTAAGCGTTGCATAATTATAGTAAGGTACCTCAATACCTTCTTGTTGGGCGGTAGCGTTAGCCACGTCGGTCCCTATCTGCCAAACACTCGGCCAGCCCTGGTTGCCGGAATAGGTAAGTATTCCCGTTTGAAATTGATATAAACCCACCAGCGAAGCCTCAAATCCTAATGAGTCTGTAAGCGTAACGGGGCTGTATACAGATTTTGGAGTTTCGGTTAAAAAATTCTTTTTACAGGATATGATTGCTAAAACAAGCACTAACACCGCGGTCAGTTTTACTAAATTCTTTTTCATATTTTTATCTTATTTTAAAGAAATATTTGCACCTAAAATAAATGATCGAACCAGCGGATAGTTATCTACGTAACTTGCTGCAGCGGCATTAGGGGTAGCATTGGTAGTAACCCCTCTTGTTAAGTAATTATCTTCCGGGTCCCAGCCAATCCATTTAGTGAAGGTATATAGGTTTCGGCCGCTTAGGTAAACCGTTAAATTTGCAACATGTATTTTTTCGAGCGCTCCGGCGGGAATTGAGTAACTGAGTGTTGCGTCCTTTATGCGTGTATAACTCGCGTCACGCGGATAGCCGTAGCCCCTGGTATTTGTGTAAGATAAAGCCTGGAACGAATTATTTCCGTTGGTTGGTGTCCAGTAACCTATGTCTATCGGCGTATTTCTTCTGCCCGATTCGTCAGCGTAGTTCAAGTCGGCGTCATTCTTCAGCATACCCTGGGCCGTTTGGATGAAAAAGCTAAAGTTAAAGTTTTTATAGTGAAATGTATTGGTAATGCCGCCTGTCCATTTTGGTGTTGTTTGTCCCTGTATCACTTTATCCGCAGCTGTGATTTTACCATCGCCGTTAGTATCTGCAAATTTCAGGTCACCTGGTTTTGCACCCGGGTCCTGTTTCGAAGGATCCTGGCCGGTTTGCCAAACCCCCACCATTTTGTAATCGTAGATCACACCAATAGGGTATCCCAAAAACCAACGATTGCCTAAATCATCCTTCCCATCGCCATACAGTTCGGTAATTTTATTCCTGTTTACTGAATAAACGATGCTCGTTTCCCAATGAAAATCCTTCGACTCGATATTATGCGTGTTTAGCGTAACTTCAATTCCTTTATTGGCTGTTTTACCAATGTTGTCCAACACCGACGTATACCCCGAAATAGTCGGAAGACTGCGGCTTAGTAATAAACCATCAGTGTGGGTCGAATAAGCGTCGATTGTGCCTCCGATGCGATTTTTTAATAATGAGAAATCGACACCCACGTTAGTACCGGTTGTAGTTTCCCAATGCAAGTTAGCGTTGCCCAGGTTACCTGCCTGCACGCCGATGGTACTTATACCGTTAAATGGAAAACGTACGGTATTTTCGGTAGTAACGGTTTGATAAGGTTGTATTGCCTGGTTACCAGTACGCCCATATGATGCCCTCAATTTAAGGTTGTCGATAAACGAGACGTTCTTCATGAATGCTTCTTTATCAAGATTCCAACCTACTGCCGCTACCGGAAACCATCCGTATTTGTCGGTATTTGCGCCGAACACAGACGAACCATCGCGCCTTACAGTGAATGTAAACAGGTAACGTTCGTCATAAGAATAATTTAAACGGACCATCTGCGAAAGCAGGGAATAAGAGTTTGCAAATGAGGTTGCAGATTGCGTTGCCCCTGCTCCAAGATTATTAAACCCTAATTCGTCGTTTATAAATCCGGTTGCCGAAGCATTATTGGTAAAATAGTCACGATTCTGCGCGCTGTAAAGACCTGTGAAATTAATATGGCTTTTGCCGAAATCACGGTCATAGTACAAAAGGTTATCTACGGTGTAATTAGTAGTTTCGTAACTGGTTGCGCTTGCGGCGCCTAAGGGTACATTAGCCAAACGGCCGCTATAGGTATCGACGTAGGCTGGTATATAGTTATAGCCTGCATTTAAACGGTATTTTAACCCCTTAAGCACACCGCCAAATTTGACTTCGGCATAGCCGCTGCCGTTAATGTTACTGCCTCTGCTAATGTTTTGCGTTGTTAAACCCAACAACGGGTTTGTGTACAGCTGCTCGGGAAACATAGGATAAATGGCATAAGTGCCATCGGCGTTGTACTCGTTGCCATAAGGACTCATCGCGGTGCCAAATAATAAATTCGCCCTTCCGCCATCATAGTTATTCCCTGCATAAAACATGGTTGTCCCTACGGTTAAAAAATTGGTTACATTGAAGTCCAGGTTTGCACGTACGCTTGCCCGGTTATACTGGTAGCCGTCAATTACACCTTTTTCCTTTTGATACTCGCCCGATACAAAATATTTTACATCTGTCGATCCACCGGTAATACTCAGGTTGTTATCCGTTATAACGCCCTGTTGCGTAGTAGCTTTTATCCAGTCGATCGTTTTACCGGCATTATAGTTTGGCAGCTCGGTATAGTTAGGAACCGGGCTTGTTTGTGTTTGACCGGTTTCCTTTAAGTAATCGGCATATTTTTGTGTGTATTCCTGGCCGTTCCTCGGTTCCAAAATATGTGCGATATTTTCAACACCCGCATAACCGGTATAACGTATTACGGGTTTTGAAACGGTGCCACGCTTGGTTGTGATCAATATTACACCTGCCGATCCGTTAGTACCGTAAATAGCAGCAGCTGATGCATCTTTCAAAACCTGCATGGACGCAATATCATCCGGATTGATATCATTTAACGTACCGCCGCTTTGACTTAACGGAATACCGTCAACTACAATGTAAGGACCGGATGAAGCTGTGATTGAATTTTGCCCGCGTACTAAAGCTACCGGCACGGCACCCGGAACAGATGAGTTATTGGATATACTAAGGCCGGCAACAGATCCTTCAAGTGATTGCAGAACATTGGTTGATGGCAATCCAGACAAACGCGCCTTAGGTACTGATGATACGGAGCCGGTGATATCCGATTGTTTTTGCGTACCATAGCCTACTACCACAACCTCGTTTAGTTGTTTGCTGTCGTCGTTAGCAAGGCTGATGTTTAATTGAGCATTATCGCCTACTGTTACTGTTTGGGTAACAAAACCTACAAACGAAAATTGCAGTTTGCTCGATTTAGCGGCATTTATTTTATAAGCACCGTTTACATCAGTGACCGTGCCCTCTGTTGTTCCCACAATTTTAATGCTGACACCGGGCAGGGTCACGCCTTTACTATCGGTGACTATCCCTTTCACCACATTAGCCGCTGTGCCCTGGGCGTGGGCACTCTGGCATAAATTGCTGATAATAACGCTTACAATAAGCGTTAGATAAATTGCATACGTAAATTTTTTTCTCATATCGGTTAAATAATTAGTTAGTATGTTAAATTGGTTCTTCTTCTTATTACAGATATCCGCTCATCCCGAATGAATACTGCGCACATGGTTGTTTTTTAAATCATGCCTGCAAAAAAATTTAATAGTTAATGGTTTTGAAATTTTAACCTGTTAGGTTAACAGTTATTAGTCTATACGAAATAAGGGGATTTTTCAATTACCCATGGGGGGTAAAATGGTAAATTTAAGGGGGGTAAATCTATAAATATCGGCCAATTACAAGCGTAATATCAAATTCGAACTTCAATAACTGTTAAACTAACATTTATCGGAAAAATTCTTCAGCCTGATAAGTTTTGTAGAAAGCGGTGCGGTGCTTTTTAATAAATTCTGAAGGTTTAATGCCAAACTGTTTTATAAAGTGTTCGCGGAAGTATTTAATGTCGTTAAACCCGGCGTTTAATGCCGCTTCATTTACGTTGCAATTGGTATGAATCATGAATTCGGCCGCCTTGCGAAGCCGCACAAATCGCACGAAGCTATTTACCGAGTGACCGCTCACTTCTTTTATTTTTTTAAACAGGCTGGAATAGCTTACACCCATTTCATCAGCTATTGTTTTTACATCTAAATCAGGGTCAAGGAGATAGTTTTCAATGATCCCGATACATTTATAAAGAAAATCCTTGTGATGTTCGGAAATATTGCGCGCATTCGACTTCAAAGTTATCTCGTTATAAAAATAGTTCTGCAGTTCGCGCCTGTCTTTTAGTATACCCTTCACGCGCGCCATAAGCAAATCTTTTTCAAAAGGCTTACTCACAAAATCAACTGCGCCCACTTCAATGCCTCTTAATTCCATTTCGGGATTCGGATCTCCGGAAAGAAGTATAACCGGAATATGACTTAGCGAACTATCCTGTTTAATTATCCTGCACAAATCAATGCCCGAAATACCCCCCATTATAATATCACTTATCACAACATCCGGCAGGTATTTCTTTATTATTTCCAATCCTTTTTCTCCAGTTTCTGCTTCGTATGTTTTATAATTTTCTTTAAATATTTTTTTGATGTAGCCACGTAACTGTGCGTTATCGTCGACAATTAAAACCGATTGCCGATCTGAAATTAAAAGCTCCAGGTTATTTGCTTCCTCTTCGGCAGGTTTTATGTCGTTTATTTCATTATTAATCAGCTCATTGATAAGGGGCTGATCAAATTCGGAATTTCTTTCGTCGCAATTCAGCGATCCAAGGTCTCCTTTGGGCAGTTCAACGGTAAATGTTGTACCGCACCGGTCATTGTTTTTATAAGTGATGGTACCATTATGGCTTTTAATGAAACTCTTTACCAGGTATAAACCTATTCCAAAACCAGTTTTTAAAGATGTATTATCTCTTATCTGGTAAAATTTATCGAAGAGCTTTTCCCCAATCCCATCAGTGATTCCGCAACCATTGTCGGCAACCTCTAATATTACGCTATTGGCTGTTTCATGAAGGGCTATATTGATTTCCCCCGCCTCGGGCGTAAATTTTAAGGCATTTGAAATAAGATTAAAAAGGGCAATTTCAATTTTTTCGCGGTCGCCCGGGATATTTATCTGGGAATTGTGGCAATAAAAATTGTATTTGATGTTTTTAATTTTTGCCTGGTGCGAAAAACACAGGTAAACGTCGTTACATAAAGCCGAAAAATTGATGTTGGTTATGTTTAACCGATCGTTTTCGCTTTCGGTCTTTCTGAATAAAAGTAAATGGTCAACCAAACCCAGGAGCCGCCGTGCGTTACGGTATATGATATTTAGTTCGGCGTTATCCTTACTGCTGCCGGTACCAAGTAAATCCTTTATCGGATTAATGATGAGCGTAAGCGGTGTTCGGAACTCATGAGAAATATTGGTGAAAAACGACAACTTTTTTTCATTCAATTCTTTTTCCCGTTCCATTTCTATATTGGCTATCCGTATTTCGTATTTCAGCCTGGTTTGCCTTATGCGGTACAGCCAAAAACCGTAGATGATGCCGCCGATAGCCGACAAGTACAGAACATAGGCCCACCATGTGCGGTACCATGGAGGCAAAACAATTATTCGTAACGTCAACTGGTGTTTGTCCCAGCCACCGGCAGTATTGGTAGCTTTTATCCTTAGGGTGTACGTGCCCTCATTTAAACGTGAATAATAGGCAGTCTTTAATTTTCCTACTACATTCCAGCCATGGTCCCACCCTTCCAGATAATAAGCATAACTGATGTTATCCGGAAAAGAATATTCCAGCGATGTATAATTGACCGCAATGGTAGCATCATAATAGGGTATCGTAATTGTTTTAAGATCTACAATGGCTACATCACCGGTATAAGCGGCGTTGCCTTCAACGCTTTTATTATTGATTTGCAGGTCCGTAAATTTTAACTGGGGCTGACGAACCGGGAGCTTTATACTATCCGGAAAAAAAATATTAAATCCATTAATTCCGCCAAAAATCAACTCGCCCGACTTTAGTTTTACGGCGGCGTTAAAATTAAACTGGTTACTTTGCAAGCCATCGGACGCGTAAAAATTTTT
The DNA here is from genome assembly GCA_036498965.1 of Mucilaginibacter sp. Lineage (GTDB taxonomy): Bacteria > Bacteroidota > Bacteroidia > Sphingobacteriales > Sphingobacteriaceae > Mucilaginibacter. Next base: position 12,308 of record DASYEP010000129.1, read on the forward strand.
AAATTTTCCTGTGGAAATTCTATACTCCGTTAACCCGTTATAGGTACTTGCCCACAGATTTCCGCTATTGTCAATCAATATGTTAAGTACTGAATTACTTGGCAATCCGTTTACTTCAGTAAAACGCGTCAGGTTGTTTTTTAATAAATTATATTTTAAAAGCCCGCCTCCTTCGGTGCCTATCCAAAGATTATTGTTCTTATCTTCAGTGATAGAACGAACGGCGCTTTTTATGTAAATAAATTGATGTTTTTTTCTGTCAATGTCAATTTTAATGAGCTTCGAATAGTCGCCGGCCCAAAGCGTTCCGTTATGATCTTCAAAAATTGTATGAATATTTGTGAGCCGTCCATCAAATACTTCGAACCTATCTGTTTTTCGGTTATACCAATATAAAGGTCCGCCACGCGTGGTCCCAGCCCATAAGTTATTATGAGTATCCAAATATAATTTCCACAAATTTTTGTCGACCGTTTTAGTAACGGAGTTATAGCAGGAATAATGGATGAACTTACCCTGGTGCTTATCAAAACGGTCGATACCTCCACTGAATGTAGCAAACCAAACCTGGTTATCCCTGTCTTTAATAATGCTTACTACAAAATTACTGCTCAACGATGCCTTGTCGTCACTATGTACATAATTGGTAAACTGATTTCCTTTTCTGTTCCAATAACTCAACCCACCGCCGTCGGTACCTATCCATATATTATTTAATTCGTCTTCGCAAAACGACAAACTAAAGTTATTTACGAGACTGTTTTTATTAAAAGGATCGTGCGTAATAAGTTCAAACTGGTTTTTATACTTGTCTAAAATATTTATCCCTCCCCGAAGGGTTGCTATCCATATACGGGCATCTTCATCTTCGTATATCATGCTGATGGCGTTGCTATGTAAACTTGAGGAGTTTCCTCCGCTAACGATATAGCTAATCTTATGAGCCGCCGTATCCAAAACATTTACGCCACCGCCATTTGTGCCTATCCACAATTCGCCTGACTTGGTAAATTTAATATCCACAATATTTTCACTGGTCAATTCATAATCAGTATGCGTGAATTTATGTAAATGATTTGTTAACGGCTGATAATTGAATAAGCCATAATCTGTTCCGATCCAGATATTATCGTGAGCGTCCTTTAAAAGACAGTTTGCCGATTTCAAATCTCTATTGATTACCTGCAGTTTTTTATCCTGAAGGTTGAACCGGCATAAGCCGACATCACGAATAAACACCCAGACTTTGTTATCAGCACCAATAGTTATCGCTTGTACGCTATAGCTTCTATTATATTTGTCTACAGCAATTTGATTGCTCAGCGCTTCGTTTTTCTGATATATAAAAAGACCCGCATAATCTGTTCCGATAAAAACATTGCCTTTAGCATCTGCTTGCAGCGCGGTAATATTATTTGTTATTTTTTGAGGAGAATTGCTCCCGGATGTGTTGTAAAACATCGGATAGAACCTGGAATCGTTATAATTATAATATACCAAACCCCTCTGTGTACCTGCAAATATTTTATTTCCCGAACCCGTTATTTTGTTGACGTGATTGTCATTTAAGGATTGCGGGTCGCCCCAAACGTTCCTGAATATCTTTATCGCGCTCCCGTCGTACCTGTTTAAGCCATCATATGTTCCAATCCAAACGAAACCATGGTTGTCCTTATAAATACTCGTAACAGCATTATTTGATAACCCCTGTTCAATCCCTAAATATTTAGTCGGCTGATATCCGAAAACATTTTTGGCGGACAGTAAAATCGCAAAAAAAACCACATACCTGCTGATACGCAATAAAACTTCTTTCATTAAAACTATCTTGAACGGAATAACTGGCTATACGAGCAAATCTAAACATTTATCTGTTGATCTGTAAAAATGCGAAAGCAGTTAATTAATAGGATAAGAGTTTTCGTTATAAAGAATACAACCTATCTGCCATTACTCCGATTATCGAAATGTAATCAGTAATGATGCGTTTTTGCCTGTTATAAAGAATGTCTGATACCACAATATTGTAACATGGGAAAATATTTGATAAAATTAACTTGATAATAATTTTGTTCCCATTAATACTTGCTGTAAAAAAATTGATACAATTTTTTGAGAATACAAAAAAAAAATCCCTAATATTGGATCAATTTTTCCTAAATAAAATCTTCATAATTACTTTAAGTCAAATATGTCTGTATTCAATTCATACAGTGATGATGAATTAGTCGTTCTGCTTAAGCAAGGAAATTTAGATGCCTTTACCGCCATTCACAACCGGTATTATGGTGTTCTATATAGCCATGCTTATAAAAGATTGCCTGAGAGGGAGGAAATTAAGGACATTTTACAGGAGCTGTTTACTTGTATATGGAACAATCGGGAGTCAATTGATTTTCATGTTAATCTTCAGGCTTATTTGTATACTTCTATCAGAAACAGGATATTAAATGTTTTTAAACATCAAAAAATCAGGTCAGATTATATAACATCTTTTGAAAAATTTCTGGTTAACAATAATCCCACTACTCCCGACGAAACATTGCGGATTAAAGAATTAATAACTATTATAGACGCTGAAGTAAGTGCGCTGCCGCCGCAAATGCGTTTGATATTTGAAATGAGCCGAAATGCTAATCTTTCTCATCATGAAATTGCCGAAAAGCTGAACATCAGTCCCCTCACAGTAAAAAAACAAGTCAACAACTCGCTCAGGGTGCTGCGTGTTAAACTTGGGACTCATTTTTTTATGTTATTTTTTTAATTTTCATCTACTCCCTCCATCGCTTTCAGTTGTATAGGATATAATAAGGATAAATATATCCTTCAAAGATTATGCAGCCCAAAGACATAGAAAATTTATTAGAAAGATACAATGCCGGCACAGCCACTCCGGAAGAAATAGCATTTGTTGAAAGCTGGTATTTGAAATATGAAAATTCTGTGCCCAATATATCCCATCAGCTACTAGAGGAAGATCAGAAGGAAAGCCTGAATAAACTCGTAAATCAATTTAAAAATGAAAATAAAAAATCCCATTGGCCCGTTTTGTCAATAGCCGCCTCGCTTCTTATTTTCTTTACAACAGGAATGTATTTTTTATTGCTTCATAGACCTCAGCCGCAGCAATCAGCGATCATTAAACCGTTAAAAAATGATTTTGCACCTGGTGGCAACAAAGCTATAATAACCTTATCGAACGGAAGCACCCTCGCATTAACAGGGGCCAAAAACGGCGTGCTTGCCAGCCAGGGCAATATGTTAATTAGCAAAACTGCCGACGGCCAGATAAGATATGCCAATTCAGATGGCAGCTCAGGGTCAAAAGCTATAGTTTATAATACCGCGGCAACGCCGCGGGGCGGCCAGTACCAGTTTATTTTATCCGATGGAACCAGGGTGTGGTTAAATTCCGCATCCTCCATTAAATATCCTGTAGAATTTACCGGAAATGAACGCAAAGTTGAACTTACAGGAGAAGCCTACTTTGAAGTAGCACATAATGCAAAAAAACCGTTTAAGGTAATCTCCCGTGGGCAAACGGTCGAAGTTTTGGGCACACATTTCAACATAAATGCTTACAGTGATGAAACCGCTACTAAAACTACCCTGCTCGAAGGCAGTGTAAAAGTATCATCCGCAATCGCAAGTAACGTCATTAAGCCGGGAGAACAGGCGCAATTGATAAATAGGAATATTAATATAGCAAACGTTGATGTGGATGAGGTTGTGGCCTGGAAAAATGGTTTTTTTCATTTCGACGACAACAACATTCAGGAAGTAATGCGACAGCTTGCCCGCTGGTATGACGTGGACATAAAATATGACGGTCAATTGCCAACGAGGCGGTTTTCGGGCGAAATTTCAAGGAACGTCAACGCATCGCAAATACTGGATATTTTGAGCTTTAAAAAAATACATTATAAAATTGATGGGAAATTTATAATAGTAACGCCTTAAATTCTAAACCAACTAACCAATTTTTTATTTTAAACCAAAACTATATGAAAAAAAACCTACAACAGCGACCTTAAACCCAGGTCATTTATCAGCGGTTTTAGCTCAAAAAAAACGCACTCCGACGGCTATCGGAATGCGATAAATAGTTGAGCTAACCATCCCTAAAACGGGAACAAGTTTAGTGTCTCTAACCAATTGTTAACTCAAACTCAACAAAAGTATGAAATTAAATGCTTTTTCTTTAGTCATGTACAAACCGTGGCTACACAAAATTTTATTGATTATGAAATTGACCACCCTGATTATGTTAATTGCCTTTCTGCAATGCAGTGCAGCGGGTTATGGTCAGAAAATCAATTTGAATGAAACAAATTCACCATTAAAAAAGGTGCTGCAACAAATAAAAAAACAAACCGGATACGTGTTTTTTTATGATTCGAAAGATGTAAGTAATAAGAACGTAAGCGTTCACCTGAAGGATGCTTCAGTAAATGAAGCGTTAAATATCTGTTTAAAAAATCAGTCGTTAACTTACAAAATTGTTAATAAAACGATAGTCCTGCAGCAAACGGACAATACCGGTATGAATAATATCAATTTGCCGGTTGTCCAGGTTGCGGTAACCGGACAGGTAAAGGATTCACAAGGCCTACCTATTGCTGGTGTAAGCGTGAAGGAAAAGGGAACTACTAACGGCGTTCAAACAGATGTTAACGGAACATACAAATTGCAGGTAGCAGATGATGCAACACTTGTGTTTAGTTTTCTGGGCTTTGCAGAACAAAGTGTAAAAGTAAGCGGGCAAACAGTCATTAATATTACGCTGGTAGAAGCAGCGATAGGTTTGCAGGAAGTAGTAGCTATCGGTTACGGAACACAAAAAAGAAGTGAAATTACCGGGGCAAGCAGTACAGTAACTGCAATTGAAATTGCCAAACGCCCGATAACGCAATTGTCTCAGGCTTTACAAGGAACAGCTTCCGGTGTGTCTGTTACCAGCGCTAATGGTCAGCCAGGTTCAGGCCCGCACGTACAAATCAGGGGTGCTAATTCTATTACCGGGAATAATGAGCCGTTGTACGTTACTGACGGCAACATTGGCGCCGCGCCCGATAACCCTAATGATGTTGAATCAGTTGAAATTTTAAAGGATGCGGCTTCGACAGCAATCTATGGTTCACGCGGTTCAAACGGCGTTATTTTGATAACCACTAAATCCGGGCATTCAGGCAAAACCCGTATTGATTTTAATACCTGGATACAACACGCCCAGATGCCCAAAACGCTTGATCTGATGGGAGCTTATGATTTCGCCCGGTCAGTTAATAATCAGTTCGAATCCACCGGTCAGAGTGACGCTTTCACACAGCAGCAACTTGATAATTTTAAAACCAACGGCGGTACCGACTGGCAAAAAGAACTTTTTACCGAACCCTGGGTACATTATTATGATCTTGCAGTCTCTGGCGGATCCGAAAATGTAACTTACCGTGCAGCGCTGAGCTACCTGGATCAACCGGGCACCATTCTTAACACCTACTATAAAAGAACTACTTTTAAATCGAACATAGATGCAAAACTGAATAGTCGCATGGACTTGAAAATCATCTTATCCGCGTCTTTTCCTCAAAATCACAATAACAGCTATGGCGGAGGCCTGGGCGATCCCTTTAACCAGGCAGTTGAATGGGACCCTACTTCTCCGGTAAAAGATGCTAACGGTGTCTATATAAGCCACTCAAAATATGCATCTATTCAATTCAATCCCGTGGAACAGGCTTTAAGCCAAGCTGATGACGGAACCGCGACCAATCTTAATGGAACCGGAACGTTCACCTACCGGATAATAAATGACCTGACATTCACATCAACCGGTGTTTATTCAGTAGGCCAAAATTACCTCCAGAGATATTACGGTCCCGGAACAAGTCAATATGACTCCGGAGCAGGTTATATCAACAACGAAACAAGCAAAGTCCACAGTTTCCTGAGCAGTAATTTCCTTACCTATAAACATAAGTTTGGTGATCATTCAATTACGGCTACCGGTTTGTATGAGATACAATCAGGTACGGCCAACGGCTTTATCGCTACCGCCAAGGGCTTATCAACTTATGGATTGGGCTATTACAATCTGGGCCTTGGAAATTCCCAGCAAACCTCCTCAAGTTACTCGCATGACGCGCTGGTATCTTATCTGGTGCGGGTTCAGTACAATTACAAAGAGAAATATTTTCTTACTGCAAGCGTCCGTACAGACGGTTCTTCACACCTGATACAAAAATACAGCACTTTTCCTTCTGTGGGCGTAAGCTGGAATGCGGGTAACGAAGACTTTTTAAAGGATTCAAAAGTTATATCTGATTTGAAGATACGGGCTACTTACGGGCAAACAGGCAACCAAAACGTAGCCGCCTATTCAACTATTGCACAAATCGGTACTGCACCGGGCCAATCTCCCGGCGCCCAGCCAGCTTATTATTACAACGGCGGTTTACCGGGTGCGGCGGGAACACCAAGTATAGCTACGCCGCTGGGTGCGGGCGTTTCAACCTCGCTTAAATGGGAAACTAAAACAGCATATGACTTTGGTTTCGACATCGCTTTTCTGAAGGGGCGGTTGATATTTACTGCTGATGCTTATAAAAATAATATCAGTAACCTGCTGTACGCATACCCTGCTCCTTATTACGACGGAGGTGGCAGCTATCAGCGGAACATCGGAAGCTTAACCAATAATGGCGTTGAGTTTTCCGTTGGTGGTACGCCTGTTAAATCGAAAGATTTTAAATGGACTACCAATTTAAACTTATCAATTAATCGTAATAAGGTTACCGATCTTGGAGGATTAGATAATCTTACATCAATTGGCGGTAATAATACATTCAGCGCTATTTTAAAAGTTGGTGAGCCATTAGGGGAGTTTTACGGGTACAAATATTTAGGTACCTGGAAAACCAGCGAAGCCGCTGAAGCAGCGTTATATAAAATGAAACCGGGCGATGCTAAATACCTGGACGTAAACGGCGACCACGTTTATACGCCAAGCGATTATGTAACATTGGGCAACGCAACACCACAGTTCACTTACGGATTTATTAATGACCTAGCTTATAAAGCCTTTACGTTAAGTTTTATGTTCCAGGGACAGCAAGGGAGTCAGGTGTATTCTCAAACTCTTGCCTACCTTTGGGGAGGCTTGGGTGACATGAAGAATGCCACAACGATAGAAGCGATTCCGGAAAACCTTTGGACCCCTTCTCATCAAACAGATAATCCCGCTTGGAGCTCCTCAAGTCATAATTTTAACAACAGCAGCCGTTACGTATATAATTCTAGCTATGCTAAATTAAAAAACCTTTCCCTTACTTACCATGTACCGGCCAGCTGGTTAAAGAAAGTGAGCGTCAACAGTCTTGATGTATATGTGAGCGGACAAAACCTGCTTACTATTACGCCTTATAAAGGCTTTGATCCCGAAATAAACAGCGCCCAGAATGCCATCACCCAGGGACAAGAGTTTGGTGTAATTCCCAATCCTAAAACATACACAGTTGGTATAAGATTGGGTTTATAAAATAATTTAACACTAATTACCATTAAAATATTATAGAATGAAAACGATATATTCTCTACTATTATCAGTCGTTACCTTGATTGTTATTTCAATTGTGGTCTCAGGGTGTGTGAAACTTAAAGAGGACCCCAAGGCTACCTTAACGCCGGGAAACTATTTTAAAACGCAAAACGATTTGGATGCTTCTGTTAACGCAGTATACATACAACTTGCCAGGGATGGCGCCTGGGGATTTACCAGTAAGGAAACTTCTTATTTTGGCTCGGATGATCTTACAACCGATCCGGGTTTGAACAAAGCAGATATGCGTGACTTTGACAGGCTGGCGGGCGGTAGCGCAAATTCAAGCATGGTTTCTCAATGGCAGGGGCCTTATGCAGCAATTTATCAGATTAATAATGTTCTTGCTAACTATACTAAGGTAAACTCAACAGATGCGTTGAAGAACGCGGCAGCTGGTCAATGTTATTTTCTCAGAGGCTTGTGTTATTATTACCTTGTAAGAACATTTGGTGCGGTGCCGCTTGTATTAGTGCCCCAAAGTTTAGATGAAAGGCCTCCGAGAGCTGATGTTGCCGCTGTATACGCTTCAATAATAAGTGACTTACAAACAGCAAAAAAATTGCTGGGAACAACGCCAACACAGGGGCGGCCTACCGCTTACTCGGCAAGCGCCTGTTTAGCAGATGTGTATTTAACCATGGCAGGCTGGCCGTTAAATCAAGCTAATAACTATGCACTAGCTGCCACCGAAGCTAATAGCATCATACAGGCGGGTGTGTACAATTTAAGCACACCTTACGACCAGGTTTTTACCACTAATAACTCTCCCGAGTCAATTTTTGAATTAGAGTACAGCGTTGTTGGCAATTTGCCTAACCGTAGTTTCGGATCGTCAAATGTTCCGTTGGACGAGGTTGCGGTTGATGGGTCGAGCGGATGGGACGATGTATACCCTGAAATTAATTTCTTTAAGAATGCCCCGGTATGTACAAGAACTGATCTTACGTTTTATACTACGCTTAAATTGATTCAACCCGACAAAAGTTTTGTGCTTACCCCATGGAACTCCCCCACAACGCACGCACAACACCCGTATTATAAAAAATTCAGAGCTGGACTTAACGGAGACGGGGTCAATGAAACCGCCACTAAGATACTTTCGATACAACCCAGTACCAACAAAGCGACAATTATCATTCGCTATCCACAGGTGTTGTTAGATTATGCAGAGGCATCAGCTATGGCAGGCGGAGGACCGACGGCAGCGGGTTATGCAGCGATCAATTTGGTAAGAGCCCGCGCAGGTGAGACGCCATTAACGCCTGGACTTTCTCAAACAGCGTTCCGTGATGCTGTAGTTAATGAAAGGGCGTATGAGTTTGCAGGTGAGTTTGGCATGCGCTGGTTTGATATTGTGCGTTTGCAACTGCTTCCGGCTGTTGTCGCCGCAAGGGACCCTAGCGAGAACTCCATTTTGAACACCGATCTTGCGGATAAATACCTTGCCCCTATTCCAGTTTATGAAATGCAGCTCAATCCGCAATGGAAACAGAATCCGAGTTATTAATTCTTAATAAAGCCCTTGACTGAATAATTCATGTCGAAAAAAACAACAAACCCTACATCTACAGGGCCATCTAAAAAAAGAATTATTTTATTTAAAGGGGTCAGTATCATACTGATCCCTTTGCTTATTTTATTTCTAATTGAGTTGCTTTTAAGGATACTCAATTACGGCAATAACTATAGCCTGTTTATTGAATACAAAGCCGACAAAGACTATCTTGTATTTAACCCTGAAGCATCAAAAAAATATTTTACAGATCAGCAAATAGCTACAAAAGGTAACAGCGAAGTTTTTAAAAAGAAAAAGGATAGTAACACCGTAAGAATATTTGTGCTCGGCGAATCAACAACCATTGGTTATCCCTATTTTCACAATGGTTCTTTTCACAGGTGGCTTCAATACCGTTTAATACACACCTATCCTGATAAAAATTTTGAAATAATTAATCTTTCATTAACAGCAGTAAACTCTTATACGGTATTAGGTTTCGCCAAAGAGGTTATAAATTATCAGCCGGATGCAGTGCTGATCTATACCGGCCATAATGAATATTATGGAGCCCTTGGAGCAGCATCCACGCAAAGCCTGGGCAGCAACCCGCGCGCCATAAATTTTATACTTAGTTTGCGCAATTTAAAACTTGCGCAATTGATTATTAACATCTCCGAAGGCTTAAAAAACAGTTTCGGAAAAACAGATTTAAAACCAGCTGGTGATCGGATGCAGCAAATGGTGGCCAAACAGGAAATTCCATATCGCTCCGATCTGTACCAAAAGGGAGTAATCCAGTTTAGGGATAATATGGATGAAATAATGCGTTTGTTCACGGCAAAACATATTCCGCTCTTTGTAAGCAATTTGGTGAGCAACGAAAAGGATTTAAAACCCTTTATTAGTTTTGAGGCTGACAGTATTAAAACGCCGGGATTCAAAGCCAATTTCGCGCTTGGATTAAAAGCGCTTTTACATAACGATACAAATGCGGCAGGTGTTTATTTTAACAGAGCCGCTCAATTATATAATTCCAGCGCACTTTGCAACTATTATTTAGGGCAGATATGCTATAAACAGGGTGATTTTTCAAGTGCAAAAAAATATTTTACAAGAGCCAAAGACCTGGACGGCTTAAGGTTCAGAGCACCGGAGCAGTTTAATGAAGTACTGGCGCAGCTGTGCAGCAAATACCCTACTGCCCATCTGGTTGATACGAAAGCGGCTTTTGAAGAGATGGCTGACCACCAGATAATCGGCCAGGGGTTAACGGTAGATCATGTCCATCCTGATTTGAAAGGGTATGCAATAATGTCCGATGCATTTTATAAGTATCTAAAAAAATACAGGGTTGTGCCTGATGTTAATGGAAACGAATTGACATTTAAACAACTGTTACAAGATATGCCCGAAAACCCGGTTGACTCATTAGCCGGAATATACAGGATTTTGAATCTGAAAAAAAGATGGCCGTATAATGATCAGCATGCCGCTGATTCTGTTAAAATTGAATCAAAAGAAGAACAATTGGCTTATAAGCTTGTATTTGAAAACATAAGATGGGCAGGTATAATGAACAATTTGTATCAATTTTATTTAAGTGACCACGAGTTGTTAAAGGCAAGAAATGTACTTGAAAACTTATCGCTGGAATACCCGTCAGATGCCGGATTATATGAGCGAATTGCCATGCTCAGCGGCCAACTTAAGGACAATGAAGATATAGTATTTAACTTTAAAAAATCGTTTAACCTTGCGTCGTCGTTTGATAAGGCCCGTTATTTATTTGTAAATTATTTGCAAATGGATCAACCCGAGAACGCTGTGCCTTACATAAATTATGCCATGAGCAATAACACAGCGGGCTTTAATTTAACTCAAACCAAAATTAGCACAGTGCTGCTCATACACTGGAAAAAAATGTATTTGCAGGATACCACCAATACTTCTGTTTTATTGCAGGTAGCCAGTCTTTATTCGCAGTTGCGAAGCAAAAGTACTGCATTAAAGTACGCTGAAAAAGCTTTAAAAGTCGATCCTGAAAATAAAGAAGCATCTGCACTTCTGAGACAAATAAATAGCGCCTCAAATAAATGAAAGTGATTAAAAAAGCGGCACTAAAAATTACCCGCAAGCAATGTATGGAGTTTGGGCAGGTTAGTACTTTAGCCGCTTTAATTTTTGCGCTTCATCAAAAAAACGACTTCTTCATTATCGCCGCACTTATCCTGATACTTGTTACAATCTTACTACCAATTATTTTTTATCCGTTTGCCGTCTTATGGTTTGGCTTATCCGAATTATTAAGCCGGTTATCTCCGGCAATCATATTGACCATCATATTTTTTCTGATCGTAACTCCCGTAGGTTTATTCAGAAGACTACTTGGGAGAGATATCATGAGATTAAAACAATTCAAAAAAGATAAGCGCTCCGTTATGATTGACAGGAACCATTTATATACAGGAGCAGATCTTTTACACTCATTTTAAATCTTTGGCAATGGAATTTATTAAGGAACTATTTCTTTTTTTAAGGACACGAAAAAAATTCTGGCTGATTCCGCTTATTATAATTTTATCGTTATTTTCTATCCTGATCGTATTAGCGAGCGCGCCCGCTTTGGCGCCTTTTATTTACAGTTTATTCTGACATCCTTTGGCTACTATTATACTTGGTATTTCGGCATTTTATCACGACAGCGCGGCTGCCCTGATCATTGATGGTGAAATAATTGCTGCAGCAGAGGAAGAAAGATTTACACGAATAAAACACGATGCAAGCTTTCCGGAAAACGCCATAAAATATGTTTTAGAGGAAGGCGGTATTACTTACGGGGATGTTACCGTTATCTCATTTTATGATAAGCCAATGCTGAAGTTTGAACGCCTGCTGGAAACTTACCATGCCTTTGCCCCAAAAGGATTAATAAGTTTTGTAAAGGCAGTGCCGGTATGGCTTAAAGATAAGCTTTTCATAAGGAAGCTGATCCGCAAACGAATGAATATATCCGCAAAAGCAAAAATACCCATACTATTTCCTGAACATCATCTATCACATGCAGCCAGCGCATTTTATCCTTCTCCGTTTGACGAGGCCGCAATTTTAACAATTGATGGCGTAGGGGAATGGGCCACTACAACCATTAGCTACGGACGTGGAAATCAAATTACTGTATTAAAAGAACTGCATTTTCCTCATTCCGTAGGACTTTTATATTCCGCTTTTACTTATTACCTGGGTTTTAAAGTTAACAGCGGCGAGTACAAATTGATGGGGTTGGCACCTTACGGCGATGGGGCCTCAATGCAAACAGCTGAATTTAAGCAAAAGATATTGGCAGAGTTGGTAGATGTCAGTGAGGACGGCTCCATCCTGCTTAACATGCGGTATTTTGATTTTGCAACAGGTTTAACGATGACCAATTGTAAAAAATGGCAGGAGTTATTTGGTGTATCAAAAAGGGAACCTGAGTCCGAAATCAGTCAAACCTATATGAATTTTGCACTGGCAGCGCAGCAGGTTACCGAATCGATCATAACCTTGCTTGCAGAAACTGCTCAAAAAATTACCGGCAGCAGAAACCTGGTTATGGCCGGAGGGGTTGCCTTGAATTGTGTTGCGAACAGTAAAATTGCAAAAACGGGTCTCTTTAATAACATTTGGATCCAACCTGCTGCAGGAGATTCGGGTGGGGCATTGGGTGCTGCTCATGCTGCCTATTATATCTGGGCTAAAAATGAAAGAAAATCGGACGGCTTTTCCGATGCAATGAAAAACGCTTACCTCGGCCCCGAATATGATGACAAGCATATTTTAAATATGACCCGCCGAAATGAAATCGACTATACGCACTTTGAGAATTTCGATGAATTGACCGCCATTGTAAGTGAAAAAATTGCCGGTGGAAACGTGATTGGCTGGTTCCAGGGAAAAATGGAATTTGGTCCCAGGGCATTGGGCAACCGGAGTATTTTGGGAGACCCCCGGAACCCTGAGATGCAAAAAATAATAAACGTAAAAATAAAAGCAAGAGAAGAGTTCCGTCCATTTGCGCCGAGCGTTTTGCTGGAAGATGTGAGCAAATATTTTGAAACTACCCAAAAGTCTCCCTATATGCTCTTTGTCGCATCCCTTAACAAGGAATTGCAAAAGAAGACGCCCGCAAATTATAATCAATTAAACCTGTACGACCGTTTACATTATCGCCGTTCAGAGATCCCTGCGGTTACTCATGTCGATTATTCCGCCCGGATCCAAACTGTCGCCAAAGAAGATAATCCAAGATTCTGGCAGCTGATTACCGATTTTAAAAAACTTACAGGATGTAGTCTGCTGATTAATACCTCCTTCAATTTAAGAGGCGAACCAATTGTGTGTACACCGGAAGATGCTTACCGTTGTTTTATGCATACGGAAATGGATTACCTTGTAATTGGAAACTATTTATTTGACAAAAAAAGACAAACTCCAATGGGTAGAAGAGAAGATGAAAACATGAGGTTCCAATTAGATTAATCACTTCCTAATTAAAGAATAAATCAAAAAATAGCGGATTACTAATCCCATTAAGTATTTATTAGTATCGCATTAAGAATTAAACATTCATTTGAATGAAATATAACGAGTTTGAGTATCGACTTATTCAGAGTTTAGTTGAGATATACGAACCGCATTTTACAATAACCAGCTATTAATTTTTTCAGGATGATTTTTTTTAAACAATTATGCTTTGCCAACACTTATTCGCGTTTGATTGTGCGGATTAAACTAGTACTTGCGTTGACGATTATCTGTATTATCGGATCTGTCAAAGCATTTTCATCGCCTTCCCATTTTATTGCTGATAGTGGTCGTTTTAAAAAAACAAACTACAAGTTTAACAGGACTATTTCGCGAGCGGTATTGGAGAATTACCTCGACCGTTCAATTACCATGCAAAGCTTGCTCGTGGGCAAAGGGGATTTTGACGACAACCTGCGGATGATAAAAAATATCGGCGCCAAGTACATCGGCAGAAGCGTGTGCCAATGGGGAGAGGAGGCTGCTATCCCCAAAAATCTGGAAATGGAAAAGGATTTTGCCGTAAAGGTTCATAAAAGCGATGCCGATATAGTTTTACAGGCCTGCATTTTTGAAATAGTGACGCCGCAAGTTGAACAATTGCCGGTACCCGATTGGGCCTTTAAAGCTTTGGGAGTATCGGTAGAAAACCGTAATTTTAAGTATGAAGATATGCTTTACCCCGATGGAAAATTCAAAAATCAATGGGGTCGTGGCTCAGTGCCAGATATAAGCCGGCTGGAAACTAAACTCTTCTTTTATTATCTGGCAGTATCATATATCAACATCGGTATTGAGGGTATTCATTTTGGACAAGTAGAACTAATGAACAAAAACGACCCAAATCTGGACAACTACAGTGAGGAGCTTGCATTAATAAGAAAATACGCTGCCAAACACGCACGCAGACACATAATTCTTTGCGATTCGCATGTTCCGGGCGGCGGTTTTGTTCGAAATGGAAAACTGCTGATGGATTTCCATGCATTCCCGCTCAGAATAATGGAAATACCCGGTAAACCCGAAGAAGCCATGCTTAAGGTTGGCCATACCGATGCGCTGTATTTAAGAAGCAAGGGCGGCATTACACCCAGCGGATGGCTGTGCGAACATTTGCCTTATGTAGTGGAATTTGATAATTATGGCGTTAGCAAACATCCCGGCGAGGAAAAAGCGGGCGGAATTCCCTTTTGGGTTTGGGGTTATGACGAGATCAGTTGGTTTGCTCATCAAAATAAACAATACCGTACCAGCTGGCTGCATTATGCATACGATTGGGTGAAGGAAACAGACCCGAACGGGCATGTGGAAATGCCCGGTGGCAGACAAACGACATCTCCAATAGATCATAAACGTTGGTATTTCGCCAACAATCCTGGCCAGGCGGTACCTGATGGGCAGGGAGATGAAGATACTATCCGTGATATTTGGAATAGCGGAAAATCTGAAAAATGAAGGCAATATTCAAGCCGGCGAGATAAAATAAAGCAATACATAACCCAATCAAAACCAGTGCTATCTATGCCAAATCCACCCCTATGATCTCATGATCCATTATTTGACGTACTGTTAGTATTATTCGGCCATCTTTGATGGTATAGTCAGGTTTCCGCTCACTCACGGGCAGTTGCACTGCGGTAACTTTTTTATTTTCCGGTATCTTAATGCTAACCTCCGCATCCACCGGGATGAACTCGCGGAATGGGCCTTTCATCATCATCGGGTTGGTTAAGTTTACAAGATGAACTGTCATGGATGCTGTTTGGCGCCAAACGGTGGTTTCTACCAGGCCTGGCGCTTTAACCGCTACTACAGGGTCTTCATTGAGTGCCCAGCGAATAGCATTGTTAAGCAGTTTACCATGATCCGGCGCCATATACTGCCAAAAAGAGCGGTCAATATCCCAAGGGAAATAGGCCACCCTTCCGTTTCCGGCCGTGCGCAGGTAAAGTTCTCTTATATCTGTATCGGGCTGACGTGTGTATACATCCTCCATGGGCAAGTCGGGATAGGAGGGAACAAGCGTAACCGGCGAAGGGAAACCGGCGGATCCGGGATTTACTTTAATCCTGAAAATACCGTTTATGATCCTGTTGGCGTCTTCAAGGCCTTCCAGTACCGGGTGGAACTTACCGGTAACAGCATCGCTTTTCAATCTCAGGTAACTGTTTTGCAT
Source organism: Mucilaginibacter sp. (assembly GCA_036498965.1). Taxonomy (GTDB): domain Bacteria; phylum Bacteroidota; class Bacteroidia; order Sphingobacteriales; family Sphingobacteriaceae; genus Mucilaginibacter. The sequence goes on from DASYEP010000129.1 coordinate 28,145, forward strand.
CGGCCCTTCTACACCCTGGTCATAGGATACGCCGAACAAGTCTGCGAGGCCAAAATCCTGACGTTTTTTTCCAGTCTCATCATAAAGCGATGATTCAAAAGTGGCCAGCAAACTTCCGCCGCTGTTAACAAATTTCCCTATTTGCGTACACTGGCTATCAGAAAGCGCAGCGGTATTTGGCAAAATGAGGAGCTTGAAAGGTTTCAGATGTTCGGCATCCAACAGCGCATCGCTGATCATTTCAAAAGGAATATGCCCTTCGATAAGATTATGGTACATGCCCTGCAGATGGTAACTTCCGTTTTGTTGCCATGGCTGGCTTTCGCCCGCGCTCGCATCTGCAATCACCACTGCCACACGGGCCATCGACGCAGTATTTCTCAGGTAGCGCTCGCTCCTGTAAAAGCCCTGGTAAAGTTTTTCCATCGGGTCGAACCATCGTTTGTCAATTGGTGTCGCGCCGAACTTTACAAAACACGGCCGCATGCCATTAGCTACGCCGTCGGCAGCCCAAACTCTTAGCTCGGCCGCCGTGTTCACCGAATCTTTCCAGCGCGGGGGATCTTCAAGGCCAACGCTAAATATGTGCATCATCGGTTTCATACCCATCCCACCCGCACGCAATTCTTTGGCGCCGCGGCCACTGTTCCAGGGAGGGATAGCGCCCGATCTTCCCTGCCTGTCCACAAAAAAAATATCAGATAACTGCGCCGTAATTTTATTGTCAGGAAAACCATTGGGGATAAACCTCGATTCAGGTCTTATTTTGCGGATCTCGCTATCCCATAAAAACCAAAGCTCTTTAAGCCTGGCAACGTTCCATTCCCTGTATTTTGCAGCAGCAGCCTGGTTGGTGCCGCGGGGCAATTCCATTCCGCCCGAAAATGCCTTAAAATTTGCAACACAGTGCTCGCAGTAGCACATACCGCTGCCTGCCCATCGATTGGAGAATATGCCCTCTGGACGGTATTTATGCATAATTTCCTGGTGCACCTGTGTCATAAACTCAAAATTATAGGGACCTAAGGCGCAGGTGACCCAAAGGTCGGAGTTTGCCCAGTGTCGCCGTTTTTTGCCGTCGGCCGTTACCGCTATCCAGTCGGGGTGGGCATTATATACATCCTGCCGCGCTGCATGGGGGTCGGTACGTACACAAACCGTCATGTTCATTTTGCGGCAGCCTTCTATCATATAGCCCAGCAGATCCATATTGCCAAGGAAGTCACTCCGGTGATGCAGCGGTATTTCCGTAGGATAAAAGGCCACCACCCCGCCAGCGCTCAGTAAAGCACCATCGGCATGAATCCGTTTGAAGTAATCGAGCCAAAAATCAGGATCGCAGCGACCAGGGTCGTTCTCCACAAAGGCAAGCTGCGCCCATCGCATCGAACGGTTAAACCATGACTGATCATTCGCCCCGGTTATGTCTCCGGCCTGTATCAAATTGGCGTTGGCCAGTACGGCTGAACCTACCAGCGAGTATACACCGGCCACAGCCGAAGTTTTGATGAATTGTCTTCTTTGCATAGTGCGTTTATAATTGGAGGTTGAATAAGTTGGATTAGGTTGATTAGGTTAGAATGAGTTGATTAAGTTGACCAATTCAATTAAGTAATCCAATCCAACTTAATCAACCTACTCAACTCAATCAACTTAACAACCTATTTCTTCAAATCAGGATCAATAACTAAGATCCCCGTCTCCGGATCCATTTTTTTGAATAGCGACTCCGGTTCAACCGTCATCACCAATTGTAAAGTGGGCGATATAAATGCTTCAAATAAGTGCCCGCCATGCACCAGGCCGTCCTGTGTCGCCATGCTGATGTGCGCATGCACAACCGGGTTACCATTGTAAATAGTGATGTCGCCGGCAAGCGACGTGATCTCGGCAAATTCATTCAAATGCATTACCTTGAACATTTTTTTTGAGATATCGTACCACCCGAATTTTACCGAGTTGGCATCGCCGATTGCATTGAAATGGGCGCTGGTAACGTGGTATTTTACAGCAAACTCTTTTAAACCCGACATCACTTCGTCGCCTTTTGCAAAGACAAGTTCATAGGTTTTGGTTGGGCCGTCGGCGCTGATTAATTTTACTTTTACGCCCGGCGACCGACCGGTAACCGGTGGCGTGGTCGGTAAAACATATTCCTGCGCATTAGCTTTAAAACAAAAAAGCGCCGTGAATGATAATGCGGCTATTAAAGCTGATTTTATAAACATTGTTATTTTCATAGTAGTAAATTTTTGATAGATTTAATAGAGAGTACTGCGTTGGCCATTAAATGTATAGGTAAATATCGTTTATCTGCTGGTTTAAACAAGTGCGACTGGCATATGTAGTGGAAATAGTTACATGCCTGTTGTTGGCAGCTTGTGATTTCGAATCGCCATGCTTGTCTTTGATTACATCAAGCAAAAAGCCTTAAGACTTTTGACTTTAAAAAGTAGAGAGAACCGGCGAAATGTCGAACTTTTTGGAAGATATTGCGTTGTTAAATGACTTGTTGAAATTGGCGTAGATACAGTCTTCAAGCGTAGTCGTCTGAAATGCAAACTTCCGACAGCAGGCGCGGGTTTTGATCCTCTGGAAAACATTGAGTGATGTCAGCGGGACACTGACCTACGCTTACGTTCAAGCGGACTTGAATCGGCCGAACAGGCTGTTGATGAAATTTGAAATCTTTTAAAAAAACCTGTTTTTTCCAATGGTTAACCCTATTCGGTTGAATGCTTTCAAGAGTATCATGGTCTGAGTATTCAGCAAGCTGGTGCTGGAAGTAAATATCCCATTTATGTTGTTTCGCTTTGTTGGTCGAATTTTGCGTATCCGTGTCGTATTCAATGTTAAGGTTGCTGTATTTGGTATTTATTGTCGTAAAAATGTTTTTGGCAACCTCAACATAATCTTCACGAAACACGGTATGGCTTACTGCTGTCTGCAGCTCTTGCTGCTCAAGATAACCAATGATATAATGACCCTGTTCGTGGTTTAGTAATTCAGCCAGCATTTTTTTATTGGTGATCTTACTTCTGTCAATCCACGATCGATTTTTGTTAACAACCAGCTTTATATTAAACGTGAGTAAATAATAATCATTCTCCTTTTCGGTTGAATAACTATATTTTATTGAACAACTGGTGAAAGCTATTTCATCCGGATTGTGGGCAGGATTGATCGCGCCTTTGAAATCATTGAGCGCTAGTTTTCTATAAGACTGGCAGAAGGCAGTAGTACAAAAAAATAACAGCAGTACAATGAAAGTGAATATTTCACCGGGGCGTTTCATCTTTGTGTTAAAGTAAATCAGTTTTTTTTACGCGCCATAGGCAGATTTTGTTTGATAAAAAATCTGTTTATGGTTAAAAAAATGATCAATTATCTTCTTTTTTAAAAATATAGCGACAATTGGCCCGCCTCTGTTGTATTAAAACGAATATTATTGCTTATAAATAAAGCAATTGTTGCATATAATTCGGTATCAAAAATCATTAAACCAAACATTTTTATTTAACATACGTAAACGACTGATACGCTATAGCAAGTATATGGCGTGTTTTTCTAAGCCGTTTCATGGAAAAAATTATTCGCAAAACCTCAATATCCAGATATGGATTTGTTATACTTCTTATAAGTATTTTAATAGGTGGAATCCTATACTTGTTTACGCACAATAACAAAGTACAAAAATTACAGGATAGTTTAACAAGGCTAATTTTAGCACGCGAAAATAATTCACTTATTGATAGTTGCATTATTAATTTATACAGCGCTGAAAATTATAGCAGATTGTACACTGTAACAGGCAATAAAGATTATCTTTCTGAATTTTCAGCTAATGTAAAAAGAGTTAATGATGTGATTGATGAACTGAAGCTGAAGCAACATAGCGGATCAATGTCTAACGCTTCAAAGCTAAAAGATCTATTCAATCAAAAAAACATCGAAACCAACAACTATATTAAACTCAGGATGTTAACCGATAGCCTGATCAGCTACTCAGCAAACATCGACAACTCACCGGAAAAGATTGAAAAAGAGGTAATTAAACCAATGGTTGAGACTGAGCGAAAGCTAACAAATGACACCAATGGAAAACAGGACAGCGTTAAACCTACAAAACCCCTCTCCGGAAAGCTAAAAGAAACTACTTTCAGTTCTGACATTAACAGCCAGGATAAAATAAATAAGCAGCCCGCGACCAATTATTATCAGGCAATTAACCAGGCGAACAATAATCTGCGAAAAAATGAAAGCAAGGTATTGATGATAAATAATAGCCTTATTGGAGAGATTATAGACGAACTAAAACAATATAAGGCTATTGATCAATCTTATATTAATCACAGTAAGAATGAGCTTAAAGAAAATCTTTACAACATTTCCTTTGAAAATAAGCGAATATTTACGATTGCGCTAATTATTTTATTGACACTGACGGCATTAGTGTTTTATAATATATGGAAAATATTCTCAAACGAGCAAAAAGTTATGGAGTATAGCAAAAAAACTGAGCAATATGCCCTATCAAAGAGCAGATTTTTAGCCGGAATGAGCCATGAGATACGCACTCCTTTAAACTCAATAATAGGATTTTCGGAACAACTAGGCCAGGATAATCTCGACAAAACACAGAAGGAACAAATAAGCGCCATAAAAAACTCATCAGAAATGCTGCTTGGGCTGGTAAATGATATTTTGGATTTTACTAAATATGAAACGGAAAAAACAACCTTCGAAAATTCGCCTTTTGTAGTCTCCAAAGTATTTGCTGACGTATTTAAAACAATGCAGGTCCAGGCTTCAAAAAAGCACATTTTGTTCGAAAATCAGGTTAATATTGAAAAAGAAATTTGCTGCGACGGTGATAGCAGGCGCCTTAAACAGGTGTTGATGAATTTGCTTGGAAATGCAATAAAATTTACTGTCAAAGGGAAAGTAATTTTAAATGCTTCTATCGAGGTTCAATCGAAGGATGTTATGATTTTAAAAGTAAGGATAGAGGATTCCGGCTTAGGAATAGCGAGTGAAGACTTACCCAATATTTTTGAAGAGTTTACACAGGTAGGATATGCCCAAAATGCTACCCAGCAAAAGGGAACCGGCCTGGGCCTGGCCATTTGTAAAAAGATTATCGAGTTGCAGGGCGGAAGTATAAATGTATCCAGCGAGGTTGGAAAAGGTTCAGTATTCAATTTCACCCTTCCGCTTAAAAAGTGCGAATTTGTTGAAATTGAGCAGACCGCGGTTTTCAGTGATTTGGAGATGACCGAATTAGTTGGTGGTAAGCGAGTTTTGTTTGTAGAAGATAATCAACTTAACGTACTGCTGGGCCGCACAATATTAAAAAAATGGAAAATAACTTTTGACATTGCCTATAATGGTGTAGAAGCTTTTGACCTGTTTGTAAAAAATGATTACGATGTTATTTTAACAGACATTCATATGCCCGAAATGGATGGGCTTGAACTTACGCAATTGATAAGAAAATATGACGATGGGGCTAAGGCTGAGATCCCGATTATAGCCTTAACAGCCAGTGTGCTTGAAGAAGAAAGAGAAACCTTCTTTAATTCAGGTTTTAACTTTATTGTGTCGAAACCCTACCAGGAAAAAGACCTGATCGAAAAAATATCATTATCTCTCCAAAGCAACTTAGCCTCTAATTGTATATCGTAAATTCACTTGCAGGTTCAAGCATCAGTCCTGTTCGAACCTTATACGTGTCAGCATCATACTATCGCTGTCCATCGTTGTGTCCGCAGATTGGTTATACTTGTATTCTTCAATTACCTTTTTCAGACTATTTTAACTTCTACGCTGATGCTATTTAAGCATAAATATGATTACATTACTTGGGTATTTAACAGCATTTGAGTGACAACTTAGGGTTTCCATCGCCCACGGGCTACAGATTTGCTCATCAAAGAAAGTGTAATACTAACTGCTCCCACTCCTGTTCCAAAGACAAGTTCGGGCGGATTTGCCGGGCTTTGCTATACCAGTAATCAGCATTCCAAATATCACCTTCTTTACGGTGCAGATATGCGTGCACCCATGCCGATTCCTGATCATTTAGCTGATCAACTTGCGCATGCGCCTGATGCCAATCGCCTTTACCATCATACCAAAGGCTTTTTAATTGCACAGAGAGCCCGCTAACAGGTTGCTCTAAATTCAATGATTCTTTAAATTCGGTTAAAGTTTTCATTGGCTATTCTTTTTGTCAGTAAGCATTAAACGTAATTATACCCCTGCTTTCTGCAGATTGTATCTGCGAGTTGGTTATTCTGCTGGAACCAAGAATAGGTAATATCGTTTCCCCAAATTGTGTTATCGTGCAACAGGATATTTCCCAACTACTTCAACTCCTTTATCTGTAAATTTCAATATTTCGGTTGTTATTGGATATCCTGAATTTTTATATTCGCCAACTACAACTTCTCCAATTCTACTAGAAAAGAATTCAAAGTCTTGTTCGGAAAAAACGTAGCAAAAATCTCTAACGGGTATCACAGCATAAAATGGAAATCCAAAATCAGTCTCAATTTTCTCTTTTATCGCTGGTGCAAAAAGCAAAGCGCCTTTCAAAGTTTCGTGCTCGATGTCGATTCGTCCAAGCTTCCTATTTTCAATTATGTCAAACAAAATTAATGTTTGGTTCAGCAATTTATTTGCATTTTTATCAGCCTGACCGGCAAGGTCAGTTTCTGTAATTCCCCATCTTGCTAAGTCGTCTTTAGTTATCCAAGTCGATTTCTCTCCTCCCCGATGTACATATACCTTACCAAACTCATCTGAAATTTCCTTATGTATGAAATTGTCAAAATCGACGTTATTCGGGAATAGAGAAATATAAATATTATCCTTTACATCTACCCAATTTTCAGGAAGTTCAGTAGAATAAGAAATTATAGTTTGAACCAACTCTGATATATGTGCTTCATCGTTATCTCGTTCGTAATTTTTTCTTACATTATCTAAGCTTATTTTGAGTGTCAAGTCACCTTGAGAAATATAGATTAAACCCGTTTCATCGACCGATTGGATGGTTAATCCGTTGTTTTCCATTTGTGATTTAAACTCGTCAAATACAAAGTCTTTCTTTGTCGTTATTGTTTATCAAGGGCGGTTTAGATTTTACCTTGCTGTAATCCGCTATCGAATTTAAATAAAAAAAGTCTCAAGATTTTCAACTTAAGACTTTTGACTTGGAAAAAGTAGCCTCGACGGGAATCGAACCCATATCTAAAGTTTAGGAAACTTCTATTCTATCCATTGAACTACGGGGCCATTGCCGATTTCGGAATTTCGAATTACGATTTCGGATTTTTTTTGCAAATGTGCGAATTATTGATGAGTTAGGCAAGTATTGTGACTTTGAAATGTTATGAGTTCGATTGTTGAAACGTTACTGCCGTTTGCAATTGAAAGCCGCACATCAAATCATTACCTACAAATTCTTCATCTGCAGATTTGCACATTCAAAATCTGCACATCTACTACCGAATCACCGAACCGTTATGCACATTTTCAGTTGCGGAAACAAAACTCAACTTTCCGGCTGCATTTTCGGCCATTAAAATCATCCCTTGCGATTTTATGCCTTTAATTTCCCTTGGCTCCAGGTTTACCAAAACACTCACCTTTTGGCCAATAATGGCTTCGGGCTCATAATATTCGGCTATGCCTGATACTACCGTACGCTCATCAATACCGGTATCGATAGTGAGCTTAAGCAGCTTTTTTGTTTTGGCAACTTTCTCGGCGCTAATTATGGTACCGGTACGGATGTCCATTGCCGCAAAAGTATCATAGTTGATATTTTCTTTTGCCGGTACTATTTCAACTTGCTTTTGAGCTATTGAAGCAGCTTTTTTATCCAGCAGTTTCTGAATTTGCTTATCAATTACTTCGTCTTCTACTTTTTCAAACAATAATGCCGCCGGATTCAACTGATGCCCGTTTGTAAAAAACATTTCCTGGTGGTAAGCAATTGCACTAAACGGAATATTTAGCATCCCAACAATCTTTTTAACCGTAGCCGGCAAAAATGGCTGCATGCACGAAGCCAGATGCCCAATTATAATTAAACAGTTGTGCAAGGCATTTTTAGCATCGTCGGGGTTTGTTTTTATCGTTTTCCAGGGCTCTCTTTCTGTAAGGTAACGGTTTCCAAGGCGGGCAATATCTATCACGCCCTGCAAGGCTTGCCTGAATTTGAATGTTTCGAGATTAGTTTCTATTTCATCATAAAAGCGGCCAAGTTCAACCTCAATGTGCTTGTCAGTTAGCACAACTTTTTCTGTGTCACTTTCAATCTTACCATTATAAAACTTGTGCATTAATATGATAACCCGGTTTACATAGTTGCCCAAAATGGCTACCAGTTCGTTATTTACACGTGCCTGGTAATCCTTCCAGGTAAATTCACTGTCGCTGGTTTCGGGTAGTATCGAGGTTAATACATAACGAAGTTCATCTTGTTTACCCGGAAACTCTTCAAGGTATTCATGCAGCCACACCGCGTGGTTACGTGATGTGGAAAGCTTATCCCCTTCAAGGTTCAAAAACTCGTTAGCCGGGACATTTTGCGGTAAAACATATTCGCCATGTGCGCGCAGTATCGACGGGAAAATAATACAATGAAATACAATATTGTCTTTACCTATAAAGTGCAGCAGACAAGTGTTATCTAGTTCATTTTCTTGTTTCTTCCAATATAATTTCCAGTCTTTTCCGTTATCAATCGCCCACTGTTTGGTTGCAGATATATAGCCAATCGGGGCATCCATCCAAACGTAAAGTTTTTTCCCTTTGGCTTCTTCCAAAGGCACGTCAATGCCCCAATCCAGATCGCGGGTCATGGAGCGTGGTTGCAAACCCGATTTTAACCACGATTTACACTGCCCTAAAACATTTACTTTCCACTCCCCTTCCTTACTGTCGACCCATTTTTCCAGCCAGGGCTGATATTTGTCTAACGGAAGGTACCAATGTTTCGTGGGTTTCAGGATAGGTGGTTTCCCGCTTAATGTAGAGACAGGATTTATAAGATCTGTTGGGTTAAGTGAAGTTCCACAATTTTCGCACTGGTCGCCGTAGGCATTTTCATTTCCGCAATTGGGGCAGGTGCCAATAATATACCTGTCGGCTAAAAATTGCTGGTATTCTTCATCAAAATATTGTTCCGAAAACTTTTCGATAAATTCATCCTTTTCATACAGGTTTAAAAAAAACTCCTGCGAAAGATCGTGATGTATTGCCGATGAAGTACGATGATAGATGTCAAAAGCTATCCCGAACTCCTCAAAGCTTTTCTTTATCTGGCTATGGTACTTGTCGATTATTGCCTGTGGCGTGGTGCCTTCTTTTTTTGCCTTAATGGTGATGGCGGCGCCATGCTCATCCGATCCGCAAATATGAATTACATCCTTTTTTTTAAGCCGCAAATAACGAACAAAAGTGTCGGCAGGTATATAAGCGCCCGCCAAATGCCCAATATGAAGCGGGCCATTGGCATAAGGCAAGGCAGAAGTAACAGTGAACCGTTTATATTTATTAAATTTCGACATCCTTTTAAATAATTCGCAAAGATACTTTTTTAAGTCCGAAAGTCGGGAAGTCCGAAAGTCGGAAAGAAAGAAGGAAAAAATTTTTATTATTGACAGATGGTAAATAACAACGCAGCTACTTCCGGACTTTCGGACTTCCCGACTCCCGGACTTCTCTCCCCTCCTCCGCTAAAAAAAGGCGACAAAATAGCTATAACCTGCCCCGCCAAAAAATTACCCAACCCAATGACTGATGCTGTAAAGCTTTTGGAATCGTGGGGTTTAGAAGTTGTTTTAGGCGAAACTGTTGAAGCCAGCTATCATCAATTTGCCGGGGATGATGACTTCAGGGCGAGTGACCTGCAACGATTCATCGATGACGACAGCATCAAAGCCATCATAGCTGCCCGTGGCGGATATGGGGTTATCAGGATGATTGATAAGGTAAATTTCAGCCACCTATATCAAAATCCAAAATGGCTGGTTGGTTTTAGTGACATCACCTTACTGCATACCCATTTGTTTACCAATTACGGCCTGCAAACCATACATGGGCAAATGCCTATCAACATTCCCGATGCCTCGGCGAATTCGCTCGAAACGCTGAGAAAAGCTTTATTTGGCGAGGAGCTCAATTACAATTTTACGTCGCATGCTTTAAACCGCGCCGGCAACGGCTCCGGTGCATTGGTTGGCGGCAATCTGTCGTTACTGGTTGCGGCATCAGGTTCGGTTTCTGATCTTGATTATGAGGGGAAGGTATTATTTATTGAAGATGTGGGTGAATACCTGTATTCGATAGACCGAATGCTGCGGAGCTTAAAGCGCGCCGGGAAATTACAATATCTTGCAGGTTTAATTGCAGGTGGCTTTACCGATGTGAAAGACAATGACATACCCTTCGGGCAAACCGTGCCCGAAATTATTATGGATATTGTTCATGAATATGATTACCCGGTATGTTTTGATTTCCCGGCAGGGCACATCCCCAATAATTGTAGTTTGGTATTTGGGAAGCAAGTTAATTTATTAATCGACACGAATTTCACAAATATTAAATAGAAACGAACTCTCGCGAATTAAGCCAACTACCATTGGTGATATTCGCCTAAATTCGTGAAATTCGCGGCTATAATCTTTTAAATATGGCTTTATTCGGCAATTTAGGTAACTATAAAAACTTCGGACTTTTAATCATCAGGGTTGGCCTGGGCTTAATGTTTATTTATCACGGGATTCCGAAATTAACTGGTGGTGAAAAAATATGGACGCAATTAGGAAGTAGCACAAGGTACGTTGGCATCCATTTTTGGCCCATGCTATGGGGATTGCTCTGTGCTTTAGTCGAAACATTTGGCGGCTTTTTGTTGATCCTCGGGTTGGAATTTCGCCCAGTGTGCCTGCTGTTGTTAATCAACTTAATTGTTGCAGCGGCATCGCAGTACTTAGGCGGCGGCGGTTTAGGCGGAGCCGCCCATGCCATTGAAGACGCCATTATGTTTGCAGGGCTGCTTTTTGTAGGGCCTGGCAAGTATAGCGTAGACAAGAAATAAAAAAAGCCCAAAGCATTGTGTTACTGCTTTGGGCATACTTCTTGTCAGGAAAGCAAATTTTTAATGGTCATCTTGTGAAAACCCTGTTCGTTTGTAACCGCCAACTTTGTGGATAATCGTAGGTGATTCGTCCGAGAAGGAAATATCAAAAGAAATTGAATCAACAACATCCTTAGTGCTTGATGCTTTTGCTGCGTGCAGAATAACTTTGCCATTTGTTATGGTAAATGTACTGTTGTAATCCTCGTTTACTATATTGCTGCCCGAGAAGGTAAGGTTAGAGACGTCGGTATGTACCTTGCCTTTTACATCCCAAAAGCTCTTGGCATTATTGTCGTCATCAACCCACATACTGTCGGGGGTATTTGATGCAGTGTTGTAAGTGGAGAAATTGAAATAGCCCGGGCCAAATTCGCCGTTTCCATCGTCAATTCTTACCCACCATTCGCCGGAAAGGTTCTGAACGGCAGTGCCGCCTACTTTTGGCTCTTTTTTACATGACTCTATCGTCACAAGAAGCGCAAATATGAGCATGGTAAATATTATGTTTATCTTTTTCATATCGTTTAAATTATTGTAGGTTAAAGGTTCTGATAGCTGTACCATAACCCGGATTTACGATCTCCATTTTATATTGAGATATCGTGCCGGGTGCCCCGGGGGTTGTTGATTCACTGGTAGAACTTGTTGGGCTGCCACCCGCAATTTGGTCCGGTATAAATATTTTATACCCGGTTTGGTTAAACATAAAAACCGTTAAATTAGTGCCTGGTGCACCGCCCGGATTAAATACAGTATAAACTCCGGGCGCCACTTTTGTCCATTCCGCTATTGATCCATTTGTATTCCGTGCATAGTCGCCAGAAAAATCATTGTTCTGGGCTGTTGCATCCGTCGAGTATATGGCAACATACCTGTTTGCTGTAGCACTAAAGCCATCGGTGTTGGTGGCTGTGTAGGTAAGTAAATAAACCCCCACAGTAGCTGCATCAACCGTTCCGCTGGTTACAACTTTTACATCAGCACTTCCCGCCTTAGCGGTTGCACCCGGATCAGTAAATGTTCCGCCAACTGCAACTGCCATGTATTGCTGCCCTGCAACCGTAATGATAGGGTACGTTGTAATTTTTGAAATACCGACATATCCGGGGGGATAATTAAATGAATCTTTATTACATGAAACCATTATCATGCTAAAGACTACTGCTATTAAATAACTTATATATCTTTTCATTGTATCAACAATTTAAATTAATCCTTATTTAGCCCACCATACCGGTGTTGTTATTGGTACTTGTGCTGGTGTATTCTTGTTCCGTTCTGTTTCAACAGCGGGAAAAACCACTCGTTTTGGAAATAATCCAGACGTAACACCATTGGCAGCGTACACCCATTGCCCAGGCACATAAAGAGCACTGGTGGAATATACCGGACTGTTGAGTGGATAACCTGTGCGCGACTGATCGAAGAACGCTTCCAATGCGTGGCAGCCCTGCGCTAATGAAACCCACTTTTGTACGACAATTGTCTGTATTTTATTTGTGGATAAAGCCCAGTTTACGTTTGGATCGGTGGACGTGCTAACAAATGTCGTTGCCGCGGTAATTGGCGAAGCAATATTATTGGCAACAAAAGAAGCTGTAACCCCTGCAACATATGCTGTTTGTGCAGGAGTGCCGCCACCGTAATATCTTACGAGAGCCTCGGCCTGCAAAAAATAAGATTCGGCTGCCGAAATAAACCATACCGGATCAAGCGGCGTTTGCAAGGGCGAAACAGCATTTGCATAGGTAGTGTTGCTTGTGTTATTGTAGTCGCCTTGATTTATAGATATCGGATTGAGAACGCCAAAGTATGATACCACCCTTGGATCCTTTGTGTTTTCCAAAAAGCTTACAAAAGTTGTGCTTGCCCTTAAGTTAGTAGTGGTATTTAATGATCTGATATTGTACTCATAAAAAGGGTTATCCAAACTTGGCTGGTTAACAAAATTATTCATCCCGGCATCAACACTTAAAAAATCCGGATTTGCGTACACCTTTTGGACGCCTGCCTGAGCTTCGCTTGGATAATTTTTTGCCATACGCAAGTACATTTTCAATTCCAGCGTGTTTGCAAACTCGGCCCATTTTGTCATGTCGCCCGCAAATAAAAAGTCGGTTGAAGCGTCGCCTGCGCTGAGCGCTACGTTGTAATTTTGGGTGAGTGCAAAATCTATCTCTTTTATCAATCCATCGTAAATGGCATGGCCATCGTCAAACTTGGGCTGAGTATTTGCCTGCCCCAAAAAGGCCTGAGAATATGGTACGGTATCGTACAAATCAACCAGCACTCCATACGTATAAGCTTTCATTACTGTACACATTAAAAAGAAGCTCCACTGCTGATTTGCCTTTGACTGGTTGATAGCTAATTGGTAATCCTGTAATGCTCCCGAGAATAATACACTATAATCGTTATTAAGGTCTTCCTTGGTTAAATTATATGAATCAATATTCCTGTACTGATTTGCCAGGTTATTCTGTGTATAATACTGCGACCACATTGCACCCAATATGTTTAATTCACCTCCTATCATCCCAGCAGATGCCGCAACCCCTGATGGAAATAGTACCTGGGGAGTTGCCTTGGATAACGGTGGATTGTTGGGACTTACATTGATCTCAGTTATTTTTTTACATCCAAACGAAAATATAATCGTTAGAATAAAAATCGTTTTTATAAATATATTTTTTTTCATGATCTCTGACATTTTAAAATGTACACTTTAGTGAAGCGCCAAAGAATCTTACCGGCGGCGCTGTTCTGAATTCTCCAAATTCGCTTGCAAGATCAGTACCCTGGTTAGATACCTCCGGGTCGACTATCCTGTTTGATTCCGGCAACCATGTATATAAGTTTCTGCCGAACACTGATATAGTTGCCGATTGAGCGGCCACTTTAGCTGCGACTGATTTTGGCAGGCTGTAGCCGAAGGTTACTTCCCTTAACTTGATATACGTTTTTGTAAGAAAACGTTGGTTATAGGATAACGCCTTGTTAGTTGTAGGGTACCAGTATTCATAAAAATTCTGACCAGAGATTTGGGTTGTATTTTCAACGTAAGTGGTTTTACCGTTTACGGTAACTGCCTGTACTGAATTAGGTACGATAAATGGATTACGATCGTTATAGGTTGTTTGCGGATCAGCACCAACAAAGTTTAACAAGTCAGCTGTTCCTGAATAAAATTTCCCTCCCTGCTGATAATCCCAGGTAAATGTAAGCTGGAAATCTCCAACCCTGATATTGTTACTCAGACCCATATGAAACTGTGGCTGTATATTGCCGTAATTTCCATTCTCGGGCGCAGTTATGGGCAACCCGGTATTATCAACAACTATATGCCCATTCTCGTACACCCCAACCGGAGCCTGGAACACACCAAGCGGCTGACCAACTATGGCAACCAGGTTTGCATCGTAAGCACTATTTAAAATTACCTTATTCAAGCCGTCAGGGAGTGATTCTACCAGGCTTCTGTCAGCACTGAATGTGTAAGTAATATTCCACAAAACATTTTTGGATTTTACAGGGGTTCCGCCTATTGTTACTTCCCAGCCGCGGTTTCTAACGGTACCAAAGTTTTCAACTTCAGATGTATATCCCGAAGTAGGCGCAATCGGAACTGCCAATATCTGGTCTTTACGGACCCTGTTGTACCAGGAAACGTCTAATGAAATGCGATCATTTAAAAACCTGAATTCACCGCCAACTTCACCTTCAGTAATCGACTCCGGTTTTAAATTTGAGTTAAACAAAGTATTGTTAACCGAGTAACCCGCTACGCCATTTATTGGAAAAAGAAGATTACCAAAACCAAGATTAATATTGGTAGGTGATAGCGTATTCAGTGTTTGGTATGGGCCGGTATCGCTACCTGTTTTACCATAAGCCCCGCGTAATTTAGCATAGGAAAGCCAATCGCCTTTGATGCCTAATGCCTCCGATATTACATAAGCTAAACTTGCCGAAGGATAAAAATAACTGTTATTCCCTGGCGATAGCGTGGAAGTTATGTCGTTACGGCCTGTTACAGTTAAAAACAAGTAATCCTTATAACCTAAAGTTGCTTGCCCATATCCGGCTATCAATCTCCGGTGCTGATCAACTTCAGCACTTACAGGTTTGTTGGTTGTGTTCGAAATCTGGAAAAAACCCGGTATGGCCAACCCGGTAATACTTGTAGCTAGAGTATGATTTCCACGATCGTTGTAGTTTACACCCAGCAATCCGGTTATATGAAAATCGTTGTTGATCTTTTTATCAAATAATCCCTGCAACTTGCTGTCATACTCAAAGGTGTCAAATGCTTGTTCAGTATCGCTCCCAACATCTGCAACCCTTTGGGCACCCTCAACATTATTTCCGTCGTTCCAGCTGCCGGGGGACGGCTTGTTAACATTGCTCCAAATTTTTGAACGCGTGCTTGATACATCCATGCTTTGCTGGAAATTCAATTTAAACCATTTGGTGAAACTATAATTAATGTTAACGTTGCCAAAAGTATGGTCGGTAGTATAGTTACTTCCGTTTTCGGCTAAATCATAAAATGGATTTTCTGCATACGGGGTAAAGTAGTTATCGACATTGAAATACGTGTTTTTATAATTCCTTAGATCCTTTAACGGGATATCTGAAGGGATCTGCAACAAGGCGCCATAAAAACCTGAGCCTTGCGTTGTAGCGTTACCATCGCCTGTTTGTGGTACGTTACCCGTTCTGTTTGTGAAATTTAACGTGGCTCCAATGTCTAGATTCTTATAGATCGTATGCCCGGATAAAGTAAACGTGTTCTTTTTAAAGGTATCAAATTGGCCGGGTAATATGCCATTGCTATAAACATTGCCATAAGCTATGTTATAGGTTGTATTTTCGCTTCCTCCGCTAATTCCAATATGATTGTTAAATTCAAGTCCGTTGTCATATACGTTTGATATATTATTTGATATAAACGAAAATGGTTTTATCAGTTGGGTATTATCAACTATTGCGCCCCATGGTCTTGTCACCCCATCATATTTGGGGCCCCAATCACCATTTTCTGTCAGAATAAACGTACCAAACCAACCTTGTCCAAATTCACTCTGCGGCGTGTAGGTGATAGCTGGTGTAGTCATAGTAGCACCAATGGCAACATCAATTCTCGGTTTTCCGGCTTTTCCTTTTTTGGTGGTGATCAAAATCACACCGCTCGAACCTCTCGTTCCGTAAAGCGCTGTTGCTTCCGATCCTTTCAGGATACTCATACTTTCCACGTTATTTGGGTCAACGTCATTGGCGTTGTTACCAAAATCGTAATCGTTACTAAAAGTCGGCCTCGTGTTGTCCAAAGGCACACCATCAATTACATACAAGGGTTGGTTGCTTTGCCCTATTGATGAGAACCCTCTCAAAATAACTTTGGTTGATCCGCCGGGTGTACCTGATACTTCCGAAACTGTAACACCCGCAACCTTGCCTTGTATGCCGCCCAATAAATCAATTGGCGATGATTTATTGATAACGTCCGACTTGACCGTGGTTTGTGAATAACCTAACGTTCTCTTTTCCGCCGTAATACCCAGCGAGGTTACCACAACTTCCTTCAGTTCGGAGCTCGAAGGTGCGAGCACTACATTCATAGGTGCCGTAACTGCAGGCAACTGCAAAGTTTGGTAACCAATAAAACTAAATGAAAGGGTTGCGCCGACTGGCACATTCGACAGGCTAAATTTGCCATCCGTGTTGGTTTGAGTGCCTTTTGTTGTGCCCTTTACCACAACAGTTACTCCTGGCAGGGGTAAGCCATCGTCTTTCCCCTTTACTGTACCGGTAACGGTACTGGTTTGAGCAAGCGCTTCCGTCACACATAACAAAAGAATACCCAAACTTAATAGTAAAAGTTTTTTCATTTTTTGTAAATAATTAGTTAATAGTTAATTGAAAAAATTATCCTTTTTTAATCTTATAAATTAAAATTCAGTTAAAATTTTGCTAATTACAGGAAACTGGTAATTATAGAAAGTACCAGCAATTAGCAACTTTCGAGTTACAGTTAAAGATGAGCTTACAGATCAGTCAGACTAGGCACAACCCCAATTTATCTTTTGAATTAATTGTATATGCAAATTATCACATAATTAATACAAAAGCAAATTTATTAATAATAAAAGTATTATTTAATTAAATAGCTGCGTATTTCTTAATTGAAAGAAATAAATTAATGTAAAGGGCAAACAGATGTTTCATGTTTATTAAAACAAAATTAATATTGATTGTTGTTGAATAAAAAAACCCGGGGTGGTCCGGGTCCGATGGTTATTTGTCGCGGCATTCCAAAACTAACCGACGGCGGAAAGTGAGCATTCAACCGGGCGCCGCTAATAGAAAAATCTTAAACAAACGTGAGTTCGGGATAAGCGGCCAACTCGCCTCACCCCAACCCCTCTCCAATGGAGAGGGACTTAAAAATGAAGAAATATTAAAAGTCCTCTCCTTTGGAGAGGATTTAGGTGACGCAAATAGAAGTAAATAAATTTTTTCAAGACCGAAATCTCATCCCGAGCTCACGTTAACTAAAATAAAAAACCCTGGCAGCAGATGCTACCAGGGCATGTAATAAGTAATTTTTTTGATTTTAATATCCAGGATTTTGAACAATGTTCTTATTGACATTAATTTCATATATTGGTATTGGTAGTTGAAAGAGCGGGCTATTTGCCGGCACCGATTGCACTGATGCCGGTACACCGGTACCATCGGCATTATCGCCAAAATTGTCCCTTTGAATAGGCAGGTTAAGTCTTTTAATATCAAAAAACCTCGATCCCTCAAATGCAAGTTCCAGCCTTCTTTGCAATAATATGGCGTTATACAAATTAGTACCGGTTTCAACTCCGGGAACAAAGGTCGTATACCGATTGGCTCTTAAGGTATTCAGGTCGGCCAGGGCATTTACCTGGTCTGGCAAATTGTAATAAGCTTCGGCACGGTTGAGATAAACTTCACCCATTCTTATTACTTTAGAATCAACTACGTTAGCATCACCAGTTGTTCTTCCGGCATATTTTTTTACGTAATTGTAATTAATTGTATTAAAAGTAGATTGGCCAATATAAGCCGGGCCACGCACATCGGTGCTGGTATATAAATTAAAGAAGCTAAAAGCAACGCTGTATTCAGCTTTCACTCCGTTCGGAGTTGACTGTTCGTATCCAACGCCGATAGGAATACCGTCGCCATCAAGCATTTTAACTTTAAATAACACATCCTCTTCTGTATCATCGGTCCAAATTAAACCAAAATCAGCTGCGGGAGCCAGTGCGTTGGCTGCCGGCGCATCTGCAATAGCATTGGTTGCAGCGTTAACACAATTTTGCCATTCGCCCCTGTACAAATACACCCTTGACATTAATCCTTCAACAGCGGCCTTATTCATTCTGCCAACTCCATTATCAAGGGCGATTAGTGATTGTGCCTTTACAAAGTCGGCCACCACCAAGTCATAGGCTGTTTTATCAGCAGTACGTGCAGGTAACTGAGTGGGATCTGTGGAGGTTACATACGGAACACCCGGATCAGTTGCGCTGGCAGACGTATATGACTTTGCATAAAGCCTCAGCAAATCAAAGTGAGCCAAAGCTCTTACAGCCAATGCTTCTCCTTCAATGTTGTCTTTAAACGACCCGCTTGATAAATGACCGATATTCGCTATAATATTATTGGCGCGAGAGATTGCAACGTAGGCATTTGACCACATATCCCATGTTTCGTTCCCAGTATATTTAAAGTTAAAAAAATCCTGCTCAGATTTACGGCCCTGCTGGTTTAAAATTACATTGTCCGATAAAACATCAGGCGTAGCGGTCATTGCGCCGCCATCCTGGCCGCCATAATAAGTTGCTGGAGGCACAGTACCATTTACCGGAGGTATGTTTTTACTCAAAAGGCCTGAATAACACCCCAAAACTGCATTTGTAAAATCTGCCGGGGTATTAAATGCATTGTTCGAATTGACCGCGTTTGAAGGATTTTGTATCAGGTCTTTTTTGCATCCTGCTACCGTTAGTAGCGTTAATGCGATGATATATATTTTTTTCATTTTCTTAATTCCTTGTCGTTAAACGTTAGTTAAAAGGTTACATTGGCTCCGAATGTAAACTGACGCGTATTTGGATAACTAAAGAGGGTGGTTTCCCCCGGCACTCTCAAATTGCTCTCGTCACTTCCTATACCCACTTCCGGATCGCCGAAGAAATGGTCAGGATTGATAGTCCATAAGTTTTGAGCGGTTAAGAAAATACGGAATGACGTTATCTTAGCTTTTTGCGTTATCGCTTTCGGAATGGTATATGACAGCGTTAGATCCTTTAACCTGATATAATTGTCTTTTTGCAGGTAATAATCAATAAGGTACGATTGATCCGAACTTGCCTGGTCAGCTTTCGGTAAAACGTCCACATCTCCTGGCTTTTTCCAGTAATTTAAAGCAAGGGTTGATTGATTCTGGTAAACATTCTGTCCCCACGAATCTAATATCTGCATGTTGTTATTATAGGTATAACCGCCGTATGCGTAGGTAAACAACGCTGATAATTGAATTCCTTTATAGCTCACATCCGTGCCAAAACCACCATAAAATTTGGGATTCGGACTTTTGCCGGGAAGTACTACTTCATCACTGCTCGAATAGGTTTCGGTGATCTTGCCATTTTTGTCGTAAAACTGTGCGGCGCCCGTTTGCGGGTTAACACCAGCGTATCTAACAATTTTATAGGTATATATTGAATAGCCCGGTTTAATCACATCGTAACCGCTGTTAGGGTTAACAATCTCATTTGCGCCATTGTAAAGCTCTGTAACCTTATTTTGGTTATAGTTTATATTTCCGTTAACGCTCCATCTTACTCCGTGGCTTCTTATAATGTCAATATTTAAGGATGCATCTATACCCCGGTTGTACATTGCACCAACATTTTCCTTGAATGAAGAAAATCCTGTAGTTTGGGATACTGGCAAGTCGAATAACAAAGCAGTGGTATTGTCATTGTAATACTCGAACGTACCACTGATCCGGCTTTGGAACAATTCAAAGTCAAAACCTATATTGCGTTTTAATTTCTTTTCCCAGGTTAAGTTGGGATTAGGTAGTTGACTGGGTATGGCAGTGGATTGATTGTTATATTTTCCAAATCCGTATAAGCCTAACGACTGGTAATTACTAATTCCGCTAAAGTTACCTGTGTTACCGATTGAGGCCCTAAGCTTCAATGAGTTTAACCAGGTTATACCTTTCATAAATTCTTCCGATGTAACTACCCATCCAGCGCTGGTTGCAAAAAAGTTACCGTACCGATCATTAACGCCGAACCTTGATGAGCCATCCCGCCTGATACTACCGGTAACAAAATATTTATTCTTATAGTTGTAGTCTGCTTCACCTAATAATGATGTGAGTGTATAAGCCGACCTGGTTGTACTGTTGGTACCGTCATTAGCGGCTGCATTATTTTGTGTGCTTAAATTAGGATCCGGATATCCCTTGCTGCTTAAGGTATAGCTTGTAAATACATCACTTTGAAATTCCTGTACAGCGAGCACGTTAAAATGGTGATCGGAGCCTATATCAAATTTGTATATAGCTTTATTAACCCAGTCATAGTTAAATTCCCTTGAGCCATTATCTGTTTTTTCACCTGGCGCTGCCGGATCTCCAATATATTCATCAAGTATAGACCCTGGTTTTATATAATACTGCCTTGTATAATCATCCAGTGTCATCCCGAATTGGGTAGAAATGCTTAACCCTTTAATGGGATGAAAGTCAAGCGTAGTAGCATTGTAGCCATTTAGATAATTTGTCGTTTCAGGGTTGTTTTTTAATGCCTCTAAAATGGGAAAACCCTGGCTGGTTAAATTATAGGTGCCATCATCATTATAAACTTTTTCGTAAGGGTTATAACCATACATTGCATAAAAAGGATTCTGTGCATTGTATAAATCCCTTGTTTCATTAGTGCTGCGATAGCCTAAATTCATATTATTAGTTAATGATAACCAGGGTTTAATTTCTGTACTCAGGTTTACCTTGCCCGAGTATCTGTTAAGGCTTGAACCGACAACTATACCATCCTCACTGTAATAACCGAGTGATACATAATAGTTGGTTTTGTTATCGTGTCCGCTTACGGCAAGCTGGTGCTGAATTATTTTGCCCGATCGCAATATATCATCCTGCCAGTTATGCGATTGTGCTTCGAGCGCGCTAAAAGCAGTTTGCAACTGAGGCTGGGTAAGCTGGTGCGAATCAGTAGGCAGGTTATTAGCTGATAAATAATTTATTAAATCTCCATTCCCCTGGTAATTCAAATCATACTCATACTGCAATTTCTGCTGAGCATCCATCATCTGGAAATTGTCGGGTATTTTTCTGTTTGTGCCATATTGAAAAGTATAGCTGATTTGGTTTGGAGTTTTAGCGCCTGTTTTGGTGGTGATAACGATAACGCCGTTTGATCCGCGGGCACCATATAGTGATGCTGCGGCCGCATCTTTTAAAACATTTATACTCTCTATGTCATTGGCATTTAATGTGTTATAAAATTCAGGAGCTGTATTATCCGGAACTTGCACACCATCAACAACTAGAAGTGGCTCTTGTCCGGCGTTTACTGATCCTGTACCCCTTATCCTGATAAAGGCATTGGCACCGGGCCGGCCGTTCTGCGTTGTTATTTGCACACCTGCTGCCTGCCCCTGCAACAAATTGTCGATACCGGGAATAGGTTTATCCTGAATTTCTTTGGGATCAACGGTTGCAATTGAAGAGGTATTACTGGCTTTGGTTTTAGTTTGATAACCGGTTACCACCACCTCGTTAAGCTCTTTGCTGGATGGCTCCAGCGAAACATCAACCGCTCCGCTGCCAACCCGCACCTCCTGAGTTAAGTATCCAATAAATGAGAATACCAATGTTGAACCGGCGGGTGCGCTGACAGAATACTGCCCGTTTACATTTGTTTGAACGCCTGTAGTTGTGCCCTTAACCTTAACGGTGACACCTGGCAGGGGTAAGCCATCGTCTTTTCCCCTCACTGTACCTGTAACGGTACCGTTTTGAGCAAACACTTCTGTTATGCATAACAAAAGTACACCCAAACTTACTAGTAAAAGTTTTTTCATGTTGTTAATAATATAGATAGTTAAATAGTTAATTACAAAATTGCGGTTTCGTTAATCCAAAACCTGATTAAAAGAAAATTGTTCTAAGAAGCATTCTAAAAAATAGGTCATTGCGGCATACGAAACAATCTCCCCTGAGGGATCCTTTGAACGTACTTATATTACGGCGGCAAATGGCGATATGGTGGCTTCGTATCTCCAATGACAATTACCGCTGTCTCCAACTACTTAATATTTTAGATAGCTCTAAGAGCTTATAAAAATTCCAGTATTGCAAAATGATGCATTAACGCGCAAATGAAACTGCGCATAATGACCCTGAGATTTAGCTTATGCCTTATAGTTTAAGTAATATGAATAGGTAAATTATCGTATTATTAAGGCAGACGTAAATCCATTAAGAACTAAGATATAGCTTAATACATGTTCCAATTATATTGTCACACATTTATTACCATAACGAAATAAATTAACACATAGGCAAGTGAAGTTTGCGTCATTTATAAAGCTGAAACTTAAGCCTTTCCATCCCCTATGGCAGTTGAAGAAATATCAGCCAATAAAAAAAGCCACCCGCAATACGCGAATGGCTTTTCTACCGGATATCAAACAACTACCAGTTGAGGTAATTGCCTAAATCTGTTATATAGTTATCGTCCATATCAGCATCATGATCCGACAGGTATTTACTTACTTTAGGGGCATCGGCGGCGAAAGCGGTTTTAATAGATTTACTTTTAAGCACAAATTTTTGCGGGGTGCCGCCGGGCACTTTCACGGCGTAATAAGAAGGATCATCTTTAAATTCGTCATAGTTATTCCCTGTAGAGGTCATACCGTTGCTGACATAGTTATTGGGGATAAACTTCGTATTGAATTGTTTATAAATCTTATAGCTGCTTCCGGTAGATAGCAATTGTAGAAAATGAGTTGGATCAATAGCGGGAAGATTCTCGAACGTATAGTATTGCCCCTGGTCATCAAACAATACAAACATCTTTATTGTATGCCTGTTTATCGTTTGCATAGTGTGGCCATCTTCGGTTAATATTAAACTACCGTCCATTTTCTGGTAGTTAAAGAGGTAATTATCATTTTGCTTAATCGAGTCGGTCGAAGTTAAGACGTATCCATGAACCCAATTTTCAAAAAGATAACGGCTGCCGTGCAATGCGCCTTCCTTTCCAATATATTCGCTGCCTGCATTCCGGGTCATTCCTTCGGTGCTCAACTTTTCTTTAAATGACTCGCCGGAAGCAGCTGTCTTAACGCCATTGGCGCCATCTGCGGCTAAAACAACACTTACATTTTGCGGATCTTTAATTGTAACCGTTGTTTTATTAAAACCCGGCGCAGAAACCAAAAGCCGGTCGGCAGTGTCAACTTTGAATGTGAAGGCACCGTTCGGATCAGAAAAAGCGGCATGGTTATGCACGGCATCTTTTATAAACGCAAAAGGTACAGGTTTTCCCTGGGCATCATTAACTATGCCGTTTACAGTAATTTTTTGAGCAAAGGTTAAAACGCTGATTAAGCCAATAAGGCATGTTAAAATAGTTTTTTTCATAAAGGTTAACAAAATATCCAAAAGTTCATTCTATGCTAAAATATGTAATTACACGTTGGTTCTGCAACAATTAATTGTAACTTATTTAACGCGAAACAATAAACTTCAAAAAAACAAATAAAAAAAGCCGCTCAAAAAATTGAGCGGCTTATAATTAAGGTCAAAAATTATTAATGGTGATAATAATCTGTATTTACCCTGTTTCCGTTTGCACCCCAGGTAAATCCTCCGGCCGAATCGGTGTTGTTGCCAAATAACGCTAAAGCTTCGGCAAATGAGTATTGATGTGCAGAATCGTACCCGTTAATTGACGGAGCCGTGGTTACTGCAATGTTATTAGCTGTTAAGATACTGCTAACGTCACTTGAGTTCAGCGATATTTGGAAATTACTATATGTGGCGGACGAACCTGTTCCTGTTTTGGTAAAGCTTACTACATACCTTACGTTTGCTGTGTAATATCCACCATAAACCTCAAACTGAGTAGGTGAATCAGGGAAGAATGTGTCAGTATGTCCGATGAAGTTGGCAGCAGGTACCCTGATAAAGTCGTGAATATAAGCGCCCGCAAAATCGTTTCCGATGATATGGAAATAATGTATGCCTAAATTGGCACTGATAGGTATGCTGGGTGATATGCCTGCAATTTTTACCGGCAGCATGTAACTTAAAGTAGGATCCAATTGATTCCTGTCGATAATTACAGTAGTAGTAGTTGAATTTTTACCTGCTGGAATAGTAACCGAGGTAGAAGCCAACTTGTATGCTGCAGGAGGTACAGGCAAATAAACAATTGCCGGATTAGCCGCGTTATAGGCTGTAACGATTGAATTGTCAACCGCTAAAGTCACAGTTGACGGACTACTTGGCGGGTTAGCCGCGGTAACGCCCACCGCATAAGTTATGGTATCCAAACCAGATTTGGTTACTGCGTCCTTACTGAAGCTTCCCAGGCCAGCGTTGAAGAACTGGGCAACATTCGGTACCGTTTCCGCATTAAAAACTCTGCCATCATCTTTAAGGCATGAGTTGAATAACAGCGCTGCTAAACTGAGTGCCATAATTCGTTTTAAATATTTTACTTTCATGTTTTTAATTTTAAATGGATTTATTTAGCCCAGAATATTTTTGATGTAAATATATTGATAGTACCCTGTGCGCCAACATTAGCCGCGTTTGTTGAATATTCAATAAACGGATAAGGGATACGTGTTACCTGGTTTGGAGCATTAGCGCCCGAATAAATTGATAACGGTATGTCATCAGGATAACCGGTTCTGCGGAATTCATTGTAGGCTTCGAAGGCACCATAAAGGTTCAATGCAGCATATTTTTGGAATATTATGGCTTTTATCTGAGCGGTTAATGAACCGCCTGTAGGATACGCAATTTGCGGCTGGGCAGCATAGGTTGCAGCAGCAGAAGCCGCGCTTGGAACAAGGTCATCAGCAAATGAGGCTGCAATTCCAGCATTATATAATGTGGCTGCGTTTCCTGTAATGTATCCGCGAGCCACTCCTTCGGCTTGTAAAAAGAACGATTCAGCCAACGACAGCACATTTGCGCCTGCACTCGGAGTTTTTAACACACCTGGGCCAAACTTGCTTGGGCTCATGTTTGCAGCTTTAGCAGCCGGCGGCACAATTGCTTGCGGTGGCGAGTTGCTTCCAAAAGGTGACGAAACAACTACCCAGCTTGGATTAGAAGGAACCCAATCAACACTGGCATTTGTAATTGAAGTTGCGCTTGCTGCATTAGGTGTACTGGTTGCGCTAAATACCTGGTCAAGTCTTGGGTCATTATTCATCCCATAATAATGAGCAGAATAGGCGTTGGCCTGGTAAGTAGCGTTATTACCTGACGAACCGCCAGAAGCTGTAAGCCCGTAAGCGATAACAATAGGTGTTTGCTGACCGCTGTTAACATCCGAGTTAAAATAACCAGGGTTAGCAACAGCACCGCCACTTGTACCATCTAAATATCCCAAAGCAGATGTAGCTGAAACTGCGGCAGTTAACGCACCAGTTTTTGCAGAAAGGTTCACTTGGCGAAGAGCCAGTTTCAATTTTAAGGTATTTGCAAATTTTATCCAATTTGTCATATTACCCCCAAAAATGATATCAGCTTTAGTAGTTGGTATAAGAGCACTAGCTCCGGCGCCCTTAATCATAGTAATAGCTGCATCCAATTGCTTCATCAGGTCATCATAAATTACCGATCCGTTATCATACGCCGGAGTGAAATTTTTTGTGCCTTGTAAAGCTTGCGAATAAGGTACGTTGTTGTAGTTATCAACCAGGGCTTCGTAATTGTAAGCCGTCATAATTTTGGCAATACCTGTATAATTCGGGCCAGAATTAGTGGCTATCAATGCCTGGTAGTTTCCAAGGTTAATATAATAATCGGTCCAAACATCATAGGTGCCCGATGTAATGGCGTACTGCTCCAATGCAGTATTTGCCTGGTAACCTGTACTCCAGGCTAAATAACCCATCCAGCCGGCGTACATAGTGTATTTGGTACTGTTAGGAAATTGGGCCGACATTTTTAGCGCACCCGCCAATATAAGGTCAGGCGATGCTGACGACGGCGTATTGGGGTTCGTCTCCAGGCTCAGAAAGTCTTTCTTGCAACTGCTCCCGGCAATTCCAAGTGTTAATAATAATATCGATATATACTTTTTCATCATATCTTTTGTTAAAAAGTTACAGTTAAGTTAGCGCCAAAAAATCTGGTTGGCGGAAGTTGGTTGGTTTCGTATCCAACAGAGTTACCTGACGTGGATGAAAACTCAGGGTCGGTCCAGGTGTTAGATGCCGGCCTCCACATCAATAGGTTTCTTCCTATTAAAGCAATAGAAGCTCTTTTAATAACCTTTGTTTTTCTCACTAACGAAGTTAAATCAAAGTTTAAATCAGCTTCTCTTAATTTCCAGAAAGCACCGCTGGTTACATAAGTGCTGCCCGCAGCATAAAAATTGCCCGAGTCAAAAAAGTTTATACCGCCATCGCTGGTAAGTGTGCTGGTATTCTTTGTATAAACTCCGGGTGAAGTTTGGATTACCGAATTAGGGAACACAAATTGCTGGCGCCCGCTCGATGCTGATAACAGTGAAGTACCTGCTGCAGTAGCCTGTAGTAAGCCCTGGTTATAAATTACGTTACCTGTGCGGAACTCACTGGTTACGGTCAATGTTACAAACTTATAGCTCAGGGTTTGTGTTAAACCTAACAAATACTTGGGGTTTGTTTGCCCTAAATTAACCAGGTTAGAGTTTAATGCAGGATTACCTGTATTAGCATCTACAATAGGATGTCCCTGGGGATCACGAACCAGATCAGTACCCATCAAAACAGGGAAAGGCTGCCCTACCCTTGCTTGTATGGCTGCCGCAGTACTTATTGTAGTTAACGTAACAGAAGGTAAACCCGCTGTCAATGAAAGTACCTTTGAATTTTGAATGGTAAAGTTACCGCCCAAATCTAAACCAAAACCGTTTTGTTGTTTGGTGAGCACTTGTATATCTAATTTGGTTTCTATCCCTGAATTTTCAACTTCGCCTATATTAACCAACGAAGTTAAGTAGCCTGTTTCTGGTGCAACAGTAATAGGCAGGGTTTGGTTTGTAGTATTACTTTTATAGTAAGTAATGCCTGCGTTAATGCGATTATCGAAGAAGCCGAAGTCGCCGCCAAATTCAAGCTCTTTGGTAAACTCAGGTTTTAATGTTGGGCTGTTTAATTGCGTGCTTAAGCTTAAACCGCCTGTGCTGCCATATGGGAAACCTGTTGTTACACCAAATGTAGGGATAATGCTATAAGGAGGTATGTTTACATCACCCACTTTACTTAATGATGCTCTTAATTTAGCATAGCTCAAAATTTTGTTGTTCTTTAAAGCCTGTATGGCATCGGTAAGCAAGAATGAAAGCTTTGCAGAAGGGTACCAGAATGAACGGTTTGCAGCCGAAAGCCTTGAATCCTGATCATTACGATCGGATACTTCCAGGAATACGTAATCCTTATAGCTGATGTTCGCGCTGCCCAGCCAGGCTATCTGGTGGATAGTTCCCTGTACCTGGCCTGTTGATGGTACGCCCAAAATTGAGCCTATGTTATAAAATTTGTCAATCAGTAATTGTGTACTGCTGTTTGATATTTGGTTATAATGCTCTTCCCAAATAGAACTACCTAACAATAAGCTGGTTTTAAAATCAGTGAAAAAGGTTTTATGAAAATTAGCAAAAATATCCTGTGTTATACGTGAGTATCCTTGAGGACCAGCGCCCACGTTGTTTACAGGGCTTACACTTCCATCACCATATTGCATAATGTTCTGAACTTGTCCGGGAACACTGCCGGGAGTGTTTGCAGCGCCACCCAACGCGCCATACGCCTGATTTTGAGTATTACCTGGGTCAGAGTGATAGTAAGCGCTAAAGTTAACCTGGGCACGTGTATATTGTTGCACACCTGTTCCAAAGTTATCAGCTAAGCGGTATTGTAAGTTAAACCATTTTGTAGGGGTTAACGTACCCATAAAGCTGCCGTTAAAATTGTCGGACCGTGTATTATAACGTGAGTTATTAATTGTCCAGTAAGGGTTAACGTTATATGAGTTGAAATAGCTGTTATTGTCGCCAAACATGGCGTTGACATCCTTATACTCGTTTATAGGAGCCCATGATGGTGAGTTTAATATACCCGATAATAGCGAACGCCCGCCGTTAAGTGAGGCCCCATCGAATCCGGCACCATAAGTGCTTGTAGTTTGGTGCGAGTAACTTGCGGTGAAATCTGCTTTAAATATACCGTATGTTTTGGTTGCGCTAACGCGAACAACGGTCCTGTCTCTTCTGTCGTTCGGAACAACGCCTTTTTGCGCAACGTTATTTGCCGATAAGTTGAAGCTATTAGCGGCATCACCTGCAGCATACGAAATGTTGTTCTGGTCTTGAATACCGGTTTGGAAGAAAGCCCGGCGCGGATCAGTTTTTGGAGTTGAATATGGCACCATCTGCACTGGTCCGTTATCTGCATACGCAGGTAAGCCTAATTGCTGTGTTGAACCATCATACCTTGGGCCATATGACTGGTTTTCATACGGAACCGGGGTTGTAACCTGGTTGGTTAATGGATCGAGAAAAGGCGCGCCTTCACCACCGTAGCTACCAAATTGTGTTTGCAAGCCGGGGAAATAAGATATATTTTCGGCTAAGAACGTATTTGAATAGGTTACCTGGGGAGTTCCTGTTGAAGATCCGTGTTTAGTGG
Source organism: Mucilaginibacter sp. (assembly GCA_036498965.1). Lineage (GTDB taxonomy): Bacteria > Bacteroidota > Bacteroidia > Sphingobacteriales > Sphingobacteriaceae > Mucilaginibacter. Next base: position 57,300 of record DASYEP010000129.1, read on the forward strand.
TGATACTTAACGCACCATTAGATGCCTCAGAACCGTACAACGAGGCTGCACCTGCACCATTCAAGATATCAACTGACTCAATATCGTTAGGGTTGATTGTGTTTACATCGTTAGGTGAAATTGGCACACCATTTAATAGTACCAACGCATAGTTGTTACCGATGATGTGACGATTACCACGCAATGTAAAACGGGTTTGCGGATCGATACCGTTGTCGAGCGTACTAATTACCAAACCCGGAGCCTTTGCAGTTAATCCGTTTGTAAAATTTGTTGGGCTGGTTTGCGTAAGAGCTTTGGCGCTAATATTAGTAGCTGCGTAACCCAATTCCTTAGCCTGGCGCTTAATACCTAACGCACTGGTTACTACAACCTCGCCAAGTTGATTGCTGGAAATTACAAGCACAGCATTTAAGGTTGGGCCTGTTGCCGGCAACGATAAGGTTTGGTAGCCGATAAAGCTAAACACCAAAGTGGCGCCTGCCGGCACATTTGCCAGGCTGTATTTACCGGCTGTGTTAGTTTGGGTTCCTACCGTGGTTCCCTTTACCTTTACAGTTACTCCCGGAATGGGCAGGCCGTCTTCTTTGGCCGTAACCGTACCCGTAACTGTACGGTTTTGTGCAAATACCTGTGTAATGCATAACAGCAGGAAGCACAAACTTACTAGTAGAAGTTTTTTCATGTTTGTTAATAATAAGATCAGTTAATAGTTAATTAGTCACTAAAGTAGTGTTACGTTATCAAATTGTCAAGCTAATTCTTAAAAAACATTGGTTTTTTTTAAAATAAAGTAAGTTTGATAACTAAAAATAATAATTTTAGTACTATGTATTGCATAATACAATTTAAAACATATATCTTTGTTGTATGATTGTTGAAAATACACAAACCCAAATGCGGAAAGGAATACTGGAGTATTGCATACTTTCCATAATAGCAAAGGGAGAAACATATGCTTCGGACATTATTGCCGAACTAAAAAAAGCCCAACTGCTTGTGGTTGAGGGTACTCTGTATCCTTTATTAACCCGTTTAAAAAATAATGGCCTGCTCACCTATAACTGGGTGGAGTCCACTTCAGGCCCGCCAAGAAAGTATTATATCCTATCGGAAGAGGGAAAAACCGTACTGGAACAGCTGGATAAAACCTGGGAAGAGTTACTATTTGCGGTACAAACAGCCATTGGGAACAGAAAAGAAAGGTGAAAGGCGAAAAGTGAAAGCTAAAAGGTAAAATTTAACGTGCTACCTTATTATTAAACTAAAATGAAAAAATCTCACATCTCCTATCTCAAATCTAAAATCTTTTAAAAAAGACCATCATGAACAAAACTATAATCATAAACATGAACGGCATCGTCTTCCACATTGAAGAGGATGCTTACGAAATACTAAAAAACTACATGACTGACGTAAAACGTCATTTTTCAAATTCGGCCGACAGCCTCGAAATCACCACCGACATTGAAAACCGGATAGCGGAGATGTTTAGTGAAATTTTACAAAGAGAGAACAAGCAGGTAATTGTTGAGCAGGATGTTAATTGGGTTGTGGAGCAAATGGGTACAGTTGCCGATTTTGAAACTGCGGATGAGGACACTAAATCGACGGCGAATGCTTATACCTATACTAATACTGAAGGCCGCAGGCTGTTTCGCGATCCTGACGACCATTTGGTAGCCGGTGTGTGTGCGGGCATTGCCAATTACTTTGATATTGATGCAGTTTGGATAAGACTGGCTTTTGCATTGTTTACCCCGATTGGCGGGAGCGGCTTTCTATTATATATAATACTATGGATAGTTGTACCAAAAGCAGTAACTCGTGCGGACAGGATGGCTATGAAGGGCGAAAAACAAAATCTGCAGGGTTTTAAAAAGAACTTTGAAGACGAATTAAGTTCTGTTCGTGAAAACCTTTCAAACTTTGGTCACGAGGCCAGACCGTTTGTATACAAAGCCCGCGATTTTGTAGGTGACTTTTTTCACCATTTGGGCATATTTTTAAGAGGAACAGGAAAAGTCTTGATAAAGTTGTTTGGAGTAGTTATTCTCGTTGCGTGTTTTGGATTTGCCATCGCCCTTGTGGTCGGGTTGATCGCATTTATAGGTTTTGGCGCCGGGCATCACGAGAATTTTTTTCCTTTCCGTATAATTTCAAACGAGCATGCTGATAACTTTTATGTATGTGCCTTTATAACCGCCTTTGTCCCCTTGATAAGCATTATGCTGGTTATACTCAAGGGTATTTTTAATGTTGGGACTATTGGAAGATCAACCGGGACCGTTTTCCTGGTGATCTGGTTATGCGCTTTAACTATGCTTATATATTATAGTGTAAGAATAGCAGGAGGTTTCAGGGAGTCAGCAAGTTTTACCGAAACAATTAATATAAAGCCAACGGCAAACAATACTTACTATTTAAAGCTTAACGATATAAAATATTTTTCACACGAAGACAGCGTACGGCTTGATATTAAAGATCATTTCCGCAATATGGTGGTAACTGACGATGAAAACAATGGCTTTCATAATGAACCACGCAGCGTTACCATTGAGATAGAAAAAAGTGATGTTAATGCCCCGGTACTTGAACAATCATTTAGTGCCAAAGGCGGCAACTATGAGGATGCCCTTTTTAACGCGCGTAATACAAGCTATGTATTTGCCCAGCAAGACTCAGTTTTAAAGTTCGACTATGCCTTAAGAAAAAGGCCTAACGCCTCATGGCACGATGAAGAAGTAACGCTTACCCTAAAAGTTCCCCTTAACGCAAAGGTAGTAATAGACCAGCGGCTCGATAACTATTTGCGCTATGGCGGCACAGTTTATAACTGCAAGGAAATAAACAAAAAGGACAACGTTACCTCCGCAGTGTTTATAATGACTGACAATGGGCTACAATGCAAGGTAGATACGTTGGTTACCTCAAAACAAGACAGTATTAAAATGTCGGCGCCAAAAGATAGCACTGATCAATAGTTATTAGGTGAATGGTTGATTGAGTGAGTGGCCAATCCGGCTATTCATCCCAACTTAATCAACCACTCACTTAATCAACCACCAACTTTTTCTCAAACTTAATGTAACCTTGCGCCATCCTTTTGCATCTTATATAGCAATAGGAACAGCTTTTTTAAGTTAACCGATAATTTAATTTTTGATTGCCATTTTAAAAAAGGAGAAAGGCCTTACGGGATCGGTATTGTCAAAAATATTTGAAATTTTTCCGTAAGTCACTACAAATCGCCTTTTGGTCAAAAAAGTTTCGGTAAACAGGTAAGGAGTTATTCCTTTACAGAAAAAGAGAAAAATTAAAATCAGGTCAGTAAGGTAATTAAAAACGAAGAATAGAAATTACAGATAAAAAATAAATACGCAACCCAACCCGGCTATATAACCGGATAATCACAACACTTAATTAAATATTTAAAAAAGACCAAAATCCTTTAATGGGATTTCTTTGTCCCGAATTGAACATATACCATGAAACTAATCACCAAAAAAATACAATATACACTATTACTGCTCATCGTCAGCACGGCTTCATTATTTGCCCAAACAGCTAAACCCGAAGCTAAAATCACAGGTTCATTACTTGATGACCAAGGGAAACCGATGGACTATGCTACCGTTAGCTTATTAAAGGCAAAGGATTCAGCGGTAGTTAAGGGAACATTGAGCAACGAAACCGGCGCCTACACATTTGATCATATAGCCGCAGGCGGATATATTATAAAGGCAACGGTAGTTGGCTACGATAAGGCAGTTAGTAAGGCTTTTACCATAGCAACGGGCCCCACAAATTTCAAAGTACCGGTTTTAAAAATTCAGTCTGCCAGCCAGGCTTTAAAAACTGTTACAGTTACAGCATCAAAACCACTTATTGAACGAAAACTGGACCGTACAGTAATGAATGTTGAAAACAGTGTTTTAGCCGCCGGAAATTCCGCAATGGAAATATTGGAAAGGGCGCCTGGCGTTACCGTAGATAAGGATGACAATATAAGCCTTAAGGGCAAACAAGGTGTTACCGTAATGATTAATGATAAGCTTACTTATCTTTCTTCAGCACAACTGGCTACGCTATTACGTTCAACTGATGGCACTACCATCCAATCTATTGAGATTATTACCAATCCATCCGCTAAGTATGATGCCGCAGGAAACTCAGGCATCATCAATATCAAACTTAAAAAGAACAAACAAAGCGGCACCAACGGCAGCATTACGGCAGGTGTTGGCTATGGCAAATATGGTAAGGACAATGAAACTTTGTCGTTAAATCATAAGGAAGGTAATTTAAACGTGTTTGGTTCATTTAGTCATAATGATAACAAACGTTTTCAGGATATTGGTATAAAACGTATTGTAACCGATACCTCGGGAAAAACGACTTACTTTAACCAGCATAGTTATATGCCGCAGATGCATAATAATAACAGTTACCGCTTAGGGGCGGATTATGACCTCTCGTCAAAAAACACCATCGGTTTTTTGGTAAGCGGTTATTTTAACGGCGAAGATGATAGCATTGATAACACCACTTATATAGGGCCCAATTTTACGCAGGTAGATTCATCGCTGCGCACCGTTTCAAGTATCCATCAAACGTATCACAACTTTGCCTTCAACTTAAACGACACCTATAAAATAGATACCGCCGGGCAGGAAATAAGTGCCGATTTTGACTATTCAAGGTTTAAAAATAATACTATTGCCGAATACACAACCGACTTTTATCTTGCTGATGGAAGTATCCAGCAGCCTCAGCAATTTTTAGGGAACATCACACCATCAGACATTACTATATATACTGGTAAAGTTGACTATACCAAGCCTATCACCAAATCAATAAAACTGGAGTCGGGTTTAAAATACAGCAACGTAAAAACAGACAACAACCTGATGCAGGCGGAGTTGCCGGAAGGGCCTTATGTTAGCAATAATCATTTTATATATGACGAAAAGGTTGATGCCGGTTATATAAACCTGAATAAAACTTATAAAAACTCGTCATTACAGATTGGCTTGCGGGCAGAATACACAAACTCAACAGCCGATGGCGATTCGTTGGGCGTTAGCCAAATTATAAAACGGAATTATTTTGATCTGTTCCCAAGCGCTTTCTTCAATCATACCATAAATGATAAAAATGAAATTAGCCTTACGTATGGCCGTCGTATTGACAGGCCTCAGTACGACAACTTGAATCCGTTTGTTTATCATTTAGATCCCTATACCTATCAAAAAGGAAATCCTTATTTGAAGCCCCAATACACCAATAATTTCGAGTTCAATTATACCTACAACAAAAACCTCAACGTAAGTTTAGGCTATAGCCACACTACCGACGTAATAACCGAGATACCGGGCACTGACCCGGCAACAAAGCAAGCTTTTGTGACACAAGAAAATTTGCAAATTCAAAATAGTTACAACATCAACGTTTATACACCATATACTATAACCAAGTGGTGGAACGGGAATGTGAATGCAACCGGCTTCTACCTGGGTTTTAAATCAAATGGTCTTGAAGGGGGAAATTTAAATAGTGGGCAAGCGGCCTGGCAGTTCAGGACAACGCAGACCTTTTTACCGCTAAAAGGATATAAAATAGAAACAACCACAGGTTATCAATCCGCGTTGGTTTATGGACTTTTTAATGTTCACGCCCGATATTCAACAGATGTGGGCATAAGCCATTCGTTTGCAAATAAAAAAGCGAACATAAAATTCTCGGTGAGCGACATTTTTAATACTCAAAACAATAATGTTAGCAGTAATTACCAAAGTGTTAATTTGATGATTAATCAAACACGCGAAACGCGCATAGCCCGTTTAACATTTACTTACAATTTTGGCAACAATAAAATAAAAGCAAGGCAGCACCAAACCGGTGCCGATGAAGAAAAAGGAAGAGTGAAAGGAAGTAATTAATTTAGGGCCGCGTTGAACCGCTAAAAAAAATTTGGATTTTAAAACTTAATTCTCTTATCTTCGTTATTTACAGAACGAGACTATGTAGGCAATGCCCATATAGTCTTGTTTGCTTTAAAAACATTACGTCCTTCTTAAAACAGGAGGGCGGTTTTTTTTGGAAGCTATAGAACTTAAGTATCAATTATTAATTTGTGAGTTATGGCAGAGGTAGCATATTACACCAAAGAGGGTTTAGAAAATTTAAAAAAGGAATTACATCATTTAAAAACAACCGGACGCTCAAACATCAGCAAAGCAATTGCGGAGGCACGCGATAAGGGCGATCTTTCTGAAAATGCTGAATATGACGCCGCTAAAGAAGCACAGGGATTACATGAAGCAAAAATTGCTAAGATGGGCGAAGCGCTGGCGAATGCGCGGTTGCTGGATGATTCGAAATTAGATACTTCAAAAGTACTTGCGTTATCTATCGTTAAGATAAAAAATATAAAAAATGGGGCTACTATGAGTTACCAGCTGGTTTCGGAAAGTGAAGCTGACCTTAAGGCCGGCAAAATTTCTGTAGCTTCGCCTATAGCTAAAGGCCTGTTAGGAAAAAAAGTGGGGGAGAAAACCGAAATTATGGTTCCTGCAGGTAAAATGGAATTTGAAATATTGGAGATAAATAGGTAGAATTTCGGAAGTCGGATGTCCGATGTCGGATCTTGTATATTTTGTTAGAACCATCAATACCGTTGTCTGTGTCCTCACAGACAATCTTTAATTAAACCAACCATGACCATTTTTTCAAAAATAGTTGCCAGGGAAATCCCGGCTTATATCGTGGCTGAAAGCATCGATTTTTTGGCTTTCCTTGATATTAATCCTTTGGCCGAAGGGCACGTGTTGGTTATCCCCAAAAAGGAAGTTGATTATCTTTTCGACCTTGATGATGAAACTTATACCGGGTTAAACATATTCGCAAAAATAGTGGCGACTGGTTTAAGAAAAGCAATACCATGCGAAAGGATTGGTGTAACTGTTATCGGTCTTGAAGTCCCGCATGCCCACATTCACCTGATACCGATTAATCACATCGGCGATATGAATTTTTCGCGTCCCAAATTAAAGTTTACTCCAGAACAATTTGAAGCCACTGTAGATAAGATTAGACTGGCTTTAAAGAATTAGGCTTGATGTGCAGATGACGAATGTACAGATATGCGAATTCCGGACGTGCCGACAATGATTTAATAAGCGGTTTTCAAATGAAAACGGTAATAACATTTCAACTTTTAAACATTCCAACGTTACAACATCAATCAAACAATCCGCTTCGCGTTATCCTTCACAAAAGTATCCCATCCTGAATACGACTTCTTGTTGCCCTTGCCCGCGGGCATTCGTTGAAAAGAATGGCAAACTGCAACCGCCAGGCCGTCGGTAGCATCTAAAAAATCAGGGTTCTCGCTAAACTTTAACAAGTTTTGCAGCATCGCGGCTACCTGCTCCTTTGTTGAATTTCCGTTGCCCGTTATCGATTGCTTTATCTTCCTGGGCGAATACTCCGTAATTACTACATTCCGCGACAATGCCGCAGCCATCGCCACGCCCTGTGCACGGCCAAGTTTTAACATTACCTGTATGTTTTTACCATAAAAAGGGGCTTCAATTGCCAGACAATCGGGTTGGTAGTTATCAATTAACGCAACAGTTTTTTCAAATATTCGTTGCAATTTCAACATGTGGTCATCAATTTTCTCCATCTTCACCACACCCATGCTGATGAGTTCCATTTTTGACCCGGTCTCTTTTATTAAACCATAACCCATAACCGCTGTGCCCGGGTCGATCCCAAGTATTATACGCTCCTTTGCGGTGAGTGGTGAGTTGGCGAGTGGTGAGTGGTCAGTTGGCATTTACCAGAGATGTATTTCTTAATGTGCTACAATATTGCAGCCAAGTTAAGCATTAAATCATGCCTTGGATAATAACACCCGACAATTCACTACTGACAATTGACCATTCACCACTCCCAACTGACCACTCACTACTCACATTTAACCATTCACAATTTTAATATATTCTTCCCTCCCAATGAGCCTGGCCCCCATTGATTCGAGGTGGTCTGTATGCATCTGGCAGTCAATTAACTTATACAAGCCAATTTTACACAAATGTATCAATGCCACTTTCGAAGCGTTACTTATTTTACTGAACATGCTTTCACCACAAAATACATTACCGATTTGTACCCCGTATAAACCACCAGCCAGGTAATTTTCGTGCCACACCTCAATTGAGTGGGCATACCCTTTATTATGTAGCCTTATATACGCCTTTTTCATTTCGTCTGTTATCCAGGTGCCATCCTGTCCGTCGCGTGGCACCAGTGAACATGCATCAATAACCTTATCAAAGCACTGACTAACGGTAACTGTGAATTTACCGGATCGCAAAACCTGTTTCATGGATTTGGAGACTTTCAGTTTATCCGGGTAAAGCACAAACCTCTCCGGCGGTGAATACCAGAGTATAGGTGTATCTTCACTGTACCAGGGAAATATGCCATTTTGATAAGCAAGCAGTAAACGTTCGGTTGATAAATCACCCCCAACTGCCAAAAGTCCATCATCTTCGGCAAGTTGGGGGTTGGGGAAAATTAAACGTTCATCAAGCCTGAATATCATCAGGACAAATTTACGCCTTACGCCTTATCACCAGCTTTTTATTTTGTGCTTTTGCAACGGCGTCAAGGTACTGCTGTAGTTCCGTATATTTTGCAGCAGGGATAACATGATTGGTTAAAGTAAATTTAGCCGTGCTTACCACTTGATTTTTTGCCGCATCGTAAACATATTTCACGTCGTAGTCGCCGTAGATGAATTTTAAGCTTTGGTTTATGGGTAAAGTTTCAACTTCGAAACCAGTCGGCAAGTCGATAGTGGTAACGCTTGATTTCTGCCGTGGAAAGTCAAAATAGTAGTCCGTTTTTCTTTTTTCAAGTACTGGAACCGTGTTATCCCATAAAGTAAATGCCGCCGGCCGATAAAATTGTTTATCACCAGCCTTTATGTCACAAAACTTGTCGTAATCAAGGTTAAGGGTTACCTCTTTAATGTCGTTGTTATCTTTACCTGACACAAAATCAAAAGAAGAGGGTTGCTTTATAGCAAGATCACGTAATAAAAATTCCTTCTGGTCATCCATTTTAGCGGCAGAAAGGCCAATAAATAATTCGCGGTATTCACCGGTTCCCGATATCTTTATTTGTGTTTTAGCACCACCATCAGCATCCAAGATAATATGAGCCTCACTTTTGAATTGATTCTCCTGGGCGTTGCTTTTTGGAGTACTTACTAATTTACCTCCATCGTCAGTAACTATTAAGGCAGTACGGTTCTCTGTATAAGAATCCAGTTGACCAAAAGACCTGATATGATTTGTACATTCAAGCCATGTGGTATCGTTCTTCAGGGGCACACATAATATTACATGGTTAAAAGGGTCATAAGGAAATAATAAATCTGCCGGTTCTCCATTAGGCTCCGCATTTATCATTGCATAGCACGAGGGAATATTTACAGCTTTAAGTAAGGCGCTCATGTAATTGGAAAGCGCTTTGCAATCGCCATATTTTTTTTTATCAACAAATGTTGCCGGAAAAGGCTTTAATCCTCCAATTCCCAATTGAACACTTACATAACGCATGTTTTGCTGCATGTAGCTGTATAAATATTTCACTTTTTCCTTCTCGGTTTTAAAAGTGTCCGTCATTTTCCTTATCTCTGCTTCACGTTCGGGAGTTAAGGAACATACGTCCGCGTTTAGTGCCCGCTGCCATTTTCCGTAACTACTCCAGGAGCTAAAATCGCCGGGGACACCGTAAAATTCAAAATTATTGGCGCCAAAATAGATATGTGGAAACACCTTCCAGGCTTCAGCACCATCCTCTTTTTTTATTGCCCTGGCATTTTTCAACTGCCAGTCATATTGAATATTACCGTCTGCCGCTGTAATAACCGGTTTAATCGTTGTATTTTTGTTCAGGTATCGAAAGCCGGCATTATTTCCGATTAGTATGCGATAATATGACGCTTGAATCGATTGTTCGTCTTTTTGTATATTCCAGCTGCCAAGATCCAGCAAACTGGTCTCATCTATCTCATATTCCTTTTCGATAGTTATGGGATATGATACGATGTTGTGCTTTACCGCCAGGAACCTGTCGTCCGAAACCAGGGTCTCATCGTCGTTACTTGCGCCATCATACATATCACTTTTGTGGTATTTTTTTATTAAAACTCCCTTATCGTTAAAGACCCGCATTTCAATACTGCTTAAGGTGTAGAATTTTTTATTATAGTCTAACCTCATGACAGCTTCGTGATCGGCTTTTTCATTTAATATTGTTACGATCGTGCGTACCTTTATATTTTCTTTACCCGGGCCTTTGACTGTTTTAATTATATTCGAATAACGTATCACCGAGTTCGCGTCCTCTTTTAAAGAATCGGGTATACCTGCTGCCACATATAATTCTTTAGGCACATCCTTATCCTGGCAATATGTGTTTTTAACCATTAAAAAAAACGCGAGTAACAAAGCCAGATTTTTCCAACTATTATATAAATACATCTTATCAGGATTTTTTTAATACAATTTGTTCATTCAGCATTTCATTCATTTTCTTAAAGAACTCAAACAAATCCGGGTATTTCTCTTTTGAATATTCAGCCACATTATAGCTTATAGTATAGCGTATTGTTACCATACCGTCCTGTTCGGCGGCGAACCGTTTAAAACTGAAGCTTTTATCGGGCATGGTCATGCTGACGCTTTTGGGCAGCGCATCAATTTTATACCCAGCAGGTATTTTATAAACACCGTTCACAGAATAATTTCGTGGATAGGCAAAATCAACATCCGTCATACGGTTTTCGCTTAAAAACGGATTCTTTTTTAGTGGCGTAAAAAGGTTTGAATTTAAGTAAATGTAATTCTCGTCGGAGCCGGCCAATTCAAGATTGAAATCAATATTTTGCATCAGGGGCAGCGTGTCCACTTCCATGTTATCCATCTTTAAGGCAGATATTTTTAGGTTGTTATCGTCATTGCGCAGATAGTCAATGTATTTCTTTTCGCCATCTGTTTTATACCGGTTTATTGTATTAATCCGATTATAACTATTGCTGCTAATCTGAGCTGTGCCTTCTAATTTGCCCCCTGGTTTTATTTCGCCGGTGATTAGAATGGTTTGTCTTACCGGTACGCCTCTTTTCAATTGAACAATGTCATAGAGATTTTTAGATTTGTCAATATACAAACCCGATGAATTAAGCAATTCGTCAGGAGTTTCATTATACATATTGTACTTACCTGTGGCGTCAAGCACATAATTCCTTGTACTATCTACCGGCACATAAACTACCGCCCTGTTAAACTGAGCTAATGAAGTGTAAAACGGATCCACCTTGCCATTTTCGCGGGTGCTTACTACCATCGGATATGCATCTACACCGGACTGTTTTAGCAAATGATATAAGATCAGGTTTATTTCGGTTGAATTGCCTGTTTTGTTTTCCCAGGCACGGTAAGTACCATCAATCGTGTACCAGTCATCACCTCCATTCCATTTCATCGCATTTCTTACTTCATGAAAAATGTAAGAAATCTTGTCATCATTCGTTTTCAGTGATTTTGCTTTGCCTATAATTGCCTCTTCACCATTTACCTTCCGCTTAAGCTGACCGCCAAAATCATCATCATCAATCAGCGTTCCCCCAACTTTTGCCCAGGTATCTGAACCTGTTTTTGCAAAGCCCCCTATAGGCCTGAGCGAAACCAATTGAAAACGCAGTGACTGTACGTTATCATTAAACGACGACATAAACGGTTCATCTCTCAATGAAGGCACGTTTGCCAACGCTCTTAACTCAAGTTCAAGAGTGTATGGATAAGCATCTGTTCCATCCTGCAAACTCCTGCCGGTAGACGAAGTAGTATGTTTTACCATGGATTGATGCACATGAGGGATAGGCCGGTAATAAAAAACATCTGGGATGCCTGTACTTAATTCATTGTATCTGACTGGTATTTTTCCCTGGAAAAACCATTCAGGGAAATTGCGGTACGAGATTGTGTTCCAGGTATATTTATATTCTATTATACTGCCGGGTTTCACATTTGGCATAGAAAATGTTATTTCGCTCCTGTAATTATCAATCGTTTTAGTGTAGATCAATTTTTTTTCAAGTTTGGTGATCTCCGGCTTTCCGTCAACTAAATTAATAGTCTGGGCTTGTAAGCCTGTAATATATTCCAAACGGCTTCCGCTATAAAATTCAATGTGGACGTTTGCCTCGTCCTTGCCGTTGTCATTAAAAATTTTCACCCGTTTGTGAATATCTTCACTGATTGAGGTCAGGTCGGGTCCGAAATAAACGTCACCTTTTTCGAAGAGTACCTCTGCGTTAGCATCCTTTTCAAAATCGCATGATTTCATTTCAAGGTCAGCGATATCAACTTTTCCAAATGGCTGAGTTGTAGGGATAGCTGGTGTTGTGGAATTTGTTTGCGCGTTAGCGGAGATGGCAAATATTGCCATGGTAAAAACTGTGATAAATTTGTTCATGTTTTAGGTTTAATCAATTCGAAGATAATAAAAATCTATTTGTGTAAAATATTATATTTTTTTTAGTACAACCTGTTCATTAAACAACTCGAACATTTTTTTGTAGAAGTCGTGTATAGCTTGGTACTCTTCTTTTGGAAAATGCGATTTTTTATAATTAACAATATATCGTATACTAATAATACCGTTTTCTTCAAACACAAAACGCCTGAAAATAATGCCATCGTCAGGCATTCGTACCTTTATGGATTTTGGTAAAATCACGGTTTTATACCCTGGCGGTATCTTATATCGCCCATTGATAGTATAGTTATAAAGGCAGCCAAAATCAATATCGGATATCCGGGCTTCGCTGAAAAAGGGGTTAGTTTTAAAACCTGAAAATATATTAGTGTTAAAATAAAGGTAACCACCGTCGGGCTCCGCCAGTTCATGTTTAAATTCAAAGTTTTCTATCAACGGCAATGTATCATTTTCGGCATTTTCAATCTTCAATGAGGTTATAGTCATGTCTGAATTCTCACGCTGCATTTGATTCACGTAATCTTTTTCGCCCAAACTTTCGTAGGTCTTCAGAAATTTTTCTCTGCCATAGGCAGAAGTACTTATGTTGACATTTCCTTCTAATTTTCCGTTTTCGCTAATTTCACCTTCTATCTGGACCGCCTTATTTTCAGTCGCATTTTTTATTTGGAACATGACAAATTTCTTACTGTCCGCATCAATTGAAAATGCATTCAAACCAGAAAGGTCGACAGGGATATTATCAAAGGTGTTGTATGGGTTGGAGGCGTCCAGCACGTAGTATTTTGTTGAATCGATCGGGTAATAAAGAACGGTTTTATTGAAATTAGTCGCGGAAGGATAATTCGGATTAATCCGCCCATGATCGCGGGTACTTAATACTAATAAGCGAGGGCTAAGGTTGGCGGACTTAAGTAAATTATATAATATCAAATTTATTTCTGTAGAGTTTCCAATTTTTTTATCCCATGCTTTTTTAATCCCGCCAACTGTAAACCAACGATTCGATTTATCCCATTTTATTGATTTTTTGACGGTATTAAAGATATATGCTGTTTTCTCATCGGTAGTTTTTATTGCTTTAGTGGTAGAAATAATTATATCTTTATTACTGAGCCTGCTATCTAACTGCTGGCCAAAATCTTCGTCAAAAAGCAGCCCATTAACCACTGTTGCCCATGTAGTAAGCACGTGATGGGGCTTAAATAACAGGCACTGCTGATAGTCTTCGGGATAACCCATATAGGGCTCATCATGGTATGACTGTACATTTGTCATCGCCCATATGCGCTTGCTCCCCGTACTAAAATCAATGGCTATTGTAGTATCCTTTGACATTTGCTGATATACTCTTCTGTAACCGTCAATTAAATAGTTCTTGTCAAAACTGCCATCAAATTCGCTGTAACGTGTTGGGATCGAAGAATTAAAAAACCAATCTGGATAGTTGTAGGGGTAAGGTGTTATTAATGAGTAATTAAATTCGATTACGGAACCAGCTTTTACATTGGGGAATGTAAAAACTATCGCTTTCCTGTATTTGTCAATACTTTCTGTATATATCAGCTTTTCGTCAACACTGACATATTCAACCGATTTATTGTTAAGGTTAATTGTTTCCGCTTCAATATCTTTAATTACTTCATCCCGGTTTTTTCCCAAAAACTCTATGCGGATATTCGCTTCCTTTTTCCCATTGTCGTTAAAAATTTTTATTCTTTTATGCCTTTGCATAACTATAGAAGTGTATTCGTAGGTTACGACAGCTTTATCAAAAAGCACTTCGGCGCCGGCATCTTTCTCAAAATCACATGAAGTCATTTTTAAATCAGCTGTATCGATTATTCCGTAAGGCTCTGTTGTTGGGACGGAAACCTTGGTTTGCCCGTTTACGCTGTCAATTATTAGAAAAAGAAGGATAAATGCGGTAAAAAAAGACTTCATTGGTGATAAAATTCGGCCGGCTAAAATAGCGATAAAAAAGTAAATCAAATTCAATTAAACCAATTGAAAGCTGCAATGTCATACAAATATCATGAACAGCGATCCACAGTTAAAGCATTTATACGCCCGGGCAGGTTTTGGGTTGCGCTTTGATGATGCGAAAGCGCTGGGTAATATTTCTGTAAAGCATGCCGTAAAAGAGTTGCTTAAGTCTCGTGAGGCAAATCCAATCAATGTTGTTCAGGGCGTAACAGATTATAATGCTGTAATAAAAGGCGACATGGCTGCCCGTAAATTGTTTATCCAACAGCAAAAGCAGGAAGAAAAAGACCTAAACCTGGCCTGGATAAACCAAATGAGCACCACAGACGCTCCTTTGCAGGAAAAAATGTCTTTGTTTTGGCATAATCATTTTGCCTGCCGTTCTAACAGCGCATTGTTTGCACAACAATTGAATAATATCCAGCGCACAAATGCTTTGGGTAATTTCCGCACCTTGTTGCTCGAAGTTTCCAAATCGCCCGCTATGTTGCAGTTTTTAAATAATCAGCAAAATCACAAAGGACATCCTAACGAAAATTTCGCCCGTGAGTTAATGGAGCTGTTCACAATAGGAAGGGGTAACTATACCGAAAGTGATGTTAAGGAATCGGCCCGCTCATTTACCGGCTGGGGGTTTAACAAAGATGGCGAGTTTATAAACCGGCCCTTTTTGCACGACGACGGACAGAAAACCTTTCTTGGCAAAACCGGTAATTTTAATGGAGAAGATATCATAAACGCACTGCTGGAGAAAAAAGAAACCGCCCGGTTTATTAGCAATAAACTATATAAATACCTGGTAAATGAAATCCCGGATACCGATCACGTAAACGCCATGGCTGATGTGTTTTATAGTGCCAATTACGAGATAAAGCCTTTGCTGGAATATGTTTTTACTGCCAATTGGTTTTATGATGAAAAAAATACCGGAAACCTTGTGAAAGCGCCGGTTGAATTTTTGGTGGGATTGAACAGGCAATTTTATATCACTTATCAGCGCCCAGAAGTGCTTTTGCAGTTTCAGCGAACACTTGGGCAAGTATTGTTTTATCCGCCGAATGTAGCGGGCTGGCCGGGTGGTCGAAACTGGATCGACAGTTCGTCATTGATGTACCGGTTAAAGATACCTTCCATCTTATTAAACGGCGGATTGATAGATTTTGCAGGCAAAACTGATCCGGACGACGAAGCTTATATCGCGTCGGTTCGAAATCATCAGCAAGATGTAAACACAAAAGTTCAGGCCACGGCAGATTGGGACAAGTTCCTGCAAACAGTTCCAAAAAAAGCATCAAATATCGAAATAGCGCAGTTTATGCTGGAGCCAAAACTGAACAGCACATTAATCAACAATATCAGCAGATCAACAGATGTTAAAACGATGGTGATTGAACTGGTTTCAACACCGGAATATCAATTATGTTAGGCCCGCTAAAGGGGGAAGACTAGAAGCGGCAAGGTATAACCATCAATAAAAATTAAAAACTCCCCCTTTAGGGGGTTGGGGGGCTTATGAAAAGAAGAGACTTTTTAAAAAACACCGCATTAGCTTCAGGAGCGTTATTGATACCCACTTTTTTGAAACCGCTCGAGGCTTTGGCAAAAAGTGAATTAACCGGATATAAAAACCTTGTGATTATTCAGCTTTCGGGTGGCAATGATGGATTGAATACGATTATCCCATTTGGCAATGATATTTATTACCAAAAGCGCAAAACCATTTCCATAAACCAAAGTGATCTAATTAAGCTGAATGACATGCAGGGTTTAAATCCTAGTTTGTCGGCTTTGAAAGAAATTTACGACCAGGGGTGGATGAGTATAATAAATTCAGTTGGCTATCCAAATCCGGACAGATCACATTTCCGCTCGATGGATATTTGGCAAACTGCAAGTGAATCAAACCAGTTTTTAACTACCGGCTGGATTGGTCGCTACCTGGATTCAAACTGCTAGGATTGCAAAAATCCATACACTGCCATCGAAGTTGACGATACCCTATCCCTTGCCATGAAAGGCGCAAAAATGAAAGGCATAGCGGTACAGGACCCTAATAAGCTATACCAAACCACCCGCGAACCCTTCTTTAAAAACTTGGTTCATGACCATGGTGAGGTCAACCTGAATGAGGATAATTTAGGCTATCTATACAAAACGATGATTGAAACCTATTCGTCGGCCGACTATATTCAAAAAACTTCGAAAACTTACACGGTAGCAGCCGAATACCCGGCGACAGGTTTGGGAAATCAACTAAAAACGGTGTCCAAATTCATAAACTCCGACTTGCAGACACGGGTTTACTATGTTTCGCTAAGTGGTTTTGATACTCATGTTGGCCAGCAGAATCAGCAGAACAGGCAATTGAAAATATATGGCGATGCCGTAGCCGCTTTTATAAAAGATCTGAAACAAACCGGTAAACTTGATGATACGCTAGTAATGACCTTCTCCGAATTCGGCCGCCGCGTGGAGCAAAACGCCAGTAACGGCACCGACCATGGTACAGCCAATAATATTTTAATTTATGGTGGAAAACTAAAAAAAGCCGGTATTTATAACGATGCACCCGACTTATCACAACTGGATAACGGAGATTTGAAATACCAGATAGATTTCCGGGATGTTTATGCTACCCTGCTTAATAAATGGCTGAACGTCAGCAATAGCAAGATTTTGAATAAGAGTTTTTCAGGGTTGAGTTTTATCTAGGCCCCCAACCCCTAAAGGGGAGCTATCAAATCATTCCCCCTTTAGGGGGCCAGGGGGCTAATTATCTGGTACTAAAATGACTCACCGTCAATCCAATAACTTTCCCGTTTCTGTAATTGTATAAAATATCGTCCTCTCCCATTCTACTATGGTCTGCAGGTACCGGGGGGCCAAAAGTCACATACATAACGTCTGCACCTCTGTCATAAAATATATGCAAATTATCAGCATTGCTATGACTTACTGCCTTAAGTGCCTGCAAAATATCCGATATAATTATGTCTGCCATAGTACGGTTCGTATTTAAAGTTTTAACAAAAAAAATCCGAAATCGTAATTCTCAAACGGCGCAGCCCTCTTGAACGCCTTAAAAAAACAAACAATTGTGAAAAATCCGAAATCTACTTCGGCATTCTTCTCATCATATTTGCCATGGCTGCGGGGTTGCTCATTTGTTTCATAACCTTGCGCATGTCTTCAAACTGTTTTATCAGGCGATTAACTTCGGTCATATCCGTACCCGATCCTTTTGCTATGCGATTACGGCGGCTTTGGTTAATGCTATCCGGATTTCCTTTTTCATAAGGAGTCATAGATTGAATAATTGCTTCGATAGCTTTAAAGGCGTTGTCATCAACCTCAACATCTTTCATCATTTTACCAACGCCCGGTATCATACCCATCAGATCTTTCATGTTGCCCATTTTTTTGATCTGTTGGATCTGACTATAAAAGTCGTTGAAATCGAATTTGTTTTTGCGGATCTTCTTTTGCAGTTCGGCAGCTTCCTTTTCGTCAAACTGCTGTTGAGCACGTTCAACCAACGAAACCACGTCGCCCATGCCCAGGATACGCGATGCCATACGATCAGGGTGGAAAACGTCCAGCGCGTCCATTTTCTCCCCTGTACCAATAAATTTAATCGGCTTGTTAACGACAGATTTTATAGATAATGCAGCGCCACCACGGGTATCACCGTCGAGTTTGGTCAATACAACACCGGTAAAATCAAGGCGATCATTAAATACCTTGGCAGTATTTACAGCATCCTGACCTGTCATGGCATCCACCACAAATAAAATTTCCTGCGGTTTAACGGCGTCCTTAACCTGTTCAATCTCGCGCATCATAGCCTCATCGACAGACAAGCGGCCGGCGGTATCTATAATCACCACGTTGTGGCCGTTCTGTTTGGCTAAAGCTATCCCTTCTTTTGCTATCGCAATCGGATCTTTCGATTCCAGGTTGGCATAAACCGGCACGCCGATCTGGCCACCTAAAACCTGCAGCTGATCAATCGCCGCGGGGCGGTAAATATCATCGGCAACCAATAAAGGCTTCTTATTCTTTTGTGTTTTTAAGTAATTGGCAAGCTTTCCTGTAAAGGTAGTTTTACCTGCACCATTTAACCCGGCAATAAGTATGAT
Organism: Mucilaginibacter sp.; assembly: GCA_036498965.1. Taxonomy (GTDB): domain Bacteria; phylum Bacteroidota; class Bacteroidia; order Sphingobacteriales; family Sphingobacteriaceae; genus Mucilaginibacter. The sequence continues at coordinate 76,007 of DASYEP010000129.1, forward strand.
GGTTAATTGACCTGATAAATTAAGTTCGGCTGTACTGCCACCCATAAGTTCGGTCAACTCGTCGTTCATCACCTTGGTAAGTAACTGACCCGGTGAAATAGCCGTCAATACATTTTGGCCAATAGCCTTTTGCCTTACATCATCTGTGAAAGCTTTAGCGGTCTTATAGTTAACGTCGGCGTCCAGAAGGGCTTTGCGTATTTCCTTCATGGTCTCGGCCACGTTTATTTCAGTAATTGTTCCCTGACCCTTCAGAACTTTAAACGCCCTGTCGAGTTTATCCGATAAATTTTCAAACATTATTCGTATCCCAATTTTGAGGATGCAAAGTTATGATTTTGATGGGAATTGAGGGAATGAGATTTTTAGCTTATCGAGTAAGGCATAATATCTCTTCTTTTTACAAACCAACAACATTCTTTTGCATAACATTGTAATTTAATATAAGTCCGGTAGTCTTAATAGAGTATGCTTAGTCAAAAATCCTTAATTGGCTTCGTGTTTAACCGTCTGACTCTTGACTTAGCATTTTAAATTTAAAATGAACGAGCAATTTTACCGGCATATTTTTGAAAAGCAGCAGCAGGTTGAAGCCGTGCCTTCAAACAAGGAGATCACAAGCTGGGCGCTGCACGTAATCCGGCTATTGTTTCCGGAGCAATCAAAACAAATGTTTGTCGCTGTTCAGCAATTGAAGGACGAGTTTGTGCATCTCGAGAATGAGCTTAGCAAAATAATGAATGCCACCAAGGCCTGTCAAAATTGTAATAATGAACAAATTGCAAAGGCTTTTTTTGAACAACTGCCCGATTTATACCAACTATTGAATACCGATATCCAGGCAATATTTACCGGCGACCCTGCTGCACAAAGCGAGTTTGAAGTGATCCGCACTTATCCCGGTTTTTTTGCCATATCATTTTACCGCCTGGCAAATAGCTTATATAAACACCAGGTTCCGTTATTGCCGCGCATCCTAACCGAATATGCTCACTCGAAAACAGGTATAGACATTCATCCGGCAGCGGAAATTGACGAATATTTTTTAATTGATCACGGTACCGGCATCGTCATCGGCGAAAGCTGCGTTATCGGCAAAAATGTAAAATTATACCAGGGTGTAACACTCGGCGCACTTAGCGTAGCCAAAAACATGGCTTTTACCAAGCGCCATCCGACGGTTGAAGATAATGTGGTTATTTATTCGGGCGCCACTATATTAGGCGGAGAAACCATTATCGGTCACGATAGCGTAATTGGAGGGAATGTTTGGCTTACCAAGAGCGTTCCGCCGTATTCAACTGTTTATCACAACCCGGCTATCACCATAAATAATAAAAGCATAGTTTAAAAAATAATGGCAGGCATAATTGATCTGATCGGCAACACGCCGATGGCTGAAATTAAAAAACTGAACCCAAATCCAAACGTGCGTATTTTCGCAAAACTGGAGGGAAATAACCCGGGTGGCAGTGTAAAGGACCGTCCGGCGCTTAATATGATCAAGAGTGCACTGGAGCGGGGCGACATCAAACCTGGCACCAAGCTGATCGAGGCTACCAGCGGTAACACCGGTATCGCCCTGGCCATGATAGCCTGTCTTTACGATCTTGAAATCGAGCTGATAATGCCTTCAAACTCTACCCGTGAACGCACACTCATAATGGAAGCTTTTGGCGCAAAAGTGACCTTACTGGAAGGCATTGAACTTTGCCGCGACTACGCTGAGGAAAAAGGGGCATCGGGAGAATATTTTGTACTCAACCAATTTGCCAACCCGGATAATTACCTGGCTCATTATAAAACCACCGGCCCTGAAATATGGCACGATACCGAAGGCCAAATCACCCATTTTGTAAGTTCTATGGGTACTACCGGGACCATCATGGGTAATTCCCGTTTTCTTAAGGAAAAGAACCCGCTGATACAAATAATAGGATGCCAGCCGACAGAAGGCTCTTCAATACCCGGCATACGTCGCTGGCCTGAAGCTTACCTGCCTAAAATATTTGAACCCGAGCGCGTAGACAGAGTAATTGACATATCGGAGGCCGAAGCAACGGCAATGGCGCGCAAGCTGGCAAAAGTTGAAGGAATTTTTGCGGGTATGAGCAGCGGCGGAGCATTAGCAGCGGCGCTGAAACTGGCGGAAGAACTAACTTCGGGCACTATCGTTTTTGTTTGCTGTGACCGTGGCGACAGGTATTTGAGCAGTGAGTTGTTCGGATAAAAAGTGCTTGACGGCAGAACTACTTTTTCATCTCTTCCTGTATAGCCCTCAAAAATTCGTTGGAATGTTGCGATCCTATTATATACACCAGGCCATCCCTGTCGGTTAAATGAATGGCATAATTGCCCCCGGTAAAAAAGCGAATGGTTCCCTTAGAGTGAAGGTTATAAACCGGGTTATTGAATAAATATTTACTGTATTCGGCCTTTTCAACCTTTACAATGCCGTTCAAATCAATTTTTACCAGGCGTGTGGTCCATAAGCCATCCAATAAAATACTCTTGTTTAAAACACGCGTGCGGAAATGCAGCAAATAACCCATAATGATGGAAATAATTATTATCGCAAATCCCACAACAACCAGCAAATCGCCATTCCTTTCGCGCTCATCGGTAAAAAAATAAGCTGCAAAGCAAAACATTGCTAAAACAAGGCGTATGGTAATCGGTATAAATTCCCTGCCGAGGTACTGTTTTTCAATAAAAGCCGGTTTGTCCATTTTGGTTGCCTTTCAAATTCTTAACAATTCGAATATAGTTACTTTTTTAGTATCATTCGTAACTTTGTATCTGTCATCCGGCCTGTAGCCGCCTATCCATATGATGTCACCGTTTCCGTTAAGCAATATTGGAATATCTTCCTTTTCGTGCAATGGAATTTTTTGGTCGATAAAGAAGTCACTAAGCTTTTTACGTGATTTCATCCCAAAAGGATAAAAATAATCACCCCGCTGCCAGGCACGTAAAGTTAAGGGGTACACGAGTAGGTCAGCATCGATGGAAACAGCCATGGGGTTGTCCTTTATAATTAGCGGACTATCATCGTGTAAAACAGCTAATTTATATTTACCATAATCCACCTCCCGGTCGTTCTTGCTGACAGCTCGTGGCTCAAGCTGTTGCTGATTATTTTTTGTCAAGATAAGCTTATCGCGATCAAGCACTAACTTAAATGTAGCTGTTTCAAATACCTTACCGGGATGCTTGTCCAATGCCATGATCAGGTCGTCAATAATAGTTTCATTAAAACCATATTCCTGAAGCAACTTAAAAAGCAGCAGACGCTTTGGTTCGAGTTTTTTCATGCCGGATAATGGCAAATGTATTTCGTCACCATGGACGATGAACAACTCCTTTTTAATTTCAGCCATTCTCTGCTCCAGAAATAATTCCAGATCTCTGAAATGTGCCATATTGTTTTCAAAAGTTTGCTCTAACGCTGGGTTAAGCTCCTTTAACCTGGGTATAACTTCCAGCCTTATCTTATTGCGGGCATATTTTACCGATGCATTTGAACTGTCTTCCATGTAAGCTATACTCACTTTTTCTACAATGTCCTGTATCTCTTCACGCTTCAAAAAAAGCAGGGGACGTACGAGCGTACCATTTTTGGGCAATATGCCGTGCATGCCGGCAATGCCCGTGCCGCGTGTAAGATTTAACAATATTGTTTCAATTGCATCGTTTTGGTGATGCGCAAGCGCGATAGATGAACATCCCGACTGTTGCCTGATCTGCTCGAACCATTCATAGCGAAGCTGCCGCGCAGCCATTTGCGTTGAAATTTTTTGTCTGGCAGCAAAGCTTAATGTATCAAAACGGATGGTATGGAATGGTACACGGAGCTTTTCGGCCAGGTTATTACAAAATTCCTGTTCGCTAAGTGATTCATCGCCGCGCAATTGAAAGTTACAATGAGCAATACCAAAATTAAATCCCGCAGCTTTGAGCAAGTGCACCATCAGTACAGAATCCATGCCCCCGCTAACGGCAGCAAGTACTTTACTGTCGTTGTTGAATAAGTTATTTTGTTCGATAAAATCTTTGAAACGTTTAACAGGAAGCATCCATCAAAATTATTAATTTAATACCCCAACAAAAAACTAATTTTGCCGCAGTGAAGAAATATGTTTTAAGCCTTCTTTTATTATTGACGGCCGTAGCGGTAATGGGCCAAAAAAAATCAATAGTAAAACTGATCCGGTCCACGAGCAGCACAGGTATAAAGCGTGATGGGAAGGACGTGATAAAAGTATACCAGGGGACATTTCAGCAAGATTATTCTACTTTAAGTTCGGACAGCGCCTACTTTTACCCTGAAGCAAATGCTTTTGACGCTTTTGGCAATGTACATATTGAGCAGGGCGACACCCTTAATATTTACTCGGACATATTAAATTACAACGGCAATACCAAGGTTGCTATATTAACAAATAATGTAAAACTGGTAGATAAGGATGCTACTTTAACCACAAACCACCTGAATTACAACACGGCCACCCGAATTGGCACTTACACCGACGGTGGTAAACTGGTGAATAAAGATAATACACTGCTTAGTAAAAACGGCTATTATTTTGCCAAATCGCGCGACTCTTATTTCAGGTATAATGTGTCGCTAAAAACACCCGACGCGTTGGTTAAAACAGATACTATGCGGTATAATACCGGATCGAAGATATCCTACTTTTATGGACCAACCAATATTTACAGCACAAAAGGGGAAAAAGACAAAGACACGCTTTATACGGAAAACGGCTATTATAATACGGTAAATGAACAGGCTGCATTTGGAAAAAACAATCTTTATAAGTCGGGAACAAAATCGTTAAAAGGGGACAGCTTATTTTATGATAAGATAAATGGTTACGGCCGGGCAGTTAAGCACGTAACTTTTACTGATAAGGAACAAAAAGTAACTATAAAGGGCGATCTGGGCACTTATTTTAAGACGGAGGAACGCACCGTAATGACGCAGGACCCTTATATTATAATGGTCACCGAAGAAAAAGATACCACTAATACAGATTCCGCTGCTAAAACCGCCTCCGCTACAAAAAAAGTACCTGCACAAAAAAATAACGGGATAACAATGGCGCAGGAAATCAGAAAAACTATTCCTGTAAATATTGATTCGCTTAACAAAATCAAACATGACGCAGAGGCAAAAGCAGATTCGGCTATAAAGAAAACGTCCCTGCCGGTAAAAACCCCGATTGCAAAAAACAAGGACAATACATCAAATATCAATACCGGAAAAACAAAGGAAAAAGAAGATAAAATACCGGATAAACCTATAACGGCAAAAGATACCAGCCGAATAAAAAGGGACTCCGTGTATATGTCGGCTGATACCATTGAAACGCAAATACTAACTTACAAAAACCTGAAAATTTACCAGGAAAAGCAGCGGCTTGCCCATATAAGGGATACATCCGCCAAGCCCAAAAAACCAAAGGTGATTGAAAAGCCGTCCAAGTTTTTGACGGCCGCACATGCCGGGGTAACTATTGTTGATACCAGTTTATACCACCGCGACTTTTTTGGCAAGCCGAAACCTATTGTTGTAAAAAAGAAAGTGCTCACTAAAAAGCAAATGGCCCTTGACAGCGTGCGAAAGAAACAAGAGGCCGATTCGCTGATTGCTGCTAAACTCGCTGAGCCAAGCGACACGGCGCGGATAAGGATTATAATGGCCTATCATCATGCGAAGCTTTTTAAATCAGACCTGCAGTCAAAGTCCGACTCTATATATTACAGCAACAGCGATTCAACCATGCGTAGTTACGTGAATCCTATTATATGGACCCAGGGCTCTCAATTGTCGGGGGATACCATTTATTTGCAGATGAAGCACAAAAAGCTCGACAATATGACCATGTTCCCCAACGCCTTTATCGTAAATATTGAAAAAGGCGACTCGGTGCATTTTAACCAGGTTGGTGGTAAGCGAATGCGTGGCTTTTTTAAGGACGATAAGCTAAACCGCATGTATATTGAAGGCAATGCCGAAAGCATCTATTTTTCGCGCGATAGCGCAAAAAATACAGTGGATGGCATGGAAAGATCGCTGAGCAGTCGCATAAGAGTTGATTTTAAGGACAATAAGGCAACAAACCTGGCCTTTTATACCAAACCAGCGCACACCTATGGGCCATTGGATAAATTTAAAGAAGACGAAAGAATACTGAAAGGTTTTATATGGAAGCCCAAAGAAAGGCCGGTATCAAAAGAGTCTATCATACCTTCTTACAATAAAAAAGTTGTGGCAACAGTTAAAACACCTCCGGCCAAACCTCAAACAGGCAAACAACCTGTTAAGAAACTTGCCAATGGAAAAATAGTGAAAGACACGACTAAAGTGGGACCACCAGGAAAAATGCCTCCTTTAAAAACGGGAAAAGATAGTATGTTAAAAACCGACACAACAAAATTTAAGGGCATAAAAACGGGGAAAGATAGTATACCGAAAATAGACACGGCAAAAGTAAAGGGAAATAAAACGGGGAAAGATTCGGTTAAGGCGGTTAAGGGGAATTAATGATATACTTCTTTAAAACCAGTGACAAGTCTGTTTCTCAAATATCATTCTTCCTTATTGTGATAACTTTAACCATTTTTTCGGGGAAAGAACCATTTAGTTGCGTGTAATAGTTTCTTGTAAGACGCGTCACTTCTTCCAACCTCTCAGAAAAAGTTTTAGATCTCCAAAAAAGAACATCTAAATAATCTTCATTTTCTATTTTAACATGGTTAACCCCCTTAGCCATTTGCCTATTGACTGCCATATCTTTTTGTTTTGATTATCATTTTAAATATAAGAAAAGCAATTTCCCTTCCCGCATTTGGAGTCTTTCCCGGCCACGGCAGCTATCTGTGTCTGTCCCTAAACCGTATTCAAAAAAGCAATCAACTTTTCTACGGCCCTTCCCCTGTGACTTATACGGTTTTTGTCATCCAAACTCATTTCGGCAAATGTGATATTATAGCCTTCCGGTTCAAATATAGGGTCGTATCCAAAACCTTCTGCTCCTGCCCTTTCATTTCGTATTATTCCTTCTACAGTACCCTCAAAAAAATGTCCAGTCCCGTTCCATATCAAAGAGATCACCGTCCGGAAACGGGCTTTTCTGTCTGATATTCCTTTAAGGTTCTTCAGTACTTTATTAATGTTGGCTTCGTGATCGCCGTGGGTCCCGGCATACCTTGCGGAGTAAATCCCGGGTTCGCCGTTTAACACATCTATTTCCAGTCCGCTATCGTCGCCAAAACAATTTAAGCCATATTCATTATGAACATAATTGCATTTTATCGAAGCATTTTCCCGGAAGGTTAATCCTGTTTCGGCGATGTCCTCGTTACAGCCAATATCATCAAGACTTAATAATTTAAGCCTGTCTTTAATTTTCGCGGCTACCTCATCCAGCTTGTGGCGATTATTTGTAGCAAAAACCAATTGCTGCATTATTTACAGTTGTTTCATTTGTTCCCAAAACACTTTCTTGTTTTCGGTATTGTCCATCATCTCGTCAAAACTAAAAGTGAGCAATACGGCACAATTATTTAACTGCCTGGGCTTATTAAGATTAAATATCCCAAGACCTCCAGGAGTTGCGTCCGCGCCAAGCAAAAGTATTTTTTTGGGCCTAAAAAGGTCAACCAGGTGCTCATGGGTAATCTCATTATAAGTTGCCTTGTTAAAAATGGCGGTGTCGTCTAACTCAAACCCCAGTCGTTTTAGTGTGTTTTCAAGGGCAATTAAATGCTTATCGTCCATAAATTCCAGATCGGGATAATGAACAACGATCAAAAAATTCTTTTTATTCCCGCCTAAATAATTAAGTTTATCCGGCGCCGTTTCTATAACAGGTTCGGGGATGGCAACTTTATTTATAAATGAATCTTTATCTCCATTTAACAGGTAAAGTTCATCCTGCATAATAAAATTAAAAGCAAGCGGGTTTTCTACTTTCATTTAACAAATTTTAACAAAAGTAGCTAAACTGTTTGAAGCATTATCGGCATATTCGCACAATTATCTGGTCATCAATTTAAATCAGGATTAATTATACAGCCGTAATTGATAAATTTTAACGAAATTTGGCCTTTTAAAGAATAATTTCCGTTTTTAGCTATATATAAAAGATACATGAGAAAGTTTGGGATAGCCATTTTAAGTTTTATATTAATTATATCCGCTGCAAAGGCACAGACCACTAAACAGGATTCTGCTGCAAAAGTCAGTGCACATAAAGTTGATTCCGTACCAAGGGGGCCGGTACATAACCTTGATAAAATTGCTGGAGTTGTAGGTGCCGGCATCATACTTCAATCAGACATTGAACTGAAATATGCAAACTACCTTGCACAAGGGAACCCGCCAAACCCATCTATCAAGTGTCAGATATTGCAAGGTTTGTTAACTCAAAAATTGCTGGCACAGCAGGCCGTTATTGATAGTGTTGAGGTAAAAGATGACGAAGTTGACAATGATCTTGACCGCAGAATGCGTGGCATGATTCAGCGGGCCGGGGGACAGGACAGACTGGAGCAATTTTTAGGAAGATCACTGATTCAATACAAAGACGAAGTTCGTCCGGATATTAAAGAAGAGCTTATTGCACAAAAAATGCAACAAAAAATAACCGCAAATATTAACACTACGCCACTGGATGTTGAAACTTTTTTTAATAAAATTCCCAAGGACAGCCTGCCATCTTTTAACAAAGAAGTTGAGGTGGGCGAAATTGCTTTTAATCCAAAATTAACCAATACCGAAAAAGAATCAGCAAAGCTAAAAGCGCAGGATTTGTTAAAAAGGATTAAAGCCGGTGAAGATTTCGCAGCATTAGCGCGCCTGTACTCACAGGATCCGGGGTCGGCAGTTGAGGGTGGTGACCTGGGTTTCGCAGATCGCACAACGTTTGTAAAAGAGTTCGCTGCAATGGCCTTCAAGTTAAAAGCCGGTGAAATTTCGCCTGTATTTGAGACAGAATTTGGATTTCACTTTTTACAAGTGATTGAACGAAGAGGTGAACAGGTACACGTCCGGCATATATTAATTGTTCCATCGCTTACACAAGAAAGCCTGGATCGGGCGAAAGCTAAAGCTGATAGTGTTTATACTTTACTGCAAAACAATAAAAAAATCGATTTTTCTACCGCGGCTGCCTATTACTCTGACGACAAGGAAACCAAATACAATGGCGGAATGCTTTTAAATGCAGACAATGTTGAGACGCGCACTACCTATATACCAACCGATAGGCTTGACCCGCAGATAGCGCTTATTATTGATACCATGAAAACCGGAAACATTTCAAAACCCCAGCTATTTACCGGGCAGGATGGTAAAAAGAGTTATAAAATTTTGTATCTGAAATCCAGCACCAATGCACATAAGGCAAGCCTTATATTGGATTATCCTAAAATAAAAAACTACGCCACAAACGATAAAATTAACCGCAAAGTAAGTGAATGGTTTCAGAAGAAAAGAAAGGAAACTTTCATTAAAATTGATCCTCAATATCAATCTTGCGGCTCTTTAAAAGGCTGGGCAACACCCGTAACAACCGCAGAAGCTAAACCTTAATAATATTATGCAACACCGCTCGGATGTGGAAGCCGCTGATGCATTAAGGCAGGCTTATCAGCAAATTACGGCTGAAATAGGTAAAGTAATCATTGGTCAGCACGAAGTGCTAAAATTTGTGTTAATTTCTATTTTTAGCAATGGACATTGCTTATTGGTGGGTGTACCGGGACTGGCAAAAACCTTGCTTGTACAAACTGTAGCCCAGGTTCTCGACCTTGATTTTAAGCGCATACAGTTCACGCCCGATTTGATGCCATCGGATATTATTGGCTCTGAGATATTAGGCGAAGACAGGAACTTTAAATTCATTCCGGGTCCTGTTTTTTCGAATATCATACTTGCCGATGAAATTAACCGTACCCCGCCAAAAACACAAGCTGCCTTGTTAGAAGCCATGCAGGAAAAAGCCGTTACCGCAGCCGGCATAACCCATCGCCTCGCACAACCATTTTTTGTTTTGGCCACTCAAAATCCAATAGAGCAGGAAGGCACCTATCCACTACCCGAGGCTCAACTGGACCGTTTTATGTTTAATGTAGCCTTAGATTATCCCACATTTAAAGAAGAGTTACAGGTGGTGAAAAATACCACCAGCGCCTTACACCCTGAGGTTAATAAACTTTTAAACGCCAGCCAGATTATTTATTTTCAGCAACTGGTGAGGAACATACCGGTAACTGACAACGTTATGGAATACGCCGTAAAGCTGGTATCAAAAACACGCCCTAATGGTGAGTTTTCGTCGGCGCAGGTTAATCGTTTACTAAACTGGGGCGCCGGCCCGCGGGCTTCGCAATTTTTAATTTTAGGAGCAAAGTGCCACGCAGTTATTAATGGAAAATATTCGCCGGATATTGAAGATGTAAAAGCGATCGCAAAACCGATATTAAGGCATCGCATTGTACGGAGCTACCACGCAGAGGCTGAAGGTTTATCCGCAGATGATATTATTGAAGGGCTATTTTAGACCGATAAGGCCGGCCAATAAGTTATCTAAAAACTATAAACGCCTCTATCATATCCTCTGATATAAGAGAACTTGTCGACTGCCTGCTAACTCAAAACCATTTTCTCTAATGCATCAATCCAGGTTGGCGAATCGTTCAGGCTTTCTACCAGTTGCACGTGTTCGCCGCCAAGGGCTTTAAATTCAGCGCCGTATTCTTCTGTTACCTCGTAAACAGTTTCCAGGCAATCGGCCACAAAAGCAGGACAAAACACTAAAAGGCGCTTGTTACCTTCGTTGGCAAGCTTAGCAACAACTTCACTGGTGTATGGTTGTACCCAAGGGTCGCTGCCAAGTCTCGACTGGAAACAAATGGTGTATTTCTCCTTTGGAATATTTAGTTTCTCCGCTATCAGCCGGGCGGTATGGTGCGATTGGGCCGAATAACAATATTTGTTTATATCGTTAATGGTATCGCAGCAGCCGTCAAATTTCAGACAATAATTGCCGGTATGATCGCATTTTATTAACTGGCGTTGCGGCAGGCCGTGAAAACTGAATAGGATATGATCATAAGTTTCAGGCTGATATTTGCGGCCGTTATTGGCGAAGGTTTCGATCATCAGTTCGTTATCGTGAAACGAATTTTCGAATGAAAGCGTGGGTATGGTTTGCCATTGCCCCACCAGTTCCATTACCTTTTCATAAACTGACCCGGTGCTGGCCGAAGCATATTGCGGAAACAAAGCTATAACCCGTATACTGTCAACCAATGATGTCTTAAGTCGGTTTAACGCCGACTCGATAGAAGGGTTTTGATAACGCATTGCCAGTTCAACCTGGTAATCATCACCTAACCGCTGTTGTAAGGCCTGCTGTTGTAATTTACTATAATGAAGTAATGGGGAGCCGGTCTCTTTACTCCATATTTTTTGATATAACTTTGCGGATTTAGGGCTCCTGAAAGGAACTATTATGCCTTTAACTAAAAAAGTCCTAAGTGCGGGGTTTACATCAATTACGCGGGGATCCATCAAAAACTCATCAAGGTACCGGCGTACATCGCTGGTTGAAGGGCCGTCGGGCGTACCTAAATTAACAAGTAAAATTCCTTTTTTTGACATCTATTCTGTGTGGTCGCAAAAATAAAATAAATTAGTGAGGCAGGAAATTAGTTAAATCATACGAATTACATATTATTGGTAATTATTGCAGCATTATGAATTGTAAATCTCGATTCGGGCCAAAACACTTGCGCCTGCAAAATACATCTTTTCCGCTTTTATGTACCCTGATGGTATTCTTGATCACGCTTTTTGGAATACCTCTGGTTAATGCACAAGATCAGGAAAAACAAAACGCGACATTCCACAATGGTATGGTCGTTTGTGCAACTGCGGGCGCGGCAGCAGTTGGACTCAGCATTTTAAAAAAAGGCGGTAATGCGGTAGATGCCGCCGTTGCCGTACAGTTCGCGCTGGAAGTAACCCATCCCGAAGCCGGCAATATCGGTGGTGGCGGTTTCATGGTTTACCGCTCATCAAAAGGTCAAACCCAAACACTTGATTTTCGCGAGAAAGGCCCGGCTGCGGCAAATACCAACATGTTTCTTGATAGTGAAGGAAAGGTTATACCAAACATGAGCCTTTATACACATAAGGCGTCGGGTGTTCCTGGGGTAGTCGACGGCATGTTTGAAGCGCATCGTAAATTGGGGCGGTTAAAATGGGCACAGCTGGTACAACCGGCAATCGACATCGCCCGTAACGGATTTAAAATAACCAGGCATCTTGCCAGCGACCTAAACAGGGCGCACGAAGAATTTGAAAAACTTAACCCCGGAAAAACCTATTTATTAAAAGATGGGGGGTGGAAAGAAGGCGATCTGCTTGTGCAGGACGATCTGGCTAAGACGCTGGAACTGATCAGGGATAACGGAAGAGATGGTTTTTATAAAGGCGTAGTTGCCAGACAGATAGTTGAAGAAATGAAAAATGGTAATGGCCTCATTACAAAAAGCGATCTTGAAAACTACCATTCTGTTTGGCGTGAAGCGATCACCGGCTACTATAAGAATTATAAAATTATCACCATGCCTCCGCCATCAAGCGGCGGTATTGCACTGCTGCAGTTATTGAAATCGGTTGAAAAATATCCGCTGCATCGCTGGGGGCATAACCAGGACTCAACAGTACAGCTGATGGTCGAAGCAGAACGAAGGGTCTATGCCGACCGTTCAAAATATCTCGGCGATCCGGACTTTTATAAAGTCCCTGTCGACAGCCTGCTAAATCCGGCATACCTGGAGCTTCGGATGAAAAGTTTTACCTGGGATTCCGCCACGCCAAGCTCAAGTATACAGCCGGGAACATTTGTTGGATATGAAAGCGATCAAACCACTCACTATTCAATTGTTGATGCCGAGGGAAACGCTGTTTCAATCACCACCACATTAAATGACACGTTTGGTTCGCACATATTTGTTAAAGGAGCTGGGTTTTTATTGAACAACGAAATGGATGACTTCAGCGCAAAACCGGGCGTCCCAAATATGTTTGGCTTATTGGGCGGAAAAGTAAACAGCATACAGCCAGGTAAACGAATGCTATCATCAATGACACCGACTATCATTGAAAAAGAAGGCAAATTATTTATGATTGTCGGAACGCCGGGAGGTGCAACTATTATTACGTCGGTGTTTCAAACAATTCTTAATGTAATTGAATTTGATCAGGATATGCAGCAGGCTGTCGATTCAAAACGTTTTCATCACCAATGGTTTCCTGACAAAGTTGACGCAGAAAAAGACGCCATAAATGATACAGTAAAAAGTGTACTCGAAAAGAAAGGCTATAAAATAATTGCACATGGTACCATCGGCAGGGTTGATGCGATTTTAAAAACTAATGATGGTTACCAGGGAGGCGCCGATCCGCGCGGCGACGATACAAAATTAGGATGGTGAACCCCGTCATTTGTCATTAGCCATTTGTCATTGGTATTTTAAGGTTGTAAATTGCTGACCAACCACCATTGCGAAATGACTAATGATAAATGCTTAATGACTAATGACAAATGACTAACAGCAAAAGCAATGTAAAACACCAGGAAACTATTGACTATTTTTTAAAAATAGTTTGGCAAACCGTTGCTAACCGATACAATCAGTTGGTTACTGAGTTCGGCATAACCCAATCCATAGGGTATTTGCTCATCAATATTGATGAGCAAGAAGGCACGACGGTGTCGCAGGCCGCGGCGTTGCTTGGTCTTAAATCTACCAGTCTCTCCCGTATGCTGCGCCAACTGGAAAAATCAGGGTTGATATATCGCGAATTAAACGAGGGTGACAAACGCTCAGTTAAAATTTATTTAACCCCCCTGGGCAAAGAAAAACGCCACCTCGCACGTGGTTTAGTAAAACAGTTTAATAATTACCTCAATTCAAATATCAGCGAAAGCGACAAAGACTATCTTATAAAATTGCTCAAAAAAATAAACCAGCTAACGCTCAACTTTAAACCCGATAGTCAGTAGGCAGTTGACGGTGGTCAGTCAGCAGTTATCGGTAAGCAGTTACCAACACACAATATGCAAGAGCCGTTGGCGTTTGTTACCGGGATTGAGTTTAAATTACGCCAAATCAATAACAAATGACCGACGACTTAATGGCTAATTATGCTCACAGAATTGTTAAAAAATGTTAATGTGCTGTTTTTGAATTATAAAAGAATAAATTTGCCGTTTGAAATTTGTAGGCTGTGGTAAATTAAAGGCAAATAAAACTGAATAAAGATTAGATGAACCGGGTATTGTTAGTTGTATTGCTTTTTTCTTCATGTTTATGCGCCTGTAGTAAATCAAATGATATTCCGGCGCAGGTTCATAACCAGGCAATTATTGACAATAAAATAATCACCGACTATTTGACAAGTAACGGATTGCCTATAAATAATGTAGACACCGTTTCGCTGACCACCGGAGTGGCCGCGCCAAGTGGCGTTTGTTATATTGTAGATACGCTTGGAACGGGAAATGACCTGATCACCAACTCAACACAAATAACTGTTGGTTACACAGGGAAGATTTTGACAACAGGAGCCACATTCGCCCAAACCGATAACTTTCATCCTTCATTTGTGTTAGGGCAGGTTATCAGAGGCTGGCAGTTAGGCATACCTGCATCAAAAATCAAAAAGGGGGGTGTTGTGCGGTTGTACATACCTTCAAAATATGCCTACGGCCCCTACGCGCAGCCGGGAATTGGATTGCCTGCAAACGCGGTACTTTTTTTTAATATAAAACTTTATAATATAACTAACTAATTAATTTAAAAGCATAAAACCCGAACAAGGTGTAAAATATGCTATGAGGCTACGTTAGCCAAAAAGAAAAAATTACAAATGAGAAAAACCATTTTTACTGTTCTATTATTAGCTGTTGTAACTTTATTTTCATGCAAAAAAGAAGAAAATCAGCTTAATATTTACCAATACGACCAGCAGCAGATAAAAAATTATATAGCCGCAAATGGATTAACAGAGACGATGATACAGGATACTACCGCACATGATAGTACCGGTATATATTACCAGATACTCTCTAAGGGAACCGGGCCGGCCCTGAATTATCCTGATAAAGTATTTTTCGTTTTTTCATTGCGCTCATTTGATGGCAAATACACTTCTACTGATACGATCAGCAACCATTATTATGGCTATGTAGGTCATATTAATTCGGATAACTTGCCATTGGGTGTACAATTAGCGGTTAAAAATATATTACGCTATCCCGGCGCCAGCGCAAGGCTGCTCATTCCATCGCACCTCGCCTATGGCCGTAACGGCAGCGGCTCTGGAAGCAGTCAGGTTGCCAACAATAAAATCCCCGGTAACGCTTGCCTTGATTATTATGTACATACAATAGATCTTTCAAACAACAACAGCTATCTGAACACATATGATGACCAGGTAATTCAAAGTTATATGAAAGTTAATAACTTAACGGGCTACACTAAAACGGCAACCGGCCTTTATTATAAGGTACTTACGCCGGGCACAAACCTAACCGACCTTATAACTGATAACACCACAGCTACCTGCAATTATACCGGCCAATTGCTCAACGGAAGCATATTTGACGGATTTAGTAATGGCGCGAACTCCTCGGCACTTGATCTCAGTACTTTAATACCTGGGGTAGTGGAAGGACTGGAAAATCATGCAACAACTGGTACGAAAATTTCCTTGTTAATCCCTTCGTCGCTGGCCTATGCTAGTTCACCACCAACATCTGCTATACCGGCATATAGCTGTTTGAGGTTTACATTTGTGATCTTATCAATCACACCGTAGTCAAATTAAGCATTGTTTAAGACTGGAATAGTATCAGGATAACATTTCGAAAACTAATAAGCAGAAATTTTGTAATAGCATTTTCACTTCAGCATATTTTATGATAAACGCCAATTTGCCCTGGGTAGAGTCTCCTTTTTTTGAAGACCTTTTAAAGTCCAGGAATTTATCCGCCGATCAAAAAAAACTTGTTAAAGAATACAACGAAAATGGTTATATCGTGATTTCGGGGATGCTGCCGGAATCTTTAATCGACAGAACGAAAGAAGACGCTGAAAAAAAAGCATTTGATCCCAACTTTCCGCTAACCCGGCAGAGGGATGAAACACGTGTTCAGGATTTTTGGCTGGCATCTGATGCGGCGAAAGAATTGGCGTGCTATCCGCAGATTTTAGAGATACTCAGGTTATTATATGATCGCGAACCAGTGCCGTTTCAAACACTTAATTTCCGGGTGGGGACACAACAACGGGCACACTCTGATACCATACATTTTAGCTCACTGCCTGCAAGATATATGTGCGGCGCATGGGTTGCCCTGGAAGATATTACGGAAGAAAACGGCCCGGTATTTTATTATCCCGGCTCGCACAGGCTAACCGAATATAACTTCTCGCATATAAAAAATACCGCTGATACTCCTTCATACGAAAACTATAAAGAATACGAGGATTTTATAGAGAAAATCGCAGAGGTTAATAAATTCGAAAAAAAGAAGTTCCTCGCAAAAAAGGGCGACCTGCTAATCTGGTCTTCAAATATTATACACGGCGGCTCTCCGGTTACCAAACCTGGTTCAACCCGCTGGTCGCAGGTTACTCATTACTTTTTTGAGGATTGTTATTACTATACGCCCATGATCTCAAATATGGTAACTAACGAATTGTATCTCAGAAATAAATTGGTTAACATAAACACCGGCAAAAATGTGGCGCAATCATATAACGGCACAAAACTGAACAGTTTACGATCAGGTAAAAAAATATATACATTCACCGGCAAGTTGAAATTTCCCAGGTTTTTTAACCTTTTGGGGAAATTGTAGGGAAGGTAAACAGGAATAACAAACGAACACTTTTCGCTAATTAAATGCTGCTTTAAAAACCTTTAAACACCGCTCCCTGGCAAATTTATGGTCGACAATTGGCTGTGGGTATTTGCTAAAATCAGCATATTCCGGCACCCATTTTTTTACATAAGTTAGTTGCGGATCAAATTTTTCAAGCTGTGCGTTCGGATTAAATATCCTGAAATAAGGTGCTGCATCGGTGCCGCATCCTGCCGCCCATTGCCATCCTCCCACATTACTTGCCATTTCATAATCAAGTAACTTCCGTTCAAAATAACGTTCGCCCCAACGCCAGTCTATTAAAAGATCTTTACTTAAAAAGCTTGCCGTGACCATTCTAACGCGGTTATGCATATAACCCGTAGCATTTAGCTCGCGCATACCGGCGTCAACAAGCGGGTACCCCGTTTGGCCATTGCACCACGCCATAAAATGATCTTCGTTATTTATCCACTTGATATGATCGTACTGCGGTTTAAAAGCGTGATCCTGAGTTTTAGGAAAGTGATGAAGTACCATCATATAAAACTCGCGCCATATCAACTCATTCAGCCAGGTCTTTTCATTAAAGGCATTAGCAGTACGTGCCAATTCCCTTATGCTTACTGTTCCAAACCGTAGGTGCAGACCAATACGCGTTGTGCCTTCGATAGCAGGAAAATCTCTTTTCTTTTGATATTCAGGTATTACATCTTTATAATGAATGGCTGGAAATCTCAATCCATTTTTTTTAAAGCCTATTTGTTCAAGCGATGGGATATCAAACGGCTTTGTTTTCAAGAGGTTTTTAAAGTATCTTTTATTGGGATAGGATTTTAAATAAAACGGTGTTAAAGTTTGATACCATTTACGATTATAAGGGGTGTAAATGGTATACGGGGAGCCATCCTCTTTTATAACCTCATTCCTTTCAAAAATTACCTGGTCCTTATAGGTTTTGAATGCAATATTACGTTTGCTTAAAAATACGGCGGTTTCGTTATCCCGCTGTTGGGCATAAGGTTCATAGTCATGATTGGAGTATACCGCCTTTATATTATAATCAATTAAAAGCTTGCGCCAGGCATCGGCAGGCTTATCATAAATAACAAGGAGGTTGCTGCCATGCTTTCGCAGATTCGAATCAAGTTCCTTAATAGTTTTATATATAAACGTAACCCGGGGATCATCCTTATCCTGAAGCTGGTTAAGTATTTCTTTATCGAATATAAATATAGGTAAAACAGGTAAGCTGCCCTTTAAAGCATGATATAGACCGGCGTTATCATCAATACGCAAATCGCGCCTGAACCAGAATACTGAAACCGGCGATTTCTCATCCATAAATGTCTTTTAACGCCGGTTCAACGTCAGGGTATTTAAACTGGAACCCCGCATTTTCAATCTCCTTTACCGAAACCTTCGTACTTGCTAAAACAATGGAAGCCATTTCGCCAAGCAGTACTTTTAAAATGAACGAGGGAACCGGGGGCAGCCACAATGGTTTGTCCAATTGTTTCGCTATGGCCTGGGTGAGTTGTTTATTGGTTACAGGAGTCGGCGCCGCCATATTATAAACACCCGCGATTTCTTCATTTTCCAGGGCATACTGATACATGTCAATAACGTCCTGGCTGTGTATCCAGGGCACACATTGTTTTCCGTTTCCCAAAGGTGAACCTAAGCCAAGCTTAATAGGAGCACCCATTTTAGCAAGTGCCCCTTTCTTGTTGAGCACTACGCCGGTGCGTAATATTACTATCCGTAAGTCAAGTTCCTTACCGGTATCAACAGCATCCTCCCAAACTATACAGCATTTAGCTAAAAAATCGTTTCCGGGCGGGCTTATTTCAGTTAAAAGTTCGGCACCGCGGTCGCCATAATAGCCGGTTGCCGAGGCCGAGATAACTGCATTTACTTTATGTTGTTTATTGCGGAGCAGCTCGTAAATCAATTCAATAGATTTTATCCGGCTATCAACAATTTCCTTTTTTCGCCGGGCTGTCCAATGCTTATCGGCAACACCGGCACCTGCCAAATGAACTATAACGTCCACTCCGTCAAGGCAATTCTCGTCTATTTGCCCCTTGTCGATATCCCATTTGAATGTTTTTATTCTGGCATCACTCCCCGGCGAACGGCTCAGGTGGCTCACTATGTAACCAGTGTTCAATAGTTGCTGCGTAAGCTTTTGCCCGATAAGCCCGGTGCCACCGGTTAGCAGAATGTGCTTATTTGTCTTGTTCATAGGATTTTGGTCCATGGTCGATAGTCCATAGACCATAGTCAAGTTGTTGAATTATTGCCATTGTCCATCGTCCATGGTCTATGGACAATAAAAAACTAAACATTAATATTATCCTGTACAACAACCTTACTGCAAAGTGGTTTTGCATAATTGTCGGCAAATATCACATGGGTTGGATCGTCCTGGTAAGCGGCCTGGGCTTCTGGAGTATCAAATAAAATCAATAATGATACATCATAGGAACGATCAACCACATCCCTAAAAGTATCGGCAGGCACGCCGATATGAATATCGCGAATGTGAGTTATGGGCAAAAGTATATTTAAGCCGTCAATCAGTCGCTGTTTGTCTGCTTTGTCTTTAAGCCAGAAATGAACGTGATGTACAAAGGTGTTTTTTAGAAGCATGAATGGATTATTAAGATATATAATGTTGATTTGTTAACTATCGAAGTCATATCGCTCGCATTTTATTCCCTTTAGCTTCATGAGTAACCTCGGCTAATCCCAGTTGCTCCATCAGCGGCGGGATGTACATACCAAAACGCCCGCGAAGGCCTTTCTTTAATCCGTACCAGCCGCCAACCGGGTTACTTTCAGACCGCCCCCAGGCCTCCACGGTTCCTTCTTTTGCCGGTTTTTGTTCGTCAGCGCTGCCAAGTTCCATCCAGTCGCCATGTCTTTTTAGCATTTCATGAAGGTCGTTCAGGCAGCGGATATCATAATGAAGAATTGTTTTGCCCACGGTACAAATCAAAACTTCCTTGCCATCTTTTTCATCAACATGCATGGTATAGTCTGATGACAATGGCGGTGTTTTAAGCGCCATTGGGTTTTCTTTAGTTCCAATTTTGCCCTTCATTTCATATAGTTATGATGCGATAAATGTAAAAAAATAAAACCTGACCTCTTTGCCTAAACAAACTGCTCCAAAACATGCGGCTTATATGTATCTGTTTTTACTTTTGCCTTTAACTCATGCAAAATATTATACAAGCCAAAATTAGTGCGGTTTACATATATAAAGTGCTTCACCCCTCTTGCTTGTTTAAATTCAGGCATTTTTGATACCTTTTCGCCAAAACCATATAATTCATCAAAAAAGGCTGTCTGACTAAAGTCAAAATGATCAGTTATATAAGGTTTGGCAAACAGGCTGATCATTTGCTTAAACATCGTATAATAAAATTCAACCTGTGCCGGGGTATCCTTTGCATGTATCATATCCAGCTGACGGAATGCCTTTATGGTTTCTTCACGATTACCAAATAAATTAGTGGATGTTAGCGAAAAGAAGGGGTAATAAAAATCTTCGGGCATTTCTTTTATACAGCCGAAATCAATAATTCCAAGTTTACCTTCCGGGGTAATCATAAAGTTACCCGGATGCGGGTCGGCGTGTACCGCACGCAGTTCATGTTGCTGAAAATTATAAAAATCCCATAAGGCCTGACCTATGCGGTCGCGCAATTCCTGCGAAGGATTGGTCTGCAAAAACTCGCGTAGGTGTTTACCTTCCAGCCAGTCCATGGTTATGATGCGTTTACTCGATAATTCGGGATAGTATTTCGGAAAAACCACATTATCCAAAACGGAACATGCATTTGAAAATTCAATTGAACGACGCACCTCCAGTTCATAATCCGTTTCTTCCAGCAAACGTTCCTCAACCTCTTTCATATAAACATCCAACTCCTTTTCGCTCATGCCAAGCATGCGGAAAGCAAATGGTTTTACCAGTTTCAAATCGGATGAAATAGAATCACCTACGCCGGGATATTGAATTTTAATCGCCAGCTTTTTGCCATTAAGTTCAGCCTGGTGTACCTGCCCTATTGATGCGGCGTTTGTTGATCGTACATTAAATTTGTCAAAGATATGCTCAGGCGATTTGCCAAAATATTTTTTAAAAGTTTGAACAATAAGCGGCCCGGAAAGCGGTGGCGCGTTATATTGCGACTGTGTAAACTTATCAGTATAAGCTTGCGGCAGCAGGTTCTTGTCCATGCTAAGCATCTGGGCAACCTTGAGCGCACTGCCTTTTAGTTCGCTTAACGATTCATAAATATCCGAAGCATTATCCTCATTCAGTTCTGTTTTATCCATTTCAGGGTTAAAAAGTTTTTTTGAATAATGCTTGATATAATTTCCGCCAATTTTTATCCCGGTGGTTACAAATTTGGCCGAACGCTGTACTTTGGTAGTTGGTATGCTGTTTTGTTCTTTTGGGGTGTTATCACTCATCTTTATGTTTTTTCAAATAGTGCAGCAAGTTTGCGCACGTTTAATTCCGAATAGTCATTAATTACCAGGTCAACGGGGTGCAATTCAGCTGCTGTATGACCAGTAGTTATTGCTACAACTTTCATACCTGCGCTGTTCGCCGCTTTAATTCCAGCCAATGAATCTTCAAATACCACGCATTTTGACGCTAGCATGTTTAATTTTTCGGCCGCCTTTAAAAATATCTGTGGATTGGGTTTTGGCTTGCTTACCATCGCCGAATTGACGATTTCGCTAAAATCCTCTCTGATAGGTACCCTGTTTAATATAAAATCAATATCCTGTTGGGTTGCAGATGTCGCCATCGCCATTCTTACACCGGCATTTTTTAATTCCGTTAAAAAGTTTTCAAGGCCATTTATGGGAGTAACAAAGGGAGCATACGATTGCCTGTAAAATTCTTCCTTTTCATTCAGCAGCGCTTTTAAACCGACTTCATCATGGTCAGCACCAAACAGCCTTTTGATGGTTTCCATTACCGGAACCCCACTAATCTCAGTATAATAAGTGTCTTTGGTGAGATCGCCTTTACCGTATTTTTTGAAAAGTGCCTGCCATGATTTAAAGTGATATGGAGTGTTATCAATTAAAGTACCGTCCATATCGAATATTGCGGCGAAGCTAGCCTCACCTAAACGCACAGCCCTCATGAATGCCTTTGAAATAAATAATAATGTGAATCATCCTCTCCTTTGGAGAGGACTCTAACTTCGCTCTTTCCTGAAGCCCTCTCCTTTGGAGAGGGTTGGGTGAGGCCCTTAGAAGTTTCCAAAACCCATTTTTTCTTTAAGTCCGCCGTTTTTGGCTAAAAATTTCCCATACTCGAAAAGATTGTCAATAGGCGAGCGCTGGAACAGGTCAAAAGTTACGTTGATGCCCTTTTCAATGGCCTCGTCTGTTTTTTCAAAACCTGTTGAGTTATCGTTAATCCAAAAATTCAAAACAAAAACAAGCTGCACCCATAGTGCATCCTTGTAACGGTTACTAAAAAATTTGCGCTCTGATAATTCGGTCGATTCCAAACCTTCTTTTATCAAGTCGCTGCAAAAGTTTTCAAAAATCTCTTTAAAATCTGTAAATATTCTTGGGGTCGAAAAGGTCTTGGGCTGCTTTTTTATACAATATACCACGAAACTGCGGCTGCTTTTGAGCAGCTCAAAAAAGCTGTAGAAAAAGGATAACGCTTTTTCCCTGGCCGAATATTGGCCCCACACTTCCTGGGTCTTAATTTCAACAATTGTTTTTCTTGCAAAATCAGACCAGACGTTTTGTTCAATCGCGTCAAACGAACCAAAAAAGCTATAAAATTCTTCTTCGGTAATTTTATTTTTCTTCGCGAAAACATAAACGGATTTGGGCTGCTGGCCCTCTGTTAACACAAAATCGATATATGCTTTTTGGATGCTTTCGATAGTAGCCATAATAGTAGTAGATTATTATTCGACATTATAAAAGTATAACATCGCAATAAACAAAATGTCATACTTATCTATAATTAACGGTTGGTTTTGAGGGATATTACGGAGAAAGTAGATTTGAAGGAAAATGAAACTTTAATAAAGTTAATAATGCCCCTTGCATTTAACAATTAAGATATAATCTTGCGTTACTTTGTAGATCAGTCTGTGTTCCTGATCAATTCTTCGACTCCAGTAACCGCTCCAATTACCTTTCAATGGCTCAGGCTTTCTTATTCCCTTGAATGGGTCACGATCAATATCCCGGATGAGCGTTTTAATGCGTTGAATGACCTGAGGATTACTTTCGAACCAATCATTATATTCGTTGAAAGCAGCAGGAGTAAAACTAAGATTCTTCAACGGTTGTTTTTGGAAGGAGTATAGGACATAAAATCTTCCATCGTGAAGGTTATAAGATCATCGCCCTTTTGGGCTTCCTCAATAGAATGGTTAAGAGCGTCGGCGTATTCAGGATCAAACTCTTTCAAAGAAATCGTGACATCAATATTGTTCTTGTTACCAATAAACTTCCTAATTTTATCAAGCAGATTTTCGTTGAGCTCAGATGGATTAACCTTAATAATCGTTTCCATTGATGGATTATTTATATTCAAATATATCAATAAATAGGCATTCTTCAAATTGCGCCGCAGTTTACCTAATCAACCTTGCATCAATATCCAATGGTTCAATAGACTGCACCTTAATCTTATCGTGGTATTCGGGGAATAATGGATTTAAAAGAAAATTGAATTCTGTAGGATTAACGGCCGACCGGACCTTGATTGCCAGAAATTTCTTTTCCAGCATCCATCCGTCGCCGAGTATTTTGTTTTCGAGGTTTTCATGCAATTGCCAGGAAACGGGATATACAGAATCCGGCAACTCATAAATCAGCTTATTGGTTGACGAATCACTATTTATTTCAATTGCAGCGATGTACAAATTTGGAGGGAGATCGGAAGCATCAAAGTGGACCAGGTTTTCGAGATATGCCAGGGAAGTGTTCATACTTGTATAAAGCATATAAGTGCCTTTGCTGTTCCATCTTCCTCCATTCTTAAAAGCTCCCATCCCCGATAAGTCTTGCGCCCGGGATGGCGATTTGGCAATTCTGTAAGCAACCATCGCTTTCAAGAGTATACGCCCTCTTCTATTCTCCCTAAGATATCGTTTACCATATTTAACCCGGTTGGGAGATAAAACAAATCAATGGGCTTCATGTTATTCAACGCCCTATTTGGGGTGTTTACCCAATTTTTTACTCTTTCTTCTGTTTCAAAAACGGAAAAAACGTGCTCCAAAACTTTGGCTATTTCTATAATATGCGACGAAGTACGTTTGTCCAGTTTATCCGTACTCTTTTTGCGTTCCAGTGTTTTTACCGATGTATCCAGTATATTTTCGGAGAAGGCCTTCTTTGAAATTCCTAAGTGACCAATAAGAGCATCCAGCGATGCCTTGGTGATTCCTTCATTACTTAAAGAAATAATATCAAATTCTGATCGGATTGGTTTATCCACTATACTCTTTCCGCCCAATAAATGAACAAATTTCAATCCCTGATTCTCTTTGATTTTGTTTTCAGTAATTTTCATTGCGACAATTTTACCAAAAGTATGGATATAATGTCGCAAACAAAAATAAATTTTATCTTCTACTGCGTTTTATAGGGCGTATAATAACTATTAGCCTCCACATCTTTTATATGCTCGCTAATCATAATATACGGGAAGATTAAAAAAATCAGAATAATTACAATTAGCACGGCCTTTTCAAAAGGCTGAAGTTTGTATGCATCGGTGTCGTATTCATTTGCCATGATCTTGTTTTTCTTGATAAATCGCAAAATCCGTTCCTAAACCAACGGAATTCGTCTTTTTAATGTTGAAACGATGTCAAAAATTGGCGCGAATGCGTATAAAGAAAGAAATAAATCGCAAATTTGCATGTTACAATCTTGTTTAGCATGAGTGAAAAAACAATTTTGGTTTGGTTTAGAAATGATTTACGTATTCACGATAATGAAATATTGTTAGAAGCAGTACGCAAAGCAGACAAAGTTTTACCCGTTTATTGTTTCGACCCCTACTATTTTAAAAAAAATCCATCCGGAAATTCAAAAACCGGGAGCCTGAGGGCACGCTTTCTCCTTGAATCTGTAGCCGATCTCCGGAAAAATTTACAAAACATTGGCGGAGAGTTAATTGTGCGTTTAGGCAACCCGGCAGAGATATTGCCGCAATTAGCAGAGCAATACCATGTTAACGAAGTATATCATCACCGTGAGGTAGCACATGAGGAAACAGAAATATCTGAACAGGTTGAAGCCGCGCTGTGGAAAATAAAGCTGAATCTTAAGCATTTTATCGGGCATACCTTATACCATAAAGAAGACCTCCCTTTCCCGATAAAAGATATCCCTGATAGCTTCGCTGTATTCAAGAAGAAGGTTGAGCGAGACAGTAACGTTCGGCCTTGCGTGGGCATTCCCGAAGTTATTCATGTACCTGATATTGCTGATGCCGGTGAACTACCCGGTTTTCGGGATCTTGGAGTTGATGAACCATTTGATGATCCGCGCGCAACTAACGTTTTCGCAGGCGGAGAAAGTAATGCCCTGGAACAGTTGGCACAATTTTTCATCATCAATGAACAGGTTAACGGTAATAAAAGCGCCCGCAATAAATCGGATAATGATATTTTGTCAAAGCTTTCACCCTGGATTGCGCTGGGTTGCATCTCATTAAGGCAGATTTATTGGGAAGCAAGCCGGAATCAGCACTTAAACAACCTGAACCGGAGCAGTTTACTGATGCTGAACCTTTTGTGGCGGGATTATTTCAGATTTATGTTTAAAAAGCATGGTCAAAAGTTTATCTCTGCCAAGAATTCGCATGAAGAAAAGCTTGAAATTGCAGTTAACCAGGACGAATTATTTGAAAACTGGAAAAACGGTGAAACCGGTGCCCCGCTTGTTGACGCTATTATGCACGAGCTGAATGCCACCGGCTATATCAATAATTACAACAGGCAAATTGTTGCCGGGTTTTTAATAAACGACCTTAAAGTTGATTGGACCAAAGGCGCCGTTTATTTTGAGGAAAAACTGATAGACTATTCTCCTGCAAGCAACTGGGGCAATTGGGCCTTTATTGCGGGTGTTAACGACGCACGCGAAAGCCGCTATAATATATTAACAAAACCGGTCAAAGAGCTGGAAAATAAAAATGATTTTATCGACACCTGGCTGCCTGCGATTAAGGAAAACGACTACCACGCTTTTTAACCGGCGGGAGGCTAAATATAGATTGAATAGAAAGTAACATTTTAGTTTCTGATACGTCTTATAGTTGTATGAACCCTTTCGAGCAATACACGGTTATCATCGGCATCCTTGCAATACTTTTCGAGGGTATATCTTATTTACGCGCTTTCTTTCGCAAACTAATTCATTGATATTTGAATTAGTGCGTGTTAAAAATTAACATTTAGTTACTCAGCATATTACAAAAAGTCAAATGATTTGTTGATATAAATAACTTTATGGAAATTATTTTATTTGATAGTAAAATTTTAACGGATGATACAATCCTTTAAGTAGCACAATCCGTATTAAAGGCTTTAAGTTTTATAAATTATTTATAAAGTTTCTAAGCCGATATGTTTACTTTTGTAACGTTTTTTAAAGATAGGTTATTTATGGACCGCCTCAATTATATAAACAGCGGAAACGCTGACTACATCAATTCCTTATACCAAGCTTACCAGCAAGACCCTGAATCCGTTGAATTTGGATGGCAAAAATTTTTTGAAGGCTTTGATTTTGGAAAAGACGCGCAAGTTCCGGCACCGGGCGCTGAAACACCGCAGCACTTTTTAAAAGAAATAAACGTGTTGAGCATGATAAACGGTTACCGTTCACGCGGCCACCTGTTTACTAAAACAAATCCCGTACGCGACAGGCGCAAATACTTCCCGGGTAAAGAGCTGGAAACATTTGGGTTAAGCGATGCCGATATGGACACCGTTTTTAATGCAGGTGTTGAAGTTGGCCTGGGCCTAGCCAAATTGCGTGACATTCATCAATTACTTGAAGACACTTATTGCCAGGCTATTGGTGCTGAGTATATGTACATCCGCAATCCTATAAAAATAAAATGGTTTGAGAACCGGATGGAGAGCAAACGCAACACGCCTTCATTTTCTGTTGAAGAAAAGAAGCTGATGTTAAATAAGCTTAACGAAGCGGTTGTTTTTGAGAATTTTTTAGGAACGAAATTTTTAGGCCAGAAGCGCTTCTCGCTTGAGGGTGCCGAGGCTCTTATACCTGCTTTAGATTCTGTTATTCAAAATGGTTCGGAGTTTGGCATTGAAGAGTTTATCATCGGAATGGCACATCGCGGAAGGCTTAATGTGCTTACCAACATAATGGAGAAACCTCATAAAGAGATTTTTTCTGAATTTGAAGGTAAAAACTATGATGAAGATTCTGCCTTTGGCGGCGACGTGAAGTATCATTTAGGTTACTCAACGGATGTAGTTACTACAAATGGCAAACATGTGCATTTAAGCCTTTGTCCAAATCCGTCTCACCTTGAGGCTGTTGATCCCATTGTTGAAGGCATCACACGTTCAAAGATAGATTTTAAATATAAAGGCGACGATACCAAAATAGCGCCGATATTAATCCACGGCGATGCTTCAATAGCCGGACAGGGTATCGTTTATGAGGTTTTGCAGATGGAAAAACTGGATGGTTACCGTACAGGCGGCACCATTCACATCGTAATCAATAACCAAATTGGTTTTACCACAAATTATAAAGATGCCCGTTCAAGCACTTATTGTACCGATGTGGCAAAAACAGTGTTATCGCCGGTTTTCCATGTTAATGGCGATGATGTTGAGGCGCTTACCTATGTGGTAAATCTTGCAATTGAGTACCGGCAGGTTTTTCATGAAGACGTGTTTATTGATATCTTATGCTATCGCCGGTATGGTCATAATGAGGCTGATGAGCCTAAATTTACCCAACCAGTATTATACAAAGCTATTGAAGCCCATCCTAACCCGCTGGAAATATATAAACAAAAATTACAGGCCGAAGGAAGTGTTGACGCAAACTACGCTTTAGAACTTGAAAAGAATTTTCGTAGCTATCTTCAACAAAAACTGGATGAATCAAAAGCTGAGGACAAAATAACTGAAACCTTGCAGATGTACGAAGGCGCCTGGCATGGATTGCACATCGCGAGCCCAAGAGAGTTTTTCACGCCGGTTGAAACTTCTGTTGTTGAAACCGACCTGCTCGAAATTGGAAAAAAAATAACTATGCTGCCACAGGGAAAAGAGTTTTTCAAAAAAATAGAAAAACTTTTTGACGAACGTAATAAAATGGTAACTCAAACCCATGTTTTCGATTGGGCAATGGGTGAGTTATTGGCTTATGGCACGTTGTTAAAGGACGGTCATCCCGTAAGGTTAAGCGGTGAAGATGTAAAACGGGGGACTTTCTCTCATCGTCATGCGGTGTTAACCCTGGTCGATTCGGAGGATGAATACACTCCGCTTGAGACTATTGATAAAGAGGCTACTTTCAGCATATATAATTCGCTATTGTCTGAATACGGTGTATTGGGTTTTGAATATGGCTATGCCCTGGCAAATCCTAATGCGTTAACTATTTGGGAAGCCCAGTTTGGCGACTTTTTCAATGGCGCTCAAATAATTATCGATCAATATATCGCAAGCGCCGAAACTAAATGGCAGCGTGGCAATGGCCTGGTAATGCTGTTACCACACGGGTATGAGGGACAGGGCCCGGAGCACTCCTCTGCGCGTGTTGAACGCTTTCTTGAGCTTTGTGCCGATAGCAATATCCAGGTTGCAAACTGTACTACACCTGCCAACTTCTTTCACATTTTAAGGCGACAGATGGTAAGGGATTTCCGTAAGCCTTTGGTTGTGTTTACACCAAAAAGCTTATTGCGCAGCCCTAAATGCGTTTCAAAACTTGAAGAATTTACAACAGGTAAATTTCACGAGCTGATTGATGATGATTATGCTGATGTAAAGAAAGTTAAGCGTGTACTGTTCTGTACAGGTAAGATATATTACGACTTGCTTGAAAAACAGCAAACCGATAAACGCAAGGATGTAGCAATAGTGCGCATAGAGCAGCTATACCCCACCCCGGTAGTTCAGATATTAAAAATAAAGGCTAAATATAACAAAGCAGTTGAATTTATATGGGTACAGGAAGAACCCGAAAATATGGGTGCATGGCCTTATATTTGTCGTAAATTCCATAACGATAAAGTAATTAACCTAAATGTGATTTCACGGCATGAGGGCAGCAGTACCGCCACAGGTTTTGCGAAGCAACATACCGCACAACAAGTATATATTGTTTCCAAAGCATTTGAAGCACCGGCAGGAAAAGAGGTGAAAACGGCGGTTAAGGAAACGGCAAAAAAAATGGCCCATGTTGGAGCCGATTAATTAAGTCACAAGTCTTTAGTTTGAAGTTCTGAGTCTGAAGTTGACTTCGGACTTAAGACTAAGGACTACGGACTAAAAAAATTAAATCTATCTACAAAATTCAATTATGAGTTTAGCGATCAAAGTTCCGCCGGTTGGCGAATCAATTACCGAAGTTACCTTAGCAAGCTGGAAGAAAAAAGACGGCGATAAGGTGCAAATGGATGAAGTAATTGCCGAGTTAGAATCGGATAAAGCCACTTTTGAACTTACTGCCGAAAAAGCGGGAATTTTAAAAACGGTTGCTAAAGAAGGCGATACCTTACCTATTGGTGCTGTAGTTGCCAATATTGAAGAGAATGGCGTTGCAACTGATGCTACAAAAGAAGCTGCGCCGGCTGGGAAGCCTCAACCCGAAGTTGTGACAAATGCAAAAGCGCCTGCACCGACTAATTCAGTCCTTGTGGACAAAACTCCTGCCCAACCCAGAACCGCAATATTGGAAGTTAAAGTTCCTACCGTAGGGGAATCAATTGCCGAAGTAACACTATCACGCTGGATAAAAAAAGACGGTGATAATGTATCGATGGATGAAGCTATTGCCGAACTGGAATCAGATAAAGCTACATTTGAACTTACAGCCGAAAAAGCCGGGGTTTTAAAGACCTTAGCTAAGGAAGGTGACACCCTGCCTATAGGCGCTGTTATTTGTACCATTGAAGGTTCGGGTGCATCATCGTCGTCTACTAAAAAAACAGAACCTGCGAATGCTGCTAGTTCAAGCCCTTCAACTTATGCTTCGGGTACTCCTTCCCCTGCTGCCGCAAAAATTCTTGCAGAAAAAGGTGTCGACAGCAAATCGGTTTCAGGTACGGGTGTTGCAGGAAGAATAACAAAAGAGGACGCTTTACTGGCCAATAAGATATCCGAAAACCCACAGATCAGGAAGGAAGAAGTCGGAAGTCAGAAGTCAGAAGGAGGAGTTCAGAAAGTTGAGACGATAAGTCAGAAAAATGAAACCAGCTCTTCTGGTTCAAGAACGGACCGCCGGGAAAAAATGTCTTCATTGCGTAAAACGGTTGCAAAAAGGTTAGTGGCTGTAAAAAATGAGACAGCGATGCTTACTACCTTCAACGAGGTAGATATGTCGCCAATCATGGAGATACGCTCAAAATATAAAGATAAGTTTAAAGAAAAACATGGAGTTGGTTTAGGCTTCATGTCGTTCTTTACCAAAGCGGTTTGCGAAGCCTTAAAAGACTGGCCCGCTGTAGGTGCCCGCATTGAAGGCGAAGAAGTAGTTTACAGCAATTTTGCGGATATTTCTATCGCTGTTTCGGCTCCGAAAGGGTTGGTAGTACCGGTTATCCGCAATGCCGAAAGCATGAGTCTTTCAGAAATTGAAAAGGCGGTAGCTGCGCTTGCAGTAAAAGCGCGGGAAAACAAGCTGACTATCGAGGAAATGACTGGCGGTACATTTACCATTACCAATGGCGGTGTTTTCGGTTCTATGATGTCTACACCAATATTAAACTCGCCGCAATCTGCTATCCTGGGTATGCACAATATTATTGAACGCCCGGTGGCTGTAAACGGCCAGGTAGTAATCAGGCCAATGATGTACGTTGCTCTGTCTTATGATCACCGTATTATTGATGGTCGTGAATCAGTAAGCTTCCTTGTAAGAGTTAAGCAATTACTGGAAGATCCGGCTAGGCTGCTGTTGGGTGTGTAAATTCTTGACCGCTGATTAAGCTGATTTTTTAGAAAACAATAGGATATCAAAACCCGGCGTTGCCGGGTTTCTTATTTGGAAATTATCTTATCAATTTGCTCCCTGTTCACCCGGCAAAACTAAACTTCCCCATAAAAACTGCGGGGGCATTCCCTATCGTCATCGGCTCACCGCATAAGGCTTCGTTTCCTAAAAGCGCAAATAATATAGCTTCCTTGGCATCAGGATTGATACCAAGCTCATTGGTGTTTGAAATAAAGGCCTTAGGCAATTTCTCTTTCAGATAGTTTATGATATAAGGATTCCTGGCGCCACCACCACTTGCGAAAACTTTAATATGGTTAACCTCCAAATTACCAGTGATAAATTCAACGATCGATCTGCCCGTAAATGTGCTTAGCGTACAAATAATATCTTCTTTGCTTATCGATGAAGTGCTGGATATTTGTTGCGCATTATCAAGATATTCCAGGTTAAATAATTCCGGCCCTGTTGTTTTTGGAGCCGTCTCCTTAAAAAAAGGATGATTGAGCAAGGCGTTTAACAACGGCTCATTGACATTTCCTGAATAAGCAATTTTTGAATCTTCATCGTAGGGCTTGCTAAAATACCTTCTGCAGGCAGCATCTATCAGTGTATTACCCGGACCAATATCTGTGCATATTATTTTAAGATAATCGCTATCGGCAGGTAAAAAAGTCAAATTGGCAATGCCGCCAATATTTAAAAGCACCCTGTTTTCGCCGGGTTTACTGCCTAATAATACATCGCCATATAAAGCCAATGGCGCCCCTTCCCCCCCGGCGGCAATATGCTTCTGTCTGAAATCGCTGATGGTTAAAATTCCTGTCTTTACAGCCAGGTGGTCGCCGTCGCCAATTTGCAACGTAGCATTTGGATAGGCCGCCTGTTTATGTAGGCGCTTTGGTGCATGGTAAATGGTTTGTCCGTGGCTTGCTATGTAATCAACATCTTCCGGTTTTATTCCCCAATCGGTAAGCGCCTGTAACACAAGCCCCCCATGGAAGGTGCCTATATACGCATTCAACAGGCAAACTTTTTCCATATCTGCGTCTCTGCGGGCAAACACCTGTTGTATCTCTTTTTTAAATTCTTCTTTATAGGGGATGGTTGCGAATTCAATTAAATTGAAGCGGGTTTGTAATCCGCTGCCGGCAAACCGGCACAGCGCAATATCAAGCCCATCGAGCGAGGTGCCCGACATTAAACCAATGCCTGTTTTTTCAGGTTTTTGCGCAATTTCAAAAAGCTTTTGTAAATTTCGGTTCAATGCTGGCATGGGCTTAATTTAGCTATTTGTTATTTACTGCCAAAAGTTATTTGTTTAATTAACTATCTGAAACATATCTGATATATTTGCTCCCAACCAATACTTGCTAAGTCCAAAGTCTTAAGCCTAAAGTCATTAGTCATATTGACTTTCATTTGCGCTTTCGACTTAGGACTACAGACTTAAGACTAATAGACGTTAAAGCATGGCTCGATTAAATTTATTAGAAGAGACCCGGTACGAGAAGCTGCCGGTAACGGTATACCGCAACCAGAAAGAAGCATCGCTGGCAGTAGCCGGCCGCATAGCAGCCCTGATCCGCAGCAAGCAAGCAAAAGGCGAAAAAACGGTGTTAGGCCTTGCAACAGGCGTAACGCCGATAGGGGTTTACGCCGAATTGGTAAGATTGCACAAGGAAGAAGGGCTCAGCTTTAAAAACGTGATCACCTTTAACCTGGACGAGTACTACCCGATGAAGCCTACAGCCGTACAAAGCTATGTCACCTTCATGAACGAAAACCTGTTCAGCCATGTAGATATCGACAAGAAAAATGTACATATCCCCGATGGCACGCTGGATAAAGATACCATCACCGCCTTCTGTCTG
>DASYEP010000130.1:0-4092 GCA_036498965.1 Mucilaginibacter sp.
AAAAGGCAGCAGTATTATTCCGATGCAATCGCTTATTCAATCCACGGCCGAACAGTCAACTGATACCCTGGCTGTACATATTTATAGCGGAAGCACCGCTAACAGTTTTGTTTATTACGAAGACGATGGTAAAAGCTTTGATTACAAAAAAGGCAATTTTTATAAACGCACCATCAGCCTGAATCCTCAAAATCAATTGATAACATTTGGTCATATCGAAGGGTTGTATAAGTCGCACTTTAAATATATCAAGGTAATGCTCCACGGCTTCGACCAAACAACCGCACTGAGGTTGAATGGAAAGGCCGTAAAACTTGAAAATATTACTTTCGCATTTTTGGGGGCGGCAGCAAGCACAGACCCACAAGGAAGTGCTTACCAGACAGAGACTTGTCTGGTAAAGTTTGTGACTATAAATAATGATGAGGGAAAAATTCAATTAAACTATTAGAAAGGTGGTGAGTATGAAAAAAATCAATTTAAAAACACAGATGAACAGTTTACTCCTTATTATAATGTCGGCTTTATTTGGAACTGGCTGCGGCAAAAGCCATAATAATCCAACCCCGACCCCTATACCAAAAGATACTACGACAACAAGTACTTATAAAGACCCTGCACAATATGGTACGCCGTATGCCGGTATACCGGCTACCAAGGACATTGTAATGTATGAGGTAAATACGCAAACTTACACACCTGCAAATTTTCAAGGTGTTACTGCACGGCTCGATTCAATAAGGGCGCTTGGCGTTAACGTAATTTGGCTGATGCCAACCTATCCAATTGGGGTACTTAAAGCCGTTGGTTCGCCTTATGCTGTTAAAGATTACAATGGCGTGAATGCTAATTTCGGTACGCTTGATGAGCTAAGGAACTTGGTGACACAGGCGCACAGCCGCAATATTGCTGTGATTATGGATTGGGTGGCCGACCACACTTCGTGGGACAATGCCTGGATAACCAACAAATCGTGGTATAAACAAGATGCCTCGGGAAATATAACTATACCCCCCGGAACCAATTATGCGGATGTTGCGGCACTGAATTATAATAGTTCCGCTATGCGTACAGCTATGATAAGAGCGATGAAATATTGGGTTTTAACAGCCAATATAGACGGCTACCGGTGTGATTATGCTGATGCTGTGCCTGCTGATTTCTGGACGCAGGCTCTGGATACTTTGAACAACATAAAAACTCATAAATTGATTCTTTTGGCCGAAGGGACCGCAGGCGCCGAAATAACTTCCGGTTTTCAGATGAGTTATGCATTTAACTTTTACAGCACACTTAAAGACGTGTTTGCCGGTGCGCAGAGTCCAAGCGCATTATTTACTACAAATAACAACGAAGCAACCTCATTGCCGTCTCCAGGAGTTAAGCTTAGGTATATCACCAACCACGACGACGCATCATCAGATGGCAGCACTATAACCGAGTACAATGGCAAACAAGGAGCGTTGGCCGCATTTGCTATAGCTGCTTACATGGGTGGTGTGCCTTTAATATATGACAGCCAGGAAGTTGGATATCCAAACAGCATTAACTTTTTTACCAATGTGCCGGTTGATTATACCGCCAACCCCGATATGGTAGCCGCTTATAAGCAAATAATAGCCTTTCGATCGGCGCATGAAGCAGTAAAAACAGGAGCGTTAACGCCGTATAACGACAGCAACATTATAGCCTTTGAAAAAAAATCAGGTACTGATGATGTATTGATTTTGATTAACGCGAGAAATAGCGTGCAAAATTATTCAGTCCCTGTTGCTTTACAGAATAGTACGTGGACTGACGGTTTTACAAATGCTAATGTCCCGGTTTCGGTACAATTAACTTTTCAGCCATACGGTTATATGGTTTTGAAGAAATAAAGAGGATTGATAATAGTTTCTATTAAATCGCTTTTAAAATTTACAGCGGTTTTGTATTAAGCCCGGAATGTTTTAAAATAAAAAGAATGTCATGCCAAACTTGTTTCGGCACCCCCCTTATACAAGGTATACGCCATGTTAGCCGATATGTAAGGCGTAGACCAAGCAAGTCTCTTGTCCCGTGGGGTGCTGAAACAAGTTCAGCATGACTTTCTGTTTTTAAAGACGATTTTTCTGTGGAAAGGAGCGGCGGCCCTCCGCTGTTTTGTATTTTTATAGCAATGCTAACTTTTTTTCGGGTTAGGCGTCCCTTTACCTGTTGTAATCAGGTTGCGCAAACTATTGTTTATATAATCGCTCCACGCATTCTGGCAAATATCATAACACTCGAAGTCGGGAACTAAACCCAGGTGAGCAAAGCTGATTTGCGTTTTGTCATCTTTTTTCGAGATATCGAAACTAACTTTTGTACCCTTCCATTTGTTTTGATCGTTGACAAAATTAAAATAGTTGTCTGTAACAAGCCAAACCACCTTTTTGTCGGGGATTACTTCTGTTAATTTCATTTTGCAATTATGTACGTCTTTGAAATGATACGTAAACTCATCATTGAGTTTTTCTGTACCGCCTTCAACTTCTTCTGACCACCATCCGCGAACGTTGTTGATGGCATCGAAGGCTTGCTTCGGGGTTTGATCTACCAAAATGGTAGTGCTAAAATCTTGATTGTTCATTTTTTATTTAATTTATCGTTTAATAAAGTTTCTAATTTTTTCAATTTGCTGCCCCAGAAAGCATCATAATAGGCCAGCCATTCGTGCAGCTCATTAAAGCCGTCCTGTTTTAATATGCAATGCCTTTCCCGGCCAATATCCTGGATAGAAATAAAACCCGCGTTGTAAAGCACTTTGATATGTTTGGAAACGGCGGGCCTGCTCATGTCAAAGTTTTCAGCCAGCGAATTAATGGTCAAACTGTCTTTCGAAAGCAGATGTAATATTTGCCGTCTGCTCGGGTCGGCAATTACCTGGAATGCGTCAAGCCGGTGCTGTTCCATTTGTTGTAGTGTTTAACAGTTGTTGAATTTTGTGCATGTTCTTCAACCAGCCTTCCTCCATCGATCCAAAAATTGGTAGCATATATACCTCCTTTTCAAATCCGTTGTGTACTAATAAGAGTTCGGTGCCATTATCTTTTTCAGTTAGCGTCCAGTTCACTATCGAGTTGTTTAGCGGCCGTGCATCGCCAGGACCGAACCGCCATGAGTAAGAGAGCCTTTTGAAAGGAACCACTTCCAAAACTTCACAATAAAAAACTCCGTCGAAATCCAAATCTGCAATGGGTTTGGTCCTGAATTGAAACTCATGACCTACGACAGGCCGGAATTCGCTTTTCATAAGCCATAGCGCCATCAGTTCGGGGTCGGTCAAATATTCCCAAACTATCTCGGGAGGGTGCGGGTAAAATAATTGGTGTTGAATAAATTTTGCCATAATAGGTAACTTTAAAGTTACTCAAATGTATATGTAACTTCTGAGTTACGCAAATTTATTTTTATTTTTTTGAGAGGAGATTTAAATACGATGGTATGAACGCTCCTGGCGCAACTACGTTAGTTAAAGGTGGCTAGCCGAAGCAGAAAAATAATGGAGAGGAACTAGGATGAAAAGGCCTTATATATTGCGATAAGATATATTAAAAATAACGCCGTTTGAACGCCATTGATCTAGAACTTTTTCAAATTCTGCATTTTGACTGCTGGATTTGATGGCGAACCGTCGGTTATACACATTCCCATTTTTATCAACTATTTCTATTTGGTTCCTTTCAAGAATAAATGATTTTACGGTACGTATTCGCACTTTCAAATTAAGCTCTTTGGTATTGTCAAGCGATATTCTGACGTTGTCGATGACCAAAGAGTCGGCGGCTAATTCCAATTCCCCATCTTTAATGTATGTATGCAGTGTACCTAATCCTGCGGTAAAAATAAATGCAAAAGAAGCTACTATCGCTAAAATCAATAGTGCATCATAAAGCGGCATCAACGGTGATTCAAATTGAAGGTTATACACTGCAGCAATCGAGATAAATGAAGCCGTAACGATAGTTATGACAAGGCCGATATAATATAGCCTGGTCTTTTTTGTGAAAAGGTCTAAAGTAACCACTGTATTTTGTTTAGATTAATCGTAAAAATAAACATTAATACATA
>DASYEP010000131.1:0-2800 GCA_036498965.1 Mucilaginibacter sp.
ATTAAGCAGGTCTATTATTTTATTAATAAAATTATTGCTCAGGTCGGCTCTGGCGCTTTTGTAGCTCAATCTACCATGCTCATCTACAGTAAATTCTACTACAAGTCTTCTGATGGCGTTGCTTGGCTGCAGGCTGTTGAAGTAAAACCCAAACTTTTCCTGAACATAATGATCAAAACTGGAAGGTTGCCGGGCATCCTTAAAGTTTTGCGATTTTTTAACACGTTGCCGGGCTTCCTCAGGATCTTCCTCACCTGTAGTTTCTATAACTACCCCATCTTTATAGGTCTTTGTTACACCTCCCGGCATTATCCATACTCCATCTTTTATGCCTTTGAGGTATGATCCTTTCGTCACCGGATCAGTTGCCCATTTATTATATACTTCGTAAGGTCCATTCAATATGTTGTTTCTATAATTTGCAACCATCATTTTTTTTCCATCAGGATAGTATTCGATCCATTCACCAAATTTAGCTCCATTGAAAAACCCTCCCGATTTCTCTAAATAGTAGGTAGTATCACGAAGATAATAGTATTTAAAATCGCCATGCGGAATCTGCATCTCGCGGTCTTTGTAAACACCCTGCACCAGGAGTTTGTTCTTCAATGAATATTGCGATATCGCCCATAAGGTTGTATCGTCTGCATATCTTTTTATGATAACTTTAGAACCGGCTTTTGTTGAATCAGCAACCGGACCAAGGTTATCATCAAGGTAAATGGTTGTTTGCGCCTGTACTGAACTCGCAGCTGTGATGAAGAAAACAAGATAAGGCAAAAGGTATTTCATTATTACGAATATAATAAAATGAGAATTTAAAATCAAATAATTCCGCGCCGCTACCTTGTGTCTCAGCAGGGGCTCCAAAGGCCCTTTGAGACGGAAAATTAATATATACCGGCGACACTATTTTATATAGCATAATCATTACCTTAGTACCAACCTTATCGAATGCTCTTGTATGAGAAATAAACCTATTTTTCTTTTCGCCCTTCTAAGTTTCTTGTTTGTAATACCGGCTTTTTGCCAGGAAAAATCTCACCCTTTAAGCTTAAATGTATACGGCGGATATGGTTTCCTGTCACCATCGGGCGATAATTTTACGGTAACAGGTGATGCCAATTCCACCGGTAACGGCAGCGCCGCCAATACATTCATCCAAACGAAAGAAGGATTAGGAATTGGATCGCATACAGGTATAGGTTTTACCTTAAAACTGACTGAATTTATTAGTGCCGGTATAGATGCCGATTACTTAACAGGGAAGAAGAACATTGCCCCAGGTCAGGGGTTCGGTGCTTTTGCATCCAATCATTCGGTACTCAGTATTATTCCCAACGTTTCTGTTAAATTCTTAAGAAAGCCAAAGTATAACATCTACAATACCATTGGTATAATTGCAGCTGTAAAAACAAAATTTGATTATAGCTACATTACATCAACTACCGAATACAACACCTTTAAGTATAAATACGGAATTAATGCAGGGCTAAAGGACGCCTTAGGATTCCAGGTAAGCCTTTATAAAAATATCAGTGTATTCGCAGAAGTTACCGGTTATTTTCTGCCGGTTAGGCCTACCTCGGCAACAATTGTTCAAAGTAGTTCAGATAGTCAGTCGGCTGTAACCGTTATCAATTATAATATCACCTATAAAAACTCCGGGAGCTATAATTTTCGGCAAACTACGCAGCAAAGCGGAAACATAACTACATCAACTAATTCTTATACTGATCAGGCACCGGTACAACATATTTATTCTGTTGGTTTAAACGCAGGCGTTAGATTGAATTTAGGAAAAATAAATTTCTAAACCTTTGTATAACCTATCACCCAAATGAAAATAAGAACCACGCTTTTAATCATAATTTTTAATCTTCTGATCGTATCGGCAGCCTTTCCGCAAGACAAAGAACCTTCTGTTTATTTTAAACTCTATGGCGGCTATGGATTGTTCACTCCCGGGTCTGACAGACTTTACCCTGGTTCAATATTAGGTATTCAAAGCGGCAGTACCGGTACGTATACTAACAGTAACAGGGGTTTGGGAGGCGGTTTTAATGATGGCTTCGGCATTGAGAAAACTTTAGGCAAATTTTTTACAATTGGTATCGATTTTAATTACCTCCACGGGAAAACGCTTTCCTCAAACTATTCTATAGTGCCGCCTGCTTCTTTTAATATTGCCAATATCAACTATGCCGGTAAAACGGCTCATTCTGTGATAAGTCTTATACCCAATCTTAGCTTTAAGATGATGACGAAACCAAACTATTATTTGTATACGCGATTGGGATTAATAACGGCCTTGAAAACCAAATATCAGTTAACAGAAAACTACGATATTGCCGGTAATGGCTTATTAGGAAGTGATGAAGTATTTACTCAGGTTAATAAATATGGATTAAATTTTGGGTTGAATACCGCTGCAGGTATCAGGTTTAAACTCTGGGGGCCAATAAAGGGTAATGTTGAGCTCGGCTACAATTTGCTGGCTGTTTCTCCAAATTCGGCGATGGCCAGTACTAATATCGCAGAACCCGGCCAGGGTACTTATATTAACGAGCAGATCAATTATGTGAAATCAAATACAGATTTGCTGAACCTTTCGACCACTACAACTACCCAAAACAGTATTAAAACCATTAATGTAGTTGAGGATCAGCCTTCGATAACCCAGCATATAAATAATATTGTTTTAAATATTGGCATTGCCGTTTCAATAACTGATTTACGGCGATGATTTGAGCTTACGAAAAAGAGTGATTTGTCACCTAAGCTTGTCGAAAAGCGAGCG
>DASYEP010000132.1:0-24847 GCA_036498965.1 Mucilaginibacter sp.
TTGGGGGCTATCTGCATTTAAAAGCTGATCCATATACACATCCTGCTGCGCAGGATGCAATCGAAGATGGTATTCGGGCATACGATTGGTCAATTCAATTAATTATTCAACTTAATCAAATACGGGAGAGGTAATATTTATAAACCTTAAATAAATTAGCTTTTCCTAATGTCTTCATCCGGTAAAACAAAAGAGAGATCTCTCGAAATCTAACGGCAAACTGCATTCCAAGTGCCATAGTAAAATATTCTCCTTTTCCATATCTTATCTTCCTCGCTCTAAAATCTCATAAGGCATTAGCCCAACCTATTTATTTCCTTTATAAATTTTTTCTTGGGGTACCAAAGAACTTTTTTTCTGTCCCGGAGGCAGAAGACGACTTTGTTGTGCCAGTGACAAATACGTTTAGGTGAATGTTCCAGTTGCCTATGATGGTTTTCTAAAGGTTTCACTATCAACAGATAACTATTTTCATGAATCTCATCCACCATTAGCATATTCCCATATTTTCAACGCACCTAACGTGTCTAAACAGAATCTAAATATAGCCACTTGCCTCCAAAATTAGCTGTTCATTTATTATAATAACCATTCCGGAATCTCGTAGCCATGAGCACTTTTAAAAATATACTAATTTTTCATATAAACACCGATTAAACAATCAGCTCCCTGAAAATGCATAAAAAAGTAAATTTAGTTTTGCTTTAAACTTAATTTACTATTTCCGTTCCTGTTACGCACTTTGAATTATCTAAAAAAATAATTTTATTTATCAATATTCTAAAGTAAAAATATCCAAAATAAATTGATAAATCAAGTTTTTATATAGCGAAATATAAAAATCCAGAAGCTTTATTACCGCTAAGAATCAGGTTATTAAATAATAATCACGCAATATTTTAATAATCCTACTCAAATATTTTTATTTTTATATATTTAATATATTAAAATATTTACTCGTGCGATAAAACAATTTAAATCGGCTAATTTTACAAAATTCTATTTCCAAAATCGAGTTGACTCGTTTTTTGTAATAAAACTCCACTTCAACACACCAGCTCATGATTGTAAAACCCCAGAAAATCAGTAAAAGTTTGATTTAAATTGACAAAGTTTTCCTGAAAAGAAATACCTGTTACTCAATAAAAAAGTAGATTAAATATTATCTAAAATTTACCGCAACTATGGAGTTAGGTATTAGATTTAAATATTTGTGATAAAGATTTTCAGATGATTTATTCCTTCAATTCCCGGTTTCTAACAAACACAGCGGGATTCCCTGAATAAATGCTCCAACTACTAAGTTCTTTTGTGGCAACAGAGCTAACGGTTAATATCGAATGGCTTCTACAAATAACACCCGGGCAAACAACACTCTTTGCACCTATCCATACCCCATCTTCAATTTCGATACGGCCGAGTCTGTAAGGAAAGCTGCTTTTTGTATAATCATGGTTTCCCGTTAGTAACATGGCTCCTTGCGAAATACTGACATTGTTCCCAATCGAAACATTTTCAAGATTATCTATCCATACCGATTCTCCCAACCAACAATGATCTCCTATTACCAATCTCCATGGATTTTTTATCCGTACTTTGGTTTTAATAATAAGACCAGAACCAATTTTTGCCCCAAACAGCCGTAATAAGAAGACTTTAAACCGATATGGCCATGGAAATGAGCCGTTTAAGATATAATAGTTGATAAAAAACCATATAAACACCTTTAGTTTATTTCCAGATTTATAATCGCCGATATTAAATTTTGAAAGGTCTGTTTTCATAATAAGTGTATCGTAAAAATAAACAAGGAATCAGCATTTTCTAATAAAAGATAGAAAAGATTTTGAATGGAATAATTATAATCAAACCAATATTCCCACACTGCCAGATTCTTAAATGAAGTTTGAAGGAAGTATGGTAAAAAATGGTGTAGCCTGTAATTAATTAAAGAAACAGAAAGAACACCGAATCCTGGTTTAAGGAAATGGGAACTTGTCTGTTCTAAATTAAATACAGCTATTAATGATCGACCCTTGAAATACTTTGACTAACAACATTAAAGGTTTGCGTAACAGGGTTTGCAGCACCATATAAAGAGTTGCCGGGCTGTGAAGCTTGAATTGTTACATTGCCTACGCCTGTTAACGTAACCATATTCCCCGAAATCATAGCTGGGCCTGATATCACCGTGAAGGTAACCGGCAAATTGGCCGAGGACTTTGCAATTAAGGAAAATGCCGGATTTCCATAACTTTTACCTGGTATCGCATTAAAATTTATGCTTTGGTTTGCTTTAGTTGAAATAAACCGCATATCTTTAAAACCAAAGTTCCTGCCTGTTGGATTATTACCTCCAGCAATATAAGCTCTTAGCGTTTTTGGGGAGGTAATATCGGCTGTCGGGTCAAAAATCGGAGTTGTTACGCTATAACCTGCATATTTTATTGTAACCTGATTATTAACTGCCGTTATATCAATCGGTTGCAATTGCCACATTAAGGGTGTGATAACGGAAGCATTTAAACCAGATGCAAGTGTTTTATTATTCCCTACAATAGCATTCGTACTTGTACCTAATATATTGCTGATAAATAAAAAGTTGTTGCCTAAACGGGCGATAATTTTTCCTTTATTATCCAGTACGTCCATATATTGTTTCATAGATCCCTGCTGGTCGGTATTATAAAAACTAATCTGACCTGATACAGTCCATGATAAAAGACCGGAATTGTTGCCCAAATCTCTGTCCACACTAAAATTACCAGAAGCCGCCTTACAGGTAATAAAAATATCCGGATTATTTTGAACGCCGGAGACAAGCACATTAGTATTAACAGTCCAACCTGTTTGACTACCGGCGGGGCTTACAGTCCATCCGGCGGTATTGTTTGACAATGGACTATTATAAGGAAGATTAACCATTAAGTTAGTTCCCGGCAGTGTGGGCGCCACCATCGCAGGCGCGGGGTATGATATAGGAATATCCAGTTCGGCTATGGTACTTAACCCGGTTATTTTCCATTTATGAATGCCCCCATGAAAACTTTCGTCGCCGTGGTATAAATACAACTCGTCTGGACTGCTGCCATATACCAGTTGTGGTGACAAGGCGTTTCCGGCCATCATAGCAGGGGATTCAACGGAACACGGTCCTACGGTTCCAAATTGGCCAATTGCTAATCCATTGTCCCAATAATGATTGTACATATTGGTTTGTGACAGTTTCCAAAATTCCCCATGATAACCAGTTATCACATTTTGATTGAAAACCATCAAAGAACTACCTGCCATATTATTAACATTATTACCAATATCGAAACGACTAGGGTCCGGATAAGGGCCTCTGTATTGTAAGTGGGTTGCCAATGCTGTTTTCCACAAATAGCTACTCCCCCCCTGCTGTATTGCAGCCAGATGGAAGCCGGTATTGTAAATAGTTGGATTGTAGGTTTGAATGCTATAGTCATAAATAAGAACCTTACCAGACGAAGTAACATAAGTGTTAATAAGCCATTGTATAAGATACGGCGAATTACGCTTTGATGTTATCATACCTGTAAGCGGCGTGGGTATTTTGCTCCAAATAGGATTGTTGAAATTATCAAAACCTAAAAAAGCGAATCTTTTTAAGTCATCTGTTAACAGCGACCCATCTACATCTATATTACCATGAACCCTGCTTATACCTGTAAATCTCAAACTATTATTGCTTTGAAATTCTACCAGGTCATAATTATTTCCAAAGCGAAGACACCCATACGTCCTTTTAACACCTCCTGAATTAAGTGTTATGACGCTGGTAAATTTCATAGTTTTGTTATAATTGGCTGGAATGGTAGCACCCCAGTTTTTCACTAATTGCCAGCCCGTGCTGCCGGTAATTGGCTGAGTGTTGTCTATTTTAAATTCCAGATATTCCGCACCTACCCTTGTATTGTCGTTTTTGTCGGCCCACGTAGAATAACTTGCGCCCAATGACATAATAGTTTCAATAAATGTTCCGTTTGCGGCATAATGCTGCACACGATAATTGCCGGGGTCATTAACCCAAAATGAACCATTGGGCTGATAAGCTATAAAAGTAAGAAAACCAGGTCCGCCATTTGCGTACATAGCACCCCTTACATCATTGAAGTAAAATTTATTATTTGTAACCGTGGCGTCCTGCATATATCCGCCTGGGGTACCCAAAGTCCACGTTGGGTTGCCGTTCGAGTTGCTAAAAGCTTTCACTTGCTGACTGGTAATACCCGCGTCGGCAATTGCAATAGTAGTGTTATCGGGGGAAACAGCCAAAGCAACAGGCTGTATTAAGCTTGAAATAGTAATCAATGGCGCTGAAAGGGTGCCATTCGCGGCCACCTGGTATTTGCTAACGGTGTTAGTTCCGGATACCATCCACAAATTATCATTCATGTCAACACCCAATGCTTTCGCGCTGTTTACCGTGATGGTTTGCAACAATTGCCCGGTTGTTTTATTTAAAACAGAAAGTTGATTTAGCCCAGCTCTTGCAACAAATAATAAATTGCCAGTTTTTTGAACAGCCAGGCCGGTGATCACAGAACTAGCCTGATTGATATAGTTAATTGCGCTGCTGTAGGATAAACCCCGGACTTGAGCGTAAGGAATACCATTTGAAAAA
This sequence comes from Mucilaginibacter sp., assembly GCA_036498965.1. GTDB lineage: Bacteria > Bacteroidota > Bacteroidia > Sphingobacteriales > Sphingobacteriaceae > Mucilaginibacter. The sequence continues at coordinate 4,649 of DASYEP010000132.1, forward strand.
TTCACATTTGAATCATCACTTACCCTGGTTCCAAATACCCATGTATTATTCTGCGCATAGGGATCTTTTCCAGCCCAATAAACGATTGTTCCATCTGTAGCAACAATTTCAGTGCATGCGGTGGTAGCGGTATAGGGTAGGATATTAATTTTTTGTTGGGGTTTTGACAAAAGCATTTTTTGGGTGCTGGGAAATCCCTCACTATATCCTGTACAGTAATATGCTGTACCGTTGGTAATAGCCATTCCGCCCATACAGTAATAATATCCGCGGTGTACCGTACTTCCTGTTTCACTATCTGACGTATTGCCTATCACGCCCATCCATGTATACACAACGTTATTAGCGACAACCTTTACAATGTAATTGCCGGGTGCCATTGGGTTGCCGTTATCGTCCTTACCGTCCCATTGCAATTGATAGGTACCTGGGCCTGTAGAAACAGTAGTCCACAACGTTCTTACCAGTGTACTGTCGGGCCTGTAGACACCTGCACTTGTTCGCGCCCCTTTGCTTAGTGTATATGAATATGGGCCGGAAGACGTCAGATAACTAGAAGTTTGCCCACAAACTATGTTTGAGAAACTGAGAAAAGTAACTAAAAAAGATATTAATACAACGGCTCTCTTATAAAAATCCAAATCTTTCATTTCATTCATTACGATTACTTTTCAATTGTAGTTTTTAAAAACATACCATCTTCCCATTATTTACGAGAAAAATGACTGAGTTTTATAATGGTTTTTACGAAAAAAACAGCATTATGTTGTACACAAATGTATTGTAATGTTTAAACTTGTCAAAATCAACCGCAATTTTAAATATGGCCGGTTGAAGAAATGATCGATTAATTAACTAAATAGTCTTTTAATATTATTTCATAAATCTTTTCGATTTTGTCCAGAGCAATGTCTGTATCAAAACGCTTTGAATTTGTTATTCCCGTTTTAATGACTACTTCAAGAGCTTCGGGCGACAAATTTACAATCTGGTTGACCATCTTTGCAGCTTCATTTGCCCATTCAATTATTTCGTCCGATGTTTCAGGCCTACGCTTGATTAACGCCCCCGCGTTGGCGGCAACTTCAGTCATAGGAGCTGCGTCGGTTGTAATTACCGGACAGCCGCAAGCCATCGCCTCCGCAATCGGCCATCCAAAGCCTTCCGCCAGCGACGGAAACAACAATAAACTCGCACCGGAATACGCTAGTTGCAAATGCTCATCCTTTATTGTGGTAAGGAAAAAAATATCGTCACGATACTTAGATGATTCCTGTTTTTTTCTAAGTCCGTCGGTTGCGGGCTTTCCGATGAGAAGTAAGGGAAGCCTTACATTGTACATATTACGCCATGATTCATATATTTCCATTACACCAAGCCGGTTTTTATACCATTGGTTGCCGCCAATGTGTAAAATGAAGCCGTTCTTTAAATTAAGGCCTATCTCATTGCCAAATAACCGTCTTGCCTCATCAGAATTAAAATTAGAAAATGACTGATTAAAACCGTTATACACAACCTCGTGCAATTTCGGCGGGGAAATTAAAAACTGTTGCAGCTCCTCATCGGTTCTCTTTGATACCGATATAAAGTTTTTGCCTTCGGAATATCCTTTCCATATAAATCTTTGGTATAAACGTCCTGTGTAGCCAACTGGATTTTCCCTTATCTTTCTTTTTGCGGAAAGTTGTGCCAGAAAGTCGTGGCAATGAATCACGTGGGCTCTGTTATTTACCAATGGTACCCATGGCCCGAGTGCATGATCTGTAAAAACAAGGATTGTATCAGCGCTCAGGTTTTTTAATCTTTTTTTTACCTCGAAGGGGAAAACAAAAAATTGATCAATATATCCTAACCATTTGTTAAGAGACTTATTTTTAGATAACCGAAAAAACCTGGGCCGGGGTTGCCAATTCTCAACATTATGCCCCCGTTTCTGCATGCCATCAGAAAGCATTTTTGCAAAACGCGGCATGCTCTGTGAGCCTAAAAAATCGGGGTGAGTAAATAAGATAATTTCCACGTTGACCAGTTGGCTTTTTATTAATTAACATAAACATAACTTAGTTAACATCAGGTTGTGACGTACGAAGGGAGGCAAGCATCAATCCCCCAATCATCACGCAAAAACCCAAGGACGTAGGCTGTGCCCACTGTCCCTGTGCAATATTAACAAAGCCATAGCTCAGAAGCAGCCAAGGCAGCAAATCGCCAGTGATCAACTTTGCAAAACATGCCAGAGCAATTCTAATGGCGAGCGCCATTCTGATAACTATTAATGAAATTCCCATTAAGGGACCCAGTTCTCCGATAGTTCTGCCCCATTCAAGCTCAGCAATTAAAAATGTTCGGTCTCCCACTAATAATTGACTGCCAACATTCGTACCCATCCCAATACCCATCCCAAAAAAGGGCTGATGAGGGTTATCTGCGAAAGCACTTATAAGGCCACCAAGAAAGCGGTCTCCAATAACGCCCTTAACTAACCCTCCTTCGCTTTCATTGGCTGTGGTAAAACGTGTAACGAACGCGTTAGTCGCTACCTGAAAATAACTTGTTTGACTTAATATAGCCAAAGACACTATTCCTACTATCAAAGCTAAAACCACCCTGCCAAAATTCTCAGGTTTAGTCGTACTCGCCATAACTGCAAAAAAAATCGTTATGCACACTTCGAAAAACAATGTCCTGCTGATTGAAAACGGTATTGATGCAAGCAATGCCAACGAAGCGGCAATCAGCACCCAGGTTTTGATTTTTTTTTGATTAAGCCAAAAATATAATAAAAAAGGTGCCACCCAACCAAAAAAGAGCGCGGTTCCGTTTGTAAACGAAAAAGTAGCCGGGGGCCTGAAGTAATCACCATTTACGCCAAATCCTGCACCTGAAAGATCGCCGGCTAACCCCCTGTTAACCCATGCAGATTGAGGGCTTCGAAATTGCACACTCAGCAGCAACACCATCGGTATGGCAATGTAAAGTGTCGCTTTTCCCATTTTCAATATATCTTCTCGATCAAAAACGCTGCCGATTACAAATATCAAAGGGAAATGTAAAAACAATATCCGCGCGCCATATAAAGCGACAATAAAATTGCCGTGACCTATAAGCATTGCCGTAAAAAAACCCACTGCTCCTATTATTATCATGCCGTTTAAATAGACATTTGAAGGCAAAAGCCCCCTTTGATAACTTTTAATTATAAGCCATAATGCGATAGGGTCACGGATAACAAGCAATGGGGTAGCTAGCCCGGGAAGGAACCATTTACGTAATGCACCTTCAAAAATCAAGAGTAGGAAGTATGCCCATATTCCATATTTAAGCAACCGGAGAGCCTTATCTTCCGCTGTTTCGACAACAGGGCTTTCTATTGATTCACTCAGATTTAATTCCATTAGCTTTTTATTTAATTTTTACTAATTCTAGTATTCTAATATTTTAACACCAACTATAATCAGCAATGTATCATATTGTCAATTGTTGTTAAGGAGAATTTAAAGATGTAACGCACACCACATAAACACCTTAAAAAAACAAATTTAATTTAACTCTTCAAAAATCTGTCAAGTTATCGTCTCAATATTTTAATGTTGAACTTGGCGGTGTTGGCGCCCGAACATGTTAATCATTAATATCTTTGTCTGTTGCGATTAATTTATTTTTAAAATAGATTGCACCAATTCCTGTTCATAAACACCCCATGGCCGATTATTGGCAGCTTCCATCGCCAGACGCCCGGTTTCCTTTATTAAATCTGGCTTTGTTAAAATGTTTTCAATATTCATTTGCAACGAATCAACAGAGCCTGCGTCCGCAATCCAACCGTTTTCGGAATGATTAATTAAATCAATTCCTGCTGTTCTTTCGGTTGTGATAACAGGAGTACCTTGTGACATCGCTTCAGTGATCACCAAACCAAATCCCTCAAGAAGCGAGGGGAAAATCAAAACATCATGTTCTCTCATAATTTTAAGGATTTCAGGATGTGGTAAACTTGGAATCCATCTGTGTTTTGCTAGCGCAGCCTCTAAAGCAGCGCACTCCTGACCGACTTTTCGCCCCACAAGTGTTAATTCCACGCGTGTTCCAAAAGCGTCCACGGCCGCAAAAAGTTCGGCGATGCCTTTCATCTGGGATAGTTTCCCCACGTATAATAATTTCACCGGTCTTTGCCGGATTGGCGCATACTCGCGGCTACTACACACCGGTGGAAAACCGTAAGGTATTATTTCCACGGATGCTAACTTGCCGGGATAATCTTTCAATGTATTTGCGACAAAACTGCTCGCCACAAAAATGCGATCGGCAAGCCGCAATTCTTCATCTTTCCTTGCAAGCTTTGCTGTGGTGTCATCTAAACCGGTTAAAGTCGATTCCCACTCCGGCCGGCGTTCCCGTTCAATATCCATGATTTTGCGTACAGTACGCCAATATCCGGTTGGCAAATCATATAAACACTTCATTCCAAGCCTTTTAGCTTCAATAAATGAAAGAAGCGCGCCGTCTTCGTAAGCATAAATTGCATCCGTACCATTTTTGTTTGCAATTTTTAAGCTGTCTGCAACTCTCTTATCCAAGTCCTGGTAAACACCATCTACGTTATAAAATTCCTTGTTATTTTGAATATATCTATGCAATCCGCTTTTAGTAACTGCAAATCTGCGAAGCTCCCGCCAGGGCCAGGCCTTGGTTAGCGGTTCTAGTACCGGATTATACTGCCTTCTTTTAAATTCTGAAAATAAAGATAGGGCACCCATCCTGTCAAATACATTGCCAGGGAAAGTTGCAACGGTAGTTCTAAATCCCGACAAAATACCCGCATCAAATAAGCCCATCGCCGCGGACCGTACGTTTGCGTTGCCGGTAGGATGTGATAATAATAATTTCATTAGCTTAACGATTCTGAAACCTAACTTTTTCCGGTTAAAAAAAACAAAGTTGTAATTAATTTAAGTTTAAAATACTCTTCTTTATTAACTCAATATTTTTGTCGTCAAAATATTGATCATGGGCGCTCTGCCATTCTGAAAGGTTAGGATTCAAACTCAGTATTTTTTCCAAAATATCTAATCCCGATGCCTTCGATTTATCACCTGATATTTCTCCGACAAATCCTGCTACTCCGGCAATGAGTATCTTCATTTTTTATGCATTTTTAATTTCGATGTTTTTAATATCATCTTCTAAAACATATATAAGAACACAACTTTTTTAATTATTAATGGAACAATTGGCTAATTAAAACTATCAAGTTAACATTAAATCATTTCCAAATTCTTTTGCGATCTCCGAAACACTGTATGCTACAGAATTACTTACCTTATTATTAACAAAGGTTTCAAAACTTCCCTCAGTATATTCAAGTATGTCATCAGGAAGCTTAAAATCTTTTATTCCACGTGGCCTCCATGGGTGCGAAATACATATCATTTTCATGCCGTAGGCTCTCATGGCGGCTACAGAACCGCTTTTTTCAGTCATAGCTAATGGGGTGGTCGCTATTCCAAATTTAAATACGCTAAAAATTTCAGCAACGCTGCCCGCCGATTGTTCCCCTAATAGCTCCACATCCAGCCCATAAGATTGCCATGTTTCTATCCAATTATCCTGCTCTTTTTTATCACATCTTCCTAAAAGCGTCAAAATAATTCTTGTGTTAGTCTTTTTGCCATATAGAGACACTTCCTTCGCAAACATATCTATTGAAACACCCTTATATATCGATCCGAAAACAATTAATTTTATTATCCTATTCCCTTCTTCGGAATTAGTTAGCGGGCGAGGTATAACGTTATGCAATAAAGGAATATTTGTAAACAACGGCAAATATTTGGACTGAATACCGAGTTTAGCAAGCTGCAAATTGTATAAGGTTGCTTGTGTATGAACTACGGATGGATTCAAATTGTAAACCATTGATTTAATTAAAAACCGTTGGATTCTACCCCACCACTTAAGTTTTTGAGAAGTTTCAATAGCCATGCCAACCCATAATTCGTGGAACATGATTTGCAATCGCCTGCCCTGGCAAAGAAGCGCTAATTGGCTGCCGAGCCTAAATGGAAGACCTTTATTATGAAATCCAAAAATTACAAATTGAAGACTAAGCCAATCCGGATTAAAATCATTTATATATTTTTTTGCATGGGCAAGTTTAATCTTCATGGGCCATAGTTCAGGCAAACGCATAACAGGTAAATCAATGCCTTCGGATTGTTGAGTACCGTTTATCTTATCTGAGGTAAATTTGTCATTAAGAGATAACGCCGCTGAAAAATGCCCCTGTCGAATTAATTCTGCAGCAAGCCGTCTTGTATAGTCACCAACTCCGTCCCGACCAGGCTCTAACGAACTGCATAGAAAAACAATTTTCATTATTTATTACAACGAATAATTTTAACCATATTAGGTGTAAAAACTAATTATAACTTTACTACTTTTTGTCTATAAATTCCAATGCAGTAACAGTTTACCGAATTCTGATCAGCTTTATACGCATTTTATATGTTGGAGGATAATTGACAAATTTCATACGTCTATTCCTGACAAATTTATGCGCGCTTATAAACGCGTCCTACTAAGCTTGCAAATGCTAAGCTCATCTTTTTAGTTCGGGATTTAACCGGATTATAGAGTTTAATAGGCTTGGAAATATGGGACCAAAAGGCTTTATCCTGTAATGAGGGAATAATTCCATTTAACGCCAAAAGCAGATAGGATTTTTTCCATGGCTTCTTTAACAATGCAGAATTTGCATGTGACATTATAAATCCTCCCGGTAAAAAATCCATTTCTTGCGGGCCTACTTCACTTATCGGCGAAAGGCTGCACATAGCGGCTATATTTAGCCCATCCTGATCTCCGCAGAATATTGAAGTTCTATCGTAGTTTATAAAGGTTCCGGGATCGAACCCATGATAATTAATTGCAACATCAATTATGTCTCTCCAGGTCTCAATAAATTCTATGTGCTGTTTTGATACACCGCAAAAACCGGCGTTAATATACGAATCCAAATTACGGGTAATCTTTTTACCGGCCTGTTCTATTATTGTATTCCACATAATTCGTATGGGATGATTTGTAGGCATATCGTGATTAACAATTTCATGCACCATTCCTACTCCACACGTTATCCACTCCTCAAAAAAGCTCCACCTGCATTTTATAACTATATCAGGGTCAAAATACATCAAACCATCCACATCTTTAGCGATGCCTTCTAACAGGCTTAACATAAAATAGGGTTTGTAAGTAGTAAAATGAAAATGCGTTTCAAGAGGAAGAAAATGAAGTTGAAGCCCATCGGCAACATCTAACGTCCTGGTACCAGGCCACTTAATTGATGGATTGTCTTTTGCGGCAGACGCCCATGATGTAAGTGTTCCCCGGTAGCCTACAAAAACCTCTCCTCTAAAGCCATGATGGTAGATTGAGTTAGTTAAAGCAGCAACGCCATAATGATAATGGCCTTCAAAAAGTGTACAAATAGCTGACCGCATAAAATATATTTTTACCTATTTCTAATATAACGAGCTGGGACACCTGCCCATACCTGATATTCCGGAATTGATTTATTAACTACAGATCCCGCACCAATGATACTCCCTTTTCCAATGATCACGCCTTTAAGAATAACACAATTCGCACCTATCCAAACATCATCTGAAATAATTATCTCCGCACAAGTTACAGGTTGCTGATTGATTTTCATATCCCTATCCATTCCGTGTCCGGTGTCAACAATTGTTGTATTACCTGCAATTAAACAATCATTTCCCACCATGATCTTTGTGCTGCAATTAAATTCACACCTGCTGCCAATAAAAACGCGGTCTCCGATATTAATAAAATTGTCTTTAGAAAACGGATGAGTTACTTTAAAAAACACGCTGTCTTCCACATGACAATTACTTCCGAGTGTTACTTTATGAGGCCATTTACAGTTGACTTTACCCACTATTGATCCCGGATGAATTTCCATACCTAAAAATCTATAATGATAAATTCTCATAAAAGATCTCATTCTTGTTAGCTTATGCCTTAATAATGCCGGGTAAGTCTGTTTCATAAAATAACCTTTGTTTTTAGGCGATAAATCTTAAAAACAAAATAAACAATAAGAATGATATAACTAGCTGAGAAATCAACAATTGAAAAAAGCAGTACATTACTTGTTTTTGAAAGGTCAACATTCAAAACAAGAATTAGTTGTAACAATATATTTATTGAAATATAAATTGCAGGTTTGATTATCCAACCTCGTGATACTATAACAGAATATGTAACACCTGTTAGCATTGCCATACAACTCGAAATAGCCATTAATAATATCTCCAACTTTAAATTAGTATACTCCTTACCCAAAATCCAAAGTACTTGCGCCGGAAATGCTGTAACTAAACCAACAACACATAAGCTAATGCATAAAAGAGCAATTTGAAGATGAATAAATCTCCGAACAAGAAGTTTTCGATCTTCTTTCAACCGGGCAAACCTAGGAATAAGAAGCGTGCTAAATAATGTCGTAAAAATCGTTAAAATAGTTGTAAGTCGGCTCAAAGCCCCAACATGAGCTAATGATTGCGTAGAGCCAAATATAGAAATAAGCCAAATAGTTATCTGTCCGGATATACAATAATAAATTGCACCAGGCAAAGAGCGTTTTACGACAAATAAAATCTCCTTTTCAACAATGGGGTCGGGTTTTTGAAGCGGATCGGCCAGGTCAGCGGAGATTTTCTTGAGTTGAATATTTGCCCAAATACGAGAAATACCGTTACCCAATACAGCAACAAATGTAAATGGAACGACAAGAAGAGCCCCTGTGATCATCACAAACCGACCTACGCTGGCAAGCATTTGATTTTTTTGCAACTTACCTAAACCCTGATGCAGTTTAGAAGAGATTTCAAGGAGATTATCACTCAACGCGGCAAGAAATGAAGGAATTATGCATAATATAATTAAGAATGCAGTTAATAGGCTTGCCCCATGATTTATTAACAAATAAAATAGTATGGGCATTGAAATCAGTAAACTGAATACGCCAAATTTTTTTCTAACCTTAAAACCTGTAACAATAACCACCCCTAATTTTTGCCGGTCTTGCCAAACTTTTGCTCCCTGTGACATCACCCCAGCCGATATTCCCCCATCCGCTAATACAGTCATTGTTCCTAACATTGTATTTGCCAGGGTATAAAGAGCATATTCAGAAGTTGGAAGTAAACGAATTATTAGAATACCAGAAAGCAAACCCGTTAACTGAATTATTGTTTGGGCAGAAGTAGTTATGGCAAAAAGTTTGGTCCACTTGAAAAAAAAACCGTAGCCGATGTTGGCTGATAAATTACCCGAAACTCCTTTCATAACCGAATTAAGAGATTTACGAATAAATCGCGAGATAAACATTTTTCATTTAAAAGTGTATGCGGTAACCGCATAGTTAAAATGATTAATTGGTTTACCATTTCAAATGAATTTTATGCTGTGATACGATAATTATAAATTCCGCCATAATTACTGGACTTAAGGTGATTAAAATAACATAGCAGATTCTTTTTTAATATCAATCGATTTATAAAAATCTGTCGGGATACAATGTTCGTGAACATATACAGGAATTTACAAACTGGGGCAATTTTGTATTTTATAACTTTCCATATTAATTTTTCAAGGTCATTTTAAAGCACTGGCAAAACGCTGCTCTAAATAATCAGGCCGTTAGTGCTTAATAACAAGAAAGAATGAATGTCCGCAAATTTAGCTCCTCTAAAACAATCCAACATGTAACTCCCGGCGATAGTGATTTTATTTTTTTTGATCGGACAACATTGTTAAAATTGTTTATTTAATTTCAATACTTAACATAAGTATTTGAAAATCAGCAACTCAACACCTGGCTACACTTTGTTTAAAACGAAATACCCGACGTAAATTTAGTACTTGATTATCCAAAAAAGAAATTTCAACTCTTAAAATCTGGTAAAAAACCTTTTAACCTGAGTTTTGAACTTCTTTGGATATCTAATATAATAACTATTTTTTTGATACCCATACCTTTCTCCATGCTTCTCTTTTACTATTCCATTAAAGATGAGATTCAATCTCGGGAACTTTTTCTCTTTATTTAATTCACTGATAAATGAAAGTTCTCTTTTAGGTGTATAATCTTGCCTTATTACATATAAAGTTAAATCACACATAGGCGCCAATATCATTGCATCCGTCAACAAGTGGATAGGCGGTGAATCCAGCAATATGTGATCATATTCTGAGCGCAAATCTTTTAAAAGTGTTGCCAATTCATCACTTTCAAGGAGTTCAGACGGATTTGGAGGAACGGTTCCGCAGTGAATAGAAAATAAATTTTCAGTAAGTTCAATCGGTTGAATAATTTGCGCCTTTGTCGCATTACCAATTAGAAAATCTGAAATGCCTGGTTTTAATTTATCTAATTTATATCTACCGGCAAATGTAGGTCTCCGCAAGTCCAGTTCTACCAGGATTACCTTTTTACCGGAAACACTTAGCGCAGAACCGAGATTACCCTTAATAAAACTTTTACCTTCCCCGGCAATACTCGAAGTAAAAAGTGTTATTTTTCCCTTCCCCTTCTCCGGTTTACCGTGCAAGTAATTGAATTTGGTACGCAAATCCCTGAATTGTTCTCCTATATAGCTATTTTGATTTAGTACCACTATAGCATTATTATTGTCGGTATTTTCGTCGATTTCACTCAATACAGGCATTCCTGTTGCAGATATAATTTCACTACGATTTAATATTCGGTTTTTTATAGCGTCCCGGCCATATAGTATACCAGTCGGCAATATTAGTGCAAGTAAAAGGGCTATGGCGTAAACAGATTTGGCTACAGGCCATACTCTGAGGCCACCATTAGCGCGATTTATTATGATTGCATCGGGAATGGTTGAAGCGTAGTCAAGGCTCAATTGTTCCTTTTTTTGAAGCAGATAGGTATAGAGACTCTCTTTGATTTCCTTCATGCGCCTTATATCGCTGAGGTCTCTTTCTTGCCCTGGCAGGTTGCGTATGGATGATTGATAACCCGATCCTAAAGCTTGTAATTGCTGTTTAGTAGACTGCAACGAAGATCTGATGCCTGTTATATTTTCATGCAGCGCAGTTCTGGTAACGTTTATTTGCTGATTTATTGGATTAAATAACGGATTACTTTCAGGCAGGGTAGCCAGCAGCCTCGTCTTTTGCATTTGCAAATCAGTTAGCTGTCTAATTAATCCCTGCAGTCCTGCATCGTCCAGTCCTCCCGTCGCCGGCGGGTTATCCGCTCCCTTGGGTGAATTAATGTACCGTTCAATTTCGTCAAGTACACTCAATTTTATATTAATTTCATTAATCCGGGAGTCAGTATTTTGTGCGTTACTAAGGTATCTGTCGCCTTGACTTTGCGTTTCAAGAATATTGTTGCTACTTCTGTATGTCTGGACCTTGCTTTCAGCGTTATTCAACTCGCGAGTAATTGATGTTAGCCTTTGGTCAACAAATTTAAGTGTATTTTGACCCGATTCCCTCTTTGATTCTACCGAGGCGTCCATATACACCCGTAAAAGATCGTTTAATATGGCACGTCCCCTTGAGGGCACCTCATCTTGAATGGCGATATCTACCACGTTCGGAGTCTTAAGACCTACAGATTCGAAAATGGCACCCTGGTAATAGGAGGTTAAATCTCTTGGATTATTGAGTGTTATTCTGATAGTTTTTCCGATATATCTCTTCAAATTATCGGTCACATCCAGTCTCCATTTACCAAAACTATTTATAAAGTTATCCTTAAATGCAAGTCTTTTAAATTTTTTTCCAGATTGCTTTAAAAGGAAATAGTCCTGGCTTTGAATGGTAATATCCAATTGGTCGCCGTCGTCAGCGAAATTTCTTCCCCTCTGAAGCAATTTAAATTGAACGGGAGTGGTTTCATAAATATCCCTGTATGAATGATATTTATTTTTCTGTTGATAAGTAATCCATAATTGCAAATCAACTACTATCTGTCCGACGGTTGAGACCGAATTCATCACCCCGATTTCAGCCTGCGGGTCTTTGGGAGCCTCAACTAAGTCAAGTTCCTCAAGGGCAGGTAGTCGGCGGCGATATGTTTGATCCTTAATTAAAACGGTTGCGTGTATGTCATAAGCCGGTTTAACATATTTCAAATAAAAAAAGGCCAGGACAAAGAAAACAACGAAAAATATCACAAACAAAGGCCAGTGAAATAACATTTTATTCAAAAACTGCCTGATGTTGAACGAGCCACCAGAACCGGAACCAAAAATGTCTATGTTAGAATTTTTATTACTCATTTATGTATGTTTAGACGTATTATTTGACTAGAATACTTTGTAGTTATGGTTAAGCTCAACCAAAACTATAATAAACGAAAGTATGGAAAGCGTATATGGGATAATTCTGCTATTTTGATTCAAACTTGCGTATTTGGCCTTGCCAACTTCTACATAAAGGACATCATTATTTTTAAGATAATAATAGGGCGAATCAAATATTTTACTGGAGGAGATGTCTATATTAACATATTTTCTTTCTCCGTTGATTTCCCTTATCAATAAAATATTTTCACGTTTTCCGCTGATAGTTAAATCACCGGCAAGTGTCAGCGCCTCCGGGATAGATACGTGGTCGCCATCTATGTTAAAGACACCAGTGTGGCCAACGTCTCCCAAGACCGAAATTTTAAAATTAGCGAGGTTAACAGTAACTATCGGTTCTTTTAAAAAGGGTGTCATTGCTTGCTCAAGTGCGGTTTGAGCTTCAGCAAGTGTTAATCCACTTATTTTAAGGTTGTGTATTAACGGGAGCTGTATTTCACCTTTTGAGTCAACTTTATATCCCGATGATCGCCCTGAGGAGCCGCCACCTCCAGAGCTGGCGTCCGCGCCGCCTTGCCCGCCGGATGTAGAAGAATAGCTAATTGCCGAATTAAATATTGCATCTCCTTCAGGACTCAGGCTTTTAACATGTATCGCTAATATATCTCCGTTTTGTATAACTAATGGCGAGTAGTTGGTTATTTTGTGGCTAAGTTCGGGGTTTCGGTTAACCCCTTCAAAGTAGGAAGAGTTTGTGTAGGCGCACGAAGAGAAAACAAAGGATATAATCAAAAAGACATATAAATGGTAGTTTTTCATCATACTGTAAGGTTTTTTTGCAAATATATTATAAATTTAAAGTATTCATTGACGATTGTAAATTAGTAAAGAAAAGTTAATATACTAACGCTTTTCTTAATCCTTTTTAATTCAAACGACTTTTCTGTTTTTAACAATTTTTAATCCCTAATCTGCTAAAACCAAAAAATTCGCACGGAAAATTTTTGTTTAGAGCGTTATATCGAACTTTTTATAATCAAACACCTATCATTTTTGACCTTTGCAACATTAAATCTTGTCAAAAAAAATCAAGTTAATTATCATTCGGGCTTATTTCCTATTCTTTTTTTTTAAATTTTCGTGGAATTTATACCACATCGCCAAAGTTAGATTCCCCACAACTTCTCGTTTTGTCGTATTTTTTAAGGACTATTTAATAAATTCCTTGAAAACGCCGGTATTTGATAAAAGAAATCGGATTGATAATAGAATTAACGTCAACGTCAATTTGCCTCATTGAGGGATTTTAACGGAATTAAGATGTAAAAAGATTTATTTTCAATTTATTATGTAGTGGATCAATAATTGCGACCCATTGTGTAAATTCAATGTTTTAAATATTTATCCGATAAAACGAAAACAGGTGAAAAAAGTCATTCAAACATTTCTGATTTTGCTGATAAGTACTTTTGCTGCATCCGCTCAAAAACTAGTTATTACAGAAGTTGATGTTGCTCAAAACGATTACTTCAACAAAACTTCTGTCAAAATATTGGGTGAAAAAATGGAACTGAATATTTCCGGAGAAACCTTATCGGTCAAAATAGCGAACGAACCTAAACTTATATTGAAGAAATATTCAAAGCAGCATTTTGAAGTGGAAAGAAAGACGGGAAATGGGATTGAAAAATTTTCGCTTCAACTAAAAACCGTTAACTCCGTTATCACCTCTGCCGAGTTAACTGCCACTATTATTCCCAACGACGAGCAAAAAGAAAAGGTATGGTGGACGGTGACCGCAAGAAGTTCCGATACCGTATCAATAATGTAAAATTAAAATGCCGTTATAGGCACAATAATCTCGAACCTGTTCCTGCCGGTACCTCCAAAAACATCCCTGTCAATTAAATAGCTATACCTGAAACCAAAGGAAACTGATCCCTGGTTGAATACTTTTGTATCGAAATACAATTCGGCACCGGTTGAACGGAAAGTACCTTTAAATGGCCTGCCGTCACTATAATAATCATTTGTATTTGTAAAATCATAAAAGGCGTTGCCCCTGATTCGCAAAAAGTAAATTGTATTAGCCAAACCTGCGTCGGGATAAGCGATCGGAAAATGATAGTTAACACCCGCTTTGTTCATATCATTAAGATTTTCAGCTATGTATCCTCTTGAAAATGGAAAATCATTGGAGAAATTAATCACCCCGCCCTTGTTTTTTTGCTGATGCGCGATATTGAGAACCAGATTTTGATTGATAGTAATACCCGGGAAGTAAAAATATCCCGATGCTAAAAACTGGTAAGCGTCAATTCCCGAAATAGCTGTTTTGTAGTTTAAAGATATGGTTTGCGCCAGCCGCGGAAAGATATTTTGCTTTGCCTTTTGTATAGCATTGCTAAAAGTGATATAGTTATTGCTATAAGCGAAGGAGGTGTTGTGAAACATATCCTTGTATGCCGGTTGAAACAGAGTTTGGCTATAATACAGGTCGCCGCCGATTTGCAAAAAGGTTGAATGTTTCCCCCTGGTGAAATTTAGCGGAAGCTGGAGGCCGCCATGAAGATTGGTTTCGTTCCAATAGACATTACTGCCGTTGTATAGTGTGCGCCGATCCAGTGTATAATCAGCGCCGCCGGAAATGTAGGGAAACAAAGCGCCATATACGGCGTCAAAACCAAATCGTTTATATCCTTCATCACTGTTGTACGTAAAAGAAAGATTGGTTTGCATCGTGTTTAAAACATTTTCGCCGGCAAGGCTTAATGTATAATTGGGGTCGTTAAAATTTGGTATAAGGCTGTGGAAATTTAATAAATGGTGGAATTTATGGTATTTGCTAATTGTAAGAGAGTCGTTTTTCACTTTCGAAAGCAAATCGGTTGAAGAATCTCTTTTCAATGCACTTACACCAAAATCAGGAAGACTACCTGGTATCCTTTTCTGCTCTATCTCAACCCATTTTAATTTTGCATAGTCCGTTTCGTGAATAGCGTACCCAACAGCAGAAAACCAGACCCAGGCAATTTTTTTGTCGCCAATAGCCGTTTCATAATTACCAATTTCGCCATACAGTTTATGCGGATCATCCAGTATCGATAACTTCCCCGTTATAAGGTCAAAAGCAAACAATACATCGTCGACATCCGAAATAGTCGAAAAATAAACTTTGTCGTTTTTCACAAATGGGAACGCAATTGGCTTATAGCTAAAAGGCAGCAGGTATTTTACTTCGCCTGTTTTTATACCAATTTCGGCCAACGACATTTCTCCCTTTTTGTTCCTTACCGCCGATATTATTTTATCGTTACCATAAAATTTCGGATAGGTATAAAATAAATTATCACCGTTAGGAATAACCGAAATCAGCTTACCGTCACTGGCATTTACTAAATGGATATCACATTTGCCGTCGGTGCCCTCTTTAACTGTCACGATAGTTCTCCCGTCAGCGCTAAAATCAGGCGCAAAATATTTGGTATTTTTGGTGATGCGATGCTCCTTCCCTGTTTTAACATCAAGCATAACCAGTTCACTATAATCGCGATAATTCCAGCGCAGATCTGGCCGGTATGACGCATATACAATTTTTCCATCACGATAACCGAAGTAATTATCCAGTGAAAAATCCCTCACACTAATATCTCTTTCGTGATTGCCTGTTTTTATACAAAATACCGATCGATGATCGTAGGTGCTCTTCAAATAAACGAGCGTGCTATCATTTACGTAAGCGGGGTATTCCATATCCGCAACAAAATGCCTGGGAATTTGAAATGCAACGTCACCAATCCTGTCGTTAAATTGTCTTTTGAAATAATTAAAGCCGCTATCGGCAAACGTTTTAAAATCATGGTCTGAATATCTTTTTATCGCCTTTTGCAAAGGATAAAATACGCCTTTATAAGCAGCTGCATCGTGAGTAACTTTTTTCCAGAAATCATCTCCATACTTTTCCCTGCCATACGATACCATCATATAACCCAAAGGATACCAATCGGGTA
This sequence comes from Mucilaginibacter sp., assembly GCA_036498965.1. Classification (GTDB taxonomy): domain Bacteria; phylum Bacteroidota; class Bacteroidia; order Sphingobacteriales; family Sphingobacteriaceae; genus Mucilaginibacter. Next base: position 21,033 of record DASYEP010000132.1, read on the forward strand.
CGTAATCGAGATACGAGCCATTGCGCAATTTCATATAACTGTAGTCCTTTTGAGCCGCCCATAAAGCACGGTAACCGTTTAAGAAAAAAGGGAGCCTCCCCCTGCCCTGTTCGCTTACAAGTGTTTCATTAAAAACGGCATCCCCCTCAAAAAACCAATTTGGTATTGCAACGTCATTTGCGAGAGCTTGCCCGCCCTCACCAAAAATTATCTTAAGAATATGCGAAAAGCCGACATTAAAATTATTGTATTGCTGTACATGCCTGAACTCATGTATGGCCAGCTGCTCCGCCCAGGGCAAGCTGCCAATATCAAAACTATTTTGCTCGGGTGTTAGGTAAAACTCGCTCCTGAAAGGTGCCAACCCTACGTAAGCATTAGCTATTGTCGTTTGATTTTGTAGTAAAATACTGATTTGTTTTTGTTTAAAACCGATAGTGGATTGTATGGCTTTATTCATTTGTTGAACAATATTTGCAACCCGTAGACCGGCTGAATCTAATCCGACCGGAAATATTACTTTAGCAGTCGGTGTATTGATTTGAAGCCACTTAATTGAAGGTGGGTTGCCGCCAAACTCCTGAGCTTTTGTCGCACTAGTGGCAATTGCAGCGAAAAGTAGCAGTACTAAAGAAAATTTGGCAGACTTCGTCATCAGCATGAAAGTACAATTATATGAAATTGAAATCCTAAATAATTACAAAACAATCCTGTGACACTCTATCTTTTAAAACTTGCTACATTTGCTGGTTGTTACATATATCATGGCTAAAGTTTCTATCAACCTGGCAACAGGCTCTATACAAAAAGAAGAATTAATTGTTGGTATCGATTTAGGCACGACCAATTCACTCGTCGCCTTTATTAATCCCGATAAAAACCCGCAGGTTATTAATGACACCGGCAAAGGCGTGTTAGTGCCTTCGGTGGTTCACTTTGGCAATTCAGGCGATATTACAGTTGGCAATGAAGCGAAAGATTATTTAATTACTGATCCGCAAAACACAGTTTTTTCGGTAAAACGACTGCTGGGGCGCTCCTATAAAGACATAGAGAATTACAAAGATTTTTTCTCGTATAAAGTGATTGATGACGACTCGGAGAGCCTGGTAAAAATTAAGGTAGGTGATAAATTTTATACACCGATTGAGTTATCAGGATTAATTCTGAAAGAATTAAAAGCCCGCGCGGAGCACGCTCTAAAAACCCCGGTTAACAGAGCGGTGATTACCGTACCGGCTTATTTTAATGATTCACAACGCCAGGCTACCCGCGATGCAGGTAAACTTGCCGGTCTGGATGTTTTGCGTATAGTAAATGAACCGACTGCCGCGAGCCTGGCTTATGGCATTGGTTTGAACCCCGAGGAAACAAAAACCATCGCTGTATATGACCTTGGCGGCGGAACATTTGATGTATCAATCCTGCAAATACAAAATGGTATTTTTGAAGTATTAGCAACAAACGGCAATACATTTTTAGGTGGTGATGATTTTGATAGTGCCATTGTTGATTACTGGATAGAGAAAAATCAATTAAACAAAGCCGAGTTGCTTAAAGACAATAAACTCGCTCAGCAATTGCGCCTGAAAGCTGAAGAAGCAAAAAAGGCATTTGCTCACCAAAGTTTGGTAAACGACAAAATTGGCGATATATGGTGTACCATAGACCGGCAAACATTTGAACAACTGATATTGCCCAAAGTACAGGAAACAATTACCTGCTGCCAGAATGCACTCAAGGACGCTAAGTTGGATATTAGCCAGATTGACGAAGTGATTATGGTTGGTGGTTCAACCCGCACGGCTTTAGTTAAAAAAATGGTTGCTGAATTTTTCGGCAGACCAGTCCATGATGATTTGAACCCTGATGAGGTAGTTGCGCTTGGCGCGGCCATACAGGCTGATATTTTAGCAGGCAACCGCAAAGATATTTTATTGCTGGACGTTACACCGCTTTCGTTAGGGATAGAAACAATGGGTGGTTTGATGGATGTAATTATCCCGCGCAATTCAAAAGTACCTACCAAAGCCGGCAGGCAGTACACAACCTCTATTGATGGCCAGGTAAACATGAAAATAGCCGTTTACCAGGGTGAAAGGGACCTGATTAAAGAAAACCGAAAACTTGCTGAGTTTGATTTGAAAGGCATACCCTCTATGCCAGCAGGTTTCCCCAAAGTGGATATTAACTTTTTGCTCAACGCAGATGGTATTTTAAAGATACAGGCTGTCGAATTACGCTCGGGTGTAAAACAGGAGGTGGAAGTTAAACCAACTTACGGTATCACTGACGACCAGGTAGAACAAATGCTGATGGACAGCATAACCCATGCAAAAGAGGATGTAAACCAGCGGATGCTGATAGAAGCCCGTACCGAAGGCGAGCAAATGATTTACACCGTTGAGCGATTTATACAAAAGAATAACGATTTTTTATCTATAACCGAAATAAGCGAAACCCTCCAATATATCGGCGCGTTAAAAAACGCGCTTACCAGTGGCGATAAGGATTTAATCCATAAAGCCATTGATGAATTAAATGAATTTACCCGGCCTTTTGCTGAACGGCTGATGGACCAGGCAATCAGCGTTGCGATGAAGGGGAAGAGCATTGAGTGAGAAGAGGTAAAAGGCGAAAGGTTAAAGGCAAAAGGTAATTTTTTTTAGCTTTGCGATAACCAGAATATTTTAAATAAATCCAACAACATTATAAATCATTCATTTTGAGAAACACCAAATACGCTTACCTCCTGGCGATTTCCGTCTTGTTATTGAGTTCCATAACAGCTTCTGCAAAAAATAATAACCATTTAAAATTCAAGGACACAACGCTAAAAACCCTCGATACAGCGAAGTATGATTCGCTGATGCGGAAGCTGGCCAATGGCGATAAAACAAAAAAATGGCCTGTAAAAAATGCGCCGCGCCCATTGCCCGGTGCTATTTTGCCTTTTTACCGTGTGGTAGCTTATTACGGCAATATGTATTCAAAAAACATGGGCGTACTGGGCCAATATCCGCCCAAAATCATGCTCGCAAAACTAAAAGACGAGGTAAAGGCATGGGAAAAAGCGGATACCTCAACGCCGGTAAAACCTGCCTTACATTATATTTGCGTTACAGCGCAAGCGTATGCAGGCAAGGACGGTTTACACAACCTGCGCATGCCTTTCAAACAGATCGATAGCGCGCTACACATGGCGCGGTCAGTTAACGGGTTGCTTTTTTTAGATGTGCAGGTTGGTTTCAGCACGGTAGAAAAAGAGATTCCCATGCTGGAAAAATATTTAAAAATGCCTGACGTACACCTTGGCATCGACCCAGAGTTTTCGATGAAAGAGGGCAGCATTCCCGGTAAACGAATCGGCACCTTTGATGCTGAGGACGTTAATTATGTTACCGGGTACCTGGCATCACTGGTTAAAAAATATAACCTCTCTCCTAAGATATTCGTGCTGCACCGCTTTACCCAAAAGATGGTAACCAACTATCAAAATATCAAATTACATCGCGAAGTTCAATTTGTGATGGATATGGATGGCTGGGGCGATCCTGATTTGAAAAAGGGCAGCTATCGTTATTTTATAGCAAAAGAGCCGGTTCAATTCACCGGCTTTAAATTGTTTTATAAAAATGATGTTCAAAAGGCGCCTAACCGCTTGTTAACCAAAAAAGAGATTTTAGAGTTGAAACCTATACCGATTTATATTCAATATCAGTAGGGGAATGGTGAATGGTGAATGGTGAATGGTGAATGGTGAATGGTGAATGGTGAATGGTGAATGGTGAATGGTGAATGGTGAATGGTGAATG
>DASYEP010000133.1:0-26965 GCA_036498965.1 Mucilaginibacter sp.
TCCTAAACAACATCAAAAACATCTTGCTGAAACTCGCCTTTAAACTCATTCAATCAAACACCTTATTTAACCCTGAAATATTCATGAAAAATAAAATATCCTGGCAAAAACATTTGGTAGTGTCATAGTAATCGGCATGACTATTCTTTTTAATTTTTAATTTATCTTCAGCTAATACAAAAGCGGTTATAAATTCAAAAGCTATTTCCTAATGCGGCATGTTATTCCCCTACCGTCCTTACTTTCACTTCACCGGTAACCTTATGCTTTAGTATAAGCTTGTGTTCGCCGTTAGGTAATATCTCTCTTTTAATCAGGTGGTGATCTTTATCGTACGATACAAAGTTTGAGGCATGTATCTCTGTTTCGTTGCCGCGCCAGCCTTCTATTTGAACCGCTTCCCATCTTCCGCTTTTTGCCGAAGCGTAGGCAGCATCGAGTATCGCATTTACAATATAGCCATCATAAAATGTCTCCAATGGCTCGGTTTTGTTTTCGATGGCGTTAAACATATCGGTAAACATATTGGTGTAGCCTAACTCATGTATTTCATCACCCACAGGGAATAGCCAGCCGCTGTTGCTTTCCGCTTTTTCGGCTACATAGCCACCTTTGCCGGTACTGAACATTTCGAAACCAGTGCGTAAAAAATTATTAAGCCAAATGGTGCCTTCCGTCCCCATCACCTCATCGCGAAGGTCCATTCCGCCCCGAAAACACCAGCTTACTTCAAACTGACCCATCGCCCCATTGGCGTATTTTACCAGACCGATGGCGCTATCTTCGGCTGCGATAGGATGCACCTGGGTGGCCGCCCAGCACATTACTTCGAGTGGTCTAATTTCCTTCCCGATATAATTGCGGGCAATTTCAACACAATGACAGCCTAAGTCGACCATTGCCCCACCTCCCGATTGTTCGCCATCCCAAAACCAGTCACTATGCGGTCCGGGGTGTGCCTCGCGCGATTTTGCCCATAATACTTTACCAATATTCCCGTCCTTTATACTCTTCATTGACTTAAGGAACTTAGGAGTATAACACAGGTCTTCCAGGTAGCCCCCCATAATTCCGGCCTTTTCTACGATATCGAGCATGCGTTTTGCCTCTTCGGCATTACGGCCCAGCGGTTTCGTGCACAAAACATGTTTGCCGGCTTTTGCACAGGCAGCCACAGCAGCTTCGTGCAGGTTGTTGGGCAAGGAAATAACCACCACATCCACATCTTTCCGGCTGACTACCGCATCCATATTATCCGAAAAAAAGCCGAGCTTGTAGTCGTCAGCAAACTTTTTAGCCTTATCAATATTTCGGGAATAAACGCTGATCAACTTATCTTTTGCACGCTGAGCCTGTAAAGAATCAGCGTAAAACCGGGCGATAAAACCCGAACCTAACATCGCGATGTTCATTTTGGTTATAATTAGTTATTAAAGGTTGTAAAAGTTGTAGTTGTTATAAGTTTATACAAATTTAAAACTATCCGAAATTATTAAATCAAACATTCTCCCATCCTGTTTCTTTAAGGGCAGGGTCGTTTTCTTTTTTTAGAAAGTCGGCGTTTGATAAGGAATCCGCCTCCCAATCCAGTATGGCGTTATCCGGGACAATGTCTACCGGTACTTTCCATGAGGTGGATGTTTCATTATATGCCAGGTTTGATTGCAGGTTATAGCAGGAAATCAACGACCAGCGGGGTTGATCAGAAAGATTTGCTTCAGACCTATGAAGCAGGTTGCTATGGAAGATCAGGGCATCGCCGGGTTCCAGTTCAACATATATCAGTTCCATTGTTTTTAAAGCATTGTTTACCATTTGCATATCTGCACCAACTTGCTCTCCCGAAAAACCATGATTAACCCGCCCCAATTTATGCGAGCCTTTTATTACCTGCAAACAGCCGTTCTCTTTATTGGCTGCAGTAAGCGCTACCATAACGCTGATCAATTCATCAGGAAACATAAACTGGTTTTTGTACCAGTAGCCGTAATCCTGGTGCCATTCCCAGGCACCCCCAACCTTAGGTTCCTTTTGCATCAGTTTAGAGTGAAAATGACAGACAGGTGCATCTTCACCAAGCAGCTGTTTTACCGGACTGATCATCTTTTCGCTTCGGGTGAGGTATCCAAAAACATCGTTACCGGGAGTAAACCACAAGGAAAGGCGGGTTTTTTTTCCGCTTTGATCGTTAAGATCCAACGCATTGTTTTTCATAGCGTTATCATCAACAGCAGTTCGATATAATTTATTTACCTCCTCCGTAGTACAAAACTGTTTTACAATAATATATCCCTGCTTATTGTAAAGCTTGACGTCTGCAGACGTAAATTTTTCGGTTAGCATAACATTATTAAAAAAATGGTTTTTATAATTGATAAAAAGCGATACAATTTAAGTTAATTTGATATAAGTTTGTCATCCCTTTTGCATTTTTACTTTTATGGCTATAGCATACAGAAAGCAGGTTGATGATGATACAGAATTTGCTATTTGGCGAATTGAAGAAGAAGCTGACGAGTTATACAACCAGTTGCAGTTAGATGGGCACGAAAAAGCCTACTACGAGAAACTCAGTGCAGGCAAACGGAGCCTTCATTGGTTAGGTACGCGGGTGCTGCTGCGTAAAATGCTACGTACCGATGAGTACATCGACTGTAAAGTTGATGCGCACGGCAAACCCTACCTGGTAAACCTTCCTTACCATATATCATTAAGTCATTCTTTCGACTATGCAGCGGTAATGATTAGTAAAGAGCCTGTTGGGATTGATATTGAACAGGTTAAAGAAAAAGTTGAACGTATTGCCCACAAGTTTATCAAGAAGGACGAGATGGCTTTTATTGGTAACGCGCACAGAATACAACAGTTATATGTTTGCTGGTGTGCCAAAGAGGCGGTTTATAAATGTTATGGACAAAAAGAGGTATCCTTTGCAGATAATATCACATTGGAGCCTTTCGAATTTGAAGGGCACGGTTATATAACAGCACATTTAAATAAAGAGGGAACAAATATTAAATACGATGTTGGATATCTTCAATATGAAGATTATATGGTTGGATATGTAAAGGGATGAGGTTATGAAGAACAAACAGGTATTTTTTGATGATTGGGGTCTGATTGATTATAAGGAAGCCTGGGACAAACAAGAGGCTATATTTGCTGATACTGTTAACCTGAAAATAAAAATACGCAACCAGCAAACAGGAACCGAAGGAGACGAAAATCACGATTATCAACAAACCCCAAATTATCTGATTTTTTGTGAACACCCACATGTATATACCCTGGGCAAAAGCGGCAAACCTGAACACTTGCTTTTGGATGAAAAGGGCCTGAAAGAAAAAAATGCTGCTTATTACCCCATTAATCGTGGTGGGGATATCACTTATCATGGGCCGGGACAAATTGTATGTTATCCTATTCTTGATCTTGATAATTTTTTTACCGACATACATCTTTACCTGCGCACCCTGGAAGACGCGGTGATATTAACGCTGGCTCACTTTGGCTTAAATGCAGGAAGATACCCCGGTTATACCGGCGTTTGGTTTGATGCTGATAACGAACGCGCTCGTAAAATATGTGCACTCGGGGTACGCTGCAGCAGGTGGGTTACCATGCATGGCCTTGCGTTTAACATAAATACTAACCTGGATTATTTTAAAAATATTGTTCCGTGTGGGATCGACGACAAGGATGTAACCTCCATGCAAAGAGAGCTTGGAAAAGAAGTTGATATTAATGAAGTTAAAAAAATCTTAAAGCATCATATTTCCGTATTGTTCAATATGGAGCTATTATGAAAACATTACAAATTATATTAATTACACTAACTTCACTTCAGCATGTACCAAAAGCGCGGATATAAAAAGTACAACAATTAACAAAACCACAACAATGACTGCGGATACGGTTAGTTACCTTGCTTTAGGAGACTCTTATACCATTGGCGAATCTGTTCCTCAATACGAATCTTATCCATATCAGCTTACCGGTTTATTAAACAGTAACGGGTTTCATGCCCAGTTGCCAACAATAATAGCGACTACCGGATGGACAACAGACAATTTAATTGATGCCATTTCCAAGAGTGGTATTACTAATAAAAAATTCAGCTTTGTAACTTTACTCATAGGGGTTAACGATCAATACCAGGGACTGAGCCAAAGTAATTACATTATAAAATTTGCGCAGGTATTAAACACAGCGATGAACTTTGTTAATGGCGATCTCAACCGGGTTTTTGTCTTATCAATTCCGGATTATGGTGTTACGCCTTTTGGTGGTGGCAGAGACAATGTAATTGGCCCAGAAATAGACCAGTTCAATGCTATTAACAAAGCTATCAGTTTAAAAGCCGGTGTTAATTATTTAGACATCACCCCGGTATCGCGAACCGCTGCCAAAAATCCCGCGCTGACTGCAACAGACGGGCTTCATCCCTCAGGCGAAATGTATTCGATTTGGATGAGCTTACTTGAACCGATGGTAATGAAACAATTACAGAAATAAATTTGTTTATCCAAGACAAGTGTCGTAAATTTATAGACAATTAGGTAAATGTATGAACAAGGTTAAAAATTATGAAATTGTTGATGACGACGAGATCAATTTAGCCAATAGGGTTAGAGAAGGTGTGTCATTCAATTATTTTACCCGGCTTTCCGATCAGATCCACCTGGGTTTGCAGGAATGGGCCGATTACCTTCATCTTTCGGAGCGCACCATGCAGCGTTATAAAAAGGAGGGAAAGACATTTGACCCAATTTATTCCGAAAAAATTATCATCATTGAATTGCTTTATAGAAAGGGTATAGATGTTTTTGGAATTGCAGATAACTTTTACACCTGGATGGATACGAAAAGTGTAGCCCTGGGAGGCATCAAACCCAAAGATCTTCTTGATACATCTTTCGGTATCACAATGGTTTACAATGAACTGGGCCGGATTGAACATGGTATTTTTGCATGACAGTTTACCGGCTTTGTAAGCAAGCCCATATTAACGATCTGTCGGGCAGGGGCGCGGAAATGAATGGCGGCCGCTGGAACAATAAAGGCTTACCTGCTTTATATACAGCATGCTCACGTGCACTGGCTGTGCTCGAAGTTGCGGTTCACGTTCCACTGGGTATTATGCCGATCAATTACTATATGATAGCAATTGAAATACCCGATGGACTAAGTATATCCAAAGTCAATATTGCTAATCTACCCGCCAACTGGAACAGTAATCCAATAGTAAAGACGACCCAATATATTGGCGATGATTTTTTGAAAAGCAACACTCATTTAATTTTAGAGGTACCATCAGCGACAGTCCCAGGCGATTATAATTATATCATCAATCCAGCACATCACGATTTTAGCAGGCTAAAAATAACTTCGGCAGAGCCTTTTGAATTTGATTCACGATTATTTAAAAGATAGCCTTACTTTTTTGATGCTATTTCTTCAATGGCTCTCACTAATTTGTCAAGATCGGGAAGTGTTGTGTAAACATGCGGCGTTACCCTTACGCAGCTGATATTTTCCCAAACTATGCCAACCGTGTGAATTTTATACTTGCTGAAAAGTGCGGTATCAAGTTCGCCCGGTGTCATGCCGCCAATGCTTACCCCGCAAATAGCGCATGAATATTTTGCGTCCAGCGATGTATGAAGTTTAACTTTCGGAATTTGCTGAACTTTTGATGCCCAGTAATTTTTAAGATACCGTATCCGCTCTTCCTTTCGTTTGTTACCAATACCTTCCTGAAAATTAATAGCTTCACCAATTCCCTGCTCAATCGGGAAACTGCGCGTCCCTAAATTTTCAAATTTCCGGATATCGCCGCTGTGCGGTTTATCATCGCCAAACAAAGGCAATATCTTTGCTATTTTGTCCTTGCTGATCCACATCATCCCGCTCCCTATGGGTGCCGAAAGAAATTTATGGAGGCTGGTACCAAAATAATCGCAATGTAAATCGGGGATTTTAAAATCCATCAAACCAAAAGAATGCGCTCCGTCTACCATCACTTCAATGCCTTTTGTATGTGCCATATCACAAATCTTTTTAACCGGCATTATCTGCCCAACCCAGTTTATCATGTGAGTAACGTGCACCAGTTTTGTTTTGCTGGTGATGGCATCTTCATAGGCTTTAACAATTTGCTCATCGTTTTCAATCGGGAAATCAAAACTCAACTGCTTATAAACAATTCCATCACGCAATGCTCTTTGTTTGTACGCGCCTATCATGTGCGGGTAGTCCTGTTTTGTGCCGATTACCTCGTCGCCAGTTTTTAAGTCAAGTCCAAAGATTATTGTATTGAGTGCTTCTGTGGCGTTCCGGTTAATAGCAATCTCCTCGGGAGACACACCCGCAAGGTTTGCAAGTTTTTCCCGCAATGGTTCGCGGCCCTGGTCAAGTATGCGCCACATAAAATACGATGGCCCTTCATTAGCCAGCAGATTATATCGTTCAACTGCCTGCTGCACCACTATTGGTGATGGCGAGACGCCGCCGTTATTTAAGTTGATGATATTGGAATTGACTGAATAAGCACGCTGGATAACACTCCAGTAATCTTCGTCTCCGGCTATTTGTTTTGGGCTTAAATGGTTAACTTTTTGAGACGCCTTTTGCCAGTCGGCAGCGTGTGCCTGGTTAAAAAGACTATTAACAGAAAAGGCACCGGCGAGCGTTGCGGCCTGTTTCAGGAAAATACGGCGGTCGTTTGTCATGATAAACGAATTTAGGATTTTATATGCTAATAACGGCTATACTGAAAAGGACTTCCTTAAGACTGATTTAAAAGACAGGGAAATCGTTTTTAAAAACACAAAGTCATGCTACAACTTGTTTCAGCACCCTGACCCGTCCTGAAATTGACCCGTCCTGAAATAGCTATACAGATTTGTGAGTAAATCCTGTAATGCCTATACAGTAAGGCAAACAGGTAATTTCATCTTTCTTTCCACATTCCCCAAAAACTTTTGTTAAAAATACGCTGTTGCCTTACGTTCCGATTAATCCTAATTTAGCACCCCACATCAGAAATTATGATATTATCAGATAAGCGCATTTTAGAGGAAATTGAGAGCGGTAATATTATCATTGAACCATTCAGGCCCGAATGCCTGGGTACCAATTCCTACGATGTGCACCTGGGGAAACACCTGGCAACTTATCGTAATCGTGTACTGGATGCTAAACTGCATAACGAGATTGATGCTTTTGAGATACCACGGGATGGCTTTATCTTGCAGCCCAATACCTTATATCTTGGTGTGACTATGGAGTATACCGAAACACACCAGCATGTCCCTTTTTTGGAAGGAAAATCGAGTACGGGACGACTGGGAATTGATATACATGCCACCGCCGGAAAAGGCGACGTGGGTTTCTGCAACACCTGGACACTTGAAATATCATGCGCCCAACCCGTTAAAGTTTACGCCGGTATGCCCATAGGTCAGCTGATTTATTTTGTTGTTGAAGGCGAAATTGAAACCTTCTACAACACAAAAGATGGAGCCAAGTATAACACCCCCTCGACCCGGCCAGTTGAAAGCATGATGTGGAAGAATAAGTTTTGATTTTAAGTCGGAAAAGTCCGAAAGTCAGTAAAGTCCGAAAGGAAGAAAGACACGACTCAAAAGAAAAATAGTTCTGAATAATTTTATGCCCACAGCACAATCTTTCGGACTCTCCGACTTCCGGACTTTCCCGACTTTCTCACTATAATATTCTTTCAGCAAAAAATATTCAAAAGTGCTCTTTAACATAGTTGTTACCCAGCCGCTTCTACTTTTTGTTTAAATTGGACTTTATTTACCCCTATGTGCTATAAGCGGATAATTGCAGGGCTGTATTCAGTTGCCCTGGTCATCATTTTATCATCATTTATCAAAATTGATGATGATCCCATTAATAAAATTGTTGAACAATTTAACAAATGGTTTTCAAGCCATCCAATCGAGAAAGTTTACCTTCAGCTGGACAAGCCCTACTATGCCATTGGAGACGACATTTGGTTTAAGGCTTATGTAACTGCAGGCAGCGAACACCGGTTATCGACTATAAGCTGCGTGCTTAACGTTGAGTTGATTAACGAAAAGGATTCTGTTAAGCAAAGTGTTAAGTTACCGGTTACAAATGGTCTCACCTGGGGCGATTTTATCTTATCTGATTCGCTTAAAGAAGGAAACTACCGTATACGAGCCTACACAAACTGGATGCGGAACGAGGGTGAAGCGTATTTTTTTGATAAAACTTTCACCATCATAAATTCTATATCAAACAACGTTTTTACCAATACAACTTATACTTATAATAGTATGCAAGAAGGCGGCCGGAAAGTAAATGCCGCTATCGCCTATGCCGATTTGAATGGAAGACCTTACGCAGAAAATACCGTCGGCTATGAAATAACATTGGGTTCAAAAATCATTGCTAAGGGGCATGGGCAAACCGACGGCAAGGGCGTTTTGAACATTAATTTTATGGATAGCATGCCTGGCCAATTAACGTCGGGTAGAATAGTTACCGATCTCAGGCTCCCAAACAAAAAAATCGTTACAAAATCAATATTGATAAAAGCTGCGTCGGATAAAGTGGACGTGCAGTTTTTTCCTGAAGGCGGTAACTTGATAAATGGGGATAACGCTAAAATTGCTTTTAAAGCAGTGAGTGCCGACGGTCTGGGTGCTGATATAAAAGGGATTATAACCGATAATAACGACAACCAGGTGGCGACATTTAGCAGCACACACCTGGGTATGGGCGTATTTGACCTTACGCCCGAGAGCGGTAAAACATACAAAGCCGCTATAACTTATGCCGATGGATCGCAGAATAACGTACAACTACCCGCAACCAGCGACAATGGTTATGCATTAAGTATTGATAATTCCCAGGCAGATATTATAAGCATAAAAGTGCTGCCGGGAGAGGCTGTCAGGAAGAGCGCTTCGCAAAATGGTGAGATGAGTTTGGTAGGACAATGCGGTGGTGTTATTTTTTATGCCGGTAAAAGCAAACCAGGCAGCAAATCTTTTACCGCTGCCATACCAAAAAGTAAATTTCCATCGGGAGTCGCCCAGTTTACACTATTTTCTGCGGCAGGTGAGCCTTTAAACGAGCGTTTGGTATTTATTCAAAATAACGATCAGCTTAAACTGGATGTAACAACTGAAAAACAGAGTTTCTCGCCGCGGGAAAAAACGAGAATTGAGTTAAATGCTAAGGATGCCACTGATAAACCAACAGTGGGAAGTTTTTCTGTTGCGGTTACTGATGAAACTAAAATTCCAGTGGGCGAAAACGCCGAAAATTCCATATTGTCTAGCCTGCTATTAACGTCAGACCTACGAGGCTATGTGGAAAAAGCCGGTTATTATTTTTCAGAAATAAATAAGAAAACGCAATCTGATCTGGATGTGTTGATGCTTACGCAGGGCTATCACCGTTTTGAGTGGCGACATGTATTGAGTGACAGTTTTACTCCGCCTGCCTATCCGGCTGAAAGGTCGCTGCAAATATCGGGGCATTTAAAAACATTATGGGGGAAACCGGTCGCGAATGGCAAAATTACGCTGTTTTCATCAACCGGAGGGCTCTTTATTTTAGATACGGTATCGGATAATGAGGGGCGTTTTTCGTTCAAAAATTTGGTCTTTAAGGACAGTGTGAAATTTGTGATACAGGCACGGACGGTAAAGGATCGTAAAAACGTTCAAATTGAACTGGACGACATCGTTCCTCAAAAAGTTGGCCCCGATAAAAATGCTCCGGATTTGGTTATAAATATAACCGACGGACATTCGTTGTTTTTGCAGAATAGTAAAAACTGGTACGCAGGGCAACTTAAATATGGCTTAACTAATAATTCCATTTTGCTGAAAGAGGTTGAGATAAAAGCGAAAAAAATTAACCCTGCCGAACACTCAAGTAATTTGAATGGGCCTGGTAATGCTGACCAGGTTTTAAGTGGCGACAATATTGCATCAGGGTGTGCCCAGATTTCGGATTGCTTGGCCGGTAGACTATCGGGCGTGGTTTTTCGGAATGGAACACCTTACTTAACCCGGAGTTTACACATTCCAATGAACGTGATCATTGATGGCTTACATGCCGATACTGATATGTTGAATACGATTAATGCCAATGATATTGCAAGCATTGAAGTTTTGCGTAACATTGAATACACTTCCATTTACGGCGGTCAGGGCGGCGGCGGCGTTTTAATAATAACTACAAAAAGAGGCGAAGCAAATTATAGCGTTACACGATATGCACCGGGGATTATAACTTACAACCCTAAAGGTTATTATAAAGCTCGTGTGTTTTACTCGCCGCAGTATGATAATCCCAAAACAAATACACAGGTGCCCGATTTACGCACTACCATATACTGGAAACCAAACATCGTAACTGATAAAGACGGCAAAGCCTCATTTGAGTATTTTAACGCTGATGCCAAAGGGAGCTACAGAGTTGTGATTGAAGGTATTGACAGCGAAGGTAAATTAGGCAGAAAGGTATATAGATATAAAATTGAATAATTTTATTATTTTGCACTATTAAACTTATTCAACCAAACCTTGTCTACTAAATACCCAACCTTGATTTCTGTGAATATAAAGCACTTTATCCATTTTCTCTTTTTGCTGCCGCTGGCTACTTTGGCCCAATCAACAATATCAGGAAGGATATTGAATCAGGCCGACAAAAAGCCACTAAGTAATGCAAGTGTGTTTTTTAACAATACAACCGCGGGGAGTAAAACCTCAGGTGATGGCATTTTTACATTAGGTCCGTTAAAAACGGGTAAATATGAAATGGTAGTGTCAAGTATTGGTTTCGAAACTTATCATCAAACCATTACAATTGATAATATCGATATCAAATTGCCCGATATCGAGTTGCTTCCCAAAACAATATCTCTCAGTGAAGTAAAAATAAAACCCAAAATAGATCTCAATTGGGATAGAAACTATGCATTATTTAAAAAAGAGTTTTTGGGAACTTCGGATCTGGCTGAAGATTGCAAAATATTAAATCCTGAATTGCTTGATTTGGAATATAATGACACTACCAAAATACTCACCTCGTCTTCATATGATTTTTTGGAAATTGAGAATCCTGACTTAGGGTATAAAATAAAGTACCTTTTAACCAGTTTTATCAAAAATTTTAAATCGGGAAAAATTCATTACGAAGGATCTTTTTCATTTGAAAACTTAAAAGGAACTACATCGATGGATGCCCGTTGGCGAAAAAAACGCGACGAAACATATAAAGGTTCAGAAATGCATTTTTTACGCTCCGCGCAAAGTAACCGGATAGAGGAAGAAGGGTTTAGAACGTTGCAATTGGCTACATATCAAAACCCGCAACGACCTCCCGATAGTTTGATAAATGCTAAAATTAAATTTTTTAAAAGTATTAACTTAAAATCCGGCAATAAAATATCACGTGATTCACTGGCATTTTGGGTCGCAAAATCGCAAATGCCAAAATTGGTTAACACCTTAATGGATTATCCGCTTAGCCAAAATGATATTATATTCTCCGCACAGCAGCCGGGAATATACGCGTTGGGCTGCGACAATGACAATTTGCTTATCACCTACAACAAAAACCATCATTTCCCCAAAAAAGGCTCGGTTGATAATTTGGACGATCCTTATAACCGCAGCACAACTCTAGTAAGCTTTAAGAAACCGTTTGTTTTTTTTGATAATAACGGTGCGATAATTGAACCTGGCAGTATAGCGGTTAATGGGGCCTGGCTTAAAAATAGGGTGGCAGAGCTATTGCCTTTGGACTATGAACCGCCGCAAAATGGATTTACATCGGATAATTTAACCGTATTATCTAATGCAACCACCAAACTGGAAACTTTTTCGACGGACCATCCCAATGAAAAGGTATACCTTCATTTAGATAAACCCCGTTATAATATGGGCGATACCTTATGGTTTAAAGCCTATACGGTGGCTGGTCAATATCACCAGCTATCGGAGCTAAGTGGAGTGCTGTATACTGAATTGATCAATGACAAAGATAGCGTAGTAAAGCGGCTTACGCTGCAATTGCATTCGGGTCTTGCCTGGGGTAATATAACGTTATCTCGTAATTACAGGCCAGGACTTTATCATTTGCGGGCGTATACTAACTGGATGCGTAATGCCGGATCAGGATATTTTTTTAATCAGCCTATAAGGATAGGCGGCTTTCAATTAGCACTAAACCCTGTAAAAAAGGGCCCGTCCATAAATCCTGACATACAGTTTTTCCCTGAAGGGGGATCCCTCGTCAACGAAGTGCGGTCAAAAGTCGCTGTCAAAGCAGTTAATGCAAGCGGCCTTGGGGAAGACATAAAGGGAGTTGTAACCGATAGTGAAGGTAATGATATTGCCGAATTTAACACACAACATTTGGGTATGGGTGTATTTGCGATAACACCTGAGCAAGGTAAAACTTATAAGGTAAAGGTTACAGCAGCCGATAGTTCAGTTTTTACAGTCAATTTACCTGAAGTAGCAGAAGAAGGGTTTACGCTGGGGGTAAATAATAGCGGTGCGGACAGCATTTATGTAAAGGTTGTTGCCAGCAATAAATTGTTTGAAGCACAAAAAAATGCTTCATTTTTTCTGGTTGGTCAATGCCAGGGAAAAGTTTATTATACATCGGGCGGCAAGCTGGCAAACCCTGTATTTATAGCCGGAATAGAAAAAAGCCGCTTTCCCTCTGGTATTGTTCAGTTTACGCTTTTCTCACAAACGGGAGAGCCGATAGCTGAAAGAATCGCCTTTATACAAAACCCGGACACACTGAAGCTGAATATAATTTCGCCGGTGGTCAACTATACCACCAGGCAACACGTAACTATTAGCCTGGACGTAAAAAACAATGACGGTAGACCGATTTTGGGTGACTTTTCTGCCGCGGTAATAAATGAAAGCAGGGTAGGGGTTGATGGTGCTGCTGAAAGTACCATCATTAACAACTTGCTGCTAACATCCGATTTAAGAGGATATATCGAAAAGCCCAATTATTATTTTGAGAATCCAAACGACCAAACAAAGGCCGACCTTGATATTTTGATGCTTACGCAGGGTTACCGCAGGTTTGAATGGAAACAGGTACTTGGCGACAAAGAAATGCCAATAGCTTACCAGCCCGAAAGATCCCTGGAAATGGAGGGGACTTTAAAAACGCCATCGGGTAAAGTAGTACCAAAGGGAAAAATTTTGCTTTTCTCTACTAAAGAAAATTTAGAGAAGGACACAACGACAGATGAAAACGGTAATTTTAAAATTACCGATTTATACCTGTCAGATTCGGCAAAGATCGTGCTGCGGGCGAAGAAGCAAAATAACGGCAGCAATGTTGCCATTTATCTAAAAGAAAAAGATTATCCTGCGGTATCAAAAACAAAAACACAGGACTATGCTACAGGAATGCCCCCTGAGTTAATTGCAGTATTGCAAAGAAATTATGACGATAGTCAGGAGGAAAAAAGAAAAGATTCTCTAAAAAATGGAATCTCGCTGAAAGATGTAGTTATAAAGGCGAGAAAAATAGCCAGGCCAGACATCTACAATGATAACGGAGCCCGATCTGAGTATGATGCCAATATGCAGAAGCTCTCCAGGGAATTCGCTGATATAAAAGAAGGTTTGAGAGCAGTTATTCCCGGTATAAGCTACAATGGCAGAACGTTATATTACGATTTTAAACCGGTCCAGATTATAATTGATGGCTTTCGGGCTCGGGTAGAAGATATTGATTATTCCCCAAAAGACGTGGAAAGTATTCGGATGATCGATCCGTCTTTGCTGATAATAACAACCAAACGGTATGCGGGTACTGATACGGCTTCGACAGTTAAGCTTAAAGAGGTGAAAATTAAAGGATCCAAAATAAATAACATTGTAGCTCATTCTGACAATCTCAATGGAGCCGGCAATGCCGACCAGGTGCTAATGGGTGACAGGTTAGACGGTTGTACAACACTTTCGGATTGTTTGAGAGGAAAGCTTTTTGGTGTACGGTTTGGGCAGGACGGCACACCATACAATTCCCGGCAGTCAACCCGCATCGCCAACGGTCCGCTTGCAATGGTTTTAGTTGTAGATGGCAATGTTATACCTGGTAATCAATTAAACGATTTAAACCCAAATGACATATATAGTATTGAAGAACTGATAAGCGGCGGTAATTTAGCTGTTTATGGTTCGAATGCATCGGGGGGCGCATTGATAATTACCACTAAAAGAGGTACTGAAGGGAGTTTTGTCACAAGTGAAACGCCGGCCGGCTTGATAACTTATCAATTTGAGGGCTTTAGTAAGTCGCGCACTTTTTACGCTCCAAAATATAGCAACCCGGCAACCGACATAAAAACTCCGGATCGTCGAACCACGATTTATTGGAATCCCAACATAGTAACAGATAAAGACGGCAAAGCCTCATTTGACTATTTTAACGCCGATACCAAGGGAACCTATCGTGTAGTTATAGAAGGTATCGACGCTGAAGGTAATTTAGGCCGGCAGGTGTACCGTTATAAAGTGGAATAATGAGTAGGTGAGTAGTGAGCAGTGAATCGTCAGCTGGCTACTACTCACTCACCATTTACAACTCACCAATTACCAATTCATTTCGCCAAATAAAACTTCTCCCAAAAATCTTCCGATTTAGAGAGCTCGTCTTTGGTATCTCCCTCAAATATTTGGTTGTGAGTACCGCCACTATGACCGCCTCTGCCACCGCCATGGCCGCCGCCACCCATTCCGCCCATACCACCCCCTCTACCGCTATGCCCGCCGCCTTCTCCACCCTGGTCCTGACCGTGGGTTGCGGGTGATTTTGTAATGCCGTTAATTTTAAAATTAAATGCCCATTCGTTTTTTGCAGGATCATCGGAATGAAAAAACTTTAATGGTATAGCCGCTTCACAAACGAGATTGCCATCGTCGTCGTAGTTTATGGCTGTCTTTATACCGTAAGTGTTTGATGTGGTAATCATATCATCTTCAATATCCTTAAATCCAACCACTTTAATTCCTCTTAAAGTGGTTATGCGTTCACGCATCAACTCTTCCCGGTCTTGTTTGGTAACTTCACCATCTTCTGCCTTTGGTGAAGGTAAAGCGGGCGCGCCGCCCTGCACATTTAGTGGGAAGGTAATACTAAAAGTTTCCTTTTTCTTGCCTTTAGGATCAACAGAGAAGGTGATGCCCGATTTTATTATTTTCCTCTGATCTAAACGATCGGTGATGCGTATTGCCATGTAAACATTATCCTGATCATTGGCGATAGAATAATTAATATGTTTTTCGGTATTGTAATAACGCAAGCTGTCTCCCCATTTTTTCACGTCACCGTCAATCGCGATGTTTGTTGGAGGGGCCTGCAGAGTATTTGTACCTGATTTATTTGTTTGTGCGTTGCTTATATTGATTAATAGCAATTGCCCGGCAAAAGCACAGATTAAATAGGATAGGGGTATTTTCATAAATAAAACGTTTAAGCCTTGTTGTGATAAATTCTTTGGTAAACGGTTTCGCTGGGATAGAACACAATTTTGACTACTTTATTATAGTTTTTGAGTAAATTTGCAGTTACTTATGCCAACAGAAGTACAGGAAGAGACACTGACCCTTGAAGAGATAATGGCAAGCCTCAAGGAAATGCACCGCCTTATATTATGGAACGATGATATAAATACCTTTGATCATGTAATTTTTTGTATGATGAAATACCTGGATTACTCAGAATCACAAGCCGAAAAAATTGCCTGGAAAGTATATAATGAAGGTAAATGCGCCGTATTGGAAGGTTCATTCACCGAAGTGGAGGTATACCGCAAGATTTTACAGCAGGAAGGGCTGACCGTGAGTGTGGAGTAATATTACGTCGGAAGTCAAAGGCCAAAGACTGACATCTGACTTCCAACTTCAAAAAATTAAACCATATAGTTCCACCCGTGCGTATCAGGTACAGAGCCATATTTGATAGCGTCAAGTTCCTTCAATACTTTCTGAGAGAACTCCCTGGTTTTGGGGTCGCTTAAAAAATATTCTTCACCATTGTGGCTTATCGATCCTACCGGTGCAATGGTGGCTGCAGTGCCTGCCCCAAAAGCGTCGGTTAGTTTCCCGTTTTTAGCGCCTTCAATTATTTCCGATACCGATACGCGACGCTCTTCAACGGGCATACCCCATTCGCGTGCCAATGTTAAAACAGTATCGCGGGTAACGCCATCCAAAATAGTATCGCGGGTTGAAGGAGTGATCAGTTTACCGTCCAGT
Source organism: Mucilaginibacter sp. (assembly GCA_036498965.1). Classification (GTDB taxonomy): domain Bacteria; phylum Bacteroidota; class Bacteroidia; order Sphingobacteriales; family Sphingobacteriaceae; genus Mucilaginibacter. Next base: position 16,314 of record DASYEP010000133.1, read on the forward strand.
ACAAACATCACATTAGCTGCACCCATTTCCTCAACATATAAATGGTCTTTAGCGTCGGTCCAGATCAATTGGTCAAAGCCTTCTTCAGTCGCTTTTTTGGCTGGAAACATAGCTCCGCCATAATTGCCGGATGATTTTGCAAAACCCATACCGCCTTCGGCAGCGCGGGTAAAATAAGTTTCTATCTTAACTCTTAAAACCTTACTAAAATACGGGCCGGTTGGTCCTACTAAAACCATATATTTATAAGTTTTAGATGGTGCAACGCCTAAAAAAGCGTCTGTTGCGAACATAAACGGCCTGATGTACATAGAATGATGTGATCTGGCCGGAACCCAATCACGGTCAATGTCAACCACTGCAGCTATACTTTGGATAAATATTTCTTCAGGAAGTTCGGGCATGCATAAGCGATGAGCCGATTTGTTAAAGCGGGCAGCATTTTTATCAGGACGGAAAACAGATACCTGCCCGTCAGCATGTTTGTATGCTTTTAAGCCTTCGAAAAATGATTGACCATAATGCAAAGCAGAAATAGCAGGACTCAATCCAATTTCACCGTAAGGGACAATTTCAAAATTTTTCCATTCACCGTCCACATAATCGGCCACAAACATGTGGTCGGAGAAGGTATGTCCAAATGGTAAATTGTTAAAATCCGTTTCCTGTAAACGTGATTTTTTTGTTTTGGTGATCTTGATATCCAGCGTCTCTGTCATGGCTTTTTGTATTTTATTCAGAAAATTGCAAGTTAGGAAATTTTTGGCTCGTAGTTAAATGGTGATAGTTCACTACTACGTTTTTTTGACAATTTCGTTACTATTATAATGATTAGTTATTAATCAGCCGTAGGTAGATGGTCAATTGGATTTAAAAACACTTATAGCAATTTACCATTACCAGTAACGTTTTCCACCCACCCTTTACCCCAATTCTCAACTTCCTCTGCATTCCACAACCCAGGATAAAAAATGCGTTTTTGAAAACGTGGGGGCAAATACTTTTGCCAGTTGGTGCCGCCGGTTGCTTTTATTTCTTCCGGTTCCCGGTTCAGGTAGCGTACCGCCGACTTATAATGCGACAACGGCCAGTTAACATTTACATTAACGTCGAGCTGCTTCAATTCATTCTCAAGTTCGGGTGACGATTGCCCTGTGGCTTTAAATCTCGAGTAAAGCGCGTTAAAATTATGGGTAACACTCGCCTTGCCAAGTTCAATAAATCTTTTTGAATATTTCTTTTCGAATTGTTTAAGTGTTAAGGTCTTTTTACCGGTTGATAATTCTGTCGCTCCAAACTTCCAGTAAAAGTATTCAAATTGTTCCTCAATGGTTGCGCTTCTTAACTCTTCGCGTTTATCACGGGCAACCAGGTTTATAAAATCCGTGGCATATATCTCAATCATCCGGTATTGGCCGGATTGAAAACCGCTTGCCGGCAATAACGACATCCTAAACTTTAAAAACTGATCTTTATCCATCCCTTCAACCATTATCTCGAACGACTGCGTGAGCGCTTCAAAGTACCTGTTTATGCGTCTTAAACGGGTCATGAAAAACTCAGCGGTCAAGAGTTGAGCCGTAGTGATTTGCTTGCACTCGTGCAAAACCAGTTTAAAATACAGTTCTGTTATCTGGTGATAAATTATAAATATCTCCTCATCGGGAAAAGGCGTTTTAGGATTTTGCAGGCTTAACAGGGTATCCAGGTGGATATATTCCCAATAGGTCAAAAAATCGGCATGTAATAAGCCATCAAGGTAAGAAACCATATCCTGGCCCATCGCTTCATATTTTTCCTGAAGTTGCGCAAGTCGTTCTTCTATTTCGTGAGAGAAGTGCATGAAGGTAAAGGTAGAAAGATTTAGATTTAATTACGTAAAAGAACCAAGACACAAGAATCAAGAGCCAGGAAAAAGCATTTATCTTAGCAAGGCAGTAGGGTTAAAATCTTGGATCTTGCATCTTGGCTCCTGACTCTTGTTTTTAATTCGATCTCCCAACCCAACGTTTTTAATTCCTGATACGATGATGCAATAAACAGATTAATAACATCTAAAAATCAAAAAAATGAAAACAACAATTTTTGGCTTAATCCTGGTCATCCTCCTTATTACCCTTTCGCTATTCGTTTTACCTGGGTGTAATAAATCAAGCGTACAACCTACTGCGAACAAACCAATTTCAACTAAACCAACTGCCCTTAATGGAAAAAGCACAGATACGGTTGCTACCCCGCCTGTTCAGTATGCAACTACTCCGTTAACCGGCGACGAAATTACCCTGGTGCCTCATTTTTATAAAAGCCCAACTGCCGATTCAAGTTATCTTTATTTCGAAGCTCATACAAAAAACTCCTATTGCGGTACCAGCCTGCTTCATGCTTCTTACCAACTTGTTAACAATAATTACATTATTAACTTTCTTGATGTAATACAGCCAACACCGTGTGTTATTGGCCAAAACCCGGTCGCAACAGAACTCAGTTTCACACAAAGTCCGGCAGGCAATGTTCCACTTGGTACTTTCCCGCTTAATGTTACTTTAAACGGCACAACATACACCGGGAGCATAATTGTATCGTCAACGTCAGTTTCCTTTAGCTGGGCCTATACATCAGGTGTATTAATTGCCCCTCAGCAAATCAGCAGGTAACACTTCAGATACATTGATCTTTTAAGAGAGCTTTAGTCCGTTTTCAGGGGCTGATCTCTCTTAAAAGCTGTATATTCTGCTCGTTTTATTTTTGACGAAAAAAATATTTTGATTTTGACCCAACGTTTTGGGATTAGTGTGCGAAGAGCTTTTTCAAGTCACCCGGGGATGAATTTTTTGAATGGACCTATCTAAAAAACAGGCAGAAAAGCTGGTAAAAGGATGTATTAATAACGAGCGCACAGCCCAGGAAGCCTTGTATAAGCTATTCCATGCGGATATGCTACGTGTTTGCTATAACTACTTGCCTGATAAAGAGCTGGCTAAAGAAGCCTTTAACAGTGGATTTTTGAAAGTATTTCAATCTATTCAGAATTTCAATAATGAAAAAGGAGAGTTAGGCGGCTGGATAAGAAAAATCATGATTTACACCTCGATCGATCTTTCCCGCAAGGAACTAAAATTCAATTCAGCCGTATCACTTGGCAAAGACGAGGATGATTTTTTTATCTCTCCGTCGGTTTTAGAGAAATTATACTTCGAAGATATACAGCAAAATATAAGGTTATTACCGCGGGCAACGCAAATGGTGTTCAATTTATCGGTAATAGATGGTTTCACACATAAAGAAATAGGCGAACAGCTAAATATAAGCGAAGGCACGTCCCGGTGGCATTTAGCCGAGGCAAAAAGAAAATTAAAATCGCTGCTCGAAACACCCCTTAAAATCAATGACCAGCCAAAGGAAAGGAGTGAAAAAACAAAATGAAAAATTCATTGAAATACCTTAAACTTTGGCAAAAGAAGAGAAATGAGTTGCAGATAAACGACGATCAGCAAAGCGATTGGCTCGAAATGCAATCTGTTCTTGATGAACATATGCCGGTTAGTAGCGCGGATGGAGAGGAAGGCCCTTCGCGTTCAAAGGGATTTAAGTTGCTTTCATTACTATTAATCTCTTTGTCGGCAGCAGCGATAACTTATGTTGTTACAACCAAAAAAGAAATAAAAGATCACAATCATAAAACCCAAAGCTATAAGGTTAAAAAACACATTACCTTAAATATAGATAGTTCCTCCAGGGATAGCGTCGCCGATTCTTTGACTGCAAATGGCGTAGCTTTAAATAAGAAAGACAGCCTTTTATTGGATGAACAGCCAGTTACGCTGAAAAATGGAATAGTCGCCAATACGCCTTCCGCCAACAAAACAGATAGCGCGCTATCAACCGTTGTTTCCGGCAGTAATCAATCAGCGCAAATAAAAAATGATAAGTTACTACCGCCGAAGGCCCCCAATAATAATCAAGTCACTGCAGGTAGTAGTCATAAAAATCAAAATCAGTTAATGCTTGCTTTTACTGCCGGTAGTAGAACTACTTTTACACCGGGAGGAATACCTCCATCCGGAAAACCTGCCATTACAGGCAAAAATAGTTCTTCTTTAAGGTCTCATGCCAGTAGCTATAAAGACGAGACTTATCGTTACAATAGTAACAGTAACAGTAATGGGAACAATTTAACTTTCGACGTTAATGAAGCTCAAAATAAACGTACCAATTTACTGATTTCGGCCCCTAAAACTATTTTTGGTTCAGGTGGAAATAACTTTAATGCCCGGGGAAGTTCGGCATTAAATGTCAAAACAATTCAAGATCCTTTGGTTAACAAACCATCCAACAATAACAAGCCTGGCGGGAATGAAAAGAATGCGAAAATTAAAAATTCATCTTCCGCAAATCTGAATGTCGATTGGGGCATATTATCAGGCGCTAATTCTTCGGGCAGTTTTACGGCAAAAAGTCAGAACTCAAATTTTTATGGCAGTTTGCCGGTCGATTTGTTTTTCGGGGTGTATGCCACTTATAATATCGGCGATAAATGGGGTATTAATTCACAGATCCGCTTGTTTAGCCCTCAAACCATCGCTACTCTTTATACACATACGCACTACAGTAAAATCGATTCAACTCAATCTTCAAAAGCAACAAGTTCAAGTCAATCCTTGCAAATAACAAGCTCGAGGAAGATTTATTCAATTAATATACCGTTGCATGCAGTCTACCGCGTAAATAACAATTTAAGTTTCATGGCTGGTCCTATTATAAACATCCCTGTTAAGCAAGTAAACGCTACTACAACTGTTCAACCGGCGACTATTAAATCTGATTCAGTATATTACCCCAAACTTTTAGACACTCTGAATAGAACAAAATATGAGCAGAAACTCAATCTTGGTTTGTCTGGTGGTGTAAATATTCAAATCAAGCGTTTTAATATCGGAGTCACCTATATGAAAAGTTTAAGCGGCTACAAGGTTACTTCAGACTTCGGCACTTATAAATCATACAACGGCACTTTCCAGTTTACTATAGGATTTCAGTTAAACAGACTGAAGCCATAACAAAGCTTAGAGAATTTTTAAGCTGATAATCAACGGATTTTTGCACTTTGTGAAAAACATATTGCTTGTTACTTGTTGTATCTTTATACCAAATCCTTTACAATGATGATCAAAAAGATACTAATCGGAATTGATGACGGTAAGCATGCCGAACATGCCGCTGAATATGGTTTTGATATTGCACGTAAATTCAAAGCCGCAGTAGGCTTAGTAAATATTATTGAGCCCGTGATTATACCCCAAAGCTCCGGAGGCATCGATCCGATAATGGGAATGCCTATGCAAGGTGTCGGAATAGAAGAGGTAGAATTACTGGATATTCAAAAAAATCAATCAGAAAATATTACCGATAGAATAATAAAAAAATTTGCCGGGGGAATAGAAGTCGCTCACTTTAGCGAATTCGGATCAACCGCAGACGGTATATTAAATTGCAGTAAGGAGTTTAAAGCCGATCTTATCGTTTTAGGCACCCACAGCCGCACCGGCTTTGACCGTTTGCTGATGGGCAGCGTTGCGGAACACGTAGTTCGTCATTCGGATGTGCCTGTTTTAGTAGTGCCGATGAAGGAGAATTAGTCAATAGTCGATGGTCCATAGACCATGGTTAGAAGGTAATCGACTATGGTCCATGGACTATCGTCTTTCTAATATAGCAGCCTAAACTTAATGGTATGCTCAATCGCTTTTAGTTCATTCAATACATCGGTTTCATAACCGGTATTTACATCGGTAATTACATACCCGATCTGTGGGTTGGTTACCAAAAATTCACCTACTATATTAATATTGTGACGGGCAAATACATCATTTATTTTAGCCAGTATGCCGGGTACGTTTTTGTGGATATGTATTAAGCGGTGCGCATTATTTATGCGGGGCGGTTGCAGATCAGGGAAATTACAGCTGGTGTGTGTTTTTCCTTCATTCATAAACGCCATTACCCTTTTGGGAATAAAATCGTCGTTGCGAGGGTTGTGTTTGGGGTCGTCGAAAATAATAATCCCGTTTTCGCAGGCAACTTCCGCAAGCTTACGACTGCTGATTTTGCCAAAAATGCCAATTACTTTTAACCGGCCTGCATTTTGTAGTTGTTCGGGACTTGGTTGCTTATTTTCATCGCAAAAAAGTATGCCCGCTTCCTCCAGGTATTTTTCTTCTATGATTTCCCTGTGACGGATGTTATAACCTTCTTTTCGCATCTGCGCCAGCGCTTCTTCTTCCACATCGCCAACCACCAAACATTTGATGCGGTTTTTTGGATAGGATATTGCCCTGGGAAGTTTATTGATATAAAGAAACTCATCGAAGCTGGGGGTAATGTGGTCAGCTTTCTCGGCGACGGATTTGCGTTCTATGTTCTCCGTAAAGGCAAAGAATTTTTTGATCATGCCCGATTCCTTAAGTTGGAAGTCGGAATAGCCGTCGCCAATGCCGTAAATATCGCCTGGTAAATTTAGTTCTTTCAGCAATTTAACCTTACCACCCTCTTGCGACAAGGGATTCTCGCGGTCGTATCCAACTATGTTCCCCTCATCGTCAAACACAAAAGTATTAGCGTAAATATTTTCCTTTTTTATATGATATTCGGTAACAACCGGAATGATAAACTCTTTAAACCCGCCTGAAACGATCAATACCTCATCAGCATGGTTTTTAAAAAAGACTGTGTTTCGCGAAAACGAAATGGAAACTTTTTTCTTTAGATGGGTAACCAGCTGTTTTAAATGTTCGCGGTTTGCCTGTAATAATTTAACGCGGTTTTCGAGGCTTTGGGTAAAAGAAAGACGGCCCTCCATCGAGGCATTGGTAAGGTCTTCTATTTGTTTGTAGATCTTTTCCCTGTCAGGATGATTTTTTAATGATATTCGGGCCAGTTCATCCAAAGCCTCCACCTGTGTAAAGGTGCTGTCGAAATCTATAATAAAGTATTGAGCCATTATTTGAGGTGCAAATGTGTCCGCTAGCTAGCGGATGCAAATGTGCAGATTTTGGATGAATTTTCGTAGAGACGTAATACTTTGCGTCTAATGATATCTCCATAGGTGCCGTTTTTCAATAGTCCAAATATGGAGTATTGATCATAAACAGAATAAAAAGGCAAAAAATTCCTGGAATGTCCAGTTTCTTTGAACTCAGTCGTCATTACAGTAAAAAATAATAATCCGCCTGCCTGGCAGGCAATTAAATTAAAACAAAATGGAACAACGGATTAATGCTTATGAAAAAGGACCGGGCGTTTTAAAAGCCTTGTATGGAATGGGGAGTTACCTTGCGAAATCGCCCGTAGAACAGTCACTTTTGAATATACTCTATTTCAGGGTGTCTCAAATTAACGGATGTGCATATTGTTTAGATATGCATTCAAAAGATTTGCGCGCTGCGGGCGAAACTGAGCAGCGCCTTTATGTTTTGGATGCCTGGCGCGATGCACCCTTCTATACAGATCGTGAACGCGCCGCACTTGCCTGGGCTGAAGCAGTTACAAAAATCCCTGGTGGACAAGTCGCCGACGAAGTCTATGAAGAAGGCTTGAAACAATTTTCGGAACAGGAATTAATTGATTTAACTATGGCTGTTATTGCCATTAATAGTTACAATCGAATCAATATAGCGTTCCGTGTGGAAGCTGGAGGTTACCAGGTTGGGCAGCACGCGGTGTAAACGGCCAACGTTTATATTTACTTTGCTACATGTAAAGCATGGTGCACACTCACAAAACACACAGGTTTTCATTTTAAGAAAACCTGTGTGTTTTGAGCTTTATGGTACTCTGTGGCGTGGTTATCAGGTTATTTGTTAATATAAATTATTTTTTATTAGATTTGATATACGTTTTTACACCGATTAAAACTTAAATTATTAATTATCAAACCCATAACCAAGCTATTGAATAGCTTTTGATGGTTTCTTATCCGATTGACTTCCACCCCGGAAATCGGATATAGTACGATAAAGACAAAAATCACAATAAAAACCCAAAACAATAAAATCACGATTATGGAAGTACCTGTAAATTATTTAGCAGTAGCAGTTGCAGCAGTTGCCAGCTACATTATTGCCGCCATTTGGTATGGTGCAATCTTTAGTAAAGTTTGGATGCGTCTTACCGGCATTACCGAAATGAAGCCTGCACCGATGAACATCATTCTCGTTTTGATCAGCTCGTTCGTAATGGCTTACGTTCTCCATCACTCAATTGTTTTTGGCGATGCATATTTAAAAGTAAGCGGAATTACCGGCGGATTAGAAGGCGCGTTCTTTCTGTGGTTGGGATACATTGCCACAGTTACCTTATGCACTAAACTTTACGAAAAGAAGCCATGGGGACTATGGTTGCTTGATAATGGTTTTTGGCTGATCTCTCTTTCCGTTATGGCGGTTATACTTTCGGTTTGGCCGTGAGAGAAACAAACACGAATATACAACCGATATAAGCCCTAAACTCCCCCTTTAGAGAGTAATAGCCTATGAAAAGACAGGATAGGCTTTTACTTTTTAATTCCTTCTTTGGGGAGGGGTGCGGCTGGCTGTGCGCAAAGGCAGGGAGGGGTTTATCCGCCATAAACGTTGCAGAAATCCCTACCTTCCGTTCCCCAAGGAAGGAATCGCACAAGCCCATTGCTTTTTTTTAAGACTACTGTCAATTGATAGGCTATTACCCTTTAGAGGGCTGGGGGGCCAAAATTCTCAGTTCCTTTGGATAGTAATTGTTCACGCGGTTTGGTAATATCTTTGCCCAACCGAGTGGTTGATTCTCAAAAGTCATTAGGCTCCACCCCTTATGAGTCGTATTAAGGTTGATATTTTCCCGTCGCAGATATTGTATTGCCTCATCATAATGGAGTTCTGTTTGCAAAAGGGCATCCTTACTAATAATAGTGCTTAACGCAAGTTCATGATCAGGTATAAGATCGTTACCCATCAATTGCCCTATCCTTACTCCCGATTTTTTGATATACAAATACCGTTGTAATAAGTCAAGGCTTTCTTTATGCTGATGGTTTATAGCCAGCCAGTCGTCATTTACCTTGAAATAATAGAAGTCGTCGGGCTCATTAATGTATTTTTTTATGAGGTCGATTTCTTTAATAGCTAATTTCTGGTTTCCTTTTGTTTTAAAGGATGGTAATTGCCGCGTTTGCTCTCTCTTTTTTAAACAGGCGGCAAATAGGCCTTCGCCTTTTACGTTGCCCGGATAAAAACGGTAACCCCATGCTAGCTCCTTTTCCGATTTTGTTTCAACAATACCCCAATCGTCGTTAATTGGTATTCGCAAACTTTCCATATCAAACTCGCCGCAAAGCCAATCCAGTATATCCTCGTTTTCCTGGTGCGAATAGGAGCAGGTACTATATATAAGGTATCCGTCCTCTTTTAATGCCGGGTAAATATCCGCCAATATGCGTTCCTGTCGCTGGTGACAAAGATTTACGTTAGCCTCGCTCCATTCGTCCATGGCGCCCGGGTCTTTCCTGAACATGCCTGAGCCGGAGCAGGGAGCGTCAATCAGGATAATATCAAAAAAGCCGGAGAGCCTGCTGAAGTCTTTCGGGTCGTTGTTGCTCACTATAATATTAGATGAACCCCAGCGGTTAAGGCTATCGCACAAAACAGGGACACGCGTTTTTATAATTTCATTGGCTACTAACAGGTCATCGCTGTTGATAGCCGAATTGATAAGCGTGCTTTTGCCTCCGGGCGCGGCGCACAAGTCCAATATTTTTATCGGTTCATCCTTATTTTGCCTTATATGTTTAAGGATATGATCAATAAACATAGACGAAGCTTCCTGTACATAATAGCAACCGGCGTGGAAAAGCGGATCGAATGTAAAAGACGGACGTGTTTCAAGATAAGCTCCTTCAGTGCACCAGTGCACCTGGGCATTGTTTTTAACGGACGATTTTTTAAACGGGTTTAATCTAATAGAGGTAGGGGATTTTAATTCCTGATGGGCATTTACAAAATTTTCGATGTCAAAACCGGGTTCGCCCGAAAGTGAATCCAGGAAATTTTTCGGAAAATTGTAATTATTCATAATGATTTTCAAAGATACGTTCTTAAGATAAAAGGAAAAAGTCCAAAGCATAAAGCTTTTTAGAGCTTTGAATTTTCCGCTTTTAGCTTCTTACTTTTCGCTTTTTCGTGGCTTTGCGCTTTTGGCTTTCGGCTTTCAGCTTTTTATAGTTATTAGTTTACAGGTAGTTATAATATGTTATGTGATTTTTGCAGAATTCTTTTGGCTGGTATCCGGAAAGTCTGTACATTTGTGGCCCGCCAAGGAAAAAAGCGGTTGTTTTTTGAAGATTTAGCGAATAAAAATAATCTGAAAAAAAGTGAAAATAACACTTGACAGGAATTAAAAATAATCGCATCTTTGCAGCCGCTTCGACAACGAGGCAAAAGGTTAAAAAAGTAATAATCCTTCGGGATTTTTAAAATAGGTTCTCTGCGACAGAGACCCGGAAACGTTCTTAAAAAGTATAGATAACATGTAGCGTAACAGCCTGAAGAGGTGGAAAGCGAAAAGGTAAAAGCAGAAAGCTGAAAGGCTTTAAGCTTTAAGCTTTGGACTTTAAGCTTCGGAGAGGT
>DASYEP010000134.1:0-38539 GCA_036498965.1 Mucilaginibacter sp.
ACTCATCAGGCTAAATAGCTTTTCATTAAGCAATGCCGTTTTCTGTATGGAACACACCGGTATTTATAGTAATCATCTGTTAGCTTGTTTATACCAGAAGAAGGCAAACATTTGTTTAGAATCAGCTACCCAGATCAAAAAATCGCTTGGTAACCTGCGGGGTAAAAACGATAAAGTCGATTCGATGCGAATCGCTGCATATGCTTATAAAAACCGGGATGGGCTACGTTTATGGTCACCCAGACGGGAGGAAGTCCAGCAGCTAGCCCATCTATCCTCTACCCGTTCAAGGCTTATTAAAGCAAAGAAAATGCTCAAAACACCGCTTAAGGAATATGGTTCTTTTATTCAAAAGAAAGCAGTTAAACAAAATACAGAGGTATGTAATAAAGCGCTGAATGGTATTGAAGCCAGCCTGGAAAATGTGGAAAAACTGATAATGAACATCATTAATGCAGATCCGGAGCTAAAACGTTTGTTTGCTTTGACCACTTCTGTAGTTGGGATCGGTAAAGTTACAGCGGTGTACCTGATCTTTACCACTAATGAGTTTAAAGACATCAACAATGCGAAGTCCTATGCTTGTTATGCAGGCCTGGTACCTTACCTTGAAGAATCAGGGATGTTTAAGGGTAAAGGCCGCATCTCCCATATGGCGAATAAAAAAGTAAAGACCCTTTTACACATGGCAGCATTGGTAGCTATTCAATATAATGATGAGTTAAGGCTTTATTATGAACGTAAAGTAAACATCGAAAAGAAGAATAAAATGAGCGTAATTAATGCTGTCAGGAACAAACTTGTACAACGCATTTTCTCATGTGTGAACCAAAATAGAAAATATGAAAAAAATTATCTCAAATTACTTGCATAGATCATAGAAATCGAGGAACGAAGCCACCTCTACATATGCCAATCAACTGTACCGCGGCTTGTTTTGGAACATAAAGCTGTAAATCGTCGCTTTTTTGAACAAATTAAATAAGCTGCTCCGAAACGACACATGGTCCATTTACTTGTATGTGTAGAGGTGGCTTCGTTCCTCGCCATGACGAACTGGCTAAATGACGGAGCAGTTAATACAATATCTCAACAAACCCATCCGTCCCGTTCACCCTTATGCGTTGCCCATCTTTTATCAGCCGCGTAGCATTTTCCACACCAACAACTGCCGGTAGGCCGTATTCGCGTGCGATAACAGCGCCATGGGTCATCAATCCGCCAACTTCGGTGATGAGGCCTTTTATGGACACAAACAACGGTGTCCAGCTGGGGTCAGTAAAGGTCGTGATCAAAATATCGCCTTCGGCCATGTCGGCATCCTTCATTTTTAAAATGACACGGGCCCGCCCCTCTACAACTCCGGAAGAAACAGGCAAACCTATAATAGCACCGGACGGGAGATTTTCCCGCTTATATTTACCTGCGATGATTTCACCGTCAGAGGTGATAACACGTGGAGGGGTTAATTTCTCATATAATTTGTATTCTTCTTTTCGTGTACCGACGATCTGGTAATCAAGGTTATTTGTGCACACCACTTCGCGAAGTTCTTCAAAAGTGAGGTAATATATATCTTCCTTTTCGTGAATAACGCCGGCTTGTACCAGTTGTTCAGCCTCCTTCAGCAAAGCCTGCTTATAAACAAAGTAACGGCTAACCATGCCATATTTTGGATATTCACGATAACCGGCGAAATTCCGGATCAGGTCGATCATTCGTTTTGTTTCTTTGGCTTTTTGTTCACCATCCGGTAATTGTTTCAATCGGTCCAATAACTCTTGTTCTTTTTTCAAAGCTTCCTGTCGCCCTTGCTCAAATTTCCGGCTACCTGCACCTGGCTCAAAGTTTTTGATGTTAGTGAGAATTATGGGGATTAGTGTCGATGGCTTTTCACTCCATCGGGTTTTAGTGACATCGATTTCTCCGGCACATCGCATCCCGTATTTGTTGAGAAAAGTATAGATAGCGTCCCGGGTTTTCTGACCACCATTAAACCTGGTCAGTTCATCTAAAAAGTTATCATCTTTTGTGTGTTGTAAATACTCAATCACTTCCGAATAAGGACGAATTAAATCTGCAACATCCAATAATGCCAGGCCCATTTCCGAAGTGATATTATTTGGCACAGATTGAGAAAGCGTGTCGGCGGCGTTTTTTTCACCCAACCACTCGTTCATCTTTTCGTTGATCCATGATGAAGCATTCATGGCGGTCATAATCACACTCATGCTTTGTGGCGAAAATAGAATTTTCTGAAGTTGCTGAATATCTTCCAGGATAAAATCAAATAAATCTGATCCTGATTTCGTTTGGATATTTTGTTTTAATTGTTCTATCGATGTTTGATCGCTGATAATTAATTCAGAAGCCGCTGCCGGAGCGTTTTCGATTTGTGGTTGGGCGCCCAAAGGCTGGGTAGCTTTATTGCTTTTGTTGGAATGCTGTTCTTTTTTATCTTCCGATAGCGATTTTATAAAATCTCCCCGCTCTATTATGATTATTAATGCATCTTTTAAAAGCGGGTCATGTTGTCCCATCATATTTAATAAAGCTATTCTGCTATCAGACGAGGCCAGTTGATGCGTTACATCAACAAATAGCCTTCCACCAGCCTTAAACATGGGGCGAACAGCTACTTTTTGGTGTAAAGCCAGTCCCAATGGTTTCATGGCGTCTGTCATCATTTGTTGATGGCCGACAGATATATAAACGTGATTTTCCCGGTCCTTAGCTTCAGGGATAGGGTATAGGGTAGTAATCGGACGGCTTTGGACAATATAAAAATCACCTTTATAAAGACACCATTCAATATCCTGGGGGCAACCAAAATGACCTTCAATCTTTCTTCCAAGGCGTTCCAATTCTATAATTTCGCTATCCGTAAGCGTTTGAGCATTTTGCTGATCCGGTCCGATCTCTTGCTGTTTTGTACCGCCCTCTTCTGATGCAAAAATGCCAAGTTTCTTTAAGGAAATTTTCTTATCGATAATCTTTCCCCGACGAACTTGATAATTATCGGCATTTACAATTCCGGAAACCAATGCCTCGCCAAGTCCAAAGCTGGCATCAATGGAGAGTACCTTTCTGTTTGAGGTAACCGGGTCTGCAGTAAACACAATCCCTGCTGCAGCGGGAAAGATCATTTTCTGAATAACAACAGACAACCAAATCTTTCTATGGTCAAATCCATTTTGCAAACGATAGATAATAGCTCTGTCCGTAAACAACGAGGCCCAGCACTTGCTAATATGCTTCAGGATTGCCTCTTTGCCGATAATATTCAGATAGGTATCCTGCTGTCCTGCAAAAGAGGCTGTAGGAAGATCCTCTGCTGTAGCGCTGGAACGTATTGCATAGGCAGCGTTTTCATCAGGCCGTTCAAGATGACGGGCAATCTCATTCACGATTTCTTTTGGAATAACTATTTCTTCGATCACCTTTCGGATTTCTCCACAGATCTCACCAATGCCTTTTCTATCGTCTGCTTTTAAAACGACCAATTTGTCCAGTAGTGAATTAAGCTCTTCGTTATTCCCGATAATTTCTTTACATGCTTCGGTAGTGATGCAAAAGCCGTCTGGCACCCATATACCCTCAATCCGGGATAGTTCCCCCAGGTTGGCACCTTTGCCTCCCACCAGGGCGAGCTTCGTTTTATCGATTTCGCGGAAACTAAGTACGTAGTGGTTTTGGGTGTGTTGCTTGTTTTCAGAGGTCATAGATTTGGCTTTAGGGATGTTTACCAGCCAAATTTATCTATGGTTTTTTACTTTAAATCGTTTTCGGAACTATATTTTTTTTGGCGCACTATGGCGACGATATTTACGTTTTACACATAGATGCTGGTCGTGGAAATGCTTAATTCTCCGCAACCTCACAGTAAGCACAACAACGTAATTAACTCACCAGGCGTTCCTATGGAACGCACTCATACAATGCTTTTTTTCTACCAACGAAACGTCCCTATGGGACGATGAAATCTAAAAGTTGTGTCCGATATGGGCACCTGGTTGATAGTACTTATACAATGCCCCTTTTCTAGCAACGAAGCGTATCGAAGGGACGAAGAAATCCAAATGTTGTGCCCGGTACGGACATCTGGTTGGTAGAAATATCCAATACATGGTTATTACGTTCCATCGGAACGTTTGGTGATGCGCAATTGCTATCAAGCGCAATTTTAGATTGTTAAATTTTATAGGTAAACCTAAATGACCGAAAAATCCATTTACTGCAGAAATATCAAATCCAATTGCAAAATGACTTATTGATTTGCTGTCCAGATATTATCCTTTTCATTTGCATCCATAAATATTCCGCCGTCAAGTGTTATGGATTTTGCTATTTTGCTGGTTTTGATATTTACAGTTATCTCCTTTTGGTTATGTTCCCAAACTATTGGGGTTTGGTGAAAGCTTTCAGTTGTCCCATCATCATAAACCACGTTAACATTAAACGGAACAACAAAGCCCCCAATATTTTTAATTGATAAAGCATAACCACTTGAAGTTTTATCAGCTTTTTCAAGGCCAAGATCAATATAACCCGGAGTAAAGAACCAATTATAGAAAAACCAATTCAAATCCTTTCCCGAACCCTTGCTCATGGAGTAAAAATAATCCCATGGAATCGGGTGTTTCCCATTCCAGTTATTCATGTAGTTGTGTAAACCTTTTTTAAACAGTTTGTCGCCCAGTAAGTCTTTTAAAGCGAGGTAGCTTAAGGATGGTTTACCATAGGCATTATTGCCCGCACCGAAAGTAACATCAGGACTTGGTGTAATTATCGGGTTTTCTTTATCGTGTGCGCCATGGATCCACCGGGTAACACGGAATGATTTATAAAATTCATCAGCCTTTTTCTGCCCTTGTTCGGATATGCCAATTAAATATTCAAGCGTTGTGGCCCACCCTTCGTCCATAAAAGCATAACGACTCTCGTTAGTGCCCATATAAAATGGGAAATAAGTATGTGCCTGTTCATGATCCTGCACCAACTCCGCAAAGTTGAGGGTAGGAGCGTGACTGTCGTTTATCATCATCGGGTATTCCATATCTGCAAAACCCTGGAAAGCAGTAGATTTTGGGAACGGATAATCGACTCCCGGCCAGTTATTTGAAAACCAGGCTAAAGAGTACCGGCCAAATTGTACCGAATGGTGAAAATCCTGCGACGACTCAGCAAAGGCGGCCTGCATACTCACGCGACGCTGCGTTTTGTCATTAATTATAACACTTGCCGCGTCCCAGTCATAATGGTCGCTTATACCCAGGGCCATATCGCTAATGTTTGTAGCTGTCCATTTCCAGGTATTGACGGCATTTTGCGCGGTAACATTTTTACCGGCCATTTCCTGCACTGTAGCCACATGTATGGTTGAGTCGCTTGTGAAGGATTGTTCCAGTCTTTTGGCGTATTCGGGCTGAAGCACTTCTGTCGCGTTTTGCAGTGTACCAGTCGACCAAACAATAAAATTTTTCGGTACGGTTACATCAAGGATGTAATCATTAAAATCATTATAAAACTCCAGCGAGCCCAGGTGGGGCTGAACGTCCCATCCCTTATAGTCGTCATAAACTGATACCCGCGGATAAAAATAGGCAAGGTAAAAAGTGGTTGAATCGATTACACCATCACGTCCGCGTCTTTTTGATAATGAATAATGCCAGGTAATATTAAGCTTTACGGAATCATGAGGCATTAAAGGCTTAGCTAAACCTACAATTTGATTGGTGGTAACAGCTTCATCGTTATTCCACGCTGTTCTGGCGCCATTTATCGTCATTTCATCAACCTTTATACCAGCCGAAGTGTCCGGCGCGCCAGCTCTGCCGCCTGCGCGGTGAACATTCACTATCAGTTTCATGTTCAGGCTTTTTAACGTATCGGGACTATTGTTAAAATAGGTTATTTGTTCAACTCCTTTAATTGCATTGTCTGGCGGCGCAACGGTTATCGCAATATGGTAACGCCCATGATTCTGCCAGTATTTTTTTCCAGGTTTACCATTTAACGAGCGGGTGCCCTTTGTGTAGGCTTGCTGTATGTCTGGCGGCATAGTGAGTGTTTGTGCACCGGCCTGCAATAAACCAAGGCATAAAAAAGCGGATAGAATAAATGATTTTAACATAGCACGTTATTAAAAGTTGTTATAATGATAAGCAAATTTATTAAAAAGTTGAAATGCCGGAAGCTCAATATAAAATACAAAAAGTCTTAACGCTTTCGTCTTGTTGGAAGGGGAGGGATGACATTGTCTACCGGTTTAATTTATCCGAAGTTCCATAAACAAAAAATGCGTTCCGTATCTCACCCCGGAACGCATCTTTCAACTAAACTTCAAATCTCACGTTTTATGAGATATAAGCTCTTTAAAACAGGAAAATTAACTACTGCTAACTGCCTGCTGTCAACTGCCTACTCTGAACGCAGGCTTTTAACAGGATTGGTAAGCGCACTGCTGATGGCCTGGTAGCTTATTGTAAATATGGTGATTACAATAGCCGTGATAGCAGAAATTAAAAACGCTTCAGGGTTTATAGTTATGCGGTAATCAAACTTTTGCAGCCATCCATGTAGAAAGTAAAAGGCTATGGGCGACGCAATAACACAGCTGATGACAACGAGCAATATAAAATCGCCGGATAACAACATCCAAACCTGCGAGACCGACGCCCCCATTACTTTCCTGATGCCTATTTCCTTTTTCCGCTGCTCGGCTACATATGCTGCAAGGCCAAATAAGCCAAGGCACGAAATAAATATTGCCAGCCCTGCAAAAATACTTGACAGTGTGCCTACCAATACTTCAAGTTGATAAGTCTGGGCAAATGCCTCATCCGCAAAACGATAATCGAACGGGAATGATGGGTTATACCTGTTGAATATCGCCGCTATTTTTTTTGTTGCCTGTTGCCTGTTTGCATTTGGGTTCAGGCGGTACATAATGGAGGCCGTCCACCCCGGATTGTACACGTAAAGAGCCGGGCCGGCCGCATAAAACGGCGAGCCAACAATCGCGCTTTCTGCCACGCCGATGATACGCATCGGTTTTTTACTATACTCGAATGTGATCAGTTGATTCAAAGGGTTTTTTAATCTAAAACGTTCTGCTGCAGCTTCATTTATTATAACGTTTAAGGTGTCTGGGCCCGCATTGTCGGCAAAATCATGCCCTTCTTTCAGTTTCATTCCAATGGTTTTAAAATAGTCAGGCGAAACTGCAGCGACATTCATTCCAAGCGATTCGCCGGTCCTTTTACCTGGAAAGTCCGAAACGCGGGCCGACATCGGGAAATAAGTCATCCCGCTTGCTGCTTTGGTAACACTTACTATCTGGCCGCTTTGTAAAAGATCATGTTTAAGCGCATCATAATTTTTATTAAGGTCGTCGCTGCTATTTACCATTACCAGGTTATCGGGATTGTAGCCTTTTGGCCTGTCCTTTCCATATTTTATCTGCTGATAAATGATCAGCGTACTGATGATGAGTGCGATTGAACAGGTGAATTGCACAACGACCATTATTTTACGCGGAAGAGTAGCCTGTTTGCCCAACTGAATAGTGCCTTTTAAAACTTTTACCGGCTTAAAAGAGGAAAGATAAAACGCCGGCCGGCTCCCGGCCAGAAGTCCCGTAATCAACACATAACCCAGCATGACACACCAAAACCTTATACTGGTATATGGCACTGAAATATCACCAAATGTTATGGTATTAAAAGAAGGCAGTACCAGCTGCACAATTACCATGGAAACCAAAAAGGCCATGAAAGTCAGCAGCAATGATTCACTCAAAAACTGGATTATCAAATCTCTTCGCGATGAGCCGATCGATTTACGCACACCTACTTCGCGCGCGCGTTTTTCAGCCCTGGCGGTGCTCAAATTGACAAAGTTGATGCAAGCGATAACCAATACCAGTATGCCTATTATGGCAAACATGCGCACATATGTAATAAAACCGTCGGCTGCCTTGCCATTTTTAAACTGATTAAGCAAGCGCCAGTTTTTCGCGGGCTGCAAAACAATCTCAATTTTATCGATTGCGCCGTGTTTTGCTATGATATTTTTTATTTTATTTTCAAACGTTTCAGCATCCGCGCCCGGTTGCAGCTCCACATATTCGGGGTACGAATAATTTCCCCAGTTGGTCCGCTGTTTTTTTTCGTCGGGGTAAGTTTGTTCAAGGTAGCTATATGGTAAAAGATAGCCGAATTGTAAAGTTGAATTTTTCGGTATATCTTTCATCACGCCGGTAACCGTAATATTATTCTTGTTATCGATCCTGATGATCTTATTGATCGGATCCTGGTCGCCAAACAAAGCCCTGGCAACCGATTCAGTTAAAATGATGGAGTTAGGATCGCTAAAAACCGAGTTGACATTCCCTTTCAGCATAGGGTAGGGGAACATTCTTAAAAAATCAGTGCCAACAGTTAGCCCTACGGGGTCGAGTTTCTTGTCGCCAATAACCAGGCTATGCTGCCCGCCCCAATCGGTTTCGGACGCATATTTTACTTCAGGGTAGTTTTTTCGGAATTCTTCTACCAAAGGTAAAGCCGACCCGTTTTGAGTTTGTATTCCGCCGCTTTGATAAAAATTCAGCTTTACCTGGTACAATTGGTCATAGCCGGGCAGGAAACGATCATAAGCGTACTGGCTGTAAATCCACAAACCGATAAGTAATGCTACAGCCATACCTGCAGCAAGGCCGGCAATATTAAGGGTGCTGTACACCTTATTGTGTAGCAGGTTACGCCATGCGATTTTTAAATAATTACGAAACATATAGTTGCGGGTTAATTTCTCATCATGCCACTTTGGTGTGGTTTTATGATTCAAAATTACTATCGCAAACCCGGTAGATCGTTCCAAATTATAATATGGTCGCTCTTTTTTCAGTTCATTTTTATATTCTGCCGGGCTTTTACCGGTCATTTGCCTAAAAGTACGGTTAAAAGTAGTTTTGGAATTGAACCCGGATTCAAATGCGATACCCAGCAGGGTTATATGATTATAAGCTGGGTCCTGAATTTTATGGGTCACGTCCACAACGCGGAACTCATTGATAAAATCATTGAAATTCTTTTTAAGTGACGTATTAATTA
The DNA here is from genome assembly GCA_036498965.1 of Mucilaginibacter sp. Taxonomy (GTDB): domain Bacteria; phylum Bacteroidota; class Bacteroidia; order Sphingobacteriales; family Sphingobacteriaceae; genus Mucilaginibacter. Next base: position 9,114 of record DASYEP010000134.1, read on the forward strand.
TCCGCGATAATTCATGAGCCGGTACACCGAGTTTTTCGGCCAGCGAGCCTAAACTTAGATCCGGGTCCTGGTAATACCGGTTGGTTTTTAAGACATTCTTCAGCCAGGTACCTTTTTGCTTCAGTTCTGTTGCGGTGAATGGTTTTGGAATAACATGTACCTCCGCCACGGTGCTTACTTGCGGCCTCAAAAAAACAACAACTGTTATCCAGATAAAGGAGGCCGTTAAGAGGAGGTATAAAGAATAATATGTTTGCGCACCCGACTGATGATGGTAGTAAAAATCCACAGCAGCATAAGGTATCCACAGCAACCATAGCAGGCCGAAACCTGTAAGTAAGCGATTTAACCACCTTAACTCGTACCGGTACCGGTCCCCATCATTAAATTTCAGTCCTTGATAAAAGCGCTCTATCAATTTATAAGACCAGTACAGATAAGTAATGACCGAAATAAACGCAAGCAATTGGAAAAGCGGACTGAGTTGCTTGAAGATTGTTGTATCGTAAGTTTCCACGCCTGTTTTAATACTCTCGATGATCGCCAATACCTGTGCAGTCAATTCCAGCAGTAAGGGGCCGAAATGCAGCAAATCTTTCCAGCGGAATTTATATTCCGGCCGGGTAAATTTCAGCACATAAAAATAAATCAGCGGCCCAAGCGCCAGCGAAAATTGGAGCGGCAGCCGACTCCAATGTGGTATATAACCCGAAAGGTGAACATCAATACCTAATACCCGGACCATCCATAAAACAACGATAGCCAGAGCTAGTCCCAGAAAATGGTTTGCAGCCCGGTTATTGCTTTTGGCGAATAATAAAAGCAGCGCAAAGGCGAGGCCGATAAATATCGTTCCGAGGAAAGCCAGGTCGTACAGGCTGATATGTAATGTGTAGGGATTCAATTAAAGCGTACAAGTCAATCGTTGTTCCAAATTTATAAAACATTGATATGTAGTTAATTATTATTTATTACCTGATTGGGTTGTAATGAAAGCGGACGTTTGGGGTGTGCGGTTTTGAAAGGGCAATTTAGATATAACTAAAATGCAGTTATCTATCCGTTCGCGGCTATGTAATTGTACGAATGATACTAACGAGGCGGGTCAAAATAAAAAAGCTTGTGACCGGTAATAAAACGGTCACAAGCTAAAGAATTTCCAGATTAATTTTTACTCCAATACAAGGTCTCCCAATGAAATATGCAATAGCTGGCAAAATTCGCTAAGGCTTTCAACGGTCACGTCGCGCGTGTCCGACAGCCATGTGCGCAGGATGTGGATCTCGTTACGGACACGTGAGCTTAATTCAGCTGCGGTCAACCCGGTTTCAGACAATATGTGCTCAACACGGGCTTTTATCGCAAGACGGTGCTCCTGGCTTTGCAGATCAGAAGGGCGCAGTTTATCGAGAATACGCTCAAGTAATGTTGATTGATTTTCTGTTTTCATAGGGTGTACGCGCATTTGAGTCGCGGGTAGACAAGATAGTAAAAAATTTATAATAACAACTCGTGCTGTCCGATTTCGAATCTTTACTATATAAACAACATGCGGCGTTTTTGTTTTTTTGTAGATTAGATTTGCAGGCATGTCATAATACGCCCCTCAAATTGTCATTGTTGCACAGCGTAAAATCCCGAAATACCTTCGATCTTTGTATAGTCAATAAATTCAAACTCATTTAAATAACATTTTATGAAAAAAGTATTTAAAGGGCACGATGTCCCCAAAATTGTATTAATAATTGCTATGCTTTTGTTTTCAGCACTTCAGTCTATCGGGCAACAGCTTAAACCTGCCGACAGCGGCTATGCGCCTGTTAATGGCATTAAAGTTTATTACGAAGTATATGGCGAAGGTAAACCGCTGGTTTTGCTCCACGGCTCTTTTATGACCATTGCGTTGAACTGGGGACAATTAATACCTGAATTATCAAAAACAAGAAAAGTAATTGCCATAGAAATGCAGGGACATGGGCATACAGCATTTTCGGATAGAAAGCTGGACCTGGCTACCATGGCAAGCGATGTGGACGGCGTAATGAACTACTTAAAAGTTGAAAGTGCCGATGTTGTAGGATACAGCATGGGTGGTTCCATCGCTTACCAGTTGATCATACAAAACCCTAAACGGGTGGGCAAATTAGTGATCATTTCTTCTACCTATAAAAGTACTGGCTGGCTGCCCGCGGTAGCCAGCGCGTTTAGCAATATGAAGCCTGAATATTTTATGAATACACCTTTGCAAACTGCGTATGAAGCAGCGGCGCCCGACAAAACAAAATGGACAAATTTCTTACAACAGATGGTAGCTTTTGTTAAAACGCCATTCGATATGGGTGACGCCAATATCGCGAAAATTACTTCGCCGGTGCTGATCATCTCGGGCGACAATGATGGCCTGGATAAAGTTGAATTGATGAAAACCTATCAATTGCTGGGCGGCGGCGTCCCCGCTGATATGGTGCCGATGCCAAAATCGCATCTGGCCATTGTTCCTTCGCAAAGCCATGTGAGCCTTATGATGCAGACTAAAACAATATTAGGTTATCTGGATGATTTTTTAAAGTAAACACAGATCAAACGACAACTATGATGCCAGCGGCGAACTATGAATGACGTAGGCGTGGACGCTTACATCAGCTGTTATCCAAGTGCTGACGTTTGAACAGGCGGGCAGCTAAAATTGTAACGAATAAGTTAAAATAGATAGTGAACCAAATTCGAACGAATTACGTTCGGTTTTGAAATGCATTTTTGGATCTTGCTAAAATACTATATTTCTCGGCCGGGCGCCAAGCCACCTCTATGGGTTTTTACGTCGCATCGCGCTGATTCGAAGGCGGGATTTTCACCAAGATGCAGCCCGTTTATTTAATTATATTTGCTCCTTATTCAACCTAAATACCGTATGACAAAAGTTATTGACCAATCCCAGGAATGGGCAAGACTCCGACCAGCCTTAAATAACAATTACAATTACAACGGAGACTGGAAAAACGCCATTGGCATTTTAGACCATCGTTTTGTCAGCCATTATTTCTTTCCTTTGGATATATTGGTTAACCGAAAGGACCACGAAGGCGAAGGTTTTACGATCGCTTCGGTCATTTGCAGCTTTATCGAGATGCTCGCTGCTTTTGAGAGTGGAAAAATTTATAATTTAAAATATAAATCCAAAACAGATCCAAGTTACCATTACAATAGCAGCAGTAAACTTTATATTGAATTCCTGCAAACCGCCCCTGTTTTCAAGGACCATTTCTGGCAACACGATGCCAATGGTCAACCTGAGTCGGACAAGCCGCTGGCTGCCAGCGATTTCTATGAAAACGTACGCTGTGCTCTAATTCACGAAGGGAGAACCAAAAATGGCTGGACGATCAACGCGACCAAAAAGGACAATATGGCTGATCAAACATTTATCAAAATTAATGGTTCAAAAAAGTCCCTGATGCGCTCGATCTGGCATAGACGGATGATTGATCATCTTACATATTATATCGAACGATTGAAGGACCCTTCTCCTCAGAAAAATGACCTGCGCAGATTATATGCGAGGAAAATGGACCACCTGTTTGAAATTCCTCCTGATCAAACCTACCAATGGTGGCTGGATATTTAAATTAAGATTTCAGATTATGGACAACTGGGAAGAATTAAATTTGGAGGATGAGATTCGTCTTAAGCGCTTTGATCCAAGAGTGTTAATTGGTTACTTTGAAAAATATTTTAAGGCTATTGATAGCAGGTACCCTACCTCTTTTTGGGAAGCTCTAAAATACAGAAAACGGTCTAAAGCATACTTCAAACCTTTTGAAAACTATATAAAGACGATTGAAGAGATCAACAGTCTATTAAATAAAAATAACAAGGCCTTTAATAGGTTTCTAATATTAGTTGACGAGGGAAAACCCACCTCCCAATGTGAGCTGGAAATCGAAAAGATACATCAAACTATTTATTCGACTTTGCCGAAACTCGAACATTTAAACGGTGACAAAGACGAATTTCGACGGCTCATTTTTATCCATGCAGATTTACGACATCGGCTTAATTTAACCATGATGGTGCTTGGTCATTTAATTGCAAGTAATTTGACTTCAATGGTTATCGATCTTTTTGCTTTTACTTCCTCCTTTTTTGTTTCTATGTTTATTGAGGACCCTGTTTCCGAGTTGTTGAAACCAGCTGGACCTTTAATTAGTAAATTGATTCCGGCTTTTATCGTATTCATTACAATTGACAAATTATTGGAATGGATTGTACAGAGATCGCTTTGGGCTCAGGTAAAGCGCTTGTACATAAAGGCTACTATAGTCAGCAAGCAATTATAATTGCAAACTTCTCATAATATCAACTTCTGTTAGACTGTGCCGGGCCAGACATTTTTCATTCCTTCATCAAACAAAATTAGCTCAGTAAATATCGCAGGACCGTCGGTAGTACAGATGATATGTAATGTGTAAGGATCCAATTAAAGGGTACAAAATACTGGTAGTTACAAATTAATAATATTTGATATACAGTAAGTTATAATTTATTGCCAGATTGGATTGTAACAAAAACGAACGTCTAGGTGTGCAATCTGGACTTGAACTGGGTTCGGTCACCGATCCCAAAACAGAAATTTATTATTCTGAAATAGTTGATTATTTTTTATTCTGTCTAAATCAAATGTGATAAAATATATTTTGTACATTCATTTTTTTTTAACCTATGACCACCCCGGAAATTTATTTTGCCCGAAAATTGTTCCAGCTTGAAATCTATAAAAGAAAAGGGCAGGATTTTGAAAACTTATTTACGAGGGTCATACAATTGTCTAATCCAGCTTTTACACCAGTTACTCCACAGGGCAGGTACGGCGACCGAAAAAACGATGGATTCATCAAAGCGAGCGGCAAATATTATCAGGTATATTCCCCTGCGGATCCCAGTCAGAGTGAGAAAAACGCGATTGACAAATTGGCAGAAGATTTTGACGGTCTTTACAAATATTGGAATGATCAAGTCACACCGATAAGGGAGTTTTACTATGTCATTAATGACAAATATCAGGGATGTTACCCCACAGTATTTCCAGAACTGAAAAAAATAGAAAATCAATATCCCGGTGTAAAATGCCATCCATTTTTGACTAGTCAACTGGAAGATTTGTTCTTGGCATTGCCGGATAACGATCAGCTGGATATTATCGGGTTTATCGTAGTCCCAGAAGATATTAGTTTAGATGTCAGCGTTTTAAGTGAAGTCATTGGTTATCTTACCAAACTTGAGGTGCCCTATTCTCGCGAAAACATGCCTAAAAATCCGAATTTTGAAGAAAAGATCATTTTCAATTCGCTCGGCACAGACGTCGCCAATATTTTGCGTTTTGGTTCCTATCAAGATGGTGCTTTAAAGGAGTTTTTCAAGATTAACAGTACCTTTGCCAAAAACGATCTGCGAAATATTTTCAATCGACTTTACTTGGACGGCATGACTGCCATCCCCGATACGGAAGGTAAAAACGATCTGGTCTTCTTTTATATTCTTGACAAAGCCTTTCCATCTTCTAAAAAGGTGGTAAAGGATGCCATCTTTGTATTGATGTCATATTTTTTTGGTTATTGCGATATTTTTGAGGAACCATTAAAGCAGGACGCTAAATATTCACAACTACCATTGTTTTAAAATGATCTTACCATCAAAACACATTCGTATTTCAGAATCTCTTTTGGGGTTGGGAGGATATTTGTTAAAATATTTAAAGGACGGACCGCAAACAATAGATCAGTTGTGGTTCAAGGTTTCAAAACAGAATAATACAAAAAAAGCTTTTGCCTATCATGGTTTTGATAACGTCGTGCTTTCCCTAAACTATCTGTTTATTATTGGTGCAATTGATATAAACTCTGAAGGATTAATTTACAATGCGATTAATAAAGTTGTCAGCGAATAAGCCTGACTTTAAAACTTTCGAATTTAACAAAACTGGGGTTTCCATTATATTGGGAAAACGTCACAACGATGACTATTCTCAAAATAAAAAAAGCACTTATAATAGTGTTGGCAAATCGCTTATTATTACTCTCGTCCATTTTTGCCTAGGATCTCAGAAAAACCCGGAGTTCGAACAAAAATTGAACAGCTGGGAATTTATCCTCGACTTTGAGATTGGAATGGAATCGTTTAAAGTCACGCGTAATTGTTCAAATCAGGGTGTCATTTATTTAAATGATAAAGAAATAACGCTCAAGGAATATACTGATTTGCTTGGAGAGAAAGTGTTTGAGATTCCACCTGACTCAAAATTTGTTACTTTTAGATCGCTGATACCGAGGTTTATACGCCCGCAGAAAAGTAGTTACATTACTTACGACAGCTACTTAAAAAACGAGCAGCCCTTTGGCGAGCTTATTAATAACGCTTTTCTCCTCGGCTTGGATATTTCCTTGATCTTAAAAAAGCAATCCTTAAAAGATGATTTTGATAAAGTGGAAGAGATGAAGAAGGCTGTTGAGAACGACCCAATCATCAAATCATTCTTTACCGCTGATGAAGATGACTATGAAATTGATATAGTTGACCTGAAACAACGTATTGGTAAGCTTGAAAAAAATATTGCTGAATTTAGGGTGGCTGAAGATTATCATAATGTGGTAAAAGAGGCCGATCAATTAAAAACTCAATTGCGCGGCTACGAAAACAGTGCAGCCTCCTATAAAACAGCGATAGGTAATATTGAAAAAAGCCTGCAGTATACGCCGGATATTCCTAAAAAGAAAATCATCGATCTATACCGGGAAGCAGAAATGGAACTTCCTGATTTTATTAAAAGGCAACTTGCAGATGTAGAGGAATTTAACGGCAAGCTCCTAGATAATCGCTCTCAGCGCTTACTGAGAGAAAAGCACGATTTTGAAAAGAAACTCACCGATCTTGAGGCGATAATTAAAAACCTTGGTAAGCAAAAAGATGCAAAGCTTGAATATTTGGACACCAGGGGTGCATTAGATGAATTTACAAAATTAAATGAACAACTGAAGGACTTTAAGATTAGATACGATAGCATCGAAAAATTCAGAAGCCTTAAGCAGGAGTATAAAAACAAAATGGAAGAATTAAAGCGGGACTTTAGTCTTCAAAATACGGCTACAACGGACTATCTGGCGAAAAACCGTAATCTAATAGAGAACAACATTATACTTTTCAAAGCGCTGACAGAGGAATTTTACGAGCACAAACGGGCTGGTATAGATATAAAAAGCAACGAAGGGATTAATAAAACGAGGTTTGAGATCAAAGCAAAGATTGATGATGATAAAGGCGATGGTGTAAATGATGTAAAGATATTTTGTTTTGACTGGACTATTCTGAAAGCAAAACATCATCATCAGGTAAAACTGCTCTTTCATGATTCTAGATTGCTGTCTGAGATAGATTCAAGGCAACAAGCGACTTTAATGAAAGTCGCTTACGATAATACTAGTAATAACGATCTTCAATACATCCTCTCGATCAATCAAAGCACCTACGATTCCTTGAAAAATGAAATGCAGGCCGATGAATTTTATGATGTCGTAGAAAAAAATATTGTGCTTGAGTTAACTGACGAATCAGATCAATCTAAACTCTTGGGTATTCAAGTTGACTTGGATTACGACAAAGAGTGATTATCTTTTTCTTTTTTTCGATCTTTTCCGGCGCGAATATGACGGGCTACTGGCGCGACAAGACTCGTCGTGTCTCCGCCGTTAAGTCGTCGTCATGCTTAGCTAACGCTTACCTAAATGTGGGCACGAGAACTCAACGCGCTAGCCCTTTGCGCTGCATTCCCGTCGCAAAGGATAATTTACAAAGCCTTTGACCGATTCAGCTGTGCTTTCCGATGAATATCCTCTACCCAGTGTTTAATCGCTAAAAATCAATAAGATATAATACTTCTTTCTATCAAAAACAAACAGTTAGCTTAATAAGTGGTTATTACTATAACCAACTATACTAAACTACCTATGAAAAATTTTCGCTATACCGCAACGGTATGGATATTTATAGCTATGTCCGGAAAGCTATTTTGCCGCATCGTTACGACTGTTTTATTGCTATTCCTTTTATCCCAAGCTGTTTCTGCTCAAACGCCAAAGCTTTCAGACACCGGTTATCACAAGATAACTAAATCGGAGCTCGAGAGCGTTTTTCCTGTTAAAGACAGGCTTCCCCCGGTTACCGCGGTCAGGACGGCGACCCTGGGAAGGGATAATTTAGACACGGTTCCTAAGACCCAGCCGGGCATATCCCGGGTCGACTCGCTTCCCCGAAATAAATACGGCGATCTTAGGAATGATGATAAAAGATACAATGCGCGGTATCCTATTTGGAAACCTGCGGTTGAAGTAGTCGGGATCAATACATTTATCTGGTCTATGGACCATTTTTTACTAAATGCCGATTTCTCCCACATCGGCCCATCCACCTGGAGCTATAATATCAACAAGGGATGGGAATGGGACGAAGACCGTTTTGGGATCAACTTTGTTGGCCACCCGTATTCAGGCACGCTTTATTTTAATGCAGCGCGCTCACAGGGATATACTTATTTAGAATCCATCCCTTTTGCCGCAGCCGGAAGTGTAATGTGGGAGTATTTTGGCGAAAATACACGTCCTTCGGTGAATGATGTGATCAACACAACGCTGAACGGTGAATTTTTGGGTGAAATATTTTACCGGCTGAGCTCAAATATCCTTGACGACCGAACTCATGGATCGGAGCGGGTTTTCAGGGAAATTGCTGCTGGAATCGTCGATCCTGTCCGCGGATTTAACCGGCTTTTACAGGGCAAGACGTCCAGGCATACCCCGGGCGAAGTTTATCAAAAAGAGCCTTTAAATGTGACGGTTTCGATTGGTCAGCATAAGATAAACGAGGAAAATAAAACGTTTTTCGGCAGCGGCCCCACGAATTTGATGATAAATGTTCAAGTTGACTATGGTGACCCATTTGAAGACACCTACCGCAAACCATTTGATTATTTCAGGCTTAAAACAGAATTCAGTTTTGGTGTTGGCCGCAAGATACTGGACAATATCTTAGGTTATGGCTCGTTGCTCGCCGGCAATACACAGTGGGGCAAACTTTCAGTTTTGTACGGAGCTTTTCAATATTACGACTACTGGGATAACATGACATTTGAACTTGGCGCTCTTGGTTTTGGAGGTGGGTTAGTCACTAAATATCCCATAACCCGCGACATCAATCTTTACACCAATTTACATTTTGCAGGTATACCGCTGGCCGGCAACAGCACCCGGTACGGACCAGATACCTCCCAGGTGCGCGATTACACTTACAACGACGGATTGGAAGCCAAATTTGAAACAACGCTGAATTTTGGCAAATATGTAGATGCGGGCATATCATTCTACTATTACATATTGCACACTTTTGTCGGGCCGCCGGGCGACAACTATATCGGTGTTTTAAGGCCAAGGATCAGCGTACATTTGTACAAGGGCCTGAGCGTTGGCTTCGAACATTTTCAATATTACGACGACCGTTTCTTAAAAAATTTCCCGCCGGTATATTCAGTCAGGACCGAGCAAAAAATATTCCTGACCTGGCTTTTTGAAGATTCGCGGCTTAAGGGAAAAACACTTGTAGGAAACCAGTAGGTGCAATTACTCTGGGAGACTGCTTTCGAACAAAATGCGTTCCGTATCTCACCCCGGAACGCATTTTTCAACTAAACCTCAGATCACATGCTCATGATCTAAGTTCTTCAAAATAGCAAATCATACTGCCCACTGCCCACTGCCTACTCACTCCGAGCGAAGGCTTTTCACCGGGTTAACCAATGCCGCCTTCATTGTTTGAAAACTGATTGTAGCCAGAGCTATCAGGATGATCAATGCGCCCGACAGGCCAAACATCCACCACTGTATCGGTGCGTAAAACTGGAAATTCTCGAGCCACTTGTTCATCACATACCAGCCTACGGGTACGGCGATAAAGAAAGCGATAACCACAAGTGTCAAAAATTCTTTCGACAACATTCCAAATACCGAGCTTACGCTTGCGCCCAGCACTTTGCGGATGCCTATTTCTTTAACACGCTGTTCTGCTGTAAACATCGCCAGGCCCAGCAACCCCAAGCCCGAGATAAATATTGCCAGGAAAGAAAATGCATCCGACAATTTACCGGTAACCTGTTCGTTTTGATAAAGCTTTTGATACTGATCGTCGGAAAAAGTATAATTAAAAGCAAAATCGGGGTTTAGCTGTTTCCATATAGCCTGAAGAGCTGCCAGGGCTTCTTTCGTTTTTCCTGCTTGGATACGTATCAATGCACTTCCATAACTCGCATTTTCACCCAAGCGAAGCACCAGCGGGTTGATTTGCTGATGAAGCGAGTTGAAGTGGAAATCTTTGATCACGCCAATGATCCTGCCCTTTTTGCCCCAAAAAGTTAGCGGCTGCCCCACTGGGTTTTTATAACCAATAGCTTTCAATGCTGTTTCGTTTACCAGGTACCCGACAGAATCGCTTGGAAAATCCCTGGAATAATCACGCCCTGTCAGCATTTTAATTTTCATGCTCTTTACAAAATCATACCCAACAGAGGCCTGGGTAAATTGGATGCGGTTATTAGGGTCTTTTCCAATCCATTCAACACCCCCTGTTCCATTTTGGATATTGGTTGGCAATTGATCGATGCGGCTAATAGATTGAATGCTGGGTTGCCGTAGTGCTTCGTCTTTCAGTACCTCATATTTTTGCGGAAGCTTACCATCCAAAGGCAGATAGACCAGGTTTTCGCGGTTATAGCCCAGGTTTTTGGTTTGTAGAAAATTTATTTGCCTGGAAATGACAACCGACCCGATGATGAGCACAGTAGAAAGAACAAATTGAAATACCACCAGGCCTTTACGAAATAAAGCTATACCCTGACCTGTTTTCAATGTTCCCTTTAACACTTTCACCGGGTTAAAAGCTGACATGAATAGCGCCGGATAACTACCCGCTAGCAACCCCGTCACCAGTGTTATTGCAATTAATTGCAGCCAAAACGCCGGTTCACCGAAAGGCAGGCCAATCTCTTTCATGGTGACCTGGTTAAAGACCGGCAAGAGTAAAACCAGTAACACGAGTGAAAAACCAACGGCCAGGATGGTGACCAGCATGGATTCGCTTATGAATTGTTGGATCAAACTTGTGCGCACAGCGCCGACTACTTTCCGGACACCGATTTCCCGGGCCCGCTTAAGCGAATGAGCAGTGCTTAGATTCATAAAATTGATGCAGGCGATAAGCAGTATAAAAATCGCTATTATGCTGAACAACCTGACATATTCTATACGACCACCTGAAAGTTTGTCCTCCGCAAAATTTCCGTGCAAATACATATCGTTATAAGGCTGCATGCCGAGAGTCAGCGTAAACACACCCGGTTTTTGATTTTTGTTATAAGTATCCATAAAATGGACAAGCTTCCTTTCTACTGCTGCAGGATTTGCATTCGCCCGCAGCATAATGAATGTTCTTGGGCCTGAATTGGTCCAGTCATTGGCCCATCCATTTTCCAGCATAAATTCGTGCCAGTTCACCAGGTAGTCGAATTTTTCGGATGATGTTTTAGGCAGGTCTTCAAAAACCGCCCCAACGATGAAATCTTTCATATTTTCGAAGCGAATAGTTTTACCAATGGCAGCTTCCGGACTCCCGTAAAATTGAACAGCCATTTTACGGGAAATACTTACACTTACAGGCGAATTCAAAGCATTTTGCGCGTTGCCTTGCAGGAGTTTGCCGCCAAACATTTTAAAATAATCTGTGCTCGCAAAATAGCCGTTCATCTTTGCTACTTTTTCGCCAACGCGGAAAGTGTTCTGGTCACCCCAGTCAACCTGCGCCGCATATTCCACTTCAGGAATTATTGTTTTCATTTCATCTGCAGTAAGTGCCGGCGTGCCATAACCCGCCATGGCTTTTTGCCTGAAATACATTCGCTCATAGATGGTGTACAGGCGCGTGCTGTTTGGATGCCAGGCGTCCATACTATATTCATTTTGCACCCACAGCAAAATGAGCAGGCTACATGTCAGGCCTACGACAAGGCCACCAATGTTGATGAAAGAAGATGTCGCATTCCTGCCCAGGTTGCGGCATGCGATTTTTAGATAATTCCTAAACATATAATTGCGGTTTAATTTCTCAGGAGACCACTTCGGCATGGTTTCATGATTCAAAATTACCGCAACAAACGGGGCACGGCGTCCCAGTTTATAAACTGGGAGCTCTTTTTTCAGATCGGTTTTAAATTCCACCGGACTTTTACCCATCATTTCTTTAAAAATACGGTTAAAGGTGCTTTTTGAGTTGAAACCAGAATCATACGCAATACCCAAGAGGGTTATATGGTCAAATGTTGGGTTCTGCATTTTCCTGATCACTTCCGCAACACGATATTCACTTACGAAATCATGGAAGTTTTTTTTGAGCGCAGTATTGATGATCCGGGATAATTCGTGGGGACTTAGGTGAAGCTTTTCAGCAAGCGTGTTTAAACTTAGTTCAGGGTCCTGGTAATACAGGTTGGCCTGCATGGTTTTCTTTAGCCAGGTGCCTTTTCGCTTCAGGTCCGTAGGGAGCAATGGTTTAAGAAAGGAAGGCGTTTCGGCACGTACATCAGCAACTGTTCTTAAATGTGCTATGGCCGCTATCCAGATGATCATGCCCGCTAAAAGCAGATACAAAGGATAATAGGCATGTATGCTTAATTGATGATGATAATAAAAATAATCTGCCGCGGTATAAGGTATCCATAACAACCAAAACAGCGCGAAGCCCTTTAGTAAACGACCTAACCAGCGCAATTCGTGCCGGTATCTATCGCCTTCATTAAATTTTAGTCGTTGATAAAAGCGCTCTATCAATTTATAAGACCAGTATAGATAAATAATGACCGAAATAAACGCAAGCAATTGCAAAACCGGACTTAGTAGCTGGAAGATTGTTCTACCGTAAGTTTCCACGCCTGTTTTAATACTTTCGCTAACCGTCAATACCTGCGCAGCCAATTCCAGCAGTAAGGGGCCTAAATGCAGCAAATCCATCCAATGGAATTTATATTCCGGCCGGGTCAATTTGAGCACGTAAAAATAAATCAGCGGACCCAGTGCCAGTGAAAATTGGAACGGCAGCCAGCTCCAATGAGGCAGATAAGCCGAAAGGTGAATATCTATGCCTAATACCCGGACCATCCATAAAATAACAGTAGCAAGCGCCAGCGCGAGAAAACGGTTTGCAGCCCGGTTATTACTTTTGGCGAACCATAAAAGCAGGATAAAAGGGAGGCCGATAAATATCGTTCCGAGGAAGAATAAGTCATACAGGTTAATATGGAATGTATATGGGTTCAATTAAATATTGTAGTTCAATCGTTGTTCCAAATTAATAAAATATTGATATATAGTCAATTGTAATTTAATGTCGTGTTTGGTTGTAATGAAAGCGGACGTTTGGGGTGTGCGGTTTTGGGTTCCAACCTACATCGAGTATGACGGACTGGATGCGGGCAAAGGTTGCTCGTGTCCCACGTTTAGGTCGTCGAAGCGGTTGTTTACCGTTTACCTAAAAGCAGGACACGAACTCATCGCACTTGGCCTTTGCGCTCCATTCACGCCAAGTTCGGTGCCACTTTATATTTTTGCCCACTTTAAACATTTTCATTATAACAACTGCAATGCTATCCATGCAGCGAATTCGGCAAGTTTTGCATTTAATTGAAATTCGTTAACATTAAGTGGTATGCCGTTAATGTTGCCTATGCCTGTTCCGTCGCCTTCAGGCGGGCGATGGTTTACATCGATGGAATGCCTCCAATAATCTGCATGATGTTGCCATTCATCCTGATTTACTAACTCGGGCGAACCGGCCCAGAGGTTCCAGGTTAAAGTGTTGTTTTTTAGTAACAGGTTACCAGAACCCAAATTGAAAATTTCCATCACCCAGCTGTTAAACTCATCAACTTTTGAATCATAAGTTGAATCGATACCCCCGATCTTCACTGCTAAATTTGCAACGGCCCATGCATAATCACCCCAATGTTTGGCCCGTTCCGGAAAAGGATAATTAGGGTGTTCACCCATCCGCACTTGAATTGCAACATCGGAGCCTTCCCCATTAGATGCATTTATCCTGATCCCTTTAAGTTTGCTAAGGGGTAATTTATTAGACCATTTGTTATCCAATTTCAGAAGCTGTCCCCAAAAAAAACCTTCAACACTGTCCGAACTAAACCAAATCGTAGGCTTAATAGTAAGATCTGCTGCAAATAAGTATTCTGTAGGTGCAAGCTCGTTAATCCAACCCCTGTTCCCCGTAACAGTAACTTCCACATTCAAAGTAACCCCTATTGACGGAAAATAAACACCTTGTTGAGGACATATTATGGACCAGATTCTCCCGGTATCATCATACCCAAGCCTGGATATATCCGGCGCAAACATCTGATACATCCTTGTCGTGGGGTCCCCCGGAGTTGTTTCCCATGCAAATTCCGGCCATTTAGCCCTCAGCATGCGGGTAATGTTTGGAATGTGATCCATGTTTTTTTCAAAGGGTAGTGATGAAAGAAGTTTTGAATTTGGATAGGGTTGCCCGGGTGGGTTTTCAGAAAAACCGCCAATCCATCCTGCAGGGATAAACGATGGCTGTTGCGTGCTGTCTGAGCGCTGATTTTGTTCCATGATTTTTTGGGATTTGTTTGAGAAATTATTTTCAATCTGAACGGTAATAAGATTAGGTCGTGTAGATATTACTGCCAGCCGGCATTAATATCAATATTAGATATAAAATATCATAAAAGCAGAATTACTTTGTAGATATTTTTTGTCTCAGCAGATTCTCGCAGAGGGCCCTGCGTACGAATGCAGGTTGAATATAGCGTCTCACTGACTTGCCAACACAGGGTCCCTTTTAGGATACCTTCAATGCTATTAAGTGAAGGAAATGCTTGCGTCAAAACTTGCTTTTGCCCCCTCTAAATCTCCCCCGGTTGGGGAGACTTTAGCTTCAATCTATTTTTACGTCCTCCCTCCCGGGGAGGATTTAGGTAGGGCTAAATCCGAGGGTTTCCTTAACTTAATAGCATCGAGGAGACCTTGCGGGAGACGAAAGAACTCTCTTCGAAAGCCATGCTCCTACGCCCAAGCTTCGGCGCAAGTGTCAGCTCATTCCGATCTCAGGCTTTTCACCGGGTTTGCCACAGCTGCTTTTACAGCCTGGAAACTTACGGTTGCCAATGCAATAATAATTGCACCAAGACCACCTGCGGCAAATAGCCACCAGCTGATGTTGATGCGATAAGCATAATCCTGCAACCATTGGTGCATGTAATACCACGCGATGGGTGTTGCGATGATAAAGGCAACTGCAATGAGTATGATAAATTCTTTTGAAAACAAATAAACAATATTGCCTGTAGTAGCACCAAGTACTTTACGGATACCAACTTCTTTTATCCGCTGCACCGCCATAAATGAGGCTAGCCCATACAACCCAAGACAGCTAAGGAATATGGCGATTGCTGCAAAAATTTTATATAGAGATGCTAACTGACTTTCCTGTTTGTAAAAATTGTCGATTTTTTCATCAAGAAACTTGTATTCATAAACAAAATCGGGGAATGTTTTGTCAAATATTTTTTTAACCGCTAACAATGTAGAAGAAATGTTTGTGGTTGTCAGTTTTATTGCGGCCTGGTTGTACATTGCGTTGTCGGTAGTAATAATTAATGGTGCAAGATCATTACGAAAAGACCGGTCATTATAATCTTTCAGTATACCAACGATAGGTCCATTCATTTGATCGTGCCACAAGCTCATATTTTTATTCAATATATCTTCAGGATTTTTAATTCCTAACTTTTTCATGAGAGATTCATTTACTAAAAATTCTTTTACTAAATTGGATTTAAGCAAATTCCTTCCGGCTATCAATTGTAATTTATAAGCCGGCGCATATTCGTTGTCGGCGAACTTGGTAATGGCGTAAAAGTCTGTTTCTTTTGCTGCATGGTTAAATCTGAATGTACTCCACATATCGTTACCATTTTCAACGGGGGTGTTTGAACTAAAGGTGACCGCCTGCACGCCGTTTATCGCCAATAACTGGTTCTTTATATAATCCAGCTTGCTGATACGAACGCTGTCTACACGGAAGGGGACATTTATAATAGCATCTTTATCAAAACCTAAGGGTTGATCCATAAAATAATCCATTTGCTTCACAATGATGAGCGTCCCGATGATAAGCGCCTGTGCAATGATGAATTGAAACACTACCAACCCTCTTCTTAATGAAACTCCCTTTCCGGTGTTTGATGTGAGTTTGCTTTTTAAAGCATTAACAGGATTGAAACGTGATAAAACAATAGAAGGATAAAAACCGGCGAGTGCGGTTACAATAACTGTTACAGCTAAAAGAAATAAAATAATTGCAGGATTGCTGAGGATGTCGAATGAAAGCGAAAGTTCTAACAGTTGGCTTATATAAGGCAATGCGGGAATTGTAATAACTACTGCAAGCAATACTGCACTTGCAACTATTAAAAATGTTTCAATGATGAATTGTATCTGCAATTGAGATCTGTTACTCCCCAAAACTTTTCTCACACCAACCTCTTTTGCACGGTTAACAGCTTGCGCAGTAGACAGGTTGATAAAGTTTACGCAGGCGATTAACAGGATGAATGCTGCAATGAGCCACAATACATTAAGCAGTTGATGACTGATGGTTTTGCTGCTGTAATTGCCAACCTGGGTATCATAATGTACCGCGCTTAGCGACTGTACAATATGACTATTCTTATCGTCAGGAGATTCCACCTTTCGTGAGTACGCTCTTAATTGCCGATTAAAATTGTCAGCAGGAATATTCGGCGGCAGTAAAATATAACAGCCATAATCGGATGCCTCTTCATCCCAGCTGGTGAATTTTGCCAGATAACTTCCGGTAAAACCTGTTCCAAAAGCCACAACAACCTTTAGCTGAAAGTCTGTATTTGCAGGTATGCTAGCAAGAATACCCGAAATCTTCAATACGTTGGTACCATGCTCAAATATAAAGCCGCCTGTTTGCAGCTTAATAGTTTTACCCATTGCTTTTTTCCAGTCGCCGAAATATTTTTCTGCAATCTCTTTTGTAATCAATACATTGTTCGGATCTTTTAATGAGGCGTACGAACCCGCGAGCAGAGGGAAATCAAACATTTTAAAGAATGAAGGCGCTGTATAAAATACACCCCGTTGTTCTTTAAATGTTTTTACCACGGTTCCATTATTATCAGGTATCAGCAAGTCATCATCGTGGCTTGCAAAAACTGGAGCTACCTGTTCTATTTGAGGAAAAGCTGTTTTCAATCCCATGGGCAGCGGAAAAGGAACGTCTTTCCCATAAAAAGCATTTGCTGTTTCAGCATGATGATATTCAGTCAACACACGATAGATACGGTCTTTCTTTGAATGAAAATTATCGAAACTATTTTGAAATTGTATAATGATGAAGATCACCATACAAACGGCGATACCGACAGCAAGGCCGGTAACATTAATAGCGGCATAGCTTTTATTGCGAACAAGGTTACGCCGGGCTATTTTAAAATAATTTTTAAACATATAATTACGGGTTAAATTGTCGTGAGACCACTTAGCAGGGGTTTCACGATGCAAAATAACCGGCGCAATTGGTGCATTACGTCTCAAGTTATAAGATGGGCGCTCTTTTTTAAGGTCGGCTTTATATTCCACCGGGCTTTTTCCGGTCATCTGTTTAAAAATTCTGTTAAAGGTGCTTTTTGAATTAAAGCCGGATTCATAGGCGATGCCCAGCAGGGTGATGTGGTCAAAAGCAGAATGTTGCATCTTGCGTACCACGTCCCGCACCCGGTGCTCATTAACAAAATCACTAAAGCTTTTTTTGAGGGCTATATTGATGATACGAGATAGATCATGCGGGTGTATTTCCAGTTTTTCGGCCAGGGAATTTAGACTTAATTCCGGGTCCTGGTAAAACTGTTTGGCTTCCATTGTTTTCTTAAGCCACGTACCTTTTTGCCGTAATTCTGTTGAGGCAGAAGCCTTTAAAACCGGCGACGCTTCCACCGGCAATTCAACTTCAGGCCTTAAAAATGCCACAGCCCCGATCCAGATAATCATCACCCCCAAAAGCAGATAGATGGGATAAAAAACATCTACATTTAACTGGTTATGATAGCCAAAATAGACTACAGCGGCATAGGGTATCCACGATAGCCATAGCGCTCCAAAACCGGCCAGTAGACGATGCAGCCACCGCAATTCGGTACGGTAGCGGTCACCCCCGTTAAATTTCAGGCGTTGGTAAAAATTTTCTATCAGCCTGTGAGACCAGAAAAGATATACGATAACCGAAACAAACGACGCTAACTCCAAAACCAGGTTCAGTTGCCCAGCTATTTCCATTTTTGCGTTTTCTTTAGCCGCCCACAATTGAACAACCAGTTGCAACAACACCGGGACGAAATGCAACAGGTCCTTCCAACTGAATTTATATTTTGGCCGGGTTAGTTTCAATACATAAAAGAAAATCAAGGGTCCGAATGCCAGCGAAAACTGCAGGGGTATTCGGCTCCAATTTGGATAATAGTTTCCTATCCCGATGTCAATGCCCAAAATACGGGTCATCCACAAAACCATTACAGCCAGGGCAAGTGCAAGAAATCGTTTTGCGGCCTGGTTGATGCTTTTGGTGAACCACAAAAGCAAAGCAAAGTTCAACCCGATAAATATCGCTCCCAGAAAAGCGACATCGTATAAGTTGATATGGAAATTATAGGTGTTCAATTAAATAATACTGCTCAATCGTTGTTCCAAATTAATAAAATATTGATACATAGTAAATTGTAGTTTAATATGGTGTCTGGGTGTAATGAAAGTGAACGTCTGATTGTCCGTTTTCACTCTTTTTGTATCCGAGACTCTATCAAAAGCCTTTTTTAAATGCGAACAAAATAGTATTTTGAATTATAAAAAAAACACGCGTCCTCTGCGAGTTTCTGAGCATTCCCGCCGGTTGAGGTGAGGCGGTTGAATTACATTCGCATTACAAGAGTTTGATGGAGAATTAAATGATTACCACCACTTTAAAAAGCGCCAGCTCATCAGCTCTTCAAAAGCTCCCAAATCCGCGTAAGCCTGCGCAACTTTTGGATGCATTTGCTGGTGTTGTTGTTCAAGGGTTTTGAGGGTGTTTTGTATAGTAACGCGCAGGTTGGAGACGGTATTATGCTGCACACGAATGTCAATTTCCAGTCTTTTCCGTCGCGTTCCCAGCAATTCCAACGCCTGTCGTGCGTTATGGTTAATGACAGTCATGTCGGGCTGATAGGTGAAACCACTTCCGATCTGTCGCTGCCAATCAAACAATACCTGCTGATTTTTGGGACCTATGCCTGTTATTTTAATTTGTGTTAATTTAAAAATATCGCCCGCCGTACGGATACCCTGGTCATAAATCAGCTTTTTCTTGGCGGGACCAAAGCCTGTGATAGAATGGTTCTGTATGCTGAATTGGTGCAAATACTGTGTAAATTTCTCGCGGTAATACCTTTCCTCGATACTCCGTCTTGATTGCCCAAATTCGGCAGGGAGGTTGCGCAACATAGTTATAGTGCTTTTTAGTCCGTTAACTGCTTCATTGTATTGTTTGAGCGCCGCAGGATGGTTGTGTTGCCGCACTACGTTATCAAACGGAGCCTTTAACTTGTTGAATGTTTGTTGACGAACCGCCAACTCTCTTTTTAACTTACCTCGCGCAGGCCACCAGGCCCTGAACAACACTATCGATATAGGAGTGATGATATAATAAAACCTACTTATATAAGCAAATACAATCAGCAGCATGATAATTCCAACCAGGAGGGCGAAGTTCATATACCTCATCCGGTAAAACCCGGATGGTATTTTTTGCGCACTGATGCCGGCAAGATCATAGGCGCCATAAAGGTGCGGTACATTGAGCGGGTCCAGCCGGAAGCCATTTATAAATTGCTCAATATTGCTTAATTGCGGTGGGATATTGGCATCAACATTATCCAGGAAGTAGTGAATGTTTGCCTCACTTTTAAAAGCGCACCATGGGCAGCGGCCCATTTTAGCCGGAAAGAAATGAAGCCTTGAAACACCGCATGGCGAAAGGTCTTTTATCATCTTCCCAAGTTCCTCAGCCCAATAAATGGCGGTCGGCCGCTTATCATCCAACTCAAATGCCGCATGGAAAGCATCAGCAAGGGCAGGTGGCATGGCACTGAGTTCGAGACTGTTTTTCGCCGGGAACAATCGCTTGTTAGTTTTACGCAGCGAGTAGGCAAACTCATGAGATTTTATCGCGGTTTCCTCATCTATATCCTGTTTGCCCGGGTTGATGCCGGTAAAAGGTGCGCGCCCTAAAAATAAAAGTTGAAAAATTAATGTGGCGAGCGAAAATGCATCAGTATTGGTAGTGCGCACCATATTCTGGAAAGATCCACGCCGAAGCAATTCAGGCGGTGTATAGCGCAGCATCCCAACTTCGCAATAATGATACCTGGAACCATTTTTAACCTGGAACGAATCGCAATCTATCAGTGCTACCATACCGGTATCGGTTACCAGCAGATTGGCTTCGTTTACATCGCCCACAATAATTCCCGCATGGTGTATTTTATGAAAAGCCACCGCAAGGTTACGTGCCACATGTACCAAAAAATTATAACCTTTATCCCGAAAGAGTTTTTTACGGTCCATTGGCGTAAATAACATGTGCAGCGGCAAGTAGCCATGCAATTTACGCATAGTAAAGCCGCACAGCTTGCCGCCACTATCATATACTACATCCAAAGGCCAGGCCGCAAACCGCAATAGCTCGTCTGTAACCATAGTAGTCATGTGGCGCAGCTTTTCGGCCTTGTCGACTCCGGGTGTTTCTTTGTATACTTTCAGCACGAGGTTGTCTTCTTCCCCCACTGCATATACCTCACCCTCACCGCCACCGCCTATCCGGTTTGTTAGCGTGTATATTTTGCCCGCTGTGCCTTTGTAAATTGTCCCGGTCATTTATGCCCTTGTAGCCAGCAGAAGAGTTTTGTCATCGTCGGTCCGGCTGCTTATAGCGCTACCCGATAAATAATCCGACAGCCGTGTAGTCAAAATGGAAAGATGTTCGCTGATTTCTGCTTTTCGAAGTGCAGGGAACAGGTTGGCAAAAAATGGCTGGTGCGCTGTCATGCTCTCGTAGTTCAGGGCCAGTTGCTGCAAGCCATCGGTAAACAAAGCTACTTCCGTTATCGGTTCATCAATCACCTTATAGTTTAAATTGGCCAAATCGGCGTCGTCAATTACAAAAACGGTTGAATTTTGATACTCGCCATTGCTGGGCCACCAGATAGGAGTAAAATGGTCGTAGCCGTCATTACGAACAATCGCGCCGTCGCCAATTTGCAAAAAGCCTGCTTTTTCGGGCAAAATGATACAGCCTAATAAGGTGCAGGAGCATTCGTTTTTTGGTGTTCTCAAAGCATCCGCCAGTTCACAAAGTCGGTCGTAAACGTGTTCGCCAAGGGCGAGCAGGCTTGCATCAGTGAGGTCTTCGCCGTTGCCCAGCAGGTTTAGTGCAAATTCAATTGCTGCGGATACGGCGGCTGCCGATGCCTGGTCGGCATACTCGGCACTACCGGCGCCATCGCTCGCAAAACAAATAAGCGCCTCCGAGTCATCGGGCATAGTGAATACACGATAAGTACCGGCGTCTTCGCAGCCTTTGCCATTTTGCAGGTGCGAGGAACCGATAACACTTTGGCCAATAACTTTCCAGATCATAAATCGGCCCAGCCTGTTGGGGGAAGTAATTTGTTATGCTCGCCGGGATTTTTACTCGACACCATTTTCAGTGAGCCCGATAGCCAAAGGAAAAACTCCCGAAACGCCAAACCACGCAGCTTTAAAGGCTCGCGAACCGAAAGCTGCCGCAGCACATCGAAATTGGCGCCTTCCACGCCAATGGCAAAGAAAGCGAAACGGCTCTCCCGTTCGCCATCATGTATCAGTTTGATGGCCTGTGCGAAGGCATCGGTGGGCGCGCCATCAGTGATCAGGATTATCCAGGGTTTGTAATATCCAATGCCCTTTTGTTTATAAAGCTGTTTGCGTTTATTCACGAGGTCTATCCCTAAAGTAATCGCGGCGCCTATCGGCGTGTCGCCGCTTGCGTTAAGGTGTTTTGGGAAAAAATTATCCACTGTCTGAAAATCCGACTCAAACGAAACGGGCCCGAAAGTAACCACAGCCACCTCCACACGTTTGGTCGCAAGCGGGTCGCGTTCCACTTCTGTTTTAAAAGTTGCGATGCCCTCATTAAGTTGGCGGATAGCCTCGCCATCCATTGAGCCCGATGTATCCAGCAAAAGCATGCAAGGGCAACGGGATTCGGGGTTATCAGCAAAGTCGTCGGAGCCAAAAGGCAGTTGTTCAAAAGAAATATACTCGTCCATCTAATTTCTATCCACTCGGTTTAAGTGGTTAAAAATAGATATTATCGACGACATAAGAAAACGTATATTTTCACAACACACAATTTTCCCTGCTACGGGTTGAAACATCTATACATATATTTATGATGATTTTGGTTGTCAAAGCTATCCGCTTTTATCATATTTGAAAAATAACAATTTTATCAATAATTGATATTTAAAAGGAATCGAAACGGGAAACTGTTGTTTACCTGCAAGTAGCTTTTCGATGTGGAAAAGGTCGTTCAAATGGGTATGGAGCAGGGGCTGATAGCTACGCTGCAAAAACTTGATGAATTATTATCAACCTTAAAAAAATAAAAATGAGCAATAAAATTATTGTTACCGCTACTATAAATGCAGATGTAAACAAAGTTTGGGATTATTATACCCAAACCGGACATATTACTAAATGGAACTTTGCCGACCCTTCATGGCAATGTCCTTCTGCTGAAAATGATATGCGCGTGGGTGGAAAATACTCAGCGAGAATGGAGGCCAAAGATGGGAGTTTTGGCTTTGACTTTGAAGCCATCTACGATAAAATTATTGATGGCAAACAGTTTACTTATACCATGCCGGATGGCAGGCAAATAACTGTTGTTTTTAATAAAAAGGGCAGCCAAACTGAAATTGATGTAACATTTGACGCGGAAACACAAAACCCCGAAGAGTTTCAAAAAAATGGCTGGCAAGCGATACTCAACAACTTCAAAAAATACACAGAAGCAAATTAACGAACAAATAAGACCGTGAAAAATATCTTTTCGAATAGGCTAATGTGTTAACATTAGCCTACTTGTGTTTATTTGAGTTTTTGTCGGCAAAAAATTTTACCCCAAACTGCTTCAGAATTTCCAACGCCATTGCTGTCCGTAAATCATAGCTTCGGATTAGCTAAGCCAGACTATCGGGTAAACCAAAGAGCAACCGCTTGTCTGATCGATTGTTCATCCCGGTCGCGATAGCTATCGGGACCGGGATGAGATTCGCCTTCAGAAGCCCAGGCAATAAACCCATCCGGGCGTACAAGTACCGCGCTCAGGTCCAATTGTTCTTTGGCCCGGCCCGAAACATATTTAATTTGATCGCCATATTCACCCGCCAAAGTTTTTAGCGAAGCGTTTTTATCGAAGTCAAGGAGTATTCCATGGCCATCGTGCATTAATTCGCCAATCGTTGCACCGTCTTCAAATTTAAAGTTGGGAACACTGTGGCCTGTAAGAGGGTGGCCGCCACCAAGATTGTAATGTGTGTGAACACCCCACACCCGTCCTGCAAAGTAAGTGGCGCCATCGCGCGTATTCATCAGGTCGCGGATGATGGCGTTCAGTGCGCGGGCATCCGGGCCTGGTCTCATGATTGCAACCTGGGCGCGCGACCAATCCAATACCTGAGCACCAATTGGGTGCCGTTCGGTATAATAACTGTCCAGCAAACCTTCCGGAGCTTTCTCCCGGATGGCTGCGGCGAGCTTCCAGCCAAGGTTCATGGCATCGCCGAGCCCGAGGTTAAGCCCCTGGCCTCCCAACGGCGCGTGAATGTGCGCGGCATCGCCGGCTAAAAGTATCCGTCCGTTACGGTAGGCAGTAGCCTGTCGTGCCCGGTCGGTCCAGGTAGTTGCAAAATGCAGGGATCGGATAGTAACGTCGGTGTTCGAGATGCGACGTAACACACCCTGAATATGTTCAAGCGTGATGGGTTTTTCCGAACTATGAAATGCCCCGGCATCAAAATCCTGTATCATTACGTAACCTGGCTGCGATTGCAGGTACATGCCTCTTGATGTCACGCTTCGGCCCGGACTTAGCTTCTCCGGGTCGATGATATCAATCCGGGTAGAATAGCCGGTAAATTCCGGCTCTGTACCCGCGAATTCAAAGCCGCCCGCTTTGCGAACAACACTACGGCTTCCGTCGCAGCCCACGAGCCATTTACCCTGAAAAGATTGGTCGCCTGACTGAACAGTCACCCGGTCCTCATTTTGATGAAAGTCGGTAATAGCAAGCCCGCGCTTTATATCTACGCCCAAGGCTTCTGCGTGGCGGGCCAGCACTGTTTCAAGCTCCTGCATTTCCGAAATCAAGCTCGTTTCAATTGAACCTGGCAGGCGATACTTCCATTGTGAGGTATCAATATCGCCCTCATGAAATGGAATGCCGGCAAAGTGCCCAACCTGACGACGGGGCCCTTGTATCGTATTTTGATGAGGGTTTTTAATGCGTTTATGCATCTCAAGTTCTTTTAGCAGCCCGCGGCGGTAAAGCGCTTCAATAGTAGGCGCCGAAAGTCCGCGGATCCCGAAAGGAAGCTGTTTTAAAGGCGAGTTCGGATGTTCTGCCTTTTCCAGTATCAGAACTGAACATTTCGCGAGTGCCAGTTCACAGGCAAGGAAAAGTCCTACAGGTCCGGCACCGGAAATGATTACATCGTATATTAATTGATTTTGGTCGTTATTCATGACGCAAAATTCCGGAATGCGTCTGCACTAGGCTTGTATAAACGCGACAAAATTGTTGCTCACAATCTGTTTGCCTTTCTTTGCTTTTTTTGCGAATACCGCGGGCGTAGCGCCGCTGTAGCGTTTGAATTCCCGGCTTAGGTGGGATTGATCCGTATAGCCCAGCTCATGAGCTAAGCCGGCAAGGTTGGAATTTGGATTTAGCCACAATTCGTTTCGTACCTGCTCAAAGCGCATCAGACCGGATACGTCTTTAACCGTATAGCCCGAAGATTGCTTGAACTTCCTTTCCAATGTACGAATGGTCGCGTGAGCTGCCGCTGCTACCTGGCTTACTGGCATGGTGCCGTTTGCTTGCCCCATAGCAACTCCTGCTTTAAATAACATACTATCAATGGCAACCTGCGACCCTGCATCCTGGAAATACTGTTTTATCTGGGCCAGCGCTTCGTCTATCCTGCCAGCTTGAATCGTCTTATTCAACGCGGATTGAAGCCGGGCGATAGGATGCTCAAATATGCGCACACCGTCTTTACCGGCCTGCAGTCCGAGCAAATCGAACACGGTCCAGGGAAAGCACCTGATGCCAATGATCTCTAAACGGTTTTTCGCATGAAAAACGGCAGGCTGATTGAGCAATCCCATCATAAATGGTGATGGCAATGGCTGCAGTATCTCATTGTTAGCAATGCTGCAGGGCCCTCCGAAATAAAAAATAATTTCAGCGTAGCCATCAGGTTGTACCTCGAAAATTGATTCCATTTCTCCGAAGTCTCTTCTGTTGTACCAAAAGCACTTTATGGTATCCCGTAGCTCTTCGGGAGGTTCAAATTCCTGGTGCTGCATTTTTAAAGATAGTATATTTGGGGGTGTATTTCAGTTGTGTTCGGTGTTTTCGCCGCACCACCAAACCACCGTCAGTATATATATGGATTAGTTAAGCCTTTGGTCTTCTATAACGGCCGGTCAAATGTCCGCGCTTGACTGTAAAATGTTTTGAGGGTTGACCTACCCTGAGGGTTGCACAAATCTTAATTTAATGTAGAATCATGCATAAAAAATGATGTTTTCACTCTGTTGGTTATCAATTGTTTATCATTAATTTTGATTAATAGACTGGTTTTCTTTAATTAATCGTTAAACTTTATGAAATCAAAATCATTTACACTCTTTTTAGGATTGCTTATCATTTTGATGAGCAGCTGCTATACCGCCCGATTGGAAACCCACGCGCAGGCAGGGGCTGAAGTTTCAAAGCAAACAGTAAACTTCTTTTTTTGGGGCGCAATTCAAAGCCCCAAAAGGATAACGACGCCCATCTGCGATTCATTGGGTGTAAACGGTGTAGCTGAAGTAACTATTCGAAATAATTTCGGGTATTCGCTTATTACAGTGGCCACGCTTGGCATCTGGAGCCCCGCGCGTCTCGAATGGAAGTGCAGTAAGCCATGCCAGAAAGTAGGAACCCTTTAAATTTAGACAGATGAAAGTAATTAAAACTGGCAACAAAACCTGGGAGAACCGCCATGAAACATTTGTGGAAGACATCATAGACTTGTACGAATTAGGGAATGACGACACCCTTGATGCACTTGACGGTTATAACGATGCGACGAAAGGTTACCAGGCGCTGATAGCTGAGGCTATCAGCTCGCAAACACCCATGCGTGCGCTCGGCGCTGGATGGTCGTGGATGAAGATAGCAACTGTAAACAACGGCATAATGCTGGATACCAAACCCCTCAATACATTGTTTAATATCACCGAAAACAGCATTTCTCCTTTATACCAGGGCGACCATGCTCAACTTCTTTTTGCACAAAGCGGAAACGGTATTTGGGAATTAAGCGCATATCTTGAGCCGAGAAACCAATCACTAAAAACCTCGGGCGCCAGCAACGGGCAAACAATAGCCGGGGTTTTGGGTACAGGTACGCATGGTTCGGCATTCGATTTCGGGGCAACAACGGAGTTTGTTAAGGGGCTGCACATCATAGTGGGGCCAAACCGGCATATATGGTTGGAGCGTGCGTCTGTCCCGGTAGTGTCGGCGGCTTTTATCCAGAACCTGCAAACAGAGCTGGTGCAGGACGATGATTTGTTCAATGCGGCGTTAGTTAGTTTCGGGAGTTTCGGCATTATTCATGGGGTAATGATAGAAACAGAAGCTGAGTTTTTGCTGGAAGCATATATGAGACGTATGCCGTATGATGACTCATTAAAGGCTATAATGCAGACGCTTGATTTCACCAATTCGGCCTTACCATACGGCAGCGAACGTCCTTTTCATTTTGCTGTGGTTTTAAATCCTTATGATATAGACAATGGCGCTTTGGTGACCTCGATGTATAAAAGACCTTATCAGCCAGACTATCAGCCGCCGTCGAATAATGCTGCAGGGATTGGCCCGGGCGATGACGCAGCCACCATTATAGGCACCCTTACAGAGGCCTTTCCCGACTTAAACGCACTTGTGGTAAATGAGGTATTAAAAACCAGCTTAATACCATATGAAAAGCAGTTTGGCACCTATAGCCAGATATTCAGGAACACAACATTACACGGTAAATTGCTTAGCGCGGCAGTGGGTTTCGATATTGCAAACGCACCACGTGTTGCCGACCTGATGCTAAACATCAACAATACGATAGGGCCGTTTACAGGCATATTCGCCTTCCGGTTTGTGAAGCAGTCGACTGCTACGCTGGGCTTTACGCATTTTGAGTATACCTGCGTTATGGAACTTGATGCGCCTTACGCTGATGCTACCTACAATTTCTATACGAATGTTTGGGCGAAGCTGGAAGAAGAGCAAATCCCCTTTACTTTTCACTGGGGTAAGGTAAATGAGTTGAATCCCGTAAGGCTGTCAAATATGTACGGCGATGGTATTGATAGTTGGATAGCCGCGCGTAATAAATTGCTCGATGCTGATACCATTAAAATTTTTAATAATCCCATTTTACAGCAGTGGGGTTTAGACAAAGTATTACCTTAGGAAATCGCTTTTAAAATTTATAACGGCTTTTGTATTAAGCCAGGAATGTTTTAAAATTAAAAAGAATGTCATACTTGTTTCGGCACCCCATATGCAAAGTATCCGCCATGTAAGCGAGTATACAAGACGTACGCCAAGCAAGCCGCTTGTCCCGTGGGATGCCGAAACGAGTTCGGCATGACTTTGTGTTTTTAAAAGCGATTTCCCCGAGTACTACCTCAGTAATTAAGAGGGTTTAACTGTCCAATTTATATTCCAATTAATTGGAGATTTACAACTTTTGGCCATTTGAACAGCATTAGCTCAATCTTGCTTCACGCGATTTGCTGAACCCATTGACTTCGCCAGGCTGGCGCTTCGAATGGATCGGCGAAATACTGCGTCTCGTGAACAACCTTACCGTTGCGAAACTCCATAATGCTCACTGTGTAAGCCGGTCGCCCTTGGTACATGATTATGTATTCAGTGATCCAGAGATCACCTTTTCCAAGAATTCGCCTGATATTAAACCCTGACGGCTTACCCGGATGATGACTTCGCAGGGCCTGCAAATTGTTTCGTCCCAGAATTCGTTCGCCCGACTGGGGATAATCACAGATGGCATTATCGTCGTAAATGTCATGTTCCGCGTTCACATCGCCGGCTGCTGAAGCCTGCCAGTGCGCATTCAGGGCTTCGCGGATTTGTTCTTCTTCCATAACTACAATTTACAGTGTTTATAATAAAATGAACCACCAAAACCGTAAATTTAATTTCTATTATGAAAACCATGAAAAAACTACTGTTTGTGGTGGCAGCATCGTTTTTTAGCTGCACTGTTTATGCTCAAGTTGAAACATTAGTCATCCAAAGTGATGGCTTTGGTCCAAAAGAGTTAAAGTGTACAGAAGAAGCAATATCATTCAGGGTGAACATACGACCCAACTTGCAGTTATATTCGTTTCGCCCTGGCTATACGGATTTTGCCAATGGCTCACCCGGCTTTATCCCATCAAAAAAATATTCTGGAGAAGATATTATAACTGAGCCGGTACAGCTGGTTAAGTATGAAAATACGTTTAACCGGCGATATACTCAACCCATTAAGAATTTCTTGTTTCCTGAAAAAAAGACTAAATATTTAATGCAAACAAGCCAATTCGCTAATGGTCGCTTTTTTTACAATTTCTACAGCTCTTTGCAATCCTCGAACTTTAACTTCCTGGTACCTTCGTTAAATTAATGTTTGTAGTCTATGACTGGGCGGTAAAACAAAAAAGGAGGCTGTATCATAAATCATGATCAGCCTCTTTTTAATTAATGAATGTGAGGCATTAAAAAAGGGGTTATCCTTTAGTTTTTTCTTGAGTAATTATTTGGAATAATCATCTGATTTTCATATATTTAAGGTATAAACAGAT
>DASYEP010000135.1:0-23161 GCA_036498965.1 Mucilaginibacter sp.
ATCTTTCTCCACATGATTAACATGCCAAAATTATCAACAATCTGCTGTTAAATAATTCTATGCAAGTCTAATGGAACTTGTTTCGGCACCCCATATGCAAAGTATACGCCATGTAAGCGAGTATACAAGGCGTACACCAAGCAAGCCGCTTGTCCCGTTGGGTGCCGAAACACGTTCGGCATGACTTTGTGTTTTTAGAAACGATTTCCCTGAGCTCCTAACGGGACATTTTTTCAATCAAAGAGTTTTACTATATTTAAAATATGATAAAGCGCGGCATGGCCCCGATGCACCCGGGAATAATATTAAAAGGACTATACCTTGAACCAATGGAAATAACCATTACGCAGGCGGCAGATAGGTTAGGTGTTGCCCGTAAAACACTATCACAGTTAGTTAATGGCCATATGGGAGTTAGTGCCGAAATGGCTATACGCTTATCAAGAGCGTTAAATACAACACCACAGCTTTGGCTGAATATGCAGCAAAGCTATGATTTGTGGATAGCCGAAAAGAAATCTGATAATATTAAGGTGGTACCCTTTGCAATTGCTTCATAAAGAACATTGACCGATCGTTTGTATCCGACTTAAATAAGAAACATGCCGATTGATATAATTTTACTAAATATTACCTGCGTGAACTTCTTTATGCTGGCCTTTATCGCCTTTTTAAATCCTTTAAGGGTAAATATAATCGCGAACAGGTGGTTTGGGATATTTCTATTTTCAGTTGGATGCATGCTTTTAAATGTAATTATCGATGTTACCAAAGCCAACGATAAATATGCGCAATTGATAGCTTTTAATGAGCTTTCCCGGTTTGCCCTGGCACCGGCTCTGTATTTGGGTGTGTTGTACTATACCTCGGCTACCAACAGCTTCATTAAAAAACAGTACCTGCATTTTATACCATTTGCCGTTTTCTTTATTTGCACCATATCATATGTTATCAAGCCGCATACCTCGATTTTTAACTCAGCCTGGTTTCCCGAAATATTAAAAAACGCATTGCAGATTTTTATAGTGTTATCGGTTAGGATCCAATTACCGGTGTATTGGGCGCTATCCTGGTATCGACTTGTGCGCCATCAAAAGTCCATTCAAATGGTAGCATCGAACACCACTCCTGTTAATCTGAACTGGTTAAAGTATTTGCTGTTAGGATTGTTCGTCATGATTTTGCTTTCCTATAACGATACCCTGTTTAAAATTCAGTTTTTAAAAACTTTTTCTCCAATGGCCTACCTGTCCGGGACTTTGTTTATAACTTACTTTTTATTGAGGCAGAAAGAAATATATCCTTATGAGGAAAGGGAGCTGGAAGATATCAATTTGTTAATCAACGAAACAAAGAAAAACCCAGTGACAAGGCCGCGGTTTTCGTCGGAATATTTAGCTGATCTGAAAACCAAAGTCGTGATAT
The DNA here is from genome assembly GCA_036498965.1 of Mucilaginibacter sp. Classification (GTDB taxonomy): domain Bacteria; phylum Bacteroidota; class Bacteroidia; order Sphingobacteriales; family Sphingobacteriaceae; genus Mucilaginibacter. Next base: position 1,426 of record DASYEP010000135.1, read on the forward strand.
TGATGGAGCACGAGCAATTGTTTCTTGATAATGAATTAAGCTTGCCTGAACTGGCAAAGAAACTGGCCGTTTCCCCGCATGATCTTTCCTATTTATTGAACGAAGGGTTCGGAGTTAATTTTTTTCAGTTTGTAAATACTTACAGGGTTAACGAGGCAAAACGATTGATGCTATCCGATAAGCACCGGCACCTGAACATGTTGGGTATAGCCTATAGCGCCGGTTTTAACTCGAAAACAACCTTTAACACCGCTTTTAAAAAAGAGACTGGGTTGTCACCAAGTCAGTATATAGAGGAGATTAAAACCGACAACTCCCCGGCTGCCTCTTTTCAATAACATTGTTTTTCCACTAAATACGTTCGGTTGGATAATCCCGAACGACGGCGATCAGCTTTGTCGATAATATTGTGTTGAACAAAACACAACCATTATGACAAAAAAACCTTTTCTTCAAATTGCCCTTGCATGTTTTGTGACGGCCGTTGTTAGCTCCATGTCAATATTCCGTATCAGCCTGCGATATTTTGTTTTTTATGTTCATCCGCCTATCCTGGGAGGCATCGTCTTAATTTACTTTTTGGCTATGTTAGTTTACATCGCCGTAGGGATACGAAGAATGATTCGCACCCGCCATAACGAGGCTTCGCAATTGGCCTTTTGGCAAGGCGCACTCAGGTATTTTATCGCGCTCGATCTTTGTGTATTCGGCGTAGGTAAATTTTTTCATATCCAATTTAATATCCCCTTGGCAATATTGGACGACCCGTACAATACACTCTCCCGTGATCAGCTAATGTGGGCGTTTTTTGGGTATGCTACGGCTTTCCCGGTTATCATTGGCATTATGCAGATAATTGGCTCGATGATGCTGCTTTTCAGAAAAACCCGGCTTGTCGCGGTTATATTCCTGATACCGATATTGCTGAATATTTTTCTTCTTGATTTCTTTTACAATGATTTAGGAACAACTCTTTATTCTGGTATTGAAATAGTCGCCCTGATCTATTTATTATTGATAGAATACGACAGGCTGTTTAAATTCTTCTTTGTCGACGAAAGCGGGTTGCCCAAACTCCATTTTAAAAGCAATATCTGGAAAGGCGCACTAAGATGTTCGATTATAGTTATCCCGTTATTGTTGATGGCTATAAATCGGTTTCCGCAATATTATCCCGAAATTAATGGGAAATATGAGGTAAAAAACGTTATCATCAATAATATACCACAAGGCCATGCACCCTGTGTTGATAGCGTACTCACCAGGGTTTACATTGATAAGAACGATTTTGTGATGGATTATAATAGCTATAAAAGGCGTTTTATAGGCAGTTATCAATATAATGCAGCCACCGGGCAAATTACGGCAACCTGGCGGTATCCCGCTACCCAGCATGATACCTTGTTCGGTAAAATATTGGCAGGAAAAACGCCAAATATGAAAGTTTTAACAGGGCGGATGGGTAAAGAAGAGTTTAGAATTGATATGTTAAGAGTGAATAATTAACGGTGGCTGGGATTATTAAAGTAAAGTATGCTGTCCACCTAAACGCGGGGACACGAGTTCACCACGTCTTTTGGCCAGCGCTTCACATTCGCGCACCTGAATTTAAGGAATTGTTTAAAATTGATGTGTTAGGAGTGAATAAAGGCGACTGTGGTTTTAGGGATTTGTATTAGCCTAAGTTCCATATACCAGCAGCTTCAATTTTTTAGTTCTTGCTGATATTCTATTTTAATAAGTCTGAAGTTCTATTGAAAATTTAAAAAAGTAGTTACAGGTTCTTATTAGTGACTGAATATATATTGAGCAAGGGCTATGGCGGCGATATCTTTTAATTTACATTAACTAACGAGGCATTAGTAAGCAGTATATCGCAATGATTGAGATTTAATTTATTGGAACCACCCCTCCTTGCGTAATTATAAAGTCCCGATACGATAAAATTATGTTCGTAAAGATACGCTAATAAAATACTGATATGTGTTTTACCTTGGTCTGTAGTATGAAACCCGGCTTCAACGAAAATATATTTTACTTGATTTGAAAGTAATTTCTCCAGGCCGTTTAGAACCTGAATTTCGAAACCTTCGACATCAATTTTTAATAGATCTATTTCAGAGATATTATTTTGTGCGCAAAACTCATCCCCCCTGATAATTTCTACTGTTTCTTGTTCCGTTAATTCCTGATCACCTGCACCATTAAACGAGCCAACTTGGTTGTAATCCGGGTTTTTGTAAATGGTAAACTGACCCGTATTTTCGCCCAAAGCTTTGTTTACGCATTTTATTTGGGGGGTTTTGATAACTGCGGAAAGGCGATCAAACACATCTTTTACCGGTTCAAAACAATAAATGGTTGAAGCTGGAAAATATTTTAGATAGTTTAGAGCAGTTTGGCCCTCGTTAGCTCCCACATCAAAAATACATTTTGGATTGAAACCGACCCGTTTCAAATCCAGCTCCAATATCCGGCCGCTTGGAATGAAAGCTGCCATGCGGTGATTATGCAAGATGATTTTACCAATAATTTTTTGGATGGCTGAACCAACCCTTAATTTAAATCCCATTGGACGAAAGTAACTAATTCCCATCATAATCCAATAGGCTTACAACGAGGCGCTGTAACTACTAACCACTAAACCCTGCCATCCTGTCACCAATATTGCCAACCATTCTGACTATTTATTACCTTTCGCCTTTCACCGCTAACCCTTCACCACAAAATTTCCTGACAAACAAACATTGGCATAAGCCTTGTTAAACAGCATATATAAAACAATCATTCAATCAAGAAAAATAAAATCATATGTCTAAAATAATTGGAATCGACTTAGGAACAACCAACTCCTGCGTCGCAGTAATGGAAGGTAATGAACCTGTAGTTATTGCTAACAGCGAGGGAAAACGTACTACGCCGTCTGTAGTAGCTTTTGTTGACAACGGCGAACGTAAGGTTGGTGACCCGGCAAAACGCCAGGCTATAACCAACGCTACCAAAACTGTTTACTCAATAAAACGCTTTATGGGTAACCAGTTTAATGAAGTAACAAAAGAGGCAGCACGTGTGCCTTATAAAGTGGTAAAGGGCGACAACAACACCCCACGTGTTGAAATTGGCGACCGCATGTATACCCCACAGGAAATTTCGGCAATGATACTTCAGAAAATGAAGAAAACTGCTGAAGATTTCTTAGGTACTGAAGTGACCGAAGCAGTTATCACTGTGCCTGCTTATTTTAACGATGCACAGCGCCAGGCTACTAAAGAAGCCGGTGAAATTGCAGGCTTAAAAGTACGCCGTATAATAAACGAACCTACTGCTGCTGCCCTGGCTTACGGCCTCGACAAAGCGCACAGGGATATGAAAATTGTTGTGTTCGACTGCGGTGGCGGTACACATGACGTTTCTGTACTGGAACTTGGTGATGGCGTGTTCGAAGTAAAATCAACCGATGGTGATACTCACTTAGGTGGCGACGACTTTGACCAGGTAATTATCGACTGGATGGCTGACGAATTTAAGAGTGATGAAGGTGTTGACCTGCGTAAGGACCCAATGGCCTTGCAACGTTTAAAAGAATCAGCTGAAAAAGCTAAAATCGAATTATCGAGCTCAGCTCAAACTGAAATTAACTTGCCATACGTAACAGCTTCTGACGGTGTGCCAAAGCACCTGGTTAAAACTTTAACCCGTGCTAAATTTGAGCAACTGGCTGATAGCTTAATAAAACGTACAATCGAACCTTGTAGATCAGCATTGAAAAATGCAGGTTTAAAAACTTCGGATATCGACGAGATCATCTTAGTAGGTGGTTCAACACGTATCCCTGCTATACAGGAAGCTGTTGAGAAATTCTTTGGTAAATCTCCTTCAAAAGGTGTTAACCCTGATGAAGTGGTAGCCATAGGCGCTGCCATACAAGGCGGTGTATTAACCGGCGAAGTTAAAGATGTGTTGTTACTTGACGTTACCCCGCTTTCATTGGGTATCGAAACTATGGGTGGTGTAATGACTAAGCTGATAGAAGCAAACACAACTATCCCAACTAAAAAATCGGAAGTGTTTTCAACTGCGTCTGATAACCAGCCATCTGTTGAGATCCACATTTTACAGGGCGAACGTCCTATAGCTTCTGCTAACCGTACAATTGGCCGTTTCCACCTGGATGGAATACCACCAGCACCTCGCGGCGTACCACAGGTAGAAGTAACTTTTGATATCGACGCCAACGGTATATTACATGTATCGGCTAAAGATAAAGCTACCGGTAAGGAACAAAAGATCCGTATCGAAGCTTCATCAGGTTTAACTGATGCTGAGATCAAGAAGATGAAAGATGAAGCTGAAGCAAATGCAGATTCTGACAAAAAGGCAAAAGAAGAAGTTGAAAAACTGAACTCTGCTGATGCGTTGATCTTCTCAACCGAAAAACAACTGAAAGAATTCGGTGACAAAATTTCGGCTGACAAAAAGGCTCCGATCGAAGCAGGTTTGACAAAACTGAAAGAAGCTTATGCTGCCAAAAACTTTGCTGACATAGAAGTTGCACAAACTGAATTAAGCAATGCATGGAATGTAGCTTCGGAAGAAATGTACAAAGCAGCCGGTGATGCAGGACAAGGTCAGCCAGGTGCTGATGGCGGTGCGTCTTCAGGCGGCGGCCACACTGAAGGCGCCGACGCTGTTACAGATGTTGACTTTGAAGAAGTAAAATAAACCCTTGAATCCGCCAACTGGCGGAAGAATAGAAGGACCCCGGTTATTAATTTAGCCGGGGTTTTTTGTTGCCTTAATTTGAACAGGCAACAATTACTGCTGTCAAACAATTATATTTGATTTAGTTAAACTCAACCGGTAATTAACTGAACCAATGAAACCATATCTTTTTTTCCTGATCGCGATACTTACAATGTTGAATATCGCGAAAGCGCAATCATCTAAAAAGCCAAATGTCATTATCATCATGATGGATGATATGGGCTATGGAGACACTGAACCGTATGGCATGACGGGTATAGCTACGCCTAATTTTAACAGACTGTCCAAAGAGGGAATGCGGTTAACGCATTTTAATGCCGCACAGCCCGTTTGCAGTGCGTCGCGTGCGGCCTTGTTAACGGGTTGTTATCCCAATAGGGTTGGGATTTCGGGCGCGTTACTGCCGGGCAGCAAAATCGCTTTAAATCCGAACGAAGAGACAATTGCCTCCATATTGAAAAATGATGGCTATAAAACTGCCATGCTGGGTAAATGGCACCTGGGCAATAAACCGCCATATTTTCCTATTCATTATGGGTTTGACAGTTTTTATGGGATACCTTATTCGCATGATATTTGGCCGATTGATTTTGATGGAAACAGGCTAACCGATACCAATAATATACGGAGCAAATGGCCGATGCTGCCTTTAATTAATGGCGACAATGAAGTTGATTCCATAACCAACCTTACCGGCACCTCGCATTTAACAGGCACACTTACTCAAAAAGCAGTATCGTTTATCAATGCAAATAAAGATCATCCTTTCTTTTTGTACCTGGCACACCCTATGCCGCATATCCCTATTGCTGCTTCCGAAAAGTTTAGGGGAAAAAGCGGCGACATGGGTCTTTTTGGCGATGTAATTATGGAGCTGGATTGGTCGCTTGGCGAAATTTTAAAGACCCTGGACAAAAATAAAATTGCCGGTAATACGCTGATCATTGTTACCAGTGATAACGGGCCCTGGCTGCATTTTGGCGACCATGCCGGTTCTGCAGCTGGTTTCAGGGAAGGTAAAGGAACATCGTGGGAGGGGGGAACCCGGGTGCCATGCCTCATACGCTGGCCAGGAAAAATTGAATCCGGATCGGTTAACAGTAAACTGATGATCAATTTCGACCTGTTGCCCACCATCGTAGCAGCCACCGGGTCAAAACTGCCAAAGAACCAAATAGACGGCATTAATTTTTTGCCGCTGTTACTTAATAAAACATCGGCCGCGCCGCGTGAAGTTTTTTACTATTATTATGGTGTGAATAACCTCGAGGGGGTTAGGTATAAAAACTGGAAATTGGTTTTGCCGCATAAATCAGTAACATACGCCGCACTTCATGGAAAAAGTGGGCATCCCGGACCACTGACAACGGTTGATGTTCCGCTGGCGCTTTACGATCTCGCTCACGACCCCGGCGAACGATATGATGTACAAAAAAATTATCCGGAGATGGTTGAGAAAATCCAGGCATTGGCAGAACAGGCACGCGATGATCTTGGCGATAATATCACCGGCCGTACCGGGAAGAATGTGAGGAAGCCGGCGGTGGTTAAATACTGATTATATTAAATACCGGAACAGAGACTTAACCTCGCTATCAGACGGTATTTCTCCACCGTGGTCCTTCAGGCTTTCTATGAATAATTCGATAGCTTCTTTGGCGTAGTGTTTCGCTTCTTCTAAATCTGCACCAAAAGTAATACAACCGGGCAGCGCCGGTACGTTTACGGTAAAACCACCTTCAGGCTCGGGCTCAAACAATATTTTGGAGGATTGTGACATATTTAAAATTAAGCATAAAAATTCTCACCAACCTGCTGCTTCCCCATCCTTACGGCTTTCTGATGCGCCGAAATACACTTTTTGTACCGGGTCATATCGAATGGCCTGGTAACCGCCGTAACTTCCGGGAATTTCAAACCCGATCTTATGTCCCATATACATCAAACTGCGTATGGTTTCGTATGGAAAACCCGATTCGAGATAGATCATGCCTACGCCCTGCCTTTTCTCGCCGGTTGGCTCTGATGAACCCTGGTGGTCGATCCTTGGCGCGTCGCCGGCTTCCTGTGCGTTCATCCCGAAATCAATCATGTTCATTAATATTTCAACATGTCCAAGCGGCTGGAAACTTCCGCCCATCACCCCAAAACTCATAAAAGGTTTGCCGTCTTTAGTTACAAAGGCCGGGATGATGGTATGAAAAGGCCGCTTGTGCGGAGCATAAGTATTATTTTGTCCTTCTTCGAGCGTAAATAGTTGGCCGCGGTCCTGAAATGTAAAGCCAAGCCCATCGGGCGACATGCCCGAGCCGTATCCCCTGTAGTTGCTTTGGATAAGCGACACCATATTTCCTTCCCCGTCGGCAACAGTAAGGTAAATGGTATCGCCATCTTTTAAGGCCGGATTACCAGCTTCAAAACTGGCAGATGCCTTGTTTGGATTGATCAGCTTACGTCGCTCGGCGGCATAAGATTTTGAGATAAGCTCCTTCACCGGAATTTTTACAAAATCGGGATCAGCATAATATTTGGCGCGGTCTTCAAAAGCCAGTTTCTTTGCCTCAACAAATAAATGAAGATGCTCCGGGCTACCCCAGGCAATCTTACTAAAATCAAAACCTTCCAGTATATTCAGCATTTGCAATACGCAAATGCCCTGTCCGTTGGGAGGCAATTCCCAAACATCGTAGCCGCGATAATTGGTGCTTACCGGTTCAACCCACTCCGACGTATGATCTGCAAGGTCCCGGTACGACAGGAACCCGCCGTTCTTTTTCATAAAAGCATCAATAGTTCGTGCGATGTCTCCTTTATAAAAAGCATCGCGACCGCCTTTGGCGATTTTTTCGAGTGTATTAGCCAGCGCCGGATTAGTACGTATATCGCCACGTCCCGGTATTTTGCCACCGGGGTTATACAGTTCAACAATGTTTGGATATTGGCCATAAAGCGCCCTGACGTTTTTCAACGAACCGGCGGCTTCATCAGCTACGGGAAAACCATTGCGGGCGTAACCGATAGCCGGTTCCAATATTTTATCCATCGACATTTTTCCAAAACGGCTATGAAGGGTAAACCATCCATCAACGCAGCCCGGAACACTAACCGGCAGCGGGCCCGTGGCAGGGATGTATTTAAGCCCGCGCTTTTTAAATTCATCTAAAGTTAAACTATATGGCGAACGCCCCGAGCCGTTGAGGCCGATCAGCTTCCCGGTTTTAGCTTCGTAAACTATTGCGAAGATGTCGCCGCCAATTCCATTAAAATGGGGTTCCACCACTCCTAAAACTGCATTGGCCGCTATGGCTGCATCAACCGCCGAGCCGCCCTGCTTTAAAATATCAATAGCTGCCTGGGTGGCTAAAGGCTGACTTGTACAAGCCATGCCATGCTGCGCCATGACTTCGCTTCGCGTTGCGAAAGTTTTACCATAGGGCCTGTCCTGGGCCGATAAAAAAGAAGGGAAAAATAGGAAAGAGCAAACGACAACGATGTGAAAACCAAAAGTGCTTAGTTTCATAGTGATTCAGGGTAAGTAGTATTTTGCAGATAAATGACCTGAATAAAGATAATGATGATTGTTTAGAAATCAACTTTAATTGTCTCGTTGTCAGTGTTTAATTAAGGAATTGTTGAATTCTTCTAAAACAAAGAATCCCGCCAAGGAGCGGGATTCTTAATATTTCAGTAAGTCACGGCATTACGCCCAAAGGTTCTGCGGATAGGTTCCGTTATCAACCAGATCGGAAATGCATTTTTGCACGATTGGTTTATCTTCTTTATAAGTTACCCCAAACCATTTAGCATCAGTAGGTATAACTTTAAATGATGCTTCGCCGCTTTTAATCAACTCATCACCAATCAATGGGATGAAAAATTCAGCTTTTGGGTTGTTTTCGTTCGCGGCTACAAAGTCCTTAAACAACGGTTCCGTCAGTTTAAAAACTGCGGGGGTAAATCCCCAGAAATTCATAGAAACCGGGGTGTTCGATGGCAATGGAATTTCCTGGCCATCTTCTTCGTAAACAACGCTTCCGTCTTTTGCGAAATATACTTTCAGACGCTCATTGATTGCAACCATATTACCGTTGGCATCAACCTGGCATACCCCGCGCGATACGGTGCCATAATCAGATAATGTTTTATCAACCTGGTAGCCAATAATCGAAAATTTATCGTCAGCAACTTCGGTAGTTAAAAACTTTGCCATTTTCGCAAAAGCATCGTAACCATAAAAATCATCTGCATTTATTACGCAAAAAGGCTCATGTACCTGGTTGCGGGCAGAGAGAACAGCGTGGGCTGTACCCCAGGGCTTTGCGCGCTCAATGGTTTTATCTATTCCAAATTGTGTAAGGTCGTAGCTTTGAAAAACATAGTCTGTTTCAATACGACCTTTCAATTTTGGTTCGAAAATGGCTTTAAAGGGTTCCTGAAATTCTTCTCTAATAATGAAGCTTACTTTACCAAATCCGGCTTTAATCGCATCATATATGGAATAGTCAATAATGGTTTCGCCGTGAGGGCCAAATCCATCAACTTGTTTCATGCTTCCATAGCGGCTGGCCATACCGGCGGCCAATATAAGTAGTGTGGGTTTCATATGTTTTTAGACAGGTGTAAATACGAAAAACGGCAGCAAAATGTTTTATTTTAACGAAATAAATTTTACTTGAAATATCTAAAATCCTGGCCCGCTTTAATGTTTAACAAAGCTTCATAAATCAGGCGGATCACGTTATCGACGTCCTCTTTATGTATCATTTCGACAGTAGTATGCATATAGCGCAACGGCAATGAAATCAACGCGGATGGCACGCCTTCGTTTGAGTAGGCAAATGCATCTGTATCGGTACCTGTAGACCGTGATGACGCCTGGCGCTGAAATGGAATATTTGCTTTCTCAGCCGACTCTATTAATAATTTATTCAAATTATTTTGTACAGCAGGCGCGTATGATACCACCGGTCCTTTACCACAGGCAAGGTCGCCCTGTGTAATTTTGTTGATCATTGGCGTTTGCGTATCGTGGGTTACGTCAGTTATAATGGCAACGTCGGGCTCAATATAGCTTGCAATCATTTCAGCTCCGCGTAATCCAATCTCTTCCTGTACAGCGTTTACAATGTATAAGCCAAACGGAAGTTTTACATCATTTTCTTTTAGAAGACGTGCCACTTCGGCAATCATAAAGCCGCCGGCACGGTTATCTAAAGCACGACCAACGTAATAGCGGTCATTCAGCACCATAAATTCATCCTCGTAAGTTATCACACAACCTACGTGAATGCCCAGCTTCTCAACTTCTTCTTTTGATATACAGCCGCAATCAAGGAAAATATTTTTAAGGGTTGGTGCTTCTTCTTTTTCGCCTGCTGTGCGGGTATGAATGGCCGGCCAGCCAAAAACTGCCTTTACTATTCCGTTATCGGTATGGATGTTTACCCTTTTTGACGGAGCTATCTGGTGGTCCGAACCCCCGTTCCTGATTACATAAATCAAACCGTCGCTGGTTATGTAGTTCACGTACCATGATATTTCGTCGGCATGTGCCTCAATTACAACTTTGTAATCAGCCTTTTGATTAATGATACCCACAGCAGTACCGTAGTTGTCGATATAGTAATCGTCGATATAGGGTTTCAGGTAATCGAGCCATAATTGCTGGCCTTTCCATTCGGAACCTGTAGGGGAGGGGTTATTTATATATTTTTCGAAAAACGAAAGAGAAGCATCATTTACAATAGAAATGTGTTTTTTGTCGTCAGACTTTTTTTTTGCCATGTGTTTTATTGGTTGCCTGTAATTATTTAGCTGGGCAAATATAAGTATTAACACGAAAGCTAAAAATGAGATTAGATATTAGTATTCAGACGATGTTAATAACAAAATATCCATAACCATCATTTGATAATCTGTTAACATTGACTTTACCTTTTAACCGTTCCTTTGCACCGGATATTTTATTCGCGATGAAGATTTATATTCAAGATCAGTTTAGTTAGTTAGTTAAAGGCGATTTGTGTATACAGGTCGCCTTTTTTCATATCATTTTCATGTTGATACAATAACTTAGATTAGGTTTTGCGGATTTGATGAAAATAATAAAATCAACGGTTTTTGTTTTGCTGGTACTTTTAAGCGCCTGCAGTTCAGTAAAGTACGTTTCAGTGCCTGTTGATTACAATCCAAAGCTTGCCTTTAAACCCGATACCACTGATATTTTACTGATTAACCGGTTTGATTTTAGCAAAACAAAGATTAGTAGTAAAAGAAAACTCGACGTAATCAAAGCAGGCGCCTTAGCTTCGATTAAATACGCACAAAAACAGTTCGCCGCGCTTCCGCATGTTCATACCATCAATCTCGCAGATTCGCTGGACATGAAAGTCAGCGCTGATTCAATAAGTGCTCTGGCAGCAAAATATCATGCAGACTATGTACTTGCGCTGACCTATTTTAACGCGGATATTTCTTTAGACGGCGTACAAAGTTCTACGGCTTATTATAATACTAACCTTGAAGTGAATTATATCTTGTTCGAAAGCAATGGTATCTATTCAAAAAAACTGACCGGGCTAACCACCGAATCTCAATCTTCCACACCATATCTGGGGCTAATAGCCTCAATGTTCATTCATCCCACGGTTGGAGGCAACCAGGGATCCATCGTCACTGCTGCCGAGAATGCAACTCAAACGGCAATACAGGATTATTTGCCTTCTACTATTACCCACAGCAGGCCCTTATATAATGACGCCCCGCTGCAACCAGCTGTAAAGGAAATATTAGCCGGTCGTTTTGATAAGGCTTACGAGCTGTTAAAACCATTTTTGGATGGTAAAGATGCGCGGCTGGCAAGTAAAGCCGCTTATAATCTGGCTGTAGTTTATGAGGAACAGGGCGACTTAGATATTGCGATGGATATGGCTCAGTTATCGATAGATAAAAGCCAGAATGGATATGCAGCGAATTTAATGCAGGAGTTGAAGGCTGAATAAGTAGTTGACAAAATTTTAGAACAAATTTCCTTTCCCTTATAAACTAGTTGATTAAATTGTTTTTTCCATTATCTCGTAGTCATTACCGCTTTTCGAGAACAGCGTTCCCGTCTGCGCAAAACTATATTTTAAATAAAACCCAATAGCCGACGTGCGGGCGTTGCACCAAATCCGCGTACCGCCATTTTCTTTTGCGTAATTGGTGATGTATTGCAGCAGGTCGCGGCCAACTCCCATTTTTTGAAATGATGGTTCAATCGCCAGTTTGCGAAACTGAAAGTCTGTCCCCTTTTGAAATAATGAAACAACGCCGGCCAGTTTATTATCCTTGAACGCGCCAAAATGAACACCTTCTTCGTCTTCATCCAATCCCATTTCAGCCAGTAGCTGATTGGGATACAACACATCCCGGCGCAGCCGCCAGGTTAATTCGGGTCTTATTTGTTCGATGGTCGTCATAAGCTTAAAGCAGAAAGCGCAAAGCTAAAAGGTTTTTTTAAGCGTAGGCATAAAGTCCGAGGTCGAAAGCTTTTTATTCGAATATTTAGTTTTCATAATTGTGAGGTCTTCGAAAGGACCTTGAAATAATAGCCTGTCTGGAGGATAAATAACTGATCAAGAATTAAGTTACATGCTTTATAAACTTTGCCGGGATACCACCTACTATGGTATTGTCGGGCACGTCTTTGCTCACAACTGCACCGGCGGCAACCACAGCATTTTCGCCAATGGTTACACCGGGCAGTATCGTGGCTGCGGCACCTATCCAGGCATTGCGTTTGATTAGGATGGGTTTGCATATCAGGCCCCGTCTTGTAGCCGGATCTAGCGGATGATTTTCAGTAATGAGATTAACTTTCGGTCCGATCAATACATTATCCTCCAGTGTAATACCGCCGATATCCAAAAAGGAACAGGCGTGGTTAATAAATACATGTTTACCAATATTGATGAAACGGCCAAAATTGGTGTAGAATGGTGCGAATACGGCTATACTTTTGTCGAGATCTGTGCCGATGATGTCGCCTAGCTTTTCCCTTATTGCCTCAACGCTGGTAGCAGCGTTGAGCGCAGGCGATAGAGTCAGCGTGCGGCTCACAACCTCATTCACCTTGTAAAACTCCGGGTCATCCAGTCGAACCAGTTCTCCCGTCTTTAACCTTTCGAAAAGGTCTTTCATTCCGCAAAGATCGGTTATTCGGGTAATGTTTAGCAATTCCAAACTTTAAGAACATGACAAACCCCTACAACAATTGGTACGACTCCCTGATGTACCCAATCATCGCAGGCATAAGGTCTTCCAATTTTGCGATCCTGAAATGATTTGCGTACCGGCCGGAATAGATATAGCTTTTATGCAGCGTGAGTCCGACTGGCGGAACTTCCGAATAAAACTTTACATCCAAGGCAGCTTTCATCGGCCTGATCACCAAAAAAGTTTGACGGTGTACAAATACCACGCAGTTTGGCGTGTTGCTGATGGCTACATCCTCCCAGTCGGCCACTGATAAAAGCAATTTGTCGAATGCCAGTACTAATTCGGTGCTTTTTCCCTCAAATAAACTATCGAGGTCCACCTTCGCACAATAATGCGTCTGTGTCTCGGTACTTAACTCCCTTTCGCATTTTGGACAAACCCAGGTCATTGAAATTTATTTGTTTCGATTTTATAAGGTTAAGGTATGAAATTATTTACTTTAGAAATAATACAGCGGGAACGAAGCCACTAAATACCCGTCGTCATGGCGAGGAACGAAGCCACCTCTACGTAAGCCAATCAACCGTACGGCGGCTTGTCCTGGAACATAAAGCCGCATGCCGACTGCTTTTTTAACGCATTTATTCTTGTATCAAATCATCATATAAATCCTTCCATTCGGGATTTAAAGAATTAATGAGATTCATCTTGTTTTTGCGGCTACCACCCTGTATGGCTTTTTCAGCAGCAATTGCTTCTTCTATTCTTGTATAAAAATAATAATACACCAGTTTACCACAATTATATTTAGCGGTAAAACTGTTTGGGTAATATTTATTTTTGTGCTGCCAAACACGACCTGTTAGGTCAGATGTAACACCGGTGTACAAAACCCTGTGCAACTTGTTCGTCATAATATAAACGCAGCCGCCATATTGAATTCCCATGCTGCAATATAATTATTGATGGGCTAATTTATTAACACCATATTTTTCTGCATAAATTAAAACACTGGTCCGAAACGACAAGAGGTCCATTAACTTGCTTGTGTAGAGGTGGCTTCGTTCCTCGCCATGACGAGGGTTGCGGTCCGCAAAGATAAAAAACAACAACAGGATACATGGTGACACCATTTTGTCAGTAAAAATCAACGATTTTGAGAGGAAATAAATTTCAAATTGACTGATAATGAGCCGATAACAAAAAGTTAAGGCTCCTCGTGAACGTGAACAGTGAACATGAAAAGTTAGGTAAAAGCTGAAAGCGAAAAGCAGAAAACTTTTTATGCAAGCTTTCTGCTTTGGTCTTTTTGCTTTCCGCTTTGAGCTTTCGGCTTTTTGCTTTCAGCTCAAAGAGGGATATTCCCATGCTTCTTCCTCGGGTTATTCACAACCTTATTTTCGAGCATCTTAAAGGCATAGATCAGCTTTAATCGTGTTTCGGCGGGTTCTATTACCTCATCAATAAATCCCCGCTCGGCAGCACGGTACGGGTTGGCAAAAATTTCGGAGTATTGAAGTTCTTTTTCTTTCCATTTTGCTTCCTTGTCTTTGGCGGAGGTGATTTCGCGTTTAAAAATAATTTCGGCTGCGCCCTTAGCGCCCATTACCGCGATCTCGGCAGATGGCCACGCAAAATTCATATCGGCGCCTATATGTTTGGAGTTCATTACATCGTAAGCGCCGCCATAGGCCTTACGGGTGATTACTGTTATGCGTGGTACAGTTGCTTCGCAAAACGCGTAAAGCAATTTTGCGCCATTGGTAATGATAGCATTCCACTCCTGGTCGGTACCAGGTAAAAAGCCAGGCACATCCTCAAAAACCAATAAGGGTATATTAAAGCTATCGCAAAAGCGGACAAATCGCGCGCCCTTGGTAGACGAATGAATATCGAGTACCCCTGCCAGGAATGCAGGTTGATTAGCAACAATGCCAATACTCCGCCCCGCCAATCGTGCGAAGCCCACTACAATATTTTCCGCAAAATTTTTATGTACTTCCAAAAACGAACCCGCATCAATAACCTGGTCGATTACTTCGCGGATATCATAAGGCTGCGAGGCATTTTCGGGCATAAATGTATTAAGCGCTGGTCGCAATTCGTTTTTAACTTCATAAGGCAATGCAGGCGCTTTGTCCTCACAATTTTGAGGCATATAGCTTAATAGCTTTTTTACATGCTGAATGGCCTCTATTTCGTTGGCACAAGCAAAGTGAGTAACGCCCGACTTTGTAGCATGGGTGACGGCCCCGCCCAATTCCTCAGAAGTAACTATTTCGTGGGTAACTGTTTTAACCACATTAGGTCCGGTAACAAACATGTAAGAGGTATGTTCGACCATTAACACGAAATCAGTTATAGCGGGAGAGTATACAGCGCCCCCCGCGCAAGGCCCCATAATAGCCGAAATTTGCGGCACAACACCCGAGGCCATGGTGTTGCGGTAAAAAATATCGGCATATCCGCCTAACGATACCACACCCTCCTGTATACGCGCTCCTCCTGAATCATTTAAACCAACAACCGGTGCTCCGTTTTTCATGGCCAGATCCATGACTTTGCAGATCTTTTCGGCATGGGTTTCTGAAAGTGAGCCGCCAAAAACGGTAAAGTCCTGCGAAAAAACGTATACCAGCCTGCCGTTTATAGTGCCGTAACCGGTTACAACGCCGTCGCCGGGGTATTTTTCTTTTTCCATCCCGAAATCAGTCGACCGGTGAGCCACCAGCATGCCGATCTCCTGGAACGATCCTTCATCCATTAAAAAATGAAGCCGCTCCCTCGCGGTTAGCTTTCCTTTTTTATGCTGACTTTCAATCCGCGCCGTGCCCCCGCCTAAAAGTGCCTCCGCACGTTTTTGTTTTAATGAACCTATTTTATTATTCACAATTCAGTTTTATAAATGCAAGATGCTAAAAAAAGGTGAAAGAAGGTAAAAGCTGAAAGCGAAAAGCAGAAAGCTAAAAGTGTGAAATGTCTTGTCAAACGCAATCATAGTCAGTCGGATTTAGTAAATTCGTTCCCTAAACAACTATGTTGACTACATACTACATTATATCACTTCTCGTCTTCCTTACGGCGATTTTTGCTTACATAAACGGCAGATGGATCAAATGGCCTCCTACAATCGGTATTATGATCATTTCGCTGATGTTTTCTATCCTGATTGCAATTTTAGGCAACCTGGTACCTCATATTTCATCAAGGGTCGCAATATTTATTTCAAGCATTAATTTCGAACAGGTGTTGATGAAAATAATGCTGAGCTTTTTATTATTTGCAGGTTCTTTACATGTCGATGCCAACCAGCTTCGCGGCGAAAAATGGCCTGTATTTGTACTTGCTACGGTGGGTACATTTATTTCCACTTTTTTAGTGAGTGTAATGGCGTACTACCTTTTTCAGCTTTTCAATATTCAAATACCGTATATCTGCTGCTTGCTATTTGGCGGGCTTATTTCTCCAACGGATCCAATTTCAGTAATGGGGATACTTAAGCAAGCCGGTATACCAAAATCTCTGGAATTAAAAATTGCCGGCGAATCACTTTTTAACGATGGAGTAGGAGTAGTGGTTTTCCTGACCGTCCTTGAAGTTGCGATAAACGGAACCGATAATTTCTCTGTAACCAAAACTGCAATACTTTTTTTAAGAGAGGCGGGAGGCGGGGTTTTGTTCGGATGTGCATTGGGTTATCTTGCCTATTTTTCAATTAAATCGATAGACAACTACCGGGTTGAAGTGCTGATAACGCTAACCGTGGCAATGAGCGGATATTCATTGGCTGATGAACTTCATTTATCAGGACCGCTCGCAATTATTATGGCAGGCATCATCATCGGCACCAAAGGAAAAAAAACTGGTATATCAGCTATTTCCCGCGATTATCTAGACAAATTCTGGGACCTGACAGATGAAATATTTAACGCTATTTTGTTTTTGCTGATAGGTTTGGAAATGTTGGTGATTAAGATCAACCCAACAATTATGCTCATTGGCGGAATCATGATAGTGATGGTGTTATTTGCGCGATACCTCTCAGTATCATTCCCCTTAATGTTTTTGCGGTTGTGGATAAAGTTTGAGAAAAATGCTGTAATGATACTAACATGGGGTGGCCTGAGAGGAGGTATTTCGGTTGCTTTAGCACTGTCGTTGCCGCAGGCCTTTCATCGCGACGAGTTTGTTTTGATTACTTATATGATCGTGGTATTTTCAATTGTTGTGCAGGGCCTTACAATCGGACGACTTGCAAAAGCGGTATCTAAATGCACATGAGATAGTGATCTCAACATAATCAAAACTATTATAGTACCGATTGTTTATAGATTTATAATAAACTTTTATGAACCCGTACCAACAAAAATGGATAGAGCTTTTGAGGAACTCTCATCTATCCGGCTGGAAAATTGAAGCACAGTCGGACGACATTTTTATCGAAATGCCACATGTTACCGACCTAAAATTAATAAGGGATAATTTGCCAGCCACGCTTGGCGCGATGGCGCTGGATATAGAAATACCGAAGCAAAGAGTTAGGTTTATTTTTCATAACGGCCATGAAAATTTTGAATACATTTTGAACCCTTCTGACGGGGACTTAAATAGAGAATAATTATAATTTGGCTCGTGTCGACAGCACTACCACACAAGTGCCCATAAAAGCGATAAAGATAAAAGACGCCCTTAAAGTAGCCATGCCGGCTATAAAACCAATTATCGGCGGCCCAATCAAAAAGCCCACGAAGCCTATCGTGGATACGGCCGTCAGCGCTACACCGGGCGACATGGTTGTTGATTTACCGCTCGCACTATAAACCATAGGAACGATAGACGATACACCCGCTCCAACCAGCATAAAACCTGCCATTGCAGTGTATATGTGTGGGAAAATTACTGCTACCAGAAGACCGGTAGCTGTCAACAAACCACTGATCTGCAGCGTACGCTTTAAGCCAAACCGATGAACAAAGAAATCCGCAATAAACCGTCCGCCAGCCATTGTAAACATAAAAGCTGTAAAACCTAAGCCTTGTAATGCTATAGGCGCCACCACTATTTTTTTAAAGTAAACAGTACTCCAGTCGAACATCGCCCCCTCGCAGATCATAGAACAAAACGCAATTGTGCCCAGGGTTAGCAACGGCAGCATTAAACTAAGTCGTTCGCGTAATGACATTGGCACTGGGATATCGTTTTTAGATGCGTGATAATCGTCATTAAGATATCTTGATGCTACAATTACCCCGATAACAAGGATCGTAAGGGTAATTAAGTAATGATGAAAGGGATCGATTCGTTGCGCAATCATGAATGCACCAATAGCGCCACCGGTGAAACCACCGATGCTCCACAAACCATGAAATGACGCCATTATGGGTTTGTCATAAAGTCGCTCTGCGGCTACAGCTTGTGTATTAACAGATATGTTAACGGCGTTACCTAAAAAGCCATAGCACGCCAGGCAAATTACCAGTTGAAAGGTATTTTGCGCCAATCCCAAACCAGTTAATGCAATAACATAAAGCAGGATGGTGGAGATTAACAACCTTTTGCTGCCAATTTTGGTGATGATCCACCCCGAAAATGGTAACGAACACATCAGGCCGATAGGTAAAGAAAAGAGTACT
This sequence comes from Mucilaginibacter sp., assembly GCA_036498965.1. Classification (GTDB taxonomy): domain Bacteria; phylum Bacteroidota; class Bacteroidia; order Sphingobacteriales; family Sphingobacteriaceae; genus Mucilaginibacter. Next base: position 20,022 of record DASYEP010000135.1, read on the forward strand.
GCACCTAGCGCAGCTTCTGAGAGCCCCATCTTTTGCTGAATGGTAGCAATGCGCGATGTCCAGCTGGCAAAACATAGGCCGGCCAGAAAAAAAAATACACCTACGGCAATACGGAGCGTTGTTCTGCTGATGGTTTTCGGGGTAATTGCGGTATCCATTCTTTATAGGTATTAGTGTAACGGGTACACCAATGCGAGTGGATAAAGGTATGAATTTTGATTAATTAAAAACAAATAGTGCTCATCAGCAATCTCCGTCGGGCCCGCAGCTTTCACCCTCAATTACTTCGAATCGTGGTTTTGGATTCTCTTTTTGCCATTCGCCGAATGCTTTTTCCAGCGTTTCTTCAAAAACCGGTACAGCCTGGGCACCTGAGATCGCATATTTATTATTCAATACAAAAAACGGAACACCACGTATACCTAAGTGCTGCGCTTCGGCGATATCCTGTTTTACTTCATTTGCATAAGCGTCGCTTTCCAAAGCGTTCTTTATTTCAGTGGGATCAAGTCCTAATTCCTGGCCTAATTCAATAAGTGTCTCCTTATAGTCTATATTTTTGCCCTCTGTAAAATAAGCTTTAAACAATTGTTCTTCGGCTTCTATACCTAAACCATGTTTTTTGGCAAGGTGACTATATCTGTGCGCGTTAAAGCTGTTAGCGACAACCGCTTTATCAAAATTGTAAGTTAAACCAGCTTCGGCAGCCATTTGAGTTACGTGCGCGTTCATTTGACTGGCGTAATCCAGTGTCCATCCTTTTACATCAGCTAAATATTGATTGATACTTATATCCGGGTTTGTGTTCATATCCGGGTTAAGCTGGAAACTTTTCCACTCAATTTCTACGTCATCTTTATGTTCAAACTGTGCTAAAGCATCTTCAAATCTGCGCTTGCCGATATAACAAAATGGACACATCACATCCGACCAAATTTCAACTTTCATAACATTCATTTAATAATGCAAAGGTAGCTGACTGCTTTATTATCACCGTAAGGGTAAAGTAAAATAACAAATTCAAAACATCTCGCTACGCGGTTGATAATTTTTAATAAATTTAAAGTCATTATAAACCGGCAAAAGCTGATTGAATTTATTTTGAGTAGTTAATTCAATGTAACTAAAAATAAACCCGATCAGCCGCCTAATTAATTGGACTATGCCCCATATACCATTAAACGAGAATTTACCCGGCATCACAGGATTGCTTAACTATAGACAGGACACCGCTTTGCCTATCCGACAACTTACCCAAATATTGTTGCGCGGCGAGTCGACATTAACCGAAGGAGAAAGAGAACTGATTGCTACAGTGGTTTCGCAAGGTAATCAATGTGAATTTTGTACGGCTGCTCATACCGCTGCCGCTGACGCTATTTTGGGTGAGCGGGAGACCGCTGAAATGGTGAAGCACGATCCTAAAAATGCGCCAGTGAGCGAGAAAATGAAATTTCTGCTTGAAATTGCCCGTAGAGTTCAGGCCGACGCACGTACCGTTAGCGTTGAATTGGTGGAAAATGCAAAGCTGGAAGGAGCTACAGACCTCGAAATACATGATACCGTTTTAATTGCTGCGCTGTTTTGTCTATACAACAAGTACGTAGATGGCCTTGCAAGTGTAACCCCAACCGATCCGGCTTTTTACGACAGGCTGGCTAATATATTAAAAACAAGCGGTTACCTGCCGTCAAAAGACAGGTATGCAAGCTTGACTGAAACCAAATGAGAAGCCAATCAATCTTTTTGAAACAGATTTTACCAAAATTTTCCATCCAGCCAAATCCCGATCCCGCAAAATCATGAGATACCTATTGTTAGCAAATTTACTTTATCTGACTGCCGTATTTGGTCAGACTGACTCAAAGACACAAATTTCTGAATTCCACGGCAATGAAAAGCATACCGGCGTTTACGCAGAGAGGAGCTACTCTGCTTTTGGAAGCCTGAAATGGAAGTTCAAGTCAAATGGAAAAATATTTTCATCGCCGGCTATTAGTAATGGAATTGTATATATCGGCAGCGAAGACAGTAACTTATACGCGATCGATCAAAAAACGGGCAAACAACTTTGGAAGTTTACTACCGGTGGTGCGGTTAATTCTTCGCCGGCTGTTTATAACAACATGGTATGCTTCGGCAGTTTCGACGGCAATTATTATGCGATTAATGCCAAAACCGGATCGTTAATATGGAAGTTTAAAACCGGCGGTGAAAAAAAGGTAGGCGCCACGGGTTTATGGACAATGAAGCCCCATGACCAATATATGAATGACCTGTATGATTTTTTCCTGTCATCACCTATATTTAACAAAACAAAAAATGATTTAACAGTATATTTTGGAAGCAGTGATGGAAATGTTTATGCGTTAAATGCTGCAAGCGGTAAACCTAAGTGGGTTTATAAAACCAACGGACTGGTACATTCCAGTCCTGCACTATATAACGGAAAATTGTATTTTGGAAGCTGGGATACTTATATGTATGCAGTTGATGCCGGCACCGGAAAATTAGTATGGAAATTTAAAACAGGAGTGCAACCAGTTATTCATTTAATGGAAGGCATTCAATCTTCCCCCACCTGCGAAAATGGTTTTATTTATTTTGGTGCCCGGGATGGTTATTTTTATACACTTAATGCCGGCAATGGCAAGCTTATTTGGAAGTATAATGCCAACGGTTCGTGGGTAATTACTGTTGCGGCGATAAAAAACGGGGTTGTTTACACCACGACTTCAGACACCTATCTTTTTTTGGCGCTTGATGCAAAAACCGGTAAGGAGAAATTCAGATACAAAGCCAATGGGTATCTTTATTCATCGCCTTCAATAGCTGGTAACACCGCTTTTTTGGGCGATTTTACAGGGAGGCTTACCGCAGTTAACCTAACAACCGGAAAAATTTCTGATAAGTATACCACCGAAGGCAGAGGCTTATATGCAAGCAAACTATTAAATAAGGATACGCTTGATTATAGTTATCTTTCCAAAGGAAAGGATAATGTGCTGTATGCAACCTCAGTAGATGTAATGACTAAACTGTATAAGCTGGGTTCAATCGTGTCATCGCCTGTTATCAGCAATGGGGCAGTATACTTTGGTTCTGCAGATGGGTGTTTGTATGCACTGAATCTGAAATAA
>DASYEP010000136.1:0-49309 GCA_036498965.1 Mucilaginibacter sp.
GCGGCTTAAAAGCTCTTTTTTCCTCATTTTGACCCGGAAACTGATTCTTGTCAATGCCCGGAAGATACATCACCTAATTAACCACAATAAATCATAAAATAAAAAGACCGTACCATTTGATTTATGATACGGCCTCTTTTAGTATAAGATAGTATCAAAAAGCATTGCGGTATTTGTACACTTGTGTATCCATCATACCTGCGCTGGATGCAGAACGAAGATTAACGTTCTATGGTTTTCTAAGATAAATTTTACCATAGTCGGACGTGAATTGGTAACTCGGCCCGGTTCCGGGTTCGGCGGTGATCGAGTTGAAAAAGTCGTGCTCCGTATGGTCGGTTAATTTAAGGTCCAGGTTTGAATAGATTTGCCCGTACCTCGTGGTCGCTTGCAATTTGCCGGTATGTGCTTCAGAGAGTGTGGCGTCGATACCTCCATAAGTTGCATTAACGGTCACCGGTGCATTGAAACCGTTTAGTTCTACAATACCGTAAATGGCCTTGATATTTGTTTGCGCATTAGCAGGCACTTTAATTTCCAAACGGATCTCCATATCCATCCCCTCATAGGTTCGTTGTATACCATGGCCTTTACTGGCTTCCAGATATTGATCTTTAGACTTATATACTGTTTTTACACCGTCGCGTACAATGGTATACCGGCGTGGTATCTGATCCATATCTTTAATACGGTCGCTGATTACCATTACACCGTCTACTACATCCTCCTGCAGCTCAAATGCGCTGTCGTTCTCGTCGTCGTTAATTTTGACCTTTGCCGTAACTGACACCTCATTTTTTTCCCAGGTACTGATCTGAACCACCGGGTAATCAAATTTGAATTGAATCCGCTGACCTGCTGTTACCGGGTAGGATTTATTGGTGATGGTTTGCGCATAGCCGCCAATGGATAAGGCACAGCAAATGCATATAAAAAATATTTTCATATCAAAAGTTTTAATAAGATGAATATTGATTGGGTCTCCGGCTATTTGGATTTGCGCAGATAGATTTTGCCGTAGTCGGCGGTTAGTTTGAATTCCGGACCGCCGCCATTGAGCTTTCCGTTTACCATATTGCCATAGCTGATCATGTCGCTGCCCGGGGTTTTTTCCATCTCTATTTTCATATCTGCGGCAGCGAGGATTGATCCATGTTCACTGCTTAATTTAATATTGGCTTTGGTGTCAAGCGGGATAGCAACATCAACGGTTGAATAAATTGAAGCAATAGAAATGGGACCCTTAACCGGTGCGCTGAACCTGGCATCTACCGAGCCGTAGATCGCCCTCACGCTAACCGGTCCGGTTACGTTTTCCAGCTCGATCGCATTATACTCTGTAGATATCTCGATTTCATTTTGCATGTTTTTGAAATACACCTTTCCTGCATTCTGTACTTTACGGCAGTTGTAAGAAACAATCACGTCTTTAGGGACCAATATCTTGATAGACAGATTTGCAGCAACCTGGTTCACTTCCATAGTGGTGCCGTTTTCAGTTACACTAATACCTAAGCCTGTGTTATCAGTAAAACCGGCGCCGTTAATTGCCCTGAGGCCTTTCGCCCGCGGATCCTGATCTGCTTCGTCCCTGGTTGAACTGAAGACCACCTGGGTGCCGTTATAACCCTCAACGGTAGCCGAACAAAGATTAAGCACCATTTTTCCCGTGGTTTTGTTTACTTTGTATTCCTGTGCCTGTGCCTGGATAATTGTAATCAGGCTTAATAAGGCAATGATAACGTACTTTTTCATTTTGCTGTTTTTATAATTTTTATTTGTTTTTAAATTTTTGTTTTAGGACGACCGTAGCCGATAAATACCCGAATAAGCACAATCCTTCACCGCCTGGAGCGTTTTATCGTCATTTACGAGCTTGTCGAGCTCAGTTAGGATGCCTGATTCTTTCATCCGTGTTAATAATTCTATCAGGGCTATCTGCACCAACGGGTCCTGCTGTTTTTTTAGCGATGCGACCAATTTTTTCCGAACATATTCCTCGCGATAGAATCGCGCCAGTCCATCAAGCGCAGCCAGTCTGACATTGGCGCTGGGATCAGTGTTTAAGGTGGTCACCAGCGCATCTACTACGTCGTTACCTGTATTTTTTAAAGTTGCAGCTCCCGATACCGCATTGATCCGGCTTGCCGATGATTCCATGTTGTTCAAACTGGCAAATACCACCTGTTTCTTTTCGTTCTGCACTTTGAGCCGGGCTATAAAAGCATTTTTTCGTACCGACAGATCATTATCAACCGAATCCAAACTTTTACGTTCGACAGGTTTGTCTTTTGCAATTTCCGATGCTGGCACCTGTTGGATGGAATCTGCTACCGGATTCTCCATCTGCCGGGGGGTGCCCGTTTTGGGCTTTACCGTGGCTACGTTTACCGCTGGTTTTTGCGTTATAAAAAAAACGCCGCCGCATGCAATAATCACCATCGCGGCCGCTGCCCAATAAACCGCCCGGAAGGAAATCAAAATACCTTTAGGCTTTTCTTTCTCTTTGGCCTGCATTTGTTGCAGTATTCTGTCCAGTACCTCGGGGTTCGGCGTCTTGTTGTCGAAACCTTCCCGGTTGTTATGGATAAATTCTTCCAGTTTGTTTTTCATCATAGCCTCCTTCCCTTAGTATCATTAATATTTTTTGTTTAGCCCGGTGATACTGCGTCCTTACCGTTGTATTCTCTAGCCCCAGCATTTCTGCAATCTCCGCCTGGGGTATCCCTTCAACAACGTACAGGTTGAAAACAGTCCGGTACCCGTCAGGCAAAGCTTCAATCGCACTGTTAACCGCTTCCATCGTGTAGGCGAATGCTTCTTCGTCTATGTTTTCGTCATCTTCCTCTACCGTTAGTGTCCTTTCGGGTTCCAGCTCCACAAACCGGAGTTTTCTTTTCCTTATCCGGTCAATCGATTTGTTAATCGCAATTCGCTTCACCCAGGCCCTGAACCCGCCTGTATTTCTAAAACTCTTGATCCCTTCAAAAGCCGCCACAAAACTTTCCTGCAAAAGATCTTCCGCTTCTGCCGTATGGCTCACCAGCCTCAAAATTGTATTATAAACCTCGTGGCCATGCTGATTATAGAGCGCAGTATATGCCGCAGGGTCACCGCGCCTGCACCGTTCTATTAAATCTTCCTGTTTGATCATTATAGGAATATCAAAGGCCCCAGCCGGTTTATTTCTTTTGTTATACTGCCTTATCGTAAAGACTTAAATAATGTTACAAGAAAAATGTGATTATTTTAAAAAAAAGTTGTTTGGGGATTGGGGAACGATAGTGCACAGCCTGAGTAGGTTTTGCGAAAGCAATGTGGGATATGGAAAAAGTGAAGAAATTAATATCGAATAATAATATCGAACGCCGAAGTCTTTAAACCCGGTGTTGGATAGATGACTTCAACGGGTCGTCAGGTATTTATTTGTGTTCACGGTTCACGTTCACAACAAGCGTAGTGTTTTCATTAATCACTCATTAATAACTATTTATAATTTTTCATTCATCAAAAATCGCACTTTTTTACTGACAAAACGCTACCACCAAATATTCAATTTCTTTTAAATTCTTTTTAGCTTAATAGTATTGGGAGGAACCTACTGAGACTTTAAATTGACTATAAAATTCAACAAACTGAACCTATGGAAATTTGACTCCTCCGTAATTGGCCACGTTTGCCAGCGGTATTGAAGACCCGTAAGTACTATTTATAGCCTTTATAAATTCATTGGCCACAATAGCATATCCCCTTGGCGTTAAATGGATCGCGTCAAGCGAAAATAAACCGCCGCTTATATACGCAGTGCTTAAGCTTACTCCATCAACCACCAGGCCATTTGTTTCGACATTATTAAGAAAAGTATAAGCATCAAACACGGCCAGGCCTTTTGAGGCAGCAACTGATTTTATGGTAGCGTTGTATGAACTAATGTAGTCCTCGGTTAGGGCAACCTCGTTTTGGTCCAGCACATATTTATTATCAATTGGGGTATATGGGGTTAGTCCATAAGGCAGCGTCCCGTAAGGTGTCGAGACAGGTTGGCCGATCATGCTTGTTGGGAAAGTAAGGATGATCAAATCTTTTGCAGTGGCCGGTCTTGTTGCATATGTTAAGCCAGAGGGATTTGTAAGCGCACTTATAAAAAGCGCCTGCGCGGCAGGGTTCACTTTTTGAACGCCGGCCAAAATTGCTCCAACGGTTACCGTGTTAAAGTATGGCCCGGTAACAACATCGGGTATAGTTGCTACAACACCTTTTTGACCGTTAGCCGTTAACCGGCTTATCAGCAAACTATATAATTGAGCAAATGTAGTTTTGTCGGTCAGCACGTCGCCAGCGCCACCTGATGTAGCATAAAGCAGGGCATCGTTATTACCCAGCCAATTGGAGAAAAAGGTAAATGGCTTCGCGGTAACAAAGTCGAGATAGGCCGTCGTATTGGTTGGTGCGTCGCCCTGCAGTAAACGCTCATAAAAGCCGTTTAAGTTACCATATGGTGTGTAGGTAATATTCAATAGCTTAATCCCGGGCACACCGTAGTTATTAATATTGCCGGCGTATTTGGTATATAAAGTTACGTTGCCAAAGCCAGGCACCGGAAGTATACCCCTTATAGCCAGGTTTGTAGTAACGGGTGTTGTAACCGGGGTACCACTTGAAGTAAATCCTGTTAATGTAAGGTAACCGCTGCCATTGGCCTGGGCCATGCTGAATAAAGGCTGATCAAAGGCTCCGCCTCCAACTGATTGCATTTGCTGAGCAATTATGCCTGGGTACGAATTCATTTGCCCGGCAAGGTATAACCCCCCGTCGGCAAAACCTGCAGTTAACGAATTACCTACAGCGATATATCTGCTGAAATCAGCATTGCCACGCGAAGGTTTGAAGGTGTTGATTTCAGGCTTGCAGGCGGTTAACCAAATTAAGCCTGCAACAATATATATATAATGGCTAAATTTCTTCATTTGCGTAAGTTTTTAAATTACCAGTGATAGGATAATGACACACCGGGGATATATACATTTGTTTCAAATGTGCCCGATAACTGCGATTCAAAATTGGTTTGCGTGCGGCTCATCAGGTGCTCATACTCAAAAGAGAGATCCAGATCGAGCCTGTCGGCCAGTTTATAACCCAGGCCACCAGTAAAGAAAACACGGTTAGCATCAGGCACCTCGGGGGTTACATATCCATCGACCACCGCGGAGCTGGCATAGCCGCCGCCAAAACGCAGTGCCAATTTATCTGTTGCCAGGTATTGTGCACCGCCTCTCACGCTTCCAGCATCGCGATAATTCCTTTGCGAATGGGTATCCTGTAAAACGGGTGTATTTTGCGAGTAATCGAACTCTAACACTTTATAAACACTCCAGCTAACAATGTTTGCATCCAACGCAACAATCCATTTACTGGTTGGATAAAATCCAAACCCGATAGAATTTGTTGCCGGCAACGGTATAGCTGAGCTGAATTGATTTGGTGGCGGAAAATTGCTCTGTAACGACCCTGGTACTGTAAAAACAGCATTCCCTCCATCGATATTGGTGGTAACCTGTGAGCGGTGGGTAATGCCTATTGTAACACCCGATTCCGTTTTTATATATACACCGGCATTCCATCCATAGCCTTTGCCGCTTCCCGTTAACTCGGCTTGCCCGTCTTGACCGGACGAATTTGCCAGGGGAATAGCACGGGTAAGATCAACACTGCCGCGGTTATAAACGAAACCTCCGCCGATGCTTATAAAGTCGGCCAATTTTATACTTAACGTAGGCTGAAAATAAATAGCTTTAAGATCCAGGCTCTCTAAAACATACTTTCCCTGCCAGTTATTTCCCCAATCGGTTAAACCGCCAAACGGAGTATAAACTGCCATTCCGATTTTCCACCAATTGGATTTTGGTCCCCAGGCAGCATAAAATGCAAACGGGGTTGCGATCTTATTGGCTGTATGATCCTGCACGACTGTTCCTGAGGGGTTAAAGTCCGATTTAAAAAACAGCGGGCTGATACCCGCCTGCACATAATTTTGCGGCAGCATGACCACGGCCCCGGGGTTAAAAAATACGGAGGCGCCATCCTGTAAAATTCCGGTCCCCGTATGGCCCATACCTATTTGTTTCTGACCTTCCGTGTTAACCTGAAAACCCTGGGCAACGGCTAATACAGGTGTAAGCGCAAGCACTACAAGTAAAAGTTTTCTCATATCAAAATTCGTTAAAAACAGATGTGCAGCTTGTTTATAATTGGTTTTCGTGCACGCGCATCAAAGTAACAAATGCAGGTTAGCCGGAGTTCTGAAAACTGTGGCCGACCTTTTATTTTAACACAAACATATCAATAATTAACCTATCGGAAATATATATTAAACATTTTCTTAACCTGAGTAGTCGCTGTGACGCATACCTAACCCGGCGTTCACGGTTTTCGACTGCGGATAAATCAATTTGTAGACCTTTTCCACACCAAGAAAGTCATTTACAATTATCGAAATTCATTCTTTATTTATTGTTTTTCAATAAATATTTATTTATATTTGCTCCGTTAATTACTCGAAATGATAAATTAAACTAAAATGGAATTCAAAACTAAAACGAGAACCGAGCAGATTCTCACCGTGATGAACATTGTGGCATGGGTGGCATTCATTGGTTTTATGGTAGAAGCCGGAGCAATACTGGTTTCTTTTTGTGTAACCTTTATAAACCCTGACGCGGCAAAACACCTGTACAAAGGATTGAATTGGTATAATCTCTGGAAATTCAGTTTCTGGCATTATACCTTACATGCTTATTTGATGGTTTTGTTGTCGATGCTAAAGGCTTTTGTATGGTACCTGATAATTAAGGTTGTGTCAAAAATAAACCTGGTAAGTCCGTTTAACATGGAGGTAGTGATTAAACTGGAAAAGATAAGTTATGTGTTATTGGCGACCTGGATTGTTGCACTATTAAGCAGCGCGCACTCAAATTGGTTGTTGAAAGCTACCGGCGAGCAGTATGGAAATGATGTTTCCGGAGAATCTATATTTGTGGCCGGCCTGGTGTTTATTATCTCGCAAGTATTTAAACGTGGCGTAGAAATTCAATCCGAAAACGAACTAACTATTTAAACTATGCCAATAATTGTAAACCTGGATGTAATGATGGCCAGGCGAAAAATATCGCTGAATGAACTTTCGGAGAAGGTGGATCTGACGCTTGCTAATCTGTCAATACTCAAAACCGGAAAAGCAAAAGCAATTAGGTTCAGTACATTGGAATCCATTTGCAAAGCATTGGATTGTCAGCCGGGGGATTTATTGGAATACACGGATAAATAATTAAGGAGTACGGATCCCATAATAATTCAATCTTGAATTTACTAAACCTTGATTAACAGATTTTACGCGATTGCCGTTTGATCGATTTTTGTGTTATTGAATTAAGCCATCGTGAATTCCATCCTAAAAAAATCGCAAAAACTCTTTGCGGCCGCATTAAAGTAATTAACTTTAATGCAATAATATTGAAATGAATATTCATTAGGTTAAACCTTATGCTAATATGATAATTTCAAAAACCGGAATAATTGTGTTTGTTATTTTTTTGCTGGGCAGTCTTTACCTGGGGTTGAGCGGGCTTTGTAAACTCTATCTAGAAGAACAGATTGATAAACTTGACACTAGAAAGGAGCTGTTGCAAAAGGATTCTCTCAACCGCTCGGTTGATGGTCGGCCTCCATTTAAAAACCAGTATGATTATCAGTATTACATGGCGATCAACGGTTATGAGAATATCTTTCCGCTGGTCAAAACGATCCCCAGCTTTTTCGGACTTATCTTAACAGCTATGTGTTTTGGAATGATTGGTTCGATGATCAGCATCTTGTTGCGAATTGTTGGCGACCAGTATACCAAACCGGGTGAGGTTAAATATATCAGCGAGCCGATATTGGGACTTTTCACAGGCCTTTGTGTGTTGGGGATCTCTTATGTTCTGCCGACTATATTAGTTTCCAAATCAGATACGCTACGCCCGATCACGCTCATGTTTTTGGCTTTATTTTTTGGGATTTACTCCAAAAATTTCTTTGAAAAACTAGCTTCGCTACTCCCTAAATTCTTTAAATCTTAAACAACATGAAATTAATAGTCACCTGTTTTTTATGCTTGTTTGCCATTGCGGCATTCGGCCAGAGTCCGGTCACCCGGATCACTACCCTATTTGACAGCCGCGTACCGGAGGAGGTCAAAAATAAATTGCGAACCATCACGACACCCGAAGAGTTGGTGAAGTTCCACTACACCAGCACTTCCAATGTTATGTCCAGGGACACGCCTTCAATGACGATCAAAACGGTAACCTCCTTTTCTTTTGACGACGGAAAGATTATAGGGTCGATTAAAGTTTCCAAAAATAATATCGGCTACACTAACGAGGTATCGGAAACCCCTGTGGAGCTGTGCTATATATATTGCTGCAAAGACAAAACCGGTAAAGAAAATTGCACGCAGAACTTTGACCAATACAAACAATGGATGAAGCATCCTGAAAACTGCCTGGATAGCCGGACAACCAGTTGCCAATAAACTTCGAATCAAGAACTATTCCTGATCTTTTAACACAATATAATAATCAACTTAACCAGAATTTCACCTAAATATTCCCTTTCTTCAACTCACTTACCGCATGGTCAGCAGCGCGAGCAGTAAGAGCCATATAAGTTAGTGACGGATTTTGACATGCCGATGAAACCATACACGAACCATCCGTTACAAAAACATTTTGCGCATCCCAAACCTGGTTCCATTTATTGAGTACTGAAGTTTTCGGGTCATTCCCCATACGTGCTGAACCCATTTCGTGGATTGCGCCGCCCAGGTAGCCCGAATCAATATTGTATGGCCTTACATTTTTTACCCCGGCGGCTTCCAGTATTTCCATGGCGTCGTTGCGCATTTCAACAGCCATTTTTTTCTCATTGTCTTTAAATTCGGCATCCATCGCCAGCACATTCAATCCCCACTTGTCTTTTATATTTTTATCAAGAGTGATCTTGTTGTCGTGATAAGGCAATACTTCGCCAAAGCCTACCATACCCATGGTCCATGGCCCAGGTTCTGTAAATGCGTCTTTAAATGCTCCGCCTATATTTAATTCAGGAATTTCCCTGGCCCAATCCTCGCGGCCGGCCGATCCCTGGTAACCAAAGCCACGTATATAGTCCCTTTTTTCGCCATATAAGTTCCGGTAACGCGGAATGTAAACGCCATTGGCCCGTCTGCCGAAATAGTATTTATCCTCATAGCCCTCAACAATGCCCCCGGCACCGCCTGTCATATGATGATCCATAATATTGTGACCCAGTTCGCCGCTGCTGCTGCCAAGCCCGTCGGGCCATACATCAGTTGCGGAGTTCATTAGCACCCAGGCACTGTTTAAAGTAGATGCATTAACAAATATTATTTTGGCATGATACACGTACGTCTGATTATTCTGACCGTCAATAATCTCAACGCCTGTGGCTTTTTTAGTGTTCTTATCGTAAATAATTTGCTTTACTATTGACCATGGTCTTAGCGTTAAATTTCCTGTGGCCCTTGCAGCGGGCAAAGTAGACGATTGCGTGCTGAAATAACCCCCAAACGGGCAGCCCAAAGCGCATTTATTGCGATACTGACAATTGGTACGACCCGGCAGCGGCAGCGTAATATTAGCAGTGCGACCAATTATCATTCTACGGCTATCTTTATAATGTTCTTTTATCCTGGCTGCCACATCTTTTTCAATGCAGTTCATTTCCATTGCCGGCATATATTGCCCATCAGGTAGTTGGGGCATACCCTCCAGCGAGCCGCTTATTCCGGCAAAACGTTCCACATGATCATACCAGGGAGCCAAATCCTTATAGCGGATTGGCCAGTCGACCGCTATGCCCTGCTTGCCATTTGCTTCAAAATCAAAATCGCTCCAGCGGTAGCTTTGCCGCCCCCACATCAGCGAACGGCCACCTACGTGGTAACCCCGCATCCAGTTAAATTTTTTGACTTCAACATAGGGGCTTTCCTTTTCATTTACCCAGTAATCCATGTTCAACTCGTTCAAAGCGCCATTGCGTGCAAGAATAGGATAGTCCTTATTAAAGGCGATAGGTGCTTCGCCACGATGCGGAAACTCCCAGGGCGCTTTGGTTGCATTGGTATAGTCTGTTACGTGCCTGATGTCTCTTCCGCGCTCCAGCAATAATGTTTTCAGGCCTTTTTCAGTTAGTTCTTTTGCTGCCCAGCCGCCTGATATGCCAGAGCCTATAACGATAGCATCGTAGGTATGGCCGGCAACAGCTTTGTTGTTAATATTCGTTGTACTATCTGGTGTCATGGTAATTAAGATTTACCGGTTTATAAATGAGATTATGGATATCAAACTTAAATATATTAAACTTAGTTTATCACGATCGTCACAATTATCTTACAGAAAATAACCTACCTTTAAACCTCAGATGAACGCAAAGCTATTACCATATTGCAAAACTATATTCGCCAAATGGCTAATCGGCTTCACGCTCGCAACATCTCTATTTGCGTTTTCGGTGCCAACTGCGGTAACGAACAGGCTATCCCAAAAGACAAACATTGAATTATTTTATTTAAACAAGCAGCAAGCGTCTTCAAAGTCGGTCCAATTTGGGACGAGCATCCTGAATTCAATTCCTCAACCACGATCTGCAGAACGCACACTTTATCTGTTGATTGCTGATCGTTCAATAGCCATCCAAGTCTACACTCTTGGCCGGCTATACGCCATGTCTAAACAAAAAATACTAAGCTCTTCCATTACTTATATTTTTAACCACTCCGGTCAAAAAAAGCATAAGCTGATTAACGCGTAGAGTTAAATCTGCGCATCCCTTTGATTAGTCGTACTGCAATTGCAGCATTTCTTCATTATTTAATCATGTTATGAAAAGTCTAAAAAAAGTGATCCGGCTGGTATGCCTTATCATGTTTATAATACTAGCTTCTGTCGGTGTGGGTATCAGCGGCGCAGTAGGCGCACCGGTAAATCGAAGACCGGAAAATGAGGTGGTAACGATTGAAATGGTCGACGCTGCGGGAGAGGAAAATACAGTTAGCAGCGAAGAATATAAGCCATAGAGAACTCTACCTTGTAATATTGTAAACCGCGATAAGGTAATTACCTTTAGCCGATGGATTATTTCGAAAAGCTGCAGGCGCTGCTTAAAATAGAACGCAATGAAGACCGTGAAGCTTATGTGAAATTAACCGAAGCCGCTTCGGTTACTGACCGCCGGGCAGCCGGTTTATGCTGGTATCCCATATCAATAACCGGTACCGAACCTGCCCGTGGCGATTATTTAAATTTGGAAGTTGAGCGCCGGTCGCACCAGGACACAGCTCATCAGTTACAATTCGGCCGACCGGCTGTTTTATTTTCAAACCATAATCCGCAGCACCGGGTAGAAGGGATTATCGCCTACCAGGGTGGTAACCGCCTTAAAATTACTTTGTTTACCGAAGAACTGCCTGATTGGGGCAGGGATGGTAAATTAGGAATCGAGTTACTTTTCGATAATAATAGTTATGATGAGATGCAGTCGGCGCTTAAACAAGCTGCCGCGCTGAAAGACAGTCCCCTTCTTGAGGTTTTGACCGGTAAAAAAGGGCCTGCTTTTAATAGCATAGCCGATATTGTTGCCAATGGCTTAAATGAGGGTCAGCAGAGAGCGGTAAATAATATTATTGCAGCCCGGGAATTGGCCATAGTGCATGGGCCGCCCGGAACAGGTAAAACCACTACGCTGGTAAAGGCTATTAAGCTGATGGCCGCGAAGGAGCAGGTATTGGTTGTTGCCCCGAGCAATACTGCTGTTGACTTGTTAAGTGAAAAACTCTCGAACGAGGGTTTGAATGTGCTGCGGATAGGTAACCCGGCAAGGGTATCTGACGGCTTGTTATCTCTGACACTGGATAGTCAGATGGCGACCCATAGCTATATGAAAGATAGCCGGAAACTAAAGAAGCAGGCTGCCGACTATAAAAATATGGCCCATAAATACAAGCGCAGTTTTGGCCGTGCCGAACGTGAACAACGCAAGGCGCTTTTTGATGAGGCCCATAAATTAATGAAGGAAGTCGCTAAAACAGAAGAATTCATCATCGACGATCTGGTAAGCAAAGCACAGGTGATTACCGCTACGCTGGCCGGAGCCAACCATTGGACGATAAAAAAACTAAAGTTTGGTACCGTAGTAATTGACGAAGCTGGCCAGGCTTTGGAGCCTCCCTGTTGGATCCCAATAGTAAAGGCTCAAAAAGTAGTGTTTGCCGGCGACCATCAGCAATTGCCCCCAACCATAAAATCGATCGCCGCCGCGCGCGGCGGGTTATCGCTGACATTGATGGAAAAATGTGTAGCGCTGCACCCCGAAGCCGTTGTTTTATTGGAGGAACAATACCGCATGAACACAGAGATTATGGGTTTTTCGTCGCAGGAATTTTATGGGAATGCGTTGAAAGCGCATGCTTCAGTAGCTAACCGGTTATTATTTGCTGACGATCAACCTTTTTGCTTTATAGATACTGCCGGCTGTGGTTTCGCGGAACAATTGGCAGGTACAAGTACGGTAAATCCTGAAGAAGCATTGTTCACTTATAAGCTCTGTAAAGGTTTTATGGAGGGACTGGAGCCATTTTCGATCGCGATTATTTCGCCTTACCGGGAACAGGTGAGGTTGCTGAAAGAGTATTTCGGCAAAGAAGACCAGCAGTTATCCGTTAACACCATAGATAGCTTCCAGGGGCAGGAGCGCGACATGGTAGTAATCAGCATGACACGCAGCAATAATAACGGAGAGATTGGTTTTTTGGCTGATATCCGCCGTATGAATGTAGCCATGACCAGGGCAAAGAAAAAGCTGGTGATTATCGGCGACAGCTCTACCATTGGGCGGTTTCCGTTTTATGCTAATATGATTAGCTATGCCGAAAGCCTCGGCGGCTACAAAAGCGCGTGGGAGTATGTATATGGATAGTTAGATAGAAAGGTAATCATATTCACTTCGTTATAAATCGTTTGTCAGCAGGAACAATTTTCACTGTTCACGTTCACGACGACCGTTGCATTTTCACTAATTGCTCATTAACAGCTATTTGCTGTTTTTTGTTTGTCAAAAACCACACATTTTTACTGGCAAAACGCTGTCACCAATAAATTCTGAGGAAAGAAAATTATTAATTGTCCTTATCCATATTTTTAGCAACAAATTTTTCGATTTCGCGACCTAATTCCTTGTTCCGGAAAATTTTGTACAACGCGAAAACAATGCCGCAAACGATCAAAGTTTGCGTAAATGTTAATTTCCTGTGTGGGCGGGTAGAAATAGATTCCATATTGGTAATTTTAAAAATATAATTATTAAACAACCAGTAATTATAAATGTTCCATAAATTATCTTAAAAAGAAATAAAATAAACTATAAATACTAATTCATGAATCGCAAAAACCATGAGACAGCAGCTTTATTTTCAAAATATGAAACATTGGATGTTAAAGCTGGTTGAAAATGCTGCACACGATAGTTAAGGTATTATTTAAAGGAAACTTTTTTATTATAAATCCGCCCGATGAATCTTTACGAACAACTGCCGTATTGGTTGATGAAAGATGGTATTGTGGCCCAATATCCTTCTCTTAATAATGATTTGTCTGTTGATATAGCAATTATTGGGGCAGGTATCAGTTCGGCGCTTACTGCCTGGCATTTAAAGGACGACGGATTGGACATAGCCGTGTTTGATCGCAGGCATGTTGGTACCGGCAGCACGGCAGCCAGTACAGCATTTCTACAATATGAAATCGATACGCCTTTAATTGAGCTCAGCAAATACGTTGGCGAGACTAACGCAGTTAAAAGCTACGAACTTTGCCGGGACGCTATATATGTGATTGAAGACATCTGTAAAAAATTGAAGCCCTCGTTTGACTTTCATTTAGTACCGAGTCTTCAATATGCAAGTTATAAAACTCATGTCAATTCATTAAAGGACGAATTTTTATTGCGAAAAAAGCATGGGTTTAAAATTCAATGGCTGGATGATGGCGATGTTCAAAAAAAATTCGGCTTTTCGGCGCCGGCGGCAGTGTTCAGCGAAGACGGCGGCGAAGTTGATGCATACCTGTTAACCCATGCCTTATTTAAAGATTTTTGCAGTAAAAGTCACCAGGTTTTTAATAACACGCCTGTTAAACATATCGAGCATGCCAAAAACGGAGTTACGCTGCACTTGCAAAACGGGCTCAAGGCAAAAGCGAAGAAGCTGATCATCGCCAGTGGTTACGAAAGCCTTCAATATGTTCCAAAAAAAATTGCCAATATTCAGTCTACTTACGCCCTGGTTTCAGAACCGTTATCCGATGAATATTTTTGGCACCGCAATAGTCTCATTTGGGAAACTGCAACACCATATATGTATTTCCGCGTAGTAAGCGAAAACCGTATTTTGATCGGTGGTCGTGATGACCCTTATCACCATCCGCACATTAAACCATCTATTATCTCCAGAAAATCCGAACAGTTAACAAAAGCATTTTTGAAAAAAATGCCGCATGTACCTTTAAAGCCTGATTACAGCTGGGCAGGAGCGTTCGCAACCACCAGCGACGGATTGCCTTACATTGGAAGTATTCCCGAACGGCCAAACACTTACTTTGCTCTTGGTTTCGGTGGTAATGGCATTACTTTTAGTGTTATTGCCGCATCAATAATTCGCGATATGATTTTGGGAAAAAAGAATGAGGGTTCCAAACTCTTTGAATTTAACCGATGAGCCTGCTTGAATGGTATAAAATTCATATATTGTAGGTCGATTATAAAAGGTTTTAACAGAGATAGTTCTCTTAAAAACCGAACCAAATTTGCCAGTTCCTGATGTGTTTTATTATTAACTATTAATGGAGAAAAATAATCCCCAAAGAAAATTTCTGATTGCAACGCATGGCACTTTCGCTGCCGGGATAAAATCATCACTCGATATTATTATAGGGGCCATGGACAATGTATTTTTAATACAGGCCTATGTCGATGAAAACATCCAGGTAGAAACGCAAATCAAGGAAGTACTTGAACAGCTTAATGACGAGGACGAGCTTATTGTTTTTTCGGATATCATGGGTGGCAGTATTACTAACCAGGTTCTGCAGCATTTGCTTGGGCCAAATGTGCACGTGGTATCCGGATTTAATTTGCCATTGGTGATAGATATTTTACTTTCGGATACAGCAACCCCGGCTGAAGAGGTAATAAACACTTCTATAGAAAACGCGAGAGAGCAAATGGTATACGTAAACAAATTACTGGCCACCCAAAACACATCTGCCGATAATGATTAAATTAACACGTATTGACGACAGGCTGGTGCACGGGCAGGTCGCTTTTACATGGACACCTGCGTTGGGTGCCGATTGTCTTTTAATAGCTAATGACAAAGTAGCTAAGGACGAATTCATGAAAATGACACTCGGGCTTGCCAAACCGGCAGGAGCTAAACTTCTCATTAAATCATTAAAAGATGCGGCAGTTTTTTTAAATGATGAAAGGAGCAGGAACATGAAAGTGCTGCTCATTATTAACTCCGTCAATGATGCTTATGAAATGGCTAACGCAGTTGACGAAATTAAGTCCATCAATTTTGGTGGTCTGCGGTTAAAGGATAATGCGAAGCTTATTTCAAAAGCGATAGCTGTTAGTGACGATGACGCGAAAATAATAAAGGAACTATTGAAAAAAGGGATTGAATTGGAGATAAGACAAGTGCCTACTGATAGTAAACAAATGGTGGAAGACCTTATTTAACGAAAGTTAAACCCCCTCCAATGGAAACGGGCTTAAAATATAAAAGAGCGAAGCTGAAGTCCTCTCCTTGCGCCACCGCTAAAGCTAAGGCGGCACGCGGTTGGAGAGGATGGGTGAGGGCTTCGCCGTATAGGTGAGGCAAATAGAACCTTATTTAACAACAAAAATAAACACATCAACATCAAGATTTTTTATACGTGACAATCTCATTTATCCTCATCACGCTGATTGCAATTTTTGGTCACTCAGAAGATTTTCTTGGAACCACCTTGTTAAGCCGCCCCTTGGTGCTCGGTCCGCTGGTAGGGTTGGTACTTGGCGACTTAAGCCAGGGTGTTGTTATAGGTGCAACACTTGAGCTGATATTTATGGGGAACATTAAGGTCGGCGCCGCCATACCTCCCGATGTGGTGACAGGTGGTGTACTAGGTACTGCTTTTGCAATAATCTCGGGTAAAGGCCCCGCTATAGCGTTGGCAATAGCAGTACCCGTTTCCATCCTTGCCGAAATGATGATCAGCGGGCTTTTTGTGTTGAGGGCAATGCTCAACAAAAAGTTTAATCAGTACGCCGAAGACGGCGATTACAAAAAGATTCAGCGGTTGCATATTCTTTCAGGCTTGCTCCGCCCATTAATAATGGGGGTCATTATTTTGCTGACGCTTCAGTTAGGTGCCGGTACTATGAAATCGTTTTTGGATATGATACCTCCCTGGGTACAATCGGGACTAACGGTTGCGGGCAATATGCTTGCTGCGCTTGGCTTTGCCCTTTTAATGAACCTGATGTTCAATGTCAAAGTAGCACCGTACTTTTTCCTGGGCTTTATGCTTGCCGCGTATTTGAAATTGCCGGTTATAGCTATAGGCGGCTTAGGTGTAATTATTGCGCTGATTGTAACGCAGATCACACCTCCCGAAAATGATAACAATCCCGATAGCGATTTTGAGTTTGATGAACCGGAGACAAAAGTCGTAGCGCACAAATTAAGCAATAAGGATATCCGGAATACATTTTTAAGATCACTGGCACTGGAAGCAAATTTCAATTTTGAAACCTGGCAAAATACCGGGTTTGCCTTTGCCATAATACCGGTTTTAAAAAAGCTGTATACAACAAAACAGTCAATGTCGGCAGCGTTAAAGCGGCATTTGCAATTTTTTAACACCAGTCCTTATGGCTCTACGCTAATCATCGGTATCACTGCTGCCATGGAAGAGCAAAATAGCATGGATAATGATTTCGATAGCGAATCTATAAACTCGGTTAAGCTGGGGCTAATGGGTCCTCTGGCAGGCGTATTCGACTCCTTATTTTGGGGAACATTAAAGGTTATCGCTGCCGGTGTGGGTACTTCGCTGGCTATTAAAGGCAATATTATGGGACCGCTACTTTTTATATTAATATTTAATGTGCCGCATTTACTGCTCAGGTACAACCTCGCATTTATAGGATATAATACCGGCACTATTTTTTTGCAAAACCTGGCTAAAAATAAGGTAATGGACAGGCTCACCAAAGGCGCATCGATCCTGGGCTTAATGGTAGTTGGCGCAATGCCGGCAACACTGATAGCTATTAAGACGCCGCTTACATTAGGATCATCGGCATCAGCCATAACATTGCAAAGTATATTAGACCAACTTGTTCCCTCGGCGATACCATTGGGGCTTACTTTCCTGGTGTTTTATTTTGTGAAAAAGCATGTAAAGACAACCTACTTATTATTAGGCTTGCTGGTATTAGGATTTATTGGCAGCATACTGCATATTTTTGTTTAAATAAAGAATAGATGAAGGGAATTGGCGTATCACCGGGTATTTCGATAAACAAGGCTTTCGTTATCAGGAAAACGCAAGCTGCCTTGTCAGGTATCTCTTTAAAAAACGAAGAAGAGATAGCCGCTGAAATTGCACGGTTTAAAACCGCCGTTAAAATTTCATCCGATGAAATTGAACACATAAAAAATAATTCCCAAACGCAGCTACAAAAAGAAGAGCTTGATATATTGGACGTTCAGCTTGAATTGATAAATGATCCCCAAATTGCAGACGACGTTATCGATAAGATAACGACTGAAAAAAAGACTGCCAATGATGCGCTGCTCGAAATTATCGATAACATCGTCCAAATTTTTTTGGGTATGGACGATAACTATATGAGCGAACGGTCCGCAGATATAAAAGATATTGGAGCAAGGATATTAAAACACATCAATGATCCCGGAAGGGCAAACATTCAAAAATTTGATTCGGATGTTATTATAATAGCTGATGATATAAGTCCTTCAGAGACCATGACCATGGATGTAGCGCATGTTACCGGTTTTGCCACCAGGTCCGGTAGCAAAACCTCACACGCGGCAATAATTGCCAGGGCAAAGGGAATACCGGCAGTAGTAAACTGTGGCGAAGAACTAATGACCATTAAAGATAAAGATATAATTATTTTAGATGGTGAACTAGGCGTAGTGCTTGTTAATCCCGGTACAGATAAGATACGAGAATATGAGAGAAGGAAGGATATCTATAAACAACAAACTGCGACACTTAAAAGTTTAAAGGATACACCATCAATAACAACCGACGGAAAAGAGATTATATTATCTGCCAATATCTCAAGTGCCGCTGACATGGACCAGGTTTTTGAAAATGGCGGCGCTGGCGTTGGGCTTTTACGGACGGAGTTATTGTTTATGAACAGGGACTCGTTTCCTACCGAAGAGGAACAATTTAAATTTTATAAAGAGATAGCAGTCCGCTCAAATGGAAAACCGGTAATTGTTCGCACCATTGATATTGGCGGCGACAAACATCTGCCATACTTTAACCTTCCACCAGAGCTTAATCCATTTTTGGGGTACCGGGCAATCAGAATTTGTCTTGATAGAACCGATCTGTTTAAAACGCAGCTTAAGGCTATTTTGAGAGCAGGTATTTTTGGCGATCTGAAAATCATGTTCCCGATGATATCCGGAGTTAAGGAAATAAGGGACGCAAAAAAAATCCTCGAAGAAGCAAAAGGAGAACTAGCGACAGAAGACAACCCTTTTAATGCTGAAATTAAAATTGGCATTATGATAGAAATACCGTCAGCAGCGGTAACGGCTGATATTCTTGCTAAAGAGGTTGATTTTTTTAGCATCGGCACCAATGATCTTTGCCAATACACGCTGGCTGTCGACAGGATGAATGAAAAAATAACGCACCTGTACGACCCATTTAATCCCGGTGTTTTACGATTAATTTATAACGTGATTGAACAGGGGCGGATACATAATACACATGTTGCCATGTGTGGCGAAATGGCGGCGGATCCCCTGGCTACTTTGGTATTAATAGGCATGGGCCTGGAGGAATTTTCAATGAGCGCTACCGCTATCCCGGTTATAAAAAATATCATCATAAATAGCACTGAAATATTTGCCAAGCAGGTTTGCAGCAGTGTTTTAGAAATGGATAGCTCCGAAAATATTATAACCTACTTAAAGCAGTTAACACAGTGATTTCAAAAGAATACATAATTTTATCCCCGCAGGGATTACATGCCCGGCCGGCCACAGCATTGATCAGGCTGGTTAAAGGGTTTAAATCTGCCATCAGTTTGCAAAAAGGTGGTAAAACGGTTCGTCTTAATAGTATGCTGAATATCCTCTCGCTGACTATTAAAAACGGTGAAACCATTACCATTATAATTGAAGGCGATGATGAAGCAAGTGCCGCAACCGCCCTGGACCTGTTTTTCGAACAACAACTTACAGAACTATAAAACACCAATGAAAATCACCATCACCAAAAATGAACAGGAATTTGATATAACCGCAGCCTGGCGCATTATTGCTCAAATGCTGGAAAAACCGACCTCTGTCATCGGACTTTCTACAGGACAAACCACAATAGCAATGCACGCGATTGTTTCGGCAATTTATAAACAGTACCCTTTTGACATCTCCGGGATAACACTTTTTAATGTAGACGAGCTCACTAACCTGTCGCGAGAATACGCCGGCAGCTGCTATACGATGATATTAAACCAACTGGCCGGTCCTTTGGGAATCCCGGAAGAAAACTTTATCATGCCGCCCACGCTATCGGATGATTTTGAAGCCGAATCCGTGCTGTTTGAAAAACGTCTTGCCGAACGCGGCGGCGCCGACCTACAAATGCTTGGCATAGGCAGCAATGGTCATATCGGCATTAACCAGCCGGGCACCCCCTTTGAAAGCGAAACCTGGGTATCACCAATGGATCCAGACTTTGAAGCCCGTGTACGCCGGGAAACACAGGTGCCCCCCGAAACTGTATTGGGCGGCCTAACGAGGGGCGTTAAAAATATTATGCATACCCGCAAACTCATACTGATTGCCAAAGGAGCACATAAAGCGGAAATTATTGAGCAAGCAATACTCGGTCCGGTAACGACAGATATACCAGCATCAGTAGTTCAGTTACACCCTAATTGCGAAATTTTATTGGATGCCGACGCGGGAGCAAGAATCGCTGATTATGCCAGGAAAAGGGGGTTTAATTTTTGATGCTTTTTGCGACTCAGAATCTGTCGCAGAGGACCCTGAGTCACAAAAACACCCCTCCACACGTCATTGCGAGGAACGAAGCAACCCCTAAACAGGACAATCAATGACCCCAATTAATAATCAGTAGTGAAAGCAGTTTCGCCCTTGTTAGTGTTGTCCCAACTAGTGTTCGAAAGACTTTACAAAATTTAAAAAAGCACTTGCGTCATGCCGATGCATATCGGCATCCCTCATGAAAAGTAGGCGATTGAAATGTCTGCTATATGATAATTGTCTACCTGTTAAGCGGGAATGTCCTGTGAGGTGCCGATATGCATCGGCATGACAAACTTTTAAAAATTCTTTCGAACACCCAAGGCTGACAACCAACAATGGCCGGGCAATAAGTAATTCGCTTACTGAGCACCTCATTTCAAACCAAAAATCATATATTGGGACATCAATAACCTAAAATGCGTTTCGGCATATTCATATTTCTTAGTTTTTTATCGGTTTCGTCAACAGCTGCCCGGTCACTGAATGCATTTACCGATAGCGACAGGAATGTGATAACCGATTATCCGCAGGCCTTGCAAAAAGCGGGGGTAAAAAAAATACGTTGCATTTTTAAGGATAGCCGCAAGTTCATTTGGATAGGTTCCGAAAATGGTTTGTACCGATACGATGGCATAAATGTTGATATTTTACAGCATGACGCCGCCAACCCTCATAGTTTGCCCAACAACACTGTTGTAGCTATCACTGAAGACCGCGCAGGAAACATTTGGGCCGGCACTTTGGAGGGGGTGGCGCAAATAAATCCGCGAAGCTTTGTCTGCAAGGTATTCAAAAAACGGTTTCATAACCTTGACCAGGACTTTGACATAAAGCTTTATATCGACCCTGATGGTAAGCTTTGGGCCGGCGGAAGCAATGGCCTCGACCGCTTCGACGAAAAAAAGAATCGGTTTATAAAAGTATGGCAGTATAAAGTAAAAGGCGCTTCTGGTGTAGGGTATATTAATTGTTTAACCGATTGGAAAAATGATACGCTGGCTTTTGGCACTTTCGACGGGGCTGTACTGATCAGCAAAAGAAACTTTGGCTTCAGGCGTGTCCGTTCAGGCAACCGCCTTACCGTTACCCGTATACTTACCGATGAGCATAAAAGGTTATGGCTGGGAACCTGGGGCTATGGATGTTTTGTTACGGA
Organism: Mucilaginibacter sp.; assembly: GCA_036498965.1. Lineage (GTDB taxonomy): Bacteria > Bacteroidota > Bacteroidia > Sphingobacteriales > Sphingobacteriaceae > Mucilaginibacter. The sequence goes on from DASYEP010000136.1 coordinate 21,582, forward strand.
CAGCACATGTACAAAATTTACAATGATAGCCCCCGAAAAGGAAAGACCCAATGAATTGGCTAACGTTGTAACGGGCATCATCAGCACAAACTATGATCATCATAAAGCGCTTTGGATGGCAACCTTACAGGGGGTATACAAGGTGAACGGTTTTATGAACGAAATATCACCTCGCGAAATTCCAGTTGTGACGATGATGTGGAAGGGTTTTGCCGGTAATATAATGGCCGATGACGAACAATATATTTGGGAAGCCGGTGGAACAATATCCCGCTTTTTTGCTGGCAGCACCTTCTTTAAGACGATGCCCGTAGATTACAAAGGTAATGTAGAAGACATCCGGCCTCTGAATATCAATGGGAACATCAACATAGCCGTGTCAAGCTGGTACTCAAATTCAGGCCTGATTATTACTGATCTGGAGGGAAAGACCATCTATAAACAGCAGCCGCAGAGCAGGCAGGATAATGCCAATATATCAGGTGTCGCCCAGGATAAATTTAAACGACTTTGGATATCATCACTTGCCGGAATTGAGGTTTTAGGAGAAGATTTTAAGCCTGTTTATAATTCAGAGAAGGTGAATTCGGCAAAAGATAAATTGTCATCGCCCAAAACAAACGATGTTATCATTAATCATGATACCGCCTGGATAGCATGTTACAAAAAGGGCATCGACCTTTACGATCTGAGTTTTCATAAAATAAAAACATTCCTTCCGGGCGATGGCTCGGGTCTTACGGATGATTATATACAACGTATTTTTGCCGATAGTCGCGGCAAGATATGGCTATGCGGCAACCGTAAACTTTTTAAATACCAGGGGCAGGGCCAAAAGTTAAAAGCGTTTAATTTTAATAAGGATAGTACCGATTTCACTGTAAACTGCATTACCGAATTGCCGGATGGCAGCCTGCTAATCGCTTCTACATCGGGGCTTTTTAAGTTTAATTCACAAAATGGTAAATACAGCAGGATCACTTCACCGCTTATCGATGATAACGTGATACTCGCAGTTTCAGTGGATGACAACGACGATGTCTGGTTTATCAATTCTGAACATTTGATACGATACCAGGCTAAGAGCAATCACTTTACTTTATTTGGGCATGAGGACGGATTAAATACCTCGCAAGACCTGCAATGGATGAGTGTGATCGGCAAGAGCCATTTTTTTCTTGCTGCAAACAACCAGATCGTTACCTTTCAGCCGGGAAGCGGTGCACATAATTCAATTCCGGTTAAGCCCTACTTTCACGACATACAAGTAAACGATAGCACACTGGCCCGGGGTTCGTTTACAAATTCCCTAAAACTTAAATACAATGAGAACAGGCTGAACATAGGGTTTGGGGCTATCAATTATATTAAACCCGAGCAAAATCTATACGCCTACCAGCTTACCGGTGTGGATGACGAATGGATATACACCTCACACAATTTTGCTTCGTATGCCAACCTGGTACCCGGCACTTATACACTCAAGCTAAAGGCCGAAAATTACCAGGGAATATGGTGCACTCCAATAAGTATGACCATTGTGGTAAGTCCTCCTTTTTGGGCGACGTGGTGGTTTAGGCTGCTCAGCTTTATTTTGATCAGTTCTTTATTGTTCATCGCGATCCGTTATGTTTTGCAGCGAAACCTGCGCGAGAAGATACTAAAACTCGAAAAGGAACAGGCCGTTGAAAAGGAGCGCAACCGGATAGCCCGTGACATGCACGACGACCTGGGGAGCGGGTTAACCAAAATAGCTATATTGAGCGAGGTAGCCAAAACACAGATCGGCAGTCCGGAATATGCTTCTGCTAGCCTTGATGTTATTTCAAACGAATCAAGAGAATTGGTGGATAACCTGCAGGATATTATATGGGTGCTGAATCCTAAAAACGACTCGCTGAATAGCCTTATTCTTTACATTAAAGAATATGCTGAAAGCTTTTTTGCACCGGCCGTGTTGGATTATGAATTTTCATCTCAAAATGCAGACGAGCAGATAACCTTATCCGAAGAACAGCGGCGCAATATATTCCTTGCTGTCAAAGAAAGCTGTAATAACATCCTGAAGCACGCTAATTGCTCAAAGGTCCACATAAATGTAAGACTGCACGCCAATAGCTTCATTATATCCGTGAATGACAACGGCCATGGCTTTGATACCGATAAGGTTGGGGTCTTTTCGAACGGGCTGCAAAACATCCGCAATCGCATGTACCAGATCGGAGCTGTGTGCACCGTAATTTCTAACAAAAATGACGGTACGACCGTAACGCTTACTGTTCCCATCTAACACTTTTTTGGGAGTGTTTAAAAGCCATAAACTAATAGCTTTGTGATTGAGTATGATAGCTGTAGCGATAGTTGAAGACATTAAGGAAATACGGGAAGGTTTAAAGATTTTGATAAACCTTAGTGATGACTTTTGCTGCAACGATGTGTACGCTACAGCCGAACAAGCCCTGGAACTTGTGCCTCAAAATATACCTGATGTGGTGCTGATGGATATTAACCTGCCGGGAATAAATGGCATTGAGTGCGTAAAGCAGCTAAAGCTCCTGTGCCCCAACACCCAATTTATAATGAGTACGGTATACGAGGACGACGAAAATATTTTCGAGTCGCTGAAGGCCGGCGCTACGGGTTACTTGCTCAAAAAAACGGTTCCCTCCAGGATATTGGAAGCCATTACGGAGGTTTACCAGGGTGGATCGCCGATGAGCACACAGATTGCGCGCCGGGTGATTGCTTCCTTTCAAAAGAAAGACGATATCGAAGCATCGGATATTCTTACCTCGCGCGAAAAGGAGATCCTCAAAAATTTGTCGGAAGGGTTACGATATAAAGAGATTGCTGCGAAGCTGAATATCAGCGTAGAGACCGTTAGGAGCCATGCAAGGCGTATCTACGAAAAACTGCATGTACAAAGCCGCACCGAAGCCCTCAACAAGGTGTATGGCAAAACACGGCACTAACACTTTTTTGTGATTGATAGCATGATAATGTCGGAGTAGCTTTAAATAAATAAAAAAGCTATGAAAAGATTATCAATTATACTGATCTGCATTTTTGCGATAGTGCAGCTTCGCGCCCAGGTTGTTGATCCGGCGAACGCCGCGAAAAACGGAGCGACCGATCATGTTAATAATAACGTCAGTAACACTGTCGACAATAGCCTCGACAAAACCGAAGGAGCCATTAAAGGGCTATTCAAGAAGAAGAAAAAACCGGATAATACACAAACAACAACTGCATCCGATGCAACCCCAGCTCCGGGGAATGGTGGAGCCGACACTACTCCGGGAAATATCAAGAATTATAAAAACTACGACTTTGTGCCCGGTGATAAGATAATTTTCCAGTCGAATTTGGCTGACGAAAGCACCAGCGAAATCCCCTCCCAATTTACCATTGTAAACGGACAAATGGATGTTCAGCAGGAAGACGGCGAAAATGTGATCCATGTACCTACGGGACCAGGCGCTACGATGACACCCCGAATAAAAACCGCCACCTATATGCCCGACCAGTTTACCATAGAATTTGATTTTAAGAATGAAAAATTCGGGGTAAATCACCTAATGGTGGATTTTGGATCGCGGGTATATTATGCAGCAGCGGAAGGAGTGATGCCCGGGTTAACCATTAGTGGAGGTTCGGTTAACTGGACGTTAGGCGACGTGGACTATCCGGCAGGGATGGCTGTAGATTACGACCACCCTATGCAATGGCATCATATCGCTATAGCTATTAACAAAGCCGTTGGAAAAGTTTATATCGACCAGTATCGTGTTGCCAATGTGAACAACCTTGCCGGCAAGGCCAGCAATGTAACCATTGATGTAAATGGCTATGAAAATTCATATATAAAAAATGTGAGGATAGCGTCGGGGGGTATAGATATCTATAAAGAAGTGACCACCGACAACAAGATAGTTACTCACGGAATTTTATTCGACGTAAATAAATCAACCATAAAACCCGAATCGATGGGTACCATTAACAGTATTTATGGTTTGCTAAGTAAAACCCCGGCATTAAAGTTCGAGATTAATGGCCATACCGATAATACCGGCGATGCCGCTCACAACCTTATGCTGTCTCAGCAACGCGCCGACGCTGTAAAAGTGCAATTGGTTTCGATGGGCATTGACGCCTCGCGGTTAACAACCAAAGGCTTTGGCGATACCAAACCATTAGGCCCCAACGATTCGCCCGAAGGAAAAGCCAACAACCGCAGGGTAGAATTTGTGAAACAGAACTAAGCAAAGGTTTTAAACAACAATTTCGATTAATCATGGGGAGATTATTTTTTATTATTCCGGCGATTATCTTATTGCCTTTTGGGGTCATTGCACAGGAATGTGCGCAATGGCCCGCCCCTTGTCCGCATAGCACTGAGATCAATGGCGCTATGGATTTTGCCGGACGCGAGCAGGGCAATAATGTTACGCCGCAGGAAATGGCAATGGAAGCCAATTTGAGGAACACATTGACCGACATGCTGCACAATTTTACGCGTTCCAGGCACTGGCAGCTATATGAACTGAACGAATCAAACTACGACAGGCCTAATACTTCGATCAGCTTTGCGAAATGGTGTGCCGCGCCGTACGAAAAAAGGCCGCCCCATCAATACGAGATCAGCTTTATCATTATCGTTAATAAAGATTCGTTAGAGGCCTGGCGGGATTGGCTTAAAAACGAAATGCCGCAGAAAGCCAACCAGGTGGCTGCCGATATGAATGCCGGTGCGCAAAATATGGCTAACGACCAGGTGCTGAAGGCACAAATGGATTCAGTTCAGTATTATGCGCAGTTGAGCGCCAAGTACATGCAGGATCATTTTGCTGCATATCAGAGCGATCTCCAATCAAATAACGAGAAGGGTATAAAGAAGTACAACGATGGGCTTGCCGAATATCAGAAAAAGCAGGATGCCTTGATGAAGAGGATACAGGACCGGGCAAGTGGGACGAACTCGGCCTCAACCAATTCTTACAAACAGCTCGATGCCGAAAAAGTGAGTAAAACGGAAACCTTCATCAATGCATCCGTGGTACTGGTAAATTTTGTTTTTAACCCGGAGCACGCCACGTTCGGGTTAACAGATGGCACCCAGGTAGCAGTCATTCCTCAAAAAAGTTTAACTATACCGGGAGCCTGGTATGCCGGTTTACTGCATAACCCATCGCCGTCCGACGGCCAATCATACTATATGAGCGAGTTTGACTATGTGTATGACCATCCTTCAAATATCGGGGTAGTTCTTTTCGGTAAATGGCAAAGTAAGCGCAATGCCTATAACTATACCCCCGCCGCATATATGGCAAACAAAGCTGCCGACGACCTGGAAAGCTTAAAGATGGTGAAATGCGATAAGGTTCAAAACATGGTGCTTAGAGTTGAGGGTAGGCCGGATTATATAAAAGAGGTATTGAACGGGATAGATATGGCTTCGATACAAAAATTAGTAACTCAGTAAGCATATTTCATGGATAAAATGATATGAAGAAAATATTTATACTCACATTATGGCTTCTATCAACAGCAGGTTTGGCTGGAGCGCAGGATAACAATGGTTATTTTCTGATGCCGGGCCCTTCAAAAACACTGGCGCCGGGCACCAAATTTCAACTTTTCGTCCAACACACTAATACAGCGGGATCTCCGGAACTCGTTAATGCTCCGGAAATATTAAAATGGACTATAAACGGCCACGATGTCACCAGTCAGAACCCGGCGGAAGGTAGCCTGGGTGTTGATCTTGCGCTCGCTACGGCCACGTATACCGCACCGGTTGCTGCGCCGGCCCATAATCCGGTAGCTATTGCGGTAACGGTTAAGGGTAATAGCGACAGCAAGGCTGTAATGATATTAATATGTAACGTAACTATCCTGAGCGCCCAATACAAAATAACCGCTGATTTTAAAGCTACGGGGCCGGAAGGGATAGACTATAGCTATAAAGGCGAGTGTTACACCAATCTGAAGGCACTGGCTGATGGAACTTTTATGCTTGCCCCTGTCGACAACGGCAGGGAAATGGATTTAACGATTGAAAAGGCCGCCATGACGAGTTACACTACTTTCATCGGCCCAAAATCATATAAAATACCTTTTCTTTTTACTATTAATAAAATGGACGCCAAACACCCGGCGCCCGCACTTGCGCGTTTAGCCTTAGTCACGGTTTGCCCGTTAAAAGGAAAAGTACAATGGGTTATTCACGGCGGCGGGCAAAATGTAAACTACACCTGCGATATTGATAAAGGTTTGATAACCTATTCGCCAGGGGGTACAACAATAATACCGGGCACAGCCGGCCGCCCCTTTGCGATGAATGGTGTTACCAACCTGGATATATTGCAATACTTTGCTCCTGCTACCGCTGAAGGAACACTTTTTACTAACCAGGTAAACGCCTATGATATCAAACAATTTGCTCAAAGAATACAAGCTCATAGCGGCGACCCGAATTATTTTAAAACTGCACAAGGTAAGGCCGACTTGCAAAAAATGCAGGCCATGCAACAACAGCTGGGCAACAAAACGGTACATAGTACCGGCGAAGCGGCATTATTGCACGTGGCTAACACCACCACACCCCCCAGCAATAATCCATATACCAAAATGATGCCCGGAATGGCACGAATCAGGGTGCAGGATATGTTTGATTCCAAAAGCAGTGAAGCCTTTAACGGCTCGACCGAGGGAGCGGTTGGTCCCATCAAGGCCAGTATTACTGTTAAGGTTGAAAAGTTGAAGTGAAGCTGGTGTGGCATCGAAACAAGAAACTAAACTTAACCTCCCCGCTCAGTCTCTCGATGTTATTTAGTGGGGATTTTAATATCAGACACCAGATGTTGAATAACGAACGTTAAAATTTATTTCATTATTCAAAATTGGTTATTCAGTGTTCGATATTAAAATTCCTTTAACGTGTTTGTATAGAACGAAATCAAAGTAATATCCTTAGTAAAGCAAGCACTGTTGCTGCAATAATTGCGGAAATTGGTATAGTGATAATCCAGGCCCAAACGATATTAAGAGTCAGTCCCCAGCGTACCGCCGATAACCGCTTCGTTAATCCCACCCCAATAATTGCACCGGTAGTAGTATGTGTGGTCGACACGGGAATGCCAAATTCCTGGGTAAAGAACAAGGTTAAAGCGGCGCCGGTTTCGGCGCTCACCCCTTCAAGAGGAGTAATTTTTGTAATTCGCGACCCCATGGTTTTCACAATTCTCCAGCCGCCAGACATAGTACCCAATGCAATAGCTGAGTAGCAAACCAGAGGTATCCAGTCGGGCATTGCCGCACCTGCTTTGGTTAAATGCGACGTAACCATAGCAACGTAGAGTATACCCATCACTTTTTGAGCATCGTTGCCACCGTGAGCAAAGCTCAGTGCGGCTGAAGATACAAGCTGAAGTCGTCTGAACCAGCGCTCAGCTGTGGCTGGCCTGGCATTTCTGCATATATACAAAATAACCACAGTGACTATATAACTGATGAGTAAGCCTATAAACGGAGCCAAAACAATATACGCCAAAATAGTAAGTATATAATGCATATTAACGGCACTTAATCCATTTACACCCATGTATAAGGCATTAGTGATCCCCGCGCCGGCAAATCCGCCGATTAAAGTGTGTGAAGAGCTGGAGGGGATGCCAAACCACCACGTAATTAAATTCCACGAAATAGCTGCTATCAAACCGGCCAGTATTACCGGCATGGTAACGTAATGCGCGTCTACAATTTTCGACACAGTATTGGCTACCTTATGATCTTTTATAAAAAAGTATACCAAAAAATTAAAGAACGCTGCCCACATAACCGCCTGGAAAGGGGTTAATACTTTGGTTGAAACTATTGTAGCAATTGAGTTGGCGGCGTCATGAAAGCCATTGGTATAGTCAAATATCAAGGCCAGGCAAACAACGGCAATAAGAATAGGAGTTATCATTTATTGCTTATGCTTAAGCGTTTTTAACTAATATAGATTCCATCACATTTGCGGCATCCTCGCACATATCGGTTGCCGTTTCAAGTGAGGTTAATATCTCCTTGTATTTGATAAGGCGTATGGCATCTTTTTCGTATAGGAAAAGATCGGCAACGGCCTCATTAAAGACAAGATCAGCCTGGTTTTCAATACTGTTTATCCTTATGCATGCATCTGCGATGCTTCGAACCTTTTTCATGTCTTTTAATTCCATTACAGCTTTCTCGAGTTCAACGCCTGCCTGCAAAATCAAGTCGGATAGTTTGAGGATGGGTGGGTTAAAATCATCAATCTGGTATAAGCTCATCCGGTTTGCAGCTCCATGAATATAGTCGGCGACGTCGTCAATTGCAGAAGTCAGCGCGTGGATGTCCTCACGGTCGAAGGGAGTAATGAAGTTTTTACCCAGCTCAAGGTGTATCTGGTGGGTTATTTCGTCGCCTTTGTTTTCTAATTTATCTATTTGTTTAAACAATTTTTCCCGTATAACCGGGTCGGTTGAATTTACGGCCTCAACTAATATTTGTGCCATAACTACCACATTACACGCAGCTTGCTCAAATAATACAAAAAACACAGTTTTAGCCCGGGGGACAAAATATTGCAGTATACTGTTTAACGACATTTTTTATTGAAATTTCGGTAAAAGTAATCGCGCAGTGTTAAGCTAATGTTAAGTAAATAATTTAAATGTTAGAAATATGTAAACCGTCTCGTTGACGGGAGTTTCTCAATGCTGTTAAAATAAGGAGGATTTAACATCGAACGCCGAATACCCTGTGTACGGGGCTGAGGTCGACGTTCAGTGTTCGGGATTCATTATTAGATATTAATTTCTTGTTTGTTGCGGGCAGGTTGTTAATAGCGCCGATATAGTCTGCAATCGTATTTGTTCCAAATTATAAACTGGAACAGCGGCGCGGCCGTATTTCAAAAATCGAACAAAAAAATGATGATCTTTATAAATACAGATGCCTTAACTCCTTAAATTTTAATGAAATGAAATCTACCAAATTCTTTTTAGCAATTGCCGGCTTTGCCAGCTTAACAACTTTTATTTCGTGCGAACCATCGATAAAAATAATTGGCGCCTGGATAAACAAGGAACAGATAAAACCTACACCTTATAAAAGTGTTTTTGTTATTGCGCTCACAGGCAACCTGGATGTAAAAAACAACTTAGAAACCAACATCGCGGAGGCAGCAGCTGCAAAAGGCCTCACGGTAAATAAAAGCGTCAGCGTTTTTGGCCCGTTTTCGGGTAAGGAAAGTATCCCAAAAAAAGAAAAAATTTTAGCTACAGCTACCGATCTTAAATGTGAGGCGATATTTACTATAGCATTGATTGATCAGCATTCAGAAACAAAATACGTGCCCGGCACATCAACCACCTATTATAGCTCTTATTATCCGCAATATGGTTATTACAGTAACTTTGGTGCTTATTATGATTATAGCTACTCCTATTACGAGCCTGGATACTACCAAACCGATCATACCTACGTTATTCAAGCCAGCCTGTTTGATACGAAATCACAATTGCTGGTAATGTCGATAGAATCCAAGGCGACCAATCCCAAGGAAATTCAAAAATCAGGTAAACAATACACCCAATTATTAACGGATGCCATCCGCCAACTAAGGGAGGAGAACAAATAACATGCAAGATGAGGGTGAAACTTTATAAGATAAAGCTCGGAGAGGGAATTATTGCTGGGCGTGAAATATTTAATGGCTGTGGATTAATAACTGCTCAATCAACAAAAGCGGCTACAAATAAGAAAGCCACCATTGTTTATGCGTTTGCTTATAAGTTCTGTACCATTTGCAAGGGAAATACAAGGTAGTGACTACCAAAAGCCAGAACATATACACCGTCCACAATGGATAACCGAATCCCGTTGCCTGCCAAACGAGGGGTTCTGCAGACTTCATCGGAATACCCTGCAGCAGAATCAACGCAATATTTATGATCCTGATGAAGCACAAGTGCAGTATAAAATAAAAATAAGGCACGTTTCCATATACCTCACACACGGCAGCAAACCAGCCTTTCATTTTTTCGGCAAGGGCCAGGAATATCAAAACCGGCCCAAGTGTCATCGACAAATAAAGCAGCGACGGCGGTTGTTTGGTTGCATTCAGAAACGATAAAAGGGTATGCGCCGCATTTCGCTGAACGCTCCAGGGAGCTGGATCGCCATAGTGGTTAATCAAACGGAAAACAACAAATATGCCACATAGTGTAATACCCGCCACCCAAAGTATTTTTCTTCGTCTTTCGCTATTGAAACCAGCCTGGTAAAGCGTCCCGAACGAATAACCGAGTAGCATAGCGCCTGTCCACGGAATCACAGCATATAATTCTAACAGCATGCGACTACCGCCCAGAGGAATAACTGAAGCACCTGCAGAAAGGAGCACGGTGGTAAAACTGTCTATGAGTGTATGCGGCGGTACTTGTACATAATCGAGCAGGTTATGGCCAAACATAATAATCAGGCCACTTGCTGCGATTACCGGTAATTGAACACGGCTCATAAATGCAAGAATGATCATGCCAAAGCCAATAGCACACAACACTTCCAGCACAATGGTATGATACAGCGGGTCGAAAGTAAACAGGAACGTAATGATCAGGATATCTGAAAGAATTAACCATAGGCCCCTTTTCAGCAAAAAAGTACTCAACTCATTTTTCGACCGCCTTTGTCCCGCAAGAAAAGCTGAAGCACCACTTAGAAACACAAAGGTTGGAGCACAGAAGTGCGTGATCCAGCGCGTAAAAAATAAAATCACGGTTGTCGTTTGCATGTTTACCGGAGAGGGGCCCGGTGACAAAAAGTCCCGGACATGATCCAGTGTCATGATGATCATGATCAAACCGCGGACAATGTCAATCGAATGGATACGTTCTTTCATCTGTTTATTTGCCGTCTTCGCAGGGTCCTCTCCCAGAGAATCTGCGGAACGGCAATATAATAAATCGGTGCTTAATAATGGCAACTTTACAACGCGGGTCATCTGCTACGGGCGCTGCGGAGATGGAAGCGGGCAGGTGGTTCAATTTAATAGCAAAGATTACATATATATGAAAGTTAAGCTGTTATCTAAACAGAGATTTTCCTAATTTTAAATTTTAAATAGCTACATCAACTTATAAACTATGGAACATGACTCTAAGAGCATATTAGCTCACGTTAACGATGAAAACAGTGCAGCTAAATGCCCGTTTTTAAATGGATCGCTAAAGCAAGCCGCCGGTGGCGGTACCAGGAACCGCGACTGGTGGCCAAACCAGTTGAAACTGAATATCCTTCGTCAAAACTCTTCGTTGTCAAACCCGATGGATGAGGCATTCGACTACGTGAAGGAGTTTAAAAGCCTGGACCTGGCTGCCGTGAAGCAGGATATTTTTGATCTGATGACCACATCGCAGGAGTGGTGGCCGGCTGATTATGGACACTATGGACCGCTCTTTATCAGGATGGCCTGGCATAGCGCGGGTACCTACCGCGTATCCGACGGTCGCGGCGGAGGGGGCTTCGGTACACAACGCTTTGCACCACTCAACAGCTGGCCCGACAATGCGAACCTTGACAAAGCGCGTTTACTGCTTTGGCCTATAAAAAAGAAATACGGCAGAAAACTTTCGTGGGCCGATCTGATGATCCTCACCGGCAACTGCGCCCTGGAATCGATGGGCTTTGAGACCTTCGGCTTTGGCGGCGGGCGTGAAGATGTTTGGGAGCCGGCGGAAGATGTTTACTGGGGTAACGAAAAGGAATGGCTGGGCGATACACGCTATACCGGTAAACGCGAGTTGGAGAACCCTCTTGGAGCCGTACAGATGGGACTGATCTATGTGAATCCGGAAGGCCCTAATGGCAATCCTGATCCGCTGGCAGCTGCCATTGATATTCGTGAAACCTTTGGCCGTATGGCGATGAACGACGAAGAAACTGTTGCACTTATTGCCGGTGGACACAGTTTCGGCAAGACCCACGGCGCCGGTGACCCGGGCCAGTACGTTGGCAGGGAACCCGCTGGAGCAACCATCGAGGAACAAAGCCTCGGCTGGAAAAATACATTCGGCAGCGGTAACGCGGGCTACACAATTACCAGCGGCATTGAGGGGGCCTGGACCACCACACCAACTAAATGGAGTAACAACTTTTTCGAAAATCTCTTCGGCTATGACTGGGAAGTGGCAAAAGGCCCCGGTGGCGCAAATCAGTGGAGGCCAAAAGACGGTGCAGGTGCTGATGCCGTACCGGATGCGCATGACCCAGCAAAACGACATGCGCCATTTATGTTAACAACGGACATAGCCCTAAAAGTGGATCCCATATACGAGAAGATTTCAAGGCACTTTCACGAAAATCCGGATGCGTTTGCTGATGCCTTTGCCCGCGCCTGGTTTAAGCTTACGCACCGCGATATGGGTCCGCGCGCGCGATACCTGGGTCCTGAAGTACCTGCAGAAGAACTGATATGGCAGGATCCTATACCTGCCGTTACACATCAATTGATTGACGACAATGATGTTGCTGCATTAAAAGGTAAGATACTTGATTCAGGACTCTCGGTTTCCGAACTAGTATCCACCGCCTGGGCTTCAGCATCAACATTCCGCGGCTCCGATAAACGGGGCGGTGCTAATGGCGCACGCATTCGCCTTGCCCCTCAAAAAGATTGGGCAGTTAACAATCCGGCTCAATTAGCTAAAGTATTACAAACGCTTGATGGAGTTAAGTCATCATTCAATAGTACCTCTGGCGGGAAGCAGGTTTCGCTTGCCGACCTGATTATTTTGGGTGGATGTGCCGGCATTGAGAAGGCCGCAAGGAACGCCGGCCATAATGTGACCGTACCCTTTACACCGGGACGTGCAGACGCCTCGCAGGAGCAAACTGATGTGGAATCATTCGGGGTAATGGAACCCACTGCAGATGGTTTCCGTAACTATGCTGATGCGCGCCACACAACCTCGGCGGAGGAAATGCTGGTTGATAAGGCGCAATTGCTGACACTCACCGCACCTGAGATGACGGTTTTGGTTGGAGGTATGCGTGTGCTGAACACCAACTTCGATCAATCTAAACACGGAGTATTCACGAACCGCTCAGAAGCACTTACAAACGACTTTTTTGTGAACCTGCTTGATTTGACTACCACCTGGAAGGCCACATCTGATTCACAAAAGATATTTGCGGGTTCGGATCGGCTAACAGGTGAAATTGAATGGACCGGCAGTCGTGTTGACCTGATCTTCGGTTCCAACTCCGAGCTTCGTGCTATAGCCGAAGTTTATGCATGTGAGGATTCGGGAGAGAAGTTTGTGAAGGATTTTGTAGCCACGTGGAACAAGGTGATGAATCTTGACCGGTTTGATTTGGTTTGATTTTCTTACACCGTATAGTATAATAAAAGAGGTGGTTCGGCGACGGACCACCTCTTTTATTTTCCTCTCCCCTCATGTCATTTCGACGAGGAACAGCCTGTCCCGAATTTATTTCGGGAAGGAGAAAACTTATACAACATACAATGCACACTATGCATGTTGTGTATGCATAGAGGATGACGTATGGCGCAAAAGATTTCTCTCTGTCGTTCGAAATGACAATCGTCGTAAGCTTCCAGTCAGGCAGGCACAATTGCGGCACATAACCGGCAATGCGTTAAATAAACACCCAAAGGGGTTGAAATAATTTGCTGAAGATAATAGGACTATTAAATTTTGAATAGATATACTTTCAAACAGCTAATTACTTATGCAATATGAAAATAGATAGAATTAAAAAATCCAGAAATGTGATCCTGACCAGAGGTTTGACGCTGAGTTGCTTTACATTAATTGCCGCTACCTATTTCAGGCCGGCAGACGGGAATGATGTACCATATCCCGAAGGCTACCGTAGCTGGGCCCATGTAAAAACTGCACTTATTCAAAAAGGAAGTCCCGCATTTGTGCATTGGGGAGGTTTTCATCATATCTATGGTAACGCTAAGGCGATTGATGGATATAAAGCCGGCAAATTTGATGACGGTTCGATTTTAGTTTTTGACGTGCTGGAAGCTACTTCCCGGGATAGTGTGGTCAGCGAAGGAAAACGCAGGCTGATTGATGTGATGGTAAAGGATGCTCAAAAATTTAAAACCACCGGTGGTTGGGGCTATGAAGAATTTGCCGGCGACAGCAAGACTGACAGGCGTATCGGGGCAATGGCTGTTACATCGTGTTATAATTGCCATGCGCAGCAAAAAGCTAATGATAATGTATTTTCCGGGTTGAGGAATTAAACTACAAAGATTAAGTGGACTATAAATTCCTGCCTGGGGAGGTATTTATAGTCTACTTAATCTTTCAACCGATCATAATTAGTGATCGCTGGTTGTAAACGTATTGATCATTTGAATTGTACCATTCGGGTTGTGTTTCAATTCGGTGACCTTTACATTTCTCAAATGTGTTTTACCGGATAGTTCCGTATCATGGTAAAAAATATACCATTTGCCTTTAAATTCAATGATGGAGTGATGGGTTGTCCAGCCTTGAACGGGTTGCATAAAGCGTCCGGTGTAGGTAAATGGTCCCAGCGGGGAGGTGCCAATAGCATAGCACAGGTAATGCGTATCACCGGTAGAGTAGGTAAAATAATACTTTCCGTTGTATTTATGCATCCATGAGCCTTCAAAAAAACGGCGATCATGGTCTTTTCCAAGTAATGGGTGTCCGGCGCTATCGATAATTACGACATCCTTTACCGCGCCGTCAAATTCAGTCATGTTCTTTTTCAACTTTACTACCTTACAGCTTATAGCTGGAGCATTATCTTGTTTCCAATCGGTTTTTGATCCATTGGCGTCGTATTTTCCATTTTTCCAGCGCTGCAGCTGTCCGCCCCAGATACCGCCGAAATACATATAAGTGCTGCCATCTGCATCTGTAAACACAGCCGGATCAATGCTGAAGCTGCCTTCCATTGGTTTAGGCAATGCCTTAAACGGCCCCGCTGGATTTTTAGAAGTGGCAACGCCGATATGGAATACATCCTCTTTATCCTTCACGGGAAAATACAGGTAATAAACGCCATTCCGGTAAGCAGCGTCGGGCGCCCACAATTGTCTCCCGGCCCATGGAATATCTTTTATATCTATGGCAACGCCGTGATCTGTAACAGGGCCGCCTATCTTGTCTAACGAAAGAATATGATAATCCCGCATAGCGAAATGATCCCCGTTGTCGTTCTCCGGTATGCCGGCGTCGATATCGTGCGAGGGATAGATGTAGATCTTGCCATCAAATACGTGAGCTGATGGGTCAGCTGTATAAATGGAAGTGATTAAAGGTTTTGAAAGATATTTAATCTTTGGCTTGGCGACTTGTGCCGCTGCTTGCCCAACATTCAGGAGAACTACAGCAGCAAGCGCCACCGGTTGTAAATACGATTTTAGCATCATGGTTATAGTCGGTTATGTAAATGGTTTTTAATAGCCAGGGCTTTTGCTGGCCCCATAGAAGAAAGCCATATTAAGCAACATGTTATGAGCAAATATAAAAATTATGCAATCGATTGCAAGGGCTATTTTATATTTTATTCGCTACAGCAGCTTTTGCACCAAAATGACATGAATACTTAAAAAAAGCGCGATTCCCAAAAAAGAGTCGCGCTTTTTTTAAGTATATTCTAACTGTTATTTATCAAACTTTATATCCGTTAAGTTCAGGATTGCATCAGTCGGCTTGCTGTTTTTCATCGCAAAAAAGTAAACATCATGTTTGCCCGGCGATGGCACCGATATGTCGCCGAAAACGGTACCTGGGTTTTTCCAGTCGCCGGTTGCGGTATAATTGGTTGTACTGATCACCGGTCCTGCCTGTGAATCTATACGCACCTCTATCGCCCCATCCGCATCTTTGGAAGCATACTGATAGGTCAGCTTTTTAATATCTGTAAGGTCGATATTTTTGAACAGGATGTATGACTTATGATTCCCGGCGGAGAGATTTTTACCAAACCGCTGAAAACCTTTCAGACCATCAGCATAAGCAGCTTTTACATCCGCATTGCGAAGGAATACCATATCGGTGCCTTTCAGCGGGCCGACTGATTTCCCGCCTTTGTCGGTATATGACGCAAGCATAATGTACTGGCCATTGGGCTCTGCATCATTAAATTTTAAATTAAGGGTTCCCTGTAAAGGCAGCGGCATTACTGTATGTTTCTTGTCGGTTAGCGAAAAGATATACCGTACAATTTCTTTGGTCTCGTTGGCTGTAAGTTGCGGGTGTGCACTCATCACATGTTCTTTACCCCAGCTGCCGGCACCGCCTTTAATTATTTTTGCGGATAATTGGTCTACCGAGCCCGCTCTGGTTTTGTAACGGTTGGCTATGGCAACAAAGCTCGGCCCTACAGCTGTTTTGCTAACGGTGTGGCACGATTTGCAATCGCTTCCTGCCATTATTGTCTTACCGGGATAGCTCACCTCTGTCGTTGCTAATGAGGCCAGGCTTTTGATATTCTGGTTTGATGGGTCGGGCTGCGGGTTGTAGATGTAGAATAGTTTCACACGTTTCGGATCTATTTTTCCGTCTTCTTTATCCTTTACCACCACATGATATTTAAAAGGCTTTCCCTTCCAAATAAACGATTTATTATCGCTGGCAATATCAACTGTCGGCGATGTATTGCCCACTTTAACCACCACGGTATCCAGCGCCGAAAGGCCCGCCTTATCAGTTACTTTAAGTATAGCATTATAAACTCCCGGCTTGGTATAAGTGTGTCTCGCGGAAGCCTTTGTTGCACCAACGGTTTTTCCGTCGAACATCCATTGGTAGGTTATTGCATCGTCATCATCCTTATCCATACTACCCTGCGCGCTAAAGTTTACAAATAGCGGCGCCTGCCCGTCGATGGTCTTCACAACAGGGAATTGCCCTATCTCAGCCGTTAAAAATTTTGTTTTTACAAACCGTGCAAACTTTGCGGTATCAACTACGGCGGCCTTTGCAATTGGCGGGCGGTTACCGGTGTTGTATTCAAATTTTACCAATCGTGCATCAGCGTTGTCGGCGCCGTAAACAGAGCCATACTCCAGCATGTATAAAATGCCGTCGGGGCCAAACCGCATCGATATCGGCCTGCGGAAGTCGCCGGTAAGCGGCATAAAGGCTTCATCCCGTAGGTACTTTTCATTTTCATCAAAACGTAGTGCGAATACCCAGTTGCGCATCCAGTCGGCAACAAACAGGGAGCCGTCGTAATACTCTGGGAATTTCCCAGGCGTATTAACGTTTTTATCGTACATGTAAAAATCGCCGCCAATGGCACATCTCCCGCCAAGGCCAAGTTCGGGGAACTCATCCGAAGCAGCATACGGGTACCAAATCATGGCAGGTGTAGCAGGTGGCAGCACATTTAACCCTGTATTATTGGGTGAGTTATTTGCAGGTGCCTTTGGATCAAATAACGGGCCTGGCGTATTGGTTGCGAAATCCCAATGTGAATAGGCAAAGTTGTTACCTACAAAATATGGCCAGCCAAAGTTACCCGCCTTAAACGCCTGGTTAAACTCATCGTAACCACGGGGGCCACGCGGAGAATCGAACCCTGCATCCGGTCCGACCTCACCCCAGTACAACACCGAAGTTTTTGGGTTTACAGCAATTCGGTATGGGTTACGACAGCCCATCACATATATCTCGGGCCGGGTTTTAGCCATTCCTTTCGGGAAAAGGTTTCCTTCCGGGATAGTATACGTGCCGTTAGCTTCTGGATGGATCCTTAATATCTTGCCTTTAAAGTCGTTGGTGTTGCCAGCACCGCGCTGGGCGTCAAGGCTGTAATGCTCCTTACCGGGGCGCTCATCCAAAGGCGCATAACCATCAGCGGGGAATGGGCTTGAGCTGTCGCCGGTTGAAAGGTACAGGTTGTCGTTTTTATCCCAGGCCAAACAACCGCCATGGTGGGAACCGCTCACTTTTTGAACCGGTACGGTCAGCAGTACTTTTTCTGATGTCATATCCAGCACATCATTATTTTTTAGCGTAAACCGCGACAACTTGAAATTGATGGGTTCCTCGGTTTGTCCGGCAGGTGTGTAATACATGTAAACAAAACCGTTACTTTCAAAGTTCGGGTCTATCGCGATACCGATCAGTCCGGTGCCCCCCTGGTTGCTGATAGGAATCTTTTTTATCAGTTTCAGTTGTTTGGTATGTTGGTTATATACCGAAAAATTTCCGGCCATCTGGCTAAAGAATATACGGCCATCTTTGGCGACCGCAAGCGTCATGGGTGATGAAATACCGTTAACCAATACGGTTTTAACAAAACGACCCTGGTCGGGGGCTACTTTTGAGTAGGCTTTGCTGTAATCCAAAGGTTTGCCACTGCCCATTGCATAACGTAAACCGCCCAGCAGTTGCCCTAAAAACAGTGGGTCGCTGTAGCTTTCGTCAGTATGGCCGCAGCCGGTATAAAAAGCACGACCGCCATCAAAAGCATGATACCAGGTAATAGGATGGTTTGATCCGTTGGTACCGCCGGTATAAGTGCTCTCATCAAGATAAGCAAGTACATGAAGATCGGTCGAGATAGACCTATAGTTATACCATTCGTCGGTGCGCTCCCAGCGTGCGGGTAGTTTGGCTGTAATAGGATTTTCGTGATCAACCACATCGACAGTTGCTGTGCGAATATTTGAATTGTTGGGGTGACTGGAAAAGTAAGCGCCCACCAGCCTGCCGTACCATGGCCAATCGTACTCGGTATCGGCAGCAGAGTGCACGCCTGCAAAACCGCCGCCGGCCTGTATGTAACGTTCAAAAGCAGCCTGCTGAACGGCGTTAAGCACATTGCCGGTTGTACAGTTAAACACCACTGCATCGTAATTTTTTAAATTATCGTCGGTGAAGGCTTCCGCATTGGTAGTGGTATCCACATCGAAGCCGTTTTCCTTTCCAAGCTTTTGCAGAGCGGCTATACCAAAAGGGATACAGGAGTGGTGCCATCCCAAAGTTTTTGAAAACACTAAAATGCGGGGAGTTTTAGCGGCCCTGATAAACGAAAGCAGCGTAAACGCCAACCCGATGAATAAAATGCAGCCGGTTTTGATTTTTAGAGACATAAGCAGGATTTAATTGGTGGTTATATAACCAGCTAACCTAATTAGGGGAAAGGTAGCCGGCTGAGTAATTGGTCATCACAATATTAGCACATAAATGCATTCACCGTGTATAAAATACACGCTAATTTCCTGGAGATGGATTTTGTAATGTGATTGTTACCACCGGGGGCAAGTGCGGTTGTGACTATACTTAACATCCTTACAATTTATTAATAAAACTGTAAGGACGTTTTCCCTTCAGCGACTAATGACTAAATCAGTCGTTGACTGATTAGCAAAAGATGAATCATATTAATAAAGTGGAAAACAATACCCACGAAATCAAAATAGAAAAAATCGTCTCGACCGAAAGACTTCTGCAGTGCGCCGAAATATTAATAGAGGCATATAAAGGCGAGCCATGGTTTGATAGTTGGACACAGGAATCGGCAAAAGCAATCCTGACCTATCATTACCAAACGCCAAAATTTATGGGCTGGGTGGCCACATCATCCTGCGGCGTGGCAGGTTGCTGCATCGGCAATATCGAACCTCATTACACCGGGCGCAATTTCATTTTGAAAGAATTGTTTATTTCTCCTAAATCTCAAAAAAGGGGTGTGGGAAAGAAACTGTTGGCTGCTATGAAAAAAGACCTGGAGGTGAACGGAGTTAAAACAGTGTTGCTGTTTACCAAAAAGGCGATTTCTGATTTCTACATCAAATCCGGATTTTCGGAAGTAAAGGGAATGGGTATGATGATTTATGCGAAAAATGAATAGTAACCTTGTAAACTAAAATTTTAATAAAAGCCCAACACCCAGGCATATGAACTAAAAATTCGGCTAATGGTCGCACAGGTTAATTTTTAACATCACCATATCTTCGAGCAAAAGCCCATCTTCCATTATTGGCTCGGGATAGTTTTCAATGAAGAATCGCTTCTTAAGGCCTGCTATTTTGAACCCATTTTTTTCGAAAAACACGATCTCCTTTGCTGCGATTGAGGGTGTGCCTACCCAAAGCTGCCGGTAACCGGAACGTTGGGCGGTGTTCACAGCATAATTTAGCAAATAACTTCCTATTCCTTTACGTTGAAGGTTGTCTCTTACAGCTATGTTCTTTATTTCAATCTCAATATCACTTAATGGATAGAGCACCAAAACCGCTAAAATTTCCTTATTGAGAGTTGTAACAACATATACTTCAGACGAATACAGGTATTTTACAATCGCTTCCACAGTTTCATCAGCAAGCAGCAATAAATCAAACGGCATTGGTTCGTTTGCCGTTAGTTTTAACACTTGCAAAGTCCGCAAAAATCGGTCGGTATTGTTACGAACGAACATTTAAGTGCTTTTAATATTAGTTACGTTGCATATGCAATAAAGGATAAGGCTTACCATTTTCGTCGGTGGCCGATCTTGAAAAAACATTGAATCCGAAATGCTGATAAAATCCAAGTGCGTCTTCATTCTGTTCGTTTACGTCAACCCTTACGACATTTAAAATTTCGATAGCGTGTTTTACAAGCATTTTTCCTACTCCCGCTTTTCTCCATTCAGCATCAACAAAAATCATGTCCAGGCTATCCCCTGCGATGCCCATAAAGCCCAAAATTGTACCATCATCTGACCGCACACAAACCAGGTCGACCTGATGAAACAAACGATCTTCTTTTATTATATTTTTAAAAAGCTCAATATCGTTTTCCGTGACAAAACGATGTGTTGCCCGTACTGAACGTTCCCAAACGGACAGTAAAATATCATGTTCATTGCCCTGGGGCGTATCCAGCTTATACATTGAATTTTGTTTAAATAGAGTTTTTGAGTTGTTTGTCGGTAAAAGGCGACAACCCTTACAATTTTTTCTATCAAATGTATTTCAGGAATTGATCAAAGAAACAAACTCAATCAGTCATTTCAAGCGTCGACGGTTCGAGTCCCGGCATGGCGGTTAGCCTGCTGATAGTTTTCAAGCTTTACCGTGTTTGCCACTTTTAGTGGCATTTCTATCATCATATTTTTCCAGGGTGTTTTGGTAGTATTTTCCACATCTGCAAACTTAACCATTGTTTAAAACGGGTGCTGGGTACAAACCAGTCTGCCCCTTCTGCCAGCTTTTGAGCGCCGGTAACAAATGGCCGCATTGTCGCCTCGTATTTTGCAAATGCAGTAATATAATCGCCATTTGCAATTTTCAGTTCGTTTGCCAAAATATAAGCACCAACTACCGCCATACTGGTCCCCATGCCTGACATTGGCGAAGCGCATCCGGCGGCATCGCCCAATAGTGCTGCTCGCCCTGCCGACCATCTGTCCATCCTGATCTGACTGACAGAGTCGAAGTAAAAGTCATCAGCTTTGTCCATGTGTTGCAGCAGATCTGGCACATGCCACTTTTCCATTTCAAAACGGTTGCGAATGAATTGTTTTTGCTTACTGATATCACCATAATTATATTCAAAAGCGGGGGATGCAAAGTAAAAACTTCCACTGGCCGCTGTGTCGTGCTTTGCGCTAAAAATGCCAACACGTTTACCTAAAGTTCCGTGGTACAACCCAGCCATATCCTTCAGATTTAAAAAGTTAGGCATGGTAAAAATGGCAAAGTAGATACCCAGGTGATGCATAAATTTATCTTCGTTGCCGAAGGCCAGCGCCCTCACATTTGAATGCAGCCCGTCGGCACCAATCAACAGGTCAAAATTGCGGGGCTTATTGCGATTAAAACTCACCTCGACATTATTAGCCGTTTGAGTTATTTTTGTAATACTATCATCAAAGATGTATTCAACATCTTGTTTAGTTGCTTCATATAATACATTTGCCAGATCGCCGCGCAATATCTCAAGTTCGCCACTTGTAAAGCCATCGGGCATATCGGCCAGTTTTTTATTATTTTCATCAACAATCATAATCTTGCCTGCCCGGGTTTCAAACTTTTTTATTTCATCAACAATGTCCATCCGTACAAGTACCTGCATTGCGGTTCCTCTGAAATCCACCGCATACCCGCCCGGCCTAATGCCGGGTGCGCGTTCAATAATTGTTGGCTTAAATCCATAACGGTGCAGCCAAAAAGCAAGCGCTGGTCCCGCTATGCTCGCTCCTGAAATTAATACCCTTTTGTTTCCCATAATCATACGTTTAGAATGGCAAAACTAAGCGACTGATAAAGTTGGGCAATCTTATCATGGCGAGACTGTTCAATACTTCGGTAAAACAGCTGTTTTAAGCGGTAAGCGACATGCTTTTTTTAAAGCACTGTTTTCCTTGACCGAGTATTTTCGGTAATAAATGAAGAACCCTTTCCTGAGTTATCTTAATTGCTTGCAATAATTAATTATGTGTTGACAATAAAACCATTAGGGGACTATTTAGGTTAATCACTTACACATCTATTAATTTTTTTTATTATGTCAAACATCTTGTATATCATCGCCGTCATCCTGATTATCTGTTGGGCCATTGGTTTTCTTGGCTACGCCGCAGGAGGATTAATTCACATTTTATTGGTTATTGCAATTATTGCTATTATCTTGGGCGTCATTAGACGAGCCTGAGACAATGCGCAAAGACCTTAAGACTTTTAGTACGCTGCCCTTTTATATCAAACTGGCATGCGTACTTTTTAGTCTTATTTCAATTGGCTATATTGTTATAGTCGCTAAGGAAATTTTATCACCGTTAATATTCTCCTGTTTATTTTCAATTTTGTTGTTGCCGGTGGCTACATTTTTCGAGCGTAACCTAAGGTTACCGCGCAGCGCGGCTTCCATGTTGCCTGTAATTCTGTTGTTGTTCTTTATTAGTTTGTTAATTTATGTAATCGGTTCGCAGATATCCGACCTGGTTAAGGACTGGCCTCAGTTCCAGGCACAGATAAATAAATCGCTTTACGATTTACGGGGTTGGGTGCAGGACAATTTTCACATCACGCGCGGAAAGCAACTTAGGGCAATAAATTCAGCTGCCAGTAAGGTAACATCTCCCGATACGGAAGTGGTAGGCGCCACGGTGCTATCCTTGTCGTCGATATTGCTGTTCCTGGTATTTACTTTTATCTATACCTTTTTCTTCTTACTGTACCGCAGGCTGATCATGAAGTTCCTTGAAACGGTATTCCTTGATGAAAACAGAGCCACCGTTCACGAGATCATTGAACAGGTACAGCACATTATCCGCAAATATATTATCGGCCTGCTCATCGAAATGGGCATCGTAGCTGCAGCAGTCAGCACTGCGTTTTCGGTTATGGGCGTAAAATATGCCATTCTTTTGGGTCTAATCACAGGGCTTTTCAATGTCATTCCCTACGTGGGCATTTTTACCGCGTTGGTTATCAGCGCCGTAATTACGCTCGGTACCTCGCCCGATGGAACTAAGGTTGTTTGGGTAATAGTTACGCTGGTGATTACTCACCTGGTTGACAGCAATGTGTTATTACCAATGGTGGTTGGCTCAAAGGTAAGGATCAATGCTTTAATTACCGTTTTAGGTGTAGTGGCCGGCGAGATGATATGGGGAATTCCTGGCATGTTCCTGTCTATCCCGGTTATCGCTGTATTTAAGATTATTTTCGACCGTGTAGAAAGCTTAAAGGCTTGGGGCATCATCCTCGGCGATGAGGAAAAGAAACAAAATAAACTGGCTACCGGGACGGCTGCCGAAGAGCAACAGGCTGCCATTGCACCCGCGGGGGAAAGCCAGGTTTGAGTTTGTAACTGCCTCAATCGCCAAGTTAGTTCTTTCGCCAATTCAAGCTATTATACTTAAATTCAACCAAGTTTATGGCATGAACACCCGCCCGCCCCGGTATTGTTATATCTTTAATATTTAATAACTTTGTATAGGACGTGATTTTAAATTTGTTGCCAATGGAACTGATAATTGATTTTGATAACATTAAGGACCCTGGAAAAAGGGAATGGTTACTCCGTACATTGAAATTAATGGGAATTGGCTTTCAGGCAATAGAAAACCCTCAGACCTTGGCTCAGTATAATGAAGACCTTGCGGCGGGTGATACTGAAATTGAACGCGGTGATTCGATTACCGCTGAAGATCTGAAGATAGAGTCTCGCAAATGGTAACTGTATGGAGCAATACTGCTAAGGCCGAACTACACAAAGCTTACTTATACATACTGCTGGATTCTTTGCAAAATGCCGAAATGGTAAGGGACGAAATCATTGATGCAACGATTAATTTACCTAAACACCCGGAAAAATATCCATTGGATAAATTCAAAAAGGACAATGACGGAACGTGGAGAGCATTTGAAAAACACCACTATCGTATTTCCTACGGGATTATGCCGAATCAGATTCGAGTAGTCCGTATGCGCCACACCAGTCGATCTCCACTTAACTTTTGATAGATAGTTTTTGAAGTTCTGGAGAAATCTCTCAATTAAAAAGATGCGTCTTCCTTTTTTAATTTCCGTTAATACTAGTCCGCCGGCTTAATTCGCCTACCTCACCGCCCAGGCCAAACCATCCGGCCCACGGCCCACATCAATATGACCGATAACCCGCAATGTTTTGAGATCGACTATAGCCACGTAATTATCGGCAGTACAGCCTATAAAAGCGCGTGATCCGTTGGGGTCCATAAGAATGCCTGCTGCACCGTGACCTATATTCACTTTCTTAACTTCTTTGTGCGATGCTGCATCATAAACAGTCAGCTCACCATTCCTCAGGCTCGATATCAGCACGAGTTTGCCGTCGGGTGTAAACGCAAGCCGGTTAGCTCCCTGCACCTTTGCATCGATCTTTTCAATTACTTTTTTTGTTGCCAGATCAATAACGGCTATCGTCCCATCATCTGAAGCGGCAGTCCAAAGTTGTTTGCCATCCGGCGATACGTCAAAGCCTTCGGAACCTCTGGAAACCGGGATAACGGTTTGCACCCAGTCGTGACGCGGCTGCGGCCGGACTCCCGGTGGGGGACCTCCCCCAGGAGGTGGCGTTGCGCCTGGAGGCGGGCCAAAGTTGCCCGGCTGGATCAGCGTATCCGCCAAAATACTTACCGTGCCCGAGCTCACGTTAGTGGTATATATCTTTTTCGCATTGGGTGTTACGTAGATCATGTGTGTGCGGTCTTGACCGGTTCCCATGGCCCAATCAAAGGCACTAGTAGCCGGGTCGTAGCTTGCAACGGCTTTGGAGCCTTCCGCCGTGAACCATAATTTACCGGCGGCAAACGTTAAGCCATGCGGACCAAAAAATGGTTTGGTATCAACAGCAGGCAACGCTTTTTGCGCTACCAGGTCAATCACATCAATCTCGTGTAAACTACCACCGCCGTAAATGGAAACATAGGCCGTTTTCCCGTCAGCAGATGCGATAACCTCATGCGGATCAGTACCAACGGGCACTTTTGCAATGACCTTCAGGGTAGAAGGATCCACAATTGCCAGCGTATGGTCGGCCTTTGAAAGCGCCAACAGGTAGCTTTTCGGAGAAGATTGAGCAATGCAGCTGTTTATACCGCAAAAAAATATAGCCAGCACAAGGCTTGTAATAAATAAGTTGATCGATGATGTTTTGCAATTAATAATTGCAAAAAGCCGGTTGTTTGCGGTGTTGTCCATGTCAGTTGCAGGTTAGATAAATAGTAACAATTTATTAAAGCAGATTGTTGCTGAAGATTACTATTCAGATCAAATTTAGTAAATACCCCTAAGCTTTTTGTGTGGCCAAAACAACAAAACGACGTTAACCCGATGAGCATAGACAAGGGATTGTTTTTGATCGATGGGTCGTATTTAATATCGTAAAATCCTTTGATCCCATAAATCTCCATTCATATAAAAACAGGAAGGACCTTGCTACTCTATTCAAATTGCCCTGACAAGGCAGCTAAGTATTCTTAATCAAACAGATCGGCGTTCAGGCACGCATGGTAAAATTCAATGCTCTCTATTAAACACAAAAGGTTTATATATATCAAACCGAACCAGATTGTAGAAACAAAATAAAAAAATCAGTAAAAATTACCATTCAAACCACCGAAACTACCAGCGTTGAATTTCTTGTTTCCATACCTTTGGGGTATGAAAGATGAGTTTCCAGTATATGATATCTGCAATCTGTCAGGGTTTAAACAGGAAGATATTTTGATCAGCCGGTTTGCACCTTATCTGCAGGTGCATAAAAATCTTCAGCGGCCGCACCGGCATACTTTCTACCACCTGGTTTTGTTTACGGAAGGCGCCGGAACTCATACGATTGATTTTGAAAGCTTTCCTGTTACACCTAAACAGATTTACTTTATGGTTCCCGGCCAGGTTCATAGCTGGAACTTCGACGGAAAGGTAGATGGTTATGTAATCAATTTTTCAACCAGTTTTTTCCAGTCGTTTTTACTAAAATCAGATTACCTTGAAAACTTTCCCTTTTTCAGCGGTACACCTGCTGATGCGGTTATCGAACTGCCGGAATTGTTGCAAGCTGAAATCATTGGCTTATTTGAGAAACTGATTAAACTGAGTGAAGACAACCGGCGGATGAGTGTCGATCTGATAAAAACGATCATGCTTCAGCTGTTTATATTAATAGCCACCGAAAAACTAGCGCACCATCCCTCAAATCTCACTTCTTATAATTACACATTGCTGAAGAATTTTCAGAAACTGATCGATTTGAACTTCACCACGATGAAGCTCCCAAAGGAATATGCTGAAATGTTGTTCATTACCCCAAATCATCTGAATGCGTTATGCAAAGTTGCACTCGACATTTCAGCCGGAGAAGTGATCCGCAATCGCGTGGTACTCGAAGCCAAAAGACATTTGATTAATCTTGATCTCTCCGTAACGGAGATCTCGTACAGGTTAGGTTTTGCCGACAACTCATATTTTACTAAGTTTTTTAAAAAACAGGCGGGTATAACGCCTGAAGATTTCAGAAATAAACAACTAACAAATAAATAGCCATGTATATAGAACAAACACAGCAAAAAGAGTTACAAGTATCAGCCTTCAACGCAGCGCTGCACGCCAAATGCCCTAAATGCAGAAGAGGGAATATGTTCGCCAATAAAATGTACGGTTTCGGCGGACAAAAGATGCATAATAAATGCCCGCACTGCGGATTTACTTTTGAAATTGAACCCGGGTATTTCTATGTGGCCATGTTTGTGAGCTACGCAATGAACGTAGCCGAAATGGTAACTTTTGCAGTCGGTACCCATATTTTAACCGGCAGTAATAACCCATGGGTATATATATGTGTTTTATTCGGGGTTATCTTTGCCTTGTCACGTTTTAACTTCCGGTATTCAAGGATCATACTTTTATACTGGTTAACTCCGGGGTTACATTATGATCCGAAAAGGGCGATGGATCACGATCAAAAACCAGAAAAAGAAATTGCATTGTAACTTGGCACGGACAATGGAACTAAATATAAGCATCCTTTGAATCCTCCAATCCCAAAAATTCTGATGCAAACAAAAGACCTATGTTTGGACTACGGGTGTCTTCGTGGGACACCCGCTTAACCGAGAACGTTCACCTAAAACAACAGATGGGAAATGGATTATACTTATGGTAAATAGAACGCTATGATCCATTTAATCGTTGGACGCAC
>DASYEP010000137.1:0-9833 GCA_036498965.1 Mucilaginibacter sp.
GATCCAGATAAGGTTGCAAATGATAACAGAATGCAGATAGATACCTTTATCAACGGGTGCCCCGTATTTATTGGACAAATAATAAGCAAGAAAAAAACAGGCATTAACCAATGCAAGATCAGTTAAGGCTAGTGCAATACGTAATAAATAAAAGTAACGTGTCTCCATACAGGGTGTTCAGACCAATGAACTTTTTTTTAAGTCAAATTTTTAAAGCAATTCTTAAACCAATGCTCATATCCTGCTTCAACGACAGTTAGGATGTTTGTTTTTTTTAATTAAAATTAACTTTTGTTTAAAATTATCTGACTGATTTTAATCTATGTGTTATTTTATTTACCAAGTTATTGTAATATTTAACCCTTATAGATGCTTACAACAAAAAAATGCGAGTTGAGTTTTGATAAAATGATTATAAAAAAAGCTTGCTGATAGAATTCATGAAAGAAAGATGAGGAAAAATGGGGAATATTAATTTTTAATGTGGCGAAATTTCCATGATAAGGGATTTATCGCCCAATATTAATATTCAATAATCATAATTGATCCAAATAGCCAATGTTCTTCTGTATTTAAGATTTTAAACTATTTTAAAAAAAGCACAATTAAAAAATAATTAATCCATAAAACCATTAGTTATTTATAATAGTTAAAATTGGATATGGAAAAATATGAAAAGCTGCCAAAAAGCTCGGGCGATAACACTGGCCTTTTTTAACAACAATATTGTTTGACCGTTTTCAATATTTGTTTCTTGCGCTTGGGTTCGTTCTTACAACAAAATAGCTACGAGCTATGGAAGCTCCATTGGCAATGCCACCCTGAACAATGAACCTTTCCCAACTTCGCTTTCTGCTTCAATTATACCCTTATGTTTTTCTACTATCTGTTTTACAATACTAAGCCCAAGACCGGTTGACTGTTCTCCTTTTAAGCCAGGTCGGCCTGCTTTTGTAAATGGATCGAAAATTAATGGCAGTTTATCTTTTGAAATACCTATCCCATAGTCTTTTATCTCAATTACAACTTGGGTATTTTTTGTTGTCAGGAATATTTCAATTTTGTTTTTTTCGTGCGAGAATTTGATCGCATTGCCAATAAGGTTATCTAATACCCGATGGAATTTTTCGTGATCGATGAGGGCGTACGCCGGACTTATGGAACTAATGAGTTCAATGTTGTTGGCACCATGTTGTTTTTTCCAGAGATCAATAATATCCGTTAACAGTTTGTTGATTTCAGTTTTATGAGTTACAAATTCTATTACATTTTCGTTGCGTGCGGCTTCAAGCAAATCATCAATTATACTTCGTGCTTTAACGCAGGATGCCTTCATCAAATAGAGATTATCCTTTGTTTCCGCATCAATATCTTCCATTTCCATCATCATGGCTATTGACTCGACCGCTGCTATCGGATTACGTAAATCGTGTGCTACTATGCCTAATAGCTGACTTTTAAATTCGCTCCCGTTTTCAATCTCTTTGTTTTTCTCCTTTATTTCAATAACCTGCAAATAATAGTTGGCCTTGTACCAAAAGAAGTACCGGGATATTAAATAAAATCCTATTAATAATATTATCGAAACCAATTGATTATAAACCATTTCTGTAGCATCGGTGTGGTTTTG
This sequence comes from Mucilaginibacter sp., assembly GCA_036498965.1. Taxonomy (GTDB): domain Bacteria; phylum Bacteroidota; class Bacteroidia; order Sphingobacteriales; family Sphingobacteriaceae; genus Mucilaginibacter. The sequence continues at coordinate 1,631 of DASYEP010000137.1, forward strand.
TATCAGTAATATTGTGAACGATAATTCGGCGACTATAATTAACAGAATAGTTTCATAATATTCGAAAACGCAAAGCACACTGATTATTGTTAACGCGATTAAATAAATGGTTAAAGCACCCCGGAGACTGGAAGAGGGGACAAAACTGGAATACATGCCACATAAAATAATATAAATGGAAAATGCAAAAACAAATAGCGACATAATGGCAGTCGACTTTTGATTTTTTTTATATCTTTTTATGAACAGGTAGCTGATTATATAAAAAACAAGAGACAGGGCGATAAATATCCAATTGGCTATATCGAATTCCGGGAAATTTTCTACATGAGTTAAGCTTGCCGGAAAAACATGGCAAAGTACTCTGATAGATACATTTAATAGTAAGAAAACGATGCTGATAATCCGCATCGACATTAGATTTTGACCTGCATAGTAATTGCGCCAGGTTGTTTTATACTTATCGGGTATATTTCTAAAAAAGTATTTATCCAAAGTGAAAATAGTTAGTAAGGCGGGTAAAAGTACTATTTTTTTGCTTATTTTATAAGAAATAGAGGGGCGGTTCGTGACAATTTATCATGTACTTTTAATTGGAAACGACAATTTAACACAACAGGTTTAATGGCAAGTAATTTGATGAGATCGGTTATTGAGTTGAATAGTGTCTAACTAAATAATATCGTTCGCTCAATTCAGGATTTCGGAATTTGGGTGAGCACCCTATTAAACATTACATAACTCAGTTTTTAAAAAGAATTTTGGAAGCAATATTCCGGGCTTTTCTTCGAAACTAAATTATCAAATTAAACACTATGAATTTTAATAATTATACCATAAAGGCACAGGAGGCCGTTCAAAAGGCCTCCGAGATAGCAGCAGGCAATCAGCAGCAGGCTATTGAAACCGCACATCTATTAAAAGGCTTATTACTTGTTGATGAAAATGTGATAAGCTATTTGCTGAAAAAACTAAACGTAAATATAAATCGCTTAAATGAGACTCTTGATAGCCAGATTGCTTCATTCCCAAAGGTAAGCGGAAGCAACATTTATTTATCATCCGATTCAAATTCAGCACTGCAAAAGGCACAGGGTTATCTTAAAGAATTTAAAGACGAATTTATTTCTGTGGAACACATTTTACTCGGCATTTTGGCCACAAATGATAAAACCAGCTCCGCATTAAAAGATTATGGTGTAAACGAGAAGGACCTTAAAAAGGCGATAATAGGTTTGCGCGGCGACAATAAAGTAACCGACCAGAATGCTGAAGCCACATACAACGCATTGAATAAATATGCCCGTGATCTTAACGAATACGCTGAATCGGGCAAGCTTGATCCGGTAATTGGCCGCGATGACGAGATCAGGCGTGTTATACAGATACTTTCCCGTCGTACTAAAAACAACCCGATTTTGGTTGGTGAGCCTGGCGTAGGCAAAACTGCCATTGCGGAAGGCATAGCTTTCCGTATAATAAAGGGTGACGTACCAGAAAGCTTGAAATCAAAAACCGTTTACTCGCTCGACATGGGAGCCTTAATAGCCGGTGCGAAGTATAAAGGCGAATTTGAAGAGCGTTTAAAGGCCGTGATAAAAGAGGTTACTCAAAGTGATGGCGAGATTATTCTTTTCATAGACGAAATACACACACTTGTTGGCGCCGGCGGTGGCGAAGGTGCCATGGATGCGGCGAATATATTAAAACCTGCTCTTGCAAGAGGTGAATTGAGGGCAATTGGCGCTACCACTTTAAATGAGTACCAGAAATATATGGAAAAGGATAAAGCCCTGGAGCGTCGTTTCCAATTGGTACTTGTTGATGAGCCTGACACAGCTGACGCTATTTCCATATTACGCGGACTAAAAGAACGTTATGAAACCCACCATAAGGTGCGTATTAAAGACGAAGCCATTATTGCCGCGGTTGAAATGTCGCAGCGCTATATATCCGATCGTTTTTTACCGGATAAAGCCATTGACCTGATGGACGAAGCTGCTTCTAAATTGCGTTTGGAGATGGATTCTGTACCTGAAGTGGTTGACGAACTCGAACGCCGCATTATGCAACTCGAAATTGAACGCGAGGCTATAAAGCGCGAGAAGGATACAAAAAAAGTTAAAGAACTGAGCGAGGAAATCGCGAATCTTTCCGCCGAACGCGATTCGTTACGTGCTAAATGGCAGGGCGAAAAAGACCTTGTTGACGGTATAAACTTAAAAGTTGAACAAATTGAGAATTACAAACTGGAAGCAGAGCAGGCCGAACGTGCCGGCGATTACGGCCGTGTAGCTGAATTACGTTATGGCACCATAAGAGAAAGACAGCAGGAAGTTGATCAACTTAAGACCGCGCTTCTTGAAAACCAAAGTGATAGCCGCATGCTGAAGGAAGAGGTAACCGCAGAGGATATAGCAGGTGTGGTTTCGAGATGGACAGGCATCCCGGTTTCTAAAATGATACAGAGCGAACGTGAAAAGCTGCTGAACCTCGAAGACGAATTGCATAAACGCGTGGCAGGACAAGAGGAAGCGATCGAAGCTATCAGCGACGCAATACGCCGCAGCCGGGCAGGCTTGCAGGATAAACGTAAGCCAATAGGGTCATTTATATTTTTAGGAACTACTGGCGTAGGCAAAACCGAACTTGCAAAGGCCTTGGCCGAGTACCTGTTTAATGACGAGGCAGCTATGGTGCGTATTGATATGTCGGAATACCAGGAGCGCCACGCTGTTTCAAGATTGATTGGAGCGCCTCCGGGCTATGTAGGATATGATGAGGGTGGTCAGTTAACTGAAGCCGTTCGCCGCAAGCCTTACAGCGTAATTTTACTCGATGAGATTGAAAAAGCTCATCCGGACGTATTTAACATATTGTTGCAGGTGCTGGATGATGGTCGTTTAACCGACAACAAAGGCAGGGTGGTAAACTTTAAGAATACCATTATCATCATGACTTCGAATATTGGTTCGAATATCATTCAGGAGAACTTCCAGGGTTTTGAGGAAAGTGACAAGGACGAAGTTCTAGCCAAAACAAAGAACCAATTGTTTGATCTGTTAAAGGTTACCATACGACCTGAGTTTTTAAACCGGATTGACGAGATCATTATGTTTACCCCGCTTAGCCGCGATGAGATTACCGAGATAGTAAAATTGCAATTTAAGCAAGTTCAAAACACGCTGGCTGAAATGGGCATTACACTCGAAGCATCTGGAGAAGCTTTGGATTGGTTGGCACAATTGGGTTATGATCCCCAATATGGTGCAAGGCCATTGAAAAGGGTTATACAGAAAAAAATACTTAACGAGTTATCGAAACAAATACTTGGCGGCAAAGTAGATAAGGACAGCAAGATCAGGCTGGATATGTTTGACAATACCTTTGTGTTTTTAAACCCGCATGAAGAAGCTGCGGTATAATAAGAGCATCTTACGCTAACGTACATAAAAACAAAAGCTACCCTTTAAACGGGGTAGCTTTTTGTTTTATGTAAAATTGGTTGTAAGCACTATTTTCTCTTGGACTCGTTATCTCTATCTTTAGATGGCCTTGATCCTGTTCTGGCTCTGTTGTCACCATGTGAACCTGATCTTGTGCCAGCTGCTCCGTTCGGTCTTGTTCCTTGAACACCGGCCGGCCGGTTTGTTGCGCCCCTTGTTCCGGACATGTTACCCGGCCTTGCGCCGAATGCTACCGGAGCAGTACCCATTCTTGTATTGGTGCTGCCAGCCATTCTCCTTTCGGGGGCTTTGGCTGCTGCAAGGTTCATAGGTCTTCCTTCGCTGTGCGATGCAAACTGGGTCCTGTCTTCTCGGGCAATTCGCTGGTTCCTGATTTGTTCGTGGGTTGCCATAATATGATGTTCGCGTACGGCCGCCATTTCATATGTGTTGGGTCGTGCCATATAGCCTCCACGGCCGTTAAAACTATAATGAGTTACGGATCTCTCATGATAAACAGTTCTATCGACATAAACATTATGGAAGCCAACGTTTACTCTTACTATCGCTGTATTATAACGGAAATGACCTTCACGCCATTCACCTCCTACAAAACCTACACCGCCATAGCCATATCCATAATCAATACCTCCATAAAAACCAATGGAATGTCCCCAATATCCTCTATGAAAAACATAAAATCCCCCAACAAATCCCCAATAAGGAGGTGTCCATAAAAGACCAACAGTTGGGGGAGCAATCCACACGCCGGGAACCCAGTAGTAGTCATTACCTGCTAAACTGTAAGCCCAGTACCCTGGTTGCCACAAATACCCCTCTTGCGGGCATTCGGGCTGCTCATAATCCGGCAGGGAAGGTGGTGTTGCTGCAACAGATACCGAGGTATCAACCTCTGTAGCATCATCATCGTCTGTAACCGGTGCGGCAGCCATTTCCTGAACAGGCTGAACATTCAATTGGTTAAAGGTACCGTAAGTTTGGCAATTATTTAAGTTCAAAACATTGCTTCCCCGGATAACCTGGCCAATCCAATTCTGTGAACCGGGATCATAAAAGAAGAGCTTGTTTTGATCCACACTATAAAGAAAAGTGTAAATAACAAATGTTTGGCCTTGAAATACTCGTTGAAGAGAAAGTTGATAAGCGTTTCCCTTTGCTTGCGGATCCGCCTGCGTAACAATTATATTTCTTCTGCCAGGGCCATAATTTGCGGATGCCTGCATTCTTGCGGTATTAGTATTCGTAACCAGGTTAATCAACGATGTCTTAAATAAAATAGCATTTTCGCTGTTTGCCGGCACCTGAGTATTGCTTTGAGGGTCAATTATGAAAATACTCGATGGAATATTATTTTGAGCGTGGCCCGTGCTTATTATGGCAAATAAGAGGAGTACAATAAGTTTAAAATGTTTCATGAATAGGGGAACTTAAGGGTGTTTTTAATTGGAGACGTTGGGTTTAATAGTTTACGAAGGTTTTGATTACGAAATAAGGGAAAAACGCTTGCGTATACTTTTCATTGTAATAATTGAAACTTATTAACGCATACTTTTACGAAATACTTAAACCAACTGTTGCGAAACATTCAAATTGATACCTCATATTTCAAACAACAACCATGTTTTGCAGTTATCACATAAGAGTATTTTAACCAGAGGATCACCATGAAAACGTACGACAATGTAGTTGAGGCTACTAACGATTTAATGAAAAGGGGCTATACCGAAAATCTCAGCCTTGAAGGCGGCACTATAGACGATAAAGACAAGAATGTACAGATGACAGCCGACGATTTTGAAATTGATGAATTTTATCGTTTCGAGGGTCCCAGCAACCCGTCTGATATGTCGATTGTGTATGCGGTAACGTCCGAAAAATATAAATTGAAGGGTGTTCTTGTAAATGCCTATGGTACTTATGCAAACAATAGCTCCTCGGCTATTGAAGCAAAATTAAATCACGACCAGGTGAGTAAACATCTTCACAGGGAGGATAAACCGGTTGAGTAAAGTTTGCAGCTTTCAGTGGGCGGTTGGCAGTAAGCAGTTTGTTACCACTTAGCTTGCAAACTGCAAACTACAATAACGCGAGCAATTTCGTACCGCGCGACTGTATAGCCGCCGTTCCGTTTCGCATTAAAAACTTAAGTTGGTTTGCAAGTTCTTCTTTAATCCAGGGGTACCGGATGCTTAAGTTAAACAATGCCTCACTGGCGAAAACTTTTACAGCTACTTTTACTTTAGGGTCAATCATCCAGTCGAAACACTTTTCCACTGCCGGTTCAAGATCAAGTTGACTTAACTTCTGTTGAATAATTACAGGAGCCTTTTTGGCGGTAGCATGCATTATTATTTTAGCGTAATGCCGCCGGCAACTGGCATACTCAACATCTTTAACGCGCCAAATTAAATACTCCAGCTCCTTCCCGTAGATTTCAGGGTTTTGCAAAAAGATATTTTCAAGTATCCATGCCGCTCTGAAAGCTATGTTTTTGTCTGAATTGAAAGTAATATCTATCAAATCATGCAATGCAAATTTCTGTTCTTTTAATATCCGACTAAGCTCAAGTACCCTGGTTTTACCGATTGTGCCGGATATGCGTTTTAAAAGTTCGGTTTGTGTGATCATTTTTCAAATCTTCCCTAAAGGAGTCCTTATACAAATTAACGAATCTTCTTCAAAAGAGTACTTTACACAAATTGTATCACTTTCAACAAAAATTTTACCTTTGCTATCCTTTTTAATAGGAAGTTAATACATGGTTAAATTTAATCGATTTACTTTAAACAACGGCCTCAGGATCATCGTGCACGAAGATCATACAACTCCAATGGCCGTTCTCAATATTTTATATGATGTTGGCGCCCGCGATGAGGATCCTGATAAAACGGGTTTTGCCCATTTATTTGAGCACCTGATGTTTGGCGGCTCGGTAAATATTCCGGATTATGATCAACCGCTGCAACGTGTTGGCGGCGAAAACAATGCCTTTACCAGCAATGATATCACCAACTATTATATAACGCTGCCATCGGCAAATATAGAAACTGCCTTTTGGCTGGAAAGCGACCGGATGCTCAGCCTGGCTTTCAGCAAAAAAAGTTTGGAAGTTCAGCGTAGCGTAGTGATCGAAGAATTTAAACAGCGCTATCTTAATCAACCTTATGGTGATGTTTGGCTGCGTTTAAGGCCTATAGTGTACAAAAAGCACCCTTACCAATGGGCAACTATCGGTAAAGAAATTAAACATATAGAGGATGCCAAGATAGAGGATGTGAAAGCGTTCTTTAAAAAGCATTATAACCCCCAAAACGCTATTGTAGTTATTGGCGGCGACGTTAAGACAGAAGACGCCATTAAACTAGCCGAAAAATGGTTTGGACCAATACCGGCAGGAGAAAAATATAACCGGAATTTACCTGAAGAGCCAGCACAACACGAGGAACGCCGCGAGACAGTGGTGGCAAAAGTGCCGCTGAATGATGTATACATCGCGTTCCAGATGGGTAGCCGGCTTGATGACTCTTACTACGCTGCAGAGCTTATTTCGGATATTTTATCGCGCGGAAATTCGTCACGTTTGTACCGCAACCTGGTAAAAGAAAAACAGTTGTTTAGCGAGATACATGCTTATATGACCGGAAGTTTGGACAAAGGCATGTTTGTTTTTGAAGGAAAGCCGCTTGAAGGGGTTAGCATAGAAACCGCCGAGGCTGCTATATGGGAAGAATTGGAAAGATTTAAAACAGAGTTGGTGAAAGCCGATGAGCTCACCAAAGTTAAAAACAAAATTGAGTCGACTACAATTTTTTCAGAAATGGCGTTGCTTGACAAAGCCATGAACCTTGCATCTTTTGAATTGCTGGGCGATGCAGATATGATAAATCATGAAACCGAAAAATACCTGGCAGTAACCGCTGAACAACTGAAGCAACTCGCCAATAATTTATTCAAAAAAGATAATTCATCAACGCTTATTTATTTGGCGGAGAAAAGTTAATTTAAGTTATAGTTGTTGTAGGGGTTGAAGTGGTTAAAAACCGGTTTTAACTCTTACAACCCTTACAACTTTTACAACCCTTACAACTTGGAATGACACTACAAAGAAAAATTGCCCCCGACTTTAGGGATATTGAAAATATAACACTTATAAAACCTGCTCATCAAAAATTGAGCAACGGCGCCAATGTTTTTAGCTTTAATTCGGGCGACCAGGAATTAGTGCGCATTGAATGGATTTTTGGCAACCAGCGTTTCAACACGGAGAAACCGTTATTGAATGCAGCGGTGAACACCATGCTTACAGAAGGTACCAATAAATTGACGGCTGCTCAAATTGCTGATAAAGTTGATTTCTACGGTGCGTTTTTGCAGGTTGATTTTGGTCACGACCAATCACAGGTTGTTTTGTATAGTTTGAACAAACATTTACAACATACCTTACCGGTTATTCACGATATTATAACCGATTCTATTTTCCCTGAAAAGGAGCTGGAAACATTTGTCCGCAACCAGCAGCAAAAATTGCAGGTAAGCTTGCAAAAAAATGATGTTGTTGCCAGGCGTACATTTAACAAAGCATTATTCGGAGATACATTGTATGGATTTGCGGCAGATGCCGAAGACTACAAAATACTTGGTCGTGAGGATATGCAGGCGCATTTTGAGCAAATGTACCAGCCATCAAACTGCACTATTATAATTGCAGGTAAGATAGAACCGGAAATACTTGACCT
>DASYEP010000138.1:0-15537 GCA_036498965.1 Mucilaginibacter sp.
GAAATTTAGCTATTGAGTAATAGTTACTAAATTGATTATCAACCAATAAATAAAAACAACTCCTATGAAATTTAAATCCTTGCTTACCCTTTTTCTTTCCCTGGCAATATTATCTGCGTACGCACAGCGGGCAGATGCCGACCATGAAATGGTAAAAGGTGGTGAACTTACCATTCAGCCCATTGTGCACGCCACATTGGTGCTTACTTACCAAAACAAGAATATTTATATTGATCCGACCGGCGGCGCAGACGCATTTAAGGGACTTGGTGCACCCGATATGATCCTGATCACTGATATTCATGGCGACCATTTAGATCCAAAAACAATCGACGCCATTAACACAGCCCACGCTACAATTATTGTTCCGCAGGCCGTGGCCGACAAGCTGCCGGCTACCACCGACAAAACAAAACTGGTGATTCTGCACAACGGGGAACAAACCACGCAGTCAGGTATTTCAATTACCGCTATACCCATGTATAATCTGCCGGAAAGTCCAACAGCATTTCATACAAAAGGACGCGGCAACGGCTACGTTCTAGTAATCGGTGGCAAGAATATTTATATTTCTGGTGACACGGCAGACATTCCTGAAATGCGTTCCCTTAAGAATATAGATATCGCTTTTGTTTGTATGAACCTACCCTATACCATGGATGTTAACGCTGCGGCACAAGCCGTATTGGCATTTAAACCAAAAGTAGTGTATCCGTACCATTACCGCGGGCAAGATGTGAATGTGTTTAAGAGTACCGTTAACGCCGCTAACAATGACATTGATGTAAGACTGCGTAATTGGTATCCCGCAGCTAAATAACGGATTGCCCTCACAATAACACCACGATAAAAGACCATCCCTTGTTAATGCCTTCATGTTTAACAAGGGATGATTTTTTTATTTCGGATTTTATCGCAAGCTGCCTTTGCTCAAGGCCTTGCCTGACAGACTCTTACCAAATTAAAAAGTTATCTGAAAGGTATGAAGCGAATTTTCAAATGAATAACTAGTCTCCCAATTATAAACAGCGCAGATATTCTTTACGATGGTTAGCCCCAGGCCAACACCGTCAGATTTTTGCCCTTTTTGAAAGCGCTCAAATAAGGTTTCGGCGTTTAAGGGTTGATCATTGCCTGTATTCTGAAAAGTGAGTCGGTTCGCCGTTAATTTTATGTTTAGTTTGCCACGGTTAACGTTATGCCGGATTGCATTGCTAAAAAGATTATTGAGCAGAATATCTATCAGATACTTGCTGACCATAATTTTCTTCTCCTCAAGAGTTTCACTAACCTCCATCTCTTTTGCGAGTATCAACTCCTGGAATTGTTTAATTTTTTGAGTGATTAATAAATTTAAACTTAATGGCTCGGCATCGTCGATCAAATTATTTTCGATTTTTACCAGCAGCAATAACGAATGATTAAGCCTGGAAAGCTTACTCGTAGCTGCGTATATATCGTTTATTTGCTCATAATGTTCAGGTTTTAGGCTTTCGTCCTGTATGAGTGTGTCTAATTTCGATGTTATTACTGCCAGCGGGGTCATCATCTCGTGTGAAGCATTGTCGGTAAAATTCTTTAAATGCTGATAATCATTTTTTACCCGTAATGACATGGAATGAACCGCCTGGTTTAAGTCGTCAAACTCTTCCACCTTACTTTGTTTTAGAGGGAATCCTTTATGGTCCGACAGATTAAACATTTTTAACTCACCGAGCATATCGTGAAAAGGCTTCCAAAGGCCGTTCAATACATATTTGTTAGTTATAAAAAGAACAAATAACAACCCTACCATTAGCACAAGCGTTATGGTCCCTATAACCTGAATTAAATACCTGGTATTTTCATTCGATATGGTAATAGTAGCAATATAGTGTTGTGTTTTCAGCACTACCAGACCGGATACCGCTCTGCCTTTTTGTATTTTTTGTTGTTTTGGATTATAGAAAGTGGTGTCAAAAAACCTGATGGGTAAGTCTCCTTGTCCTATTTTTACAATCGTGGTTTGATCCACATCGTAATCGACGTGATCGGGTAGTTTGCCGGTTTGATTTACACCGCTAACAAGTTCACCAAATTCGTCTTTCAGATTATGGTCAAACTGTTCAGTTGCAAAATAACTGATAGAAAAAAAATAAACAATAGCCCCTGTTAATAGTACACTTATTGTAATGATAATGCTTGCTTTGTTATAATGGGCCGAAAGCTTCATTCTGCAAATAATTTATAACCAATTCCGTAAATTGATTTAAGGTAGTCATTTGCATGCGCATCGAGCAATTTTTTACGCAGGTTTTTTATGTGTGTGTAAATAAAATCAAAATTGTCGTGCATATCCATTTCATCGCCCCATAAATGTTCGGCCAGGGCATTTTTTGATATCACTTTTCCCTTGTTAGCAATGAAGTATAATAACATATCATATTCTTTACGGGTAAGGATCACCGGTATGTTATTAACTTTTACAGTTCTGCCGGCCAGGTTAATGGATATTTCGTTAAAAATAAGTTTATTGTTACTATTAAAAACTTTTCGCCTAAAAACAGCAACAACACGGGCCTTTAGTTCGGCCAGGTGAAAAGGTTTTGTTAAATAATCGTCAGCGCCTATGTCAAGACCCTTAAGCTTGTCATCCAATGAATTCCTCGCCGAAATGATGAGCACCGCTTCATTTTTCATTTGAGCTTTCAGATATTCAAGCACGGCAAAGCCTTCACCGTCAGGCAAGCCTATATCCAGCAAAACACAATCATAATCGTAATCTGCGAGCTTATAAATGGCGCTTTTTAAAGAATTACAGCTTTCGCAAATATTACCGTCTTCGTTAAAATATTTGGTGATATTATCGCATAGTCCTTGCTCATCTTCTATAATCAGGAGTTTCACGGTACTGTTTTTATCAAATGTAAAATCGTAAGCTGAAGAAATTCTGAAGAAAAAATCAAGATTAATTTGTCCGGACCCAGAATTCCTTCAATTTCGATTCCTATTTTTAGAACGAAAAATAAACTTATGATCCACTATGGCTAAAAACGCCAGGGCAGCTTTTGTAATTCAGCGGGTGCAGCCAGGTTTACCGGAGCTTAATAAACTAATAATAAATTAATAGATGACTATAATAGAACCAGTTCGTAAAGACATTGATCATCCTCAACTAAATAAAAGAAAATCAGCCGCGCTCCGTCTATGGCATTGGGGAAGCGTAGTTGCTGTTAGCGGCTCATTGATAACAGTATTGATCAACTCAACAATTATTAATAAAAATGCCCTCCAACTGATAAAAAATGAACTTCAAAAATCAGGAATCACCGCAAACGATCAGCCGGCAAAGTCGATAGCTCATGCTCTCAGGGACCAGGTTTGGGATGTACATATTTATTTCGGCTATTGTTTGGCAGCGTTGTTCCTGTTCCGGTTAATTTTAGAATTTTTTCAGCTTAGTGATCAAAAGTTTATCCGGCAAATAAAAAGTGCTTATACTCATTTTAAAAAAGTAAAAAAAGATCGCGAAACGGCTTTGCACGAGCTAACTGTAAAAATAATTTATTCTACTTTCTATTTTCTGTTGGCGATTATGGTTTTTACCGGCTTGTTTTTGGCTTTTGAAGACATAATGAAACCATTTGAATCAATCAGGCATTCAGTTAAAGATATACATGGATTTTGTATGTACCCCATCCTGGCTTTTATCATTGTTCACCTTGTTGGCGTATTCCTGGCGGAACGCCGCAGCAATAGTAAAGGGATTGTCTCTGACATGATAAACGGGGGGAAGTAAAATAATGAGAGAAAATGTATTAATATCTTCTATATAAAAAGTAATAACTTCAATCGTCTTTCCTTTCCAATTCATTCTATATTGACCTAAAAAAATAATTATTATTTCTTTAACAGAAGCGAAATTTCATTTCAGCTACAGATTTCGCATGTAATATTGCTTTTACATTTGCGTTTTAACGGGTGTTTAAACATTAAATTTCATTAACGTGACCGGGAGTTTTGTATTGAAAAGGAGTTGCAAATTAATGGGCAATCATTTTGAGATCAGCGTAGTAACTGGTAATGAAAAATGGGGCAATGAGAAAATTGACGCCGGAATAAAGGAAATACAGCGGATTGAGTGCTTGCTCACCACGTTTAGCGACGACAGTGAAACTAATCTGGTCAACAAAAATGCAGGGATAACGCCTGTTGCAGTATGCCCTGAAACTTTTAACCTGATCGAAAGATCAATCCGGATATCAGATATCACACAGGGGGCATTCGATATTACCTATGGTTCAATTGACAAGCGGTTATGGAATTTCGATGAGCAGATGACCGAATTACCGGATAAAGAGACTGCCAAAAAGATGGTGCGGCTGATTAATTACAAAAACATTACCCTCGACCAGGAGAATTACACGGTTTTTTTACGTGAAAAAGGCATGCGCATTGGGTTTGGCGGCATAGGCAAAGGTTACGCTGCCGAATGTGCCAGGCGGGTTATGAAAGACGCGGGTGTAGAGAGCGGTGTAGTTAATGCTTCAGGTGATCTCACAACATGGGGTTACCAACCCGACGGGAAAGAGTGGACTATCGCAATTGCTAATCCAAACGCAGCCGATGAAGCCTTTTCTTATATGACTGTTAGCAATATGGCAGTTGCCACATCAGGTAACTACGAGAAATATGTGATTATTGGCGGAAAAAAATATTCCCATACCATCAATCCTCGCACCGGTTTGCCTATAACAGGTATAAAAAGCGTTACTATTATTACCCCCAATGCTGAAATAGCCGACGCTATGACAACACCCGTGGCTATCATGGGAATAAACACCGGCTTGGACATGATTAATCAAATAAAAAATATTGAAGTGGTTATCATTGATGATGATGACAATATCTATACTTCAAAAAATATAAATTTAAAAATACCCCTATTATGATAAAACACCTGGCGAGGCTATTAAGCCTCTTGATTTTGATGATAACGGCTACCTCGTGTGTGCATTTAAAGGAATATCAGAAGAGTCGGCTTAATGACGCTGAAATGGCTTTGACAAACCGCAAGGTAGAAAAGAATGAGTTGAATTTTCAATCCTATCGTGAAGCGGCATCCGGCGCCAATTCGGGCAAAACCGGCGGCGGCTGCGGATGTAATTGATGAAGCGTTAGATAGGAACAACCATGAGAAAAGTATATTTATCCGTTATCGGATTTTCGTTACTGTGCCGTTTCAACGCCTGGTCGCAAACTAAAACAGACACTGCGCTGGTTAGTAAAGCCCCGGTTAGCTTATATAAGCCGGTTACACAGGACAGCAGTCAATATAAGCCCAGAAGCTTAAGAGTAGATGAAATTGACCTTGTTTCGAGTTATTATCAGCAAAGTGGTAATCATTCTGCAATCCAGGGTGGTATGGGCGATGAATCCGTTACAGATATCGCCAATGCTATAGATATTAACCTGGTTTGGTTAAACAATAAATTGAACAAAAATACACTGTCGGTGGGATTTGGTTTCGATTATCATAGCGCAGCCTCACAGGCCTGGGTTTCGTCGACGGGAGCTTCCTCACCGACGGGTACCAGGATATACCCCTCGCTGGACTGGACGGTTGAAAATGCAAAAAAAGGAAACAGTATCGGTATAGGGGCTTATTATTCGGGCGAGTATAATTATCAGTCGTTAGGTCTCGATCTGCATTTTTCACAAAAAACTGCAAATAAGAATGGTGAGTTCAGTGCGAAGCTTCAGGGCTATTTTGATCACGTAAAGCTGATTTATCCTTCCGAATTCATTCCTCAATCAACAGTTATAAATTCAGTAGTTACTTCTGCAAGCGGTACAACGTTATCATCTGATGGCGGGCATAATCGCGCAAATATCCCAAGCAGTCCCCGAACTTCGCTTAACGCCTCTTTGTCATACGCTCAAATGATCAATTCGAGATTACAGGTTATGTTTTTGGGTGATGTGGTAACCCAGCAAGGTTACTTAGGGCTGCCTTTTCACAGGGTCTATTTTAACACAGGAAAAGATACAATAGAAAAACTTCCATCGTCGCGATTTAAACTGCCGTTGGGCTTCAGGCTCAATTACTTTGTGGGCGATAACATTATTCTTCGATCTTATTACCGGTATTATTTTGACAACTGGGGGGTTAAATCAAATACCGTTGGTCTTGAAATTCCATATAAGATTACACCATTTTTTTCAATTTCGCCGTTTTATAGGTATTATGATCAATCGGCTGCCAAATATTTTGCGCCCTATGGAGTGCACAGCCCTACAGATGAATACTATACCAGTAACTATGAATACGCAAAATTCCGGAGTAGCTTTTATGGCGTTGGGTTCAGAATAGCTCCGCCTAATGGAGTATTTGGATGGCAGGGCATGCACGAACTGGAAATAAGATACGGACACTATACACAAACAACCGATTTAGTATCGGATGTTATTTCTTTAAATTTAGGATTTAAATAATTATGAAATTACCAGCGATTTGTTTAATGATGATTTTCTCGGCCAATGTTACATGGCTGGGAGATTTTAAAGTTGCGGAAAAAGAAGCAGTTGAAAGCCACAAGTTGATACTGATCAATTTTTCGGGTTCTGATTGGTGCGGACCATGCATTCGCCTTAGAAAAGAGATACTTGAATCACAGGCCTTTGAAACTTATGCAGTTGATCACCTGGTTTTGGTACGTGCAGATTTTCCGCGTCAAAAAAAGAACCAGCTAAGTGCAGCACAAGTAAAATTGAATGAGGCGCTGGCAGATAAATATAATGCCGATGGCAAGTTTCCATATACGCTTTTGGTTGATGAAAATGGAAAAATTTTAAAAACCTGGGATGGTCTTCCAAATGCAACACCGAATCAATTTGTTTCGGAAATAAGTTCTGTTAAATAACGGCTGGAATTCATAGATGGCAATTTAGTTTTCTTGAAATTATCTGCCTATCATGCTTATTCCAATATTTCTTTCAGGGGTGGCTTTTGGCTGCTTTCAAGGGTTTAATAACTTTTGTTAAAGTATTGCGTATAAAATAGATATATCCGTTTTATACATCACACTAATCTATCCTTAAAATGAAAAGAGTCTCTTTTCTTATCTCATGCATAACCCTGTTAGCCATGAATGTTTTTGCCCAGCGAACTATTAGTGCAACCAATGCTGTTAAACACGTAGGTGAACAGGTTATCGTGGCCGATACGGTTTATAATATTAAGGCCTACAACGACTCGACCGCTGTGATTGATCTTGGCGGTAAAGATTTAAAAGCTCCTTTAAATGTTGTGCTTAGTTTTAATTCAAAAGTTAGTGTCGACGCTAAGTTTTTGAAAAACTTTAAGGATGCCAGGATAGTCGTAACTGGTTTTGTGGTGTTAGTTGAAAACCAGCCGGCAATTGTGCTTACAGAAAAACAAAAGTTAAAATTCTTATCCGGCGAGGTTAATAAAAAGTGGCTCGCGCTCTCTGCTGTTTCCCCGAAAGAGGTATCATCCGAAAAATAAATTCATTTCAAATATTACAAAATACTTTTTATCAAAATAAATAAATAAATTGGTATGCTAATTGATTTGATAAATTGATATTCTAATTAATTTATTTGAAGTGAAATACATATATATTATCGGATTCTTCCTGTTTTTATTGGGCAATAAAACATATGGACAACAGGCTATTATGGCAAAAGATGCTTATAAGCATATTGGCGAAAAGATAACCGTAAAAGATAGCGCCTATTTTGTAAAAGTTTATAACGACTCTACCACAGTTGCTGAATTGGGTAACCGGCGGTATTTAGCCCCTTTGACTGTGATTTTTTCGGCCGGAAAGAACCCTGAATTTTCCGGACCCAAACTTTCTGATCCAAAATATATTGCTTATTACCTGCAAAAAAGCCGCATAAGTGTTAACGGCATCCTTCTTTTAATCAAAGGCCATCCTACAATAATTGTTTCTGACTGGCGCGACCTGAAAGTTGATTGACAGCCCCTGTTTGGGGTAATCCATCTACAACCAATAAAAAAAAACCGGTAGCTTTCGCTGCCGGTTTTTTTTTAATTATTATTATTACATACTTGATACTACCCCGGTAAACAAGTTAATGGTATATGTTTGGCCATTTATACCTGTTAAAGTAGCCGTTCCATTTGCGTTCCACGACGCTACTGCGTTGAATGTGTATTTATGATTTTGTTGGGAAGGTATGGTGATTACAATGTTGATCGGCGCCGAGCCACCGGTTACTAACCCTGTTGATTTTGAAACGAGCAAATCAGTGGCAATGACATCAACAGAACTTAGACCTGAACTCTTATCCCCGCTTTTTGAGTTGAAAGCACCTGTTCTTTTATATTCCCCATTTACGTTATAAACCGGGGATTGGGCTGTAAGACCTGCAATTTTAAAAGTGGCCGTACCGGTATCCAAAGAGTTCATCTCCGAACCCTTGGAATTGCCATGATACCATAAATTAAAGGTAATGTTATCAGCCTCCGGTGTGGGGTTGCACAGAAGTGTATGAGTATATTTTAACATGTAGCTGTAGGTTGTGCCATTAGCATTACCCGAATTAGTAGTGGAATCAGTTACCGAAGTTCCACATGCCTGTTTAATAGTTATTGGCGCACTGGTAGCCATGTCGTTAAGGTTAGTGGCTAACCCGGAAGTATTAACAGCGAGCGAATTGGCAACTATGGCCGCAACCTCATTTCCGCTGGGACCCATTGTCGCCGGACTGTTGTTCTCATTTTTTTTACATGATACTACCCCTATTATAAGCAATAGGACGATAGAAGTTTGAATTTTCTTCATAAAAATGTTTTATAGGTAAATAATTATGAGTTAAACGACAATAATAGACTTCTTATTACTTTTTAGGTAATAAAAAAGTTACGATAGTCATAATAAGATATTTATTATTTGTCGCTGCAGGAATTTGCTTAAGAATAGATCCCTCGTTTTTAAGGACATCCGGCGGCAATAATTGGGGTTAGCCTAATCGAAGGACTCAGCCCGGAACCAGCCGGCCCGACAATGAGTAATCAGGTAATTTTGTTAATCGGTTTATATATTCTCAGACATATAACGCGTCGTGCTGTGGTCCTGAAAGAATTAAACTTGCTTTTTTAATTTCTATATCCATCAGGGAAACTAATTTTTGCCTGCATTCAAAACAAAATTTATCCGTCGAAATGGTGTCGACGCTTAGCGGGAGAGACAAACTTAAAGTCCCCGTGCTGTATACTGAAATTTTGCAGTGTTTGTTAAAACAGTAATATGTTATATGATGGATGCTTTTCATGTTGTTCGTCCTAAAAATTTTATACACTCATAATAATCGGGGGATTGGCAAGAAACTGTACTATCAGACGGAAATTGCTATTGCTGTTATCCCATCATATCGCATGCCAAAACCTAAAACAGACACTCCCAAATTTTTTTATAGCCGGGATAGTGCCCGAATGAAATTATAATGTATGTTTTATAAGGCATTAGCTGTATTAAATCTCTTTCCGATCCTCAAATTCTTATCTTCATTCCAAAACTTTCTCTATACTTTCTCATTCAATGTGCTTCACCCCTTTTTATCCAACAGATACACTTACAAAAGATAAATTAAATGGTACGGCAAGCGTGTTTTTCAATGTTAATCTATCAAATAGTAGTAAGAGCGGGCGCTAATCAAGTTGAAACTATAAAATAATATTGGTAATAAATAAAATTCATTCAAATAAATTTCATTTTTTCCTTTCTATATCAGTTATTTAAACTGAAGTATAAAATGATTAATATAAATTAACCGCTAAATTTTTAACGGAAGGTTTTGGAAAGGAAATCAGTTTCTTTTAATTTGGTTCAAATTGGCCTGAAAAAACCATTGTTAAGTGTGCCCCTATTGATGAAAACTACAAATCCAGCGGAACAAGTTTATGCAGGCAAAAGGTGTAATTGTTTAATGGATAGTTTGGCAGGTGTTGAGGAACATGATTTGCAATAATGATCAGAAGTTTACACAATAATCATGTAAATGTAACATGTGCTTTACTAACATAACTTCAGGATTGCCGGGCCGTATTAAGGGTATGTCTGAAATTAGCAAATATAAACGTTCCCGGCAGGTTATAGCAGAGCGGATTATTCAGTTATGGCGGCAAAGTTTAGTGGCCTTCAGCGACGGGAATAACAAACGTGTAAAAGAGATTAACGCTGGTATTGATCAGCTCCAGCAATTTGTTAACCAGCTTGATGGTAAGCTCGAAAGTATAGATGCGAAGAGTTAGATAAAGCTGTTGTTAATTGGTTTTAATAAATTCAATCACTTGTAAATCAATGAACTAAAGGATATTTAAAATTTATTTTTGAAAATAAGCTATAACTCCTATATTTGCAATCCCAAAACGAAAGAGTCGCGGGTTAAAACAAATAAGGGAGTTTAGCTCAGCTGGTTCAGAGCATCTGCCTTACAAGCAGAGGGTCACTGGTTCGAACCCAGTAACTCCCACAACGGTCGCCAAATTGGCGACCGTTTCTATTATGTACTATTGCTATATCCTTTATTCTGAAACAAAAAGCAGATACTATGTTGGCATGTGCCAGGATATTGAGGAAAGACTGCGTAAACACAATACAAATCATAAAGGCTTTACCGGTGGCACAGGCGATTGGAAATTGGTTTATTGTGAAACCTTCGAACTGAAAGAAAGAGCCTTAGCCCGTGAAAAGCAAATAAAATCCTGGAAAAGCCGCAAAATGATAGAGAAACTTATAATGGGAAATAACGAATAGCTGGTTCAGAGCATCCCGATTTTCAATCGGGAGGGTCACTGGTTCGAACCCAGTAACTCCCACACGCTGACAGAAAACCTCACTGAAATGTGAGGTTCTCTTGTTTATGGATTGAAAAGTTAATCAAAGAGATTTAGCTAAACTGGTTCAGGGCATCCCGATTTTCAATCGGGAGGGTCACTGGTTCGAACCCAGTAACTCCCACACACTGACAGAAAGCCTCACAGAAATGTGAGGCTTTTTTGTTTATATTTAATCATTCATTTCGACTGCCGGTTCAAACGTTCACGCCATAGCAGTTAACCAGAGGAATAAATCAATATATTTGATAATAAAAGGTATATGTGTGTATGAATTCTTTTAACCTTCTCACATGAAAACACTTTTTTTATTACCGGCTTTTATTTTTCTACAACCTGCCAAAATAAATAAGACCTATGATCTTGCTATCATACGTGCAAAGGTGTTTGATGTAAAAAAAGGGGTGGTTTTAAATGATAGAACCATCTTAATAAATGCAGATACCATTGCCGGCATCGTGGGCAATAATAAATTTATCAAGGCAAAAAAAACAATAGATGCCCAGGGCAAACTGGTTACCCCCGGCATTATTGATACTCATGTTCATCCAATCCATTTTTTTGGCGGTTATAATTATATCGCACCAAAATACTTGCCCGAAGATTCATTGGGATTTCTAAGAACAAAATTTTCAAATTGCTACTTGCCATATGGTGTTACTGCTGTAATGGCAATGGGACAACCTGAGACATGGTTAAATCCTATACTGGAATGGTCTGCAAAGCCTTCATCAAATTATACCGACGTATACACAGTTGGGGGAGCACTAGTTTCAAAGCGGGATAAGGCACCTTTTATTACTCATGTTATGGTGGCATCTCCTTTGGCTGCTCAGCAGAAAGTAATGGAGTATTACAACATGGGGATAAGACATATAAAATTATATCATTATTTACGAAAGCCTGAGTTTGAAGCAGCATTTAAAACTGCAGATAGTTTGGGGATGAGGATTTATGGACATATTGATGGCGGTATCATGTTTATGGATACAACGCTTATGATAGGACTTAGAAATTATGAACACCTGAATACAGTTGTGTTTAGTCTTCCGTTTAGTGAGGCTGACGAAAAGCAATTTGATGAATGGATGGAAAAATTTTATGGGAAAGACAAATATCAGTCCTTATCTTTTTTTGAAATTACTATGAATGCAGTTCGCTGGAGTGTGGACAATCAATCACCAGCATTAGATTCCCTTATTAACAACCTGGCAAAAAACCATGCCACCTTTTCAACCACAATTCACTTATTTGCTGAAAAATTGGGATTAGCATACTTTTCAAATCCCGGAAATATGCCTGATACTGGTTTAAGTAAGGAGCGAAAACAACGCGATGCCGATAACTTTAAGGCTTTTATGGGAATGGCAAAAAAAATGTACGATAAAGGCATCAAGATAAGAATTGGAACTGACTGCCCAAATGGTGGTAAATCGGCTTTATCAGAACAACTTTTACTTTACCAATATGGATTTCCCATCGCGGCAATTATTCAAATTTCTACTATAAACGGTGCAACAGCATTGGGAATGGAAAATAAATATGGTTCAATAGAGAAAGGGAAAAAAGCAGACCTTATTATTTACAGCAAAAATCCATTTGATAATTACCAAAACTTTCTTTCGAGCAGGACAATAATAAAAGATGGAGTGGTTTTTAATAATTCTCTACATAA
The DNA here is from genome assembly GCA_036498965.1 of Mucilaginibacter sp. Classification (GTDB taxonomy): domain Bacteria; phylum Bacteroidota; class Bacteroidia; order Sphingobacteriales; family Sphingobacteriaceae; genus Mucilaginibacter. The sequence continues at coordinate 12,543 of DASYEP010000138.1, forward strand.
ATAAATCTGTTCTTTTCTCTATAGCCCTTATTGTTGCCGCCGGTTCAAGCGTCCCGCTTACACACAACCGATATTCAAAGATTATTTTTAGCATATTTACCATATGCAACGCAATGCCTCAACCGACGAACTTTACTTTGTAACGTTAACCGTAGTGGACTGGATAGACGTATTTACCCGCCGATACTACAATGACTTCATCATAGAAAACCTGGCCTGGTGTCAGCAAAATGCAAATCTTAATATTTATGCCTGCGTCATCATGATTAACCATATCCACATGGTTGCGAATGTTCCGGACGGGTCGCTGGGTGATGTATTGGGACGTTTCAAAAGCTATACATCAAAAAAGCTTTACGAGATGATAGCTGGGAACGTGCAGGAAAGCCGCAGAGAATGGATGCTGAAAGCCTTTGATCGTGCCGGCAAATACAATCCGCTGAATGAAAAGCATCAGTTTTGGCAAAACGGTAATTATCCTGTTTTGCTCTATAGCCCAGTAGTCATCGAACAAAAAATCGACTATATCCATGAAAACCCAGTGAAAGCTGGTTTTGTAGGTTCGGCACATGAGTATTGGTACAGCAGCGCGAATCCTGAAAGCCCATTGAAGATCATATGGTAACGTCAGCGAGACGCTGACAAGGGGTTGGATTCAAGCGAGACGCTTGAACCGGCGCGGGTTTTAATAATTCTCTACATAAATAAATATAAATTTCATATCTTCATTATTTAGCACTATCAAGATTATAGGTAAAATCCAACAACCCTAAAATATTAGCAGCTTTTGGGTCGTATTTAATTGATAACTTCAGCCAGGGAGTGGCTGGCAGACGAACGCGATAATAAGCGTTAAAGGTAAATTTGTTTTTATCTGTTTTGGTAACATATCCGTTTGTTGCACGGTCATCTTCCACACCTAAGTTTAATTCCATCACGGATACCTTTTTTTGCATTGACAACACTTTATTAAACCCCGCTTGAAACGCGATGATGTTGCGCTGAAAATTTCGTGTTTTGCCTGTCGGATCGGAACCGGTCAGTGTATCACTTAAGGATGCGGTCAATTGTGTAGCCTTTGGTGAAGCTAAGGGACTTAGTCCTTGTAGGTATTGAAATGACACATCATGACTGCTTAAAACCGTTCCAGTACCATAAGTATAATTGTAACCAATTGTCAGAAGAGGTTGCTGCGCTATATATTTTATGAGGTCTTCATAATTGCGTAAAACTTTCTTATTCAAATCGGATAAAGTTTTTACTTTGAGGATTTTAAAGGTAGTATCGGCCGCAACCTGATCATCAATAAATTTGCTCATCTCAGTTGTAAGTGACTTGCTGATAAAGTAATTGAATGATAAAGGTTGCTTTCCCCCGGTTTTGATATATGTTCTCAACGATTTGTTAAGAATAGAACGAGCAGCTGCAGTATCAACCAGCTTTATCCCATGTTTTAATTTATCACTCAAACTACCCTTCAGAGCTCTTGGATTTTTTATGTCGTCGTTCAATAGATTCTGTAGATATTTGATAGCCAAACTGTCCATCTTGCTACTTGTGGGGAAACCCTCAATCTGTGAGGATATTTGTTGTACAAGGTTTGTAACGATTATGTTTTTATTGAAATCATCAATAATCGTTTTTGTTAGTTTAGGATCTATTTGTCGAATAATAGTATCACTATATTTAACAATAGCGTTGTGAATTATCACTGATTCCCTGTCAAAGTATTTCTCATAGGCAGCAGTGTAATAGTGCATGGCGGTATCTCTTCTGTTAATTAAGTTGTAATTAAAACCAGCCTGAAAAGAATTAAATTTGCTGTTTTTATCGATACCTCCAGCAAAAACGAACTCACCGTTGCGTTGCCACCAGGATTTAATGAAATGTTTATTATCATATTTGGTGACTGAATCCTGTGGGTTTAGCGCAAACCAATTTAGTTTTAGTTGTACAGAAGTTTTGGAACTGGTAACACCCTTGGCAGCCACCTGTATATAGTTATTTAGAATATCCTGAAGGTTACCAGTATTTAATTTATGCGCCGTAGTTACAGCTTTATTTAAAGAATCTTTATTTAAAGAATCTCTTTTTACGGAATCTCTTTTTACGGAATCTCTTTTTACGGAATTCTGTTTTGCATCCTGACCTAATGCTTCAACCTGGATGAACAGACTAATCAACACAAAAGCTGTCAGGATTTTTTTCATGATTTTATCGATTAGCAATCTACGATCATATTGTGTGGATCTGGAAGAATAACGCCAGCCCCATAATTTATGGGCGTGTCTGTTATTGCATCGCCGCCAATATCAATTTGAAGACCACCACCTGGTCCCGGAGACGCTGCCCCAGAAATCACAAAGTCGTGATTCCCTGATGGAAGAACTATGCTTTGTGGGGTGTTTGAATTAAAACTAAGAGTGGTATTGCCATTGATTAATATATCGACAGTACCAAGGCCACCGGAAAATGTCGGCGTAAAGATTATTTCACACATATGAAAGAATGTTAAAATTACGAATAAAGGTAACTGTATTAAACATCTAATTATCAGGGTTTTTTCACGGTAAATCACCAGGTTTTTTAACCGTAAATTGACAGTGTTTTCACGGTATAAACCGAACCTGGGGCGAATGTCGGGCAAAGGCAAAAAGCGCTGAGTTCTCGTGCCCCACCTCCAGGTAAACGTTACCAATCCCTGCTATCCTGCAAATCGCAACGCCAACCCACCTATAAAAAAATAATAACTTTTTTGGTGGCACTATTTTGTCAGTTAAAATGTCAATTTTTAACGAAAATAAAATTTGCAAATCGCTAATAATGAGGAATTAGTAATAAAATCGCGCTCGTCGTGTGAGTTGTACTGGAAAAGGTTGACACTTTTTTTTATAAAGTTAAAACTATTTGTTGCTTGTGTGTCGTGTTAGAATGTGGGGAACGCTAAGCGTTGTCCACATCCTAACACGTTTTTCTTTTTTTGCTTCTTTTTTTC
>DASYEP010000139.1:0-2029 GCA_036498965.1 Mucilaginibacter sp.
CCTAAACAACATCAAAAACATCTTGCTGAAACTCGCCTTTAAACTCATTCAATCAAACACCTTATTTAACCCTGAAATATTCATGAAAAATAAAATATCCTGGCAAAAACATTTGGTAGTGTCATAGTAATCGGCATGACACTTTTATTTAAAAACGCCCAGTCATCCCGAACTTGTTTCGGGACCCCACAGGACGAACTACCTGCTTGGTGTACACCTTGCCTGCTTGCTTCTATGGCGTACACTTTGCATATCGGTTGCCGAAACAAGTTGGCATGACATGCTTTTTTAATTTTAGAACAGTCTCGACCTAATGCAATGGTTATTCTAAATTTTTTAACACGATTTACTTTAGTCGTTAACTCTACTCAGGCGGCATGTAATCCAGCCTTTTTTTGAAATAGGCATTCCAGCTTTGCTGCTGCGTTTTGTTCAGCATGTGCTGGGTATCCTCGTCATAGTTATAATTCAGCTGTTTATATTTAGCATCAACGCGGTCGAAAATATTTTTTGCTACGTACTGATAGTCGGAATAGAAAACGGTTTTGCTAACGGTGCGCAATAGCTCCTGCTGTTCCAGGTAGGCAATAAGATAATGCCCTTGTTCGTGCCGCAGTATTTCGTCCAGCATTTCGTCGGACGTAACCTTGCGCTTATCCATCCATGACCTATTGTTATTTAATATGAGCCTTATGTCAAAGTCTAATCGGTAATAATTTCTTTCACGATGTGCCTCGTAGTGAAAATCAATGGTACAGTTGGTGTAAGCTATTATGCCCTGTTTATTGGGAATACCCTGAAAATCATCAATAGTGAGCTGGTGAAATGATTGGCACCTGGCTTCAGAAACAGAAAATAGCCATAAAGCGGCGAAACATATTAAACTGGTAAATCTTAAAATCATACGTCGTAAGTAAAACTTACTTTTTGACGTTATTTGCGTGCAAAAGGTTTAGTGCCATCATCTCTTTTAACGTTTGCTGCATAGCTTCTGTCGATCCGTCGAGGAAAATCACGTTACCTTTTGAGTTTTCGGCGAAGTGTTTAATAGATTCAGTCCACATCGTAAACAAAATTACAGAGGTGTCCATATTGGCATCCCGCATCTCTTTGGCAGCGACAGACATACCTTTTGCCACTTCCTCACGAAACAACGCCACACCCTGACCTCTCAATTGTGACGCTTGCCGGTCGGCCTCGGCGGATATCTTAATAGCATTTCCTTCAGCTTCGGCAGCTTTTGTTTTGGTGATAAGCAACGCCTGTCCTTCATTTTCGGCGGCAGCTTTAAGGTTATTTGAAGCAACTACCTGGCTCATCGATTTCATGATCACCTCATCAAAAGTGATATCGTTTAACTGCAGATCCTGTAAGTGGTAGCCCCAACCTTCCAATATAACATCAAGCTGCTCTTTAACGTGCTCAACAATATCACGTCTTAAAATCAATACTTCCGATTGCCTTTTGGTGGCTACAAAGGCGCGTATAGAGCCTTCAACGGTTCGAATAAGCGCCTGCATCAGGTTGCGCTCGTCAACAAACTTAAAGGCAACATTTATTATAGTTTCTTCCCGCTGGTCCAGCACCGAATAAAGCAGCATCGCTTTAAAATAAACATTGGCCTGATCAAAAGTTACCGCCTGAAACTCAAGCTCAACTGACCGGTTTTGAATAGATATTTTTGAGTAGATGTTTTCTATAAACGGCACTTTAAAATTTAACCCAGGGGTTAAAATGCGGCGATACTTGCCAAATACGGTAATGACAACGATTGTGCCCTGTTTTACAGACACAAACGATGAAAATAAAATTACCAGGAGAATGAACGCAATAACTAAAAAGGTTAACTGGGGTGTCATGGTTATAATGGGTTTGCTTTTATAAATGTAGCAATAAATTTTGGAGCGCTATTTGTTTTTGTAATTGCTTTAAAGTAACAATTACCTATATGAACTTAAAACGCACATTTGGAGCTATACTTACCGTGTTAGGTATTGCAGGATTAATTTACACCGGTGCAGGTGTAATA
>DASYEP010000140.1:0-1530 GCA_036498965.1 Mucilaginibacter sp.
ATTAAGATTTAAAGATAAAGGCTTTAGTTAACTTTGATTGTATCGTTTTCGATATAATTGATAAGTTGGTGATCTTTTTAAAAAATTTTAAGATCAATGTCGGAATCAGGATTTAGGATTTTCATGATGCGAGACAAATAAATAGTTTATTATCCTGTTAATCCTTAAATCCTGCGAATCCTGATTCTGACAAAATTTTACCCTAACACCTCCTCCAACACCTCATGCGATCGGATATTGCTAAAGCCCTCTACATGCAGTGCGTAGTATTCCAGTAGTTTTTGTATCAGGTAACGGCGGTCGTCGTTTGTTAGGTTGATTTGTGGTAAACTTTCAAAACCATGCTGCAGCAGGGCGTGGAACTTTTGTGTGTAAGGAGGCGACAGATACAAAACACTGTCGGGTTTGTAACGGGTGAAAACGCCATTCTTCAGATCAAAATAATCAGCATCGCCACCAAGGTGACTATCCGGATAGAAACCAAGGTAACGGGTTAGCTTTATCAAAAATAAAAGATGAAAGTTGGCAAGCCCGGCTGTTTCATTATCGAGCCATTCCACTGCGCTGAATATAAACCCAAACAGGCTTTCGTCTGCAGATTGCTGCCTTACCGCTTTATATAACACTTCATTCAAAAAAAGGGCGATACTGCTTTTAATAACATCGTAAGGGATACTTTGTAATATGGGTGAGTTTTTCACTTCTTTTATCCGCTGTACATTTCCTGTGTTTTTATGATAAACCACCATATCCAGCAAATGAAGCGGCTGAAATATATTGCGGTTCATTTTTGCCTTTGGCTTTTTGGCCCCGCTAACAATGTATGATTGCAAGCCAAACTTCTCGGTAAAAATCTGTACAATAATGCTGCTTTCACTATAGTCGGTAGTCTTAAACACAATTCCGCGTGTTTTATACAGCATGGTTAATGAATAATAGCAGTTTTGGTAAAAAAATAATGATACCGGTAACCAAGGCAAAAATAGCCGTTATAACAACTGCGCCGGCACCCATATCCTTAACGCGCCCCGCAACTTTATTATACTCTGGTGAAACGAGATCAGTTAGCATTTCAATGGCAGTGTTAAACAATTCGGCCATTAGCACAATTGCTATGCAAAGAATAATCCATTGCCATTCGGTAACTGATATACTGAGCGCATAACCCAAAAATAGAGCTAATATGGTAAGTACCAGGTGTACTCTGAAATTAAGCTGGGTAGCTGCCGCATAGGCCACACCTTTAAATGCATAACCAAAACTTCGGAATAGTTTTTTCATTCGATGTTTATTCTTTTAGCAAATCTGCACATTTGTTAATCATTGTTATAATGTTATATAAATGAGGCAATGAATTGATTCCTTTTGTCCAAAATCAAATCGTCGAGCACCAAGCGTTCCTCTGGAACGCGACCCCAAATTTCATTTCTTTCTACCAACGAAACGTCCCGAAGGGACGACTGGTTGGTAGAAAATATATAATATCTTTTTCACGTTCCATTAGGAACGTTTCGTGCTTATGCAACAAAT
>DASYEP010000141.1:0-3179 GCA_036498965.1 Mucilaginibacter sp.
CAATGTCATTAAGTTAAGGATTCAATTAGATGGTTTATAATTTGAATAGGTTCGGTGCTTGCTGTTTTTCTGATTGTTTTTTCGCAGGCGATCAAATGACCTGTTTTTGCGTATCGGTAATGTGTCTTTAATAAAATGAGCGTGTAAAACGGTCAGGATATTCTCAATATCACTTTCCAGAAACAACGAAACCAAGCTGACCTTCAGCTTGCCCAGGGACTTGTTGTTATTCACCTTCATAGGGTATTTCCTATGGGTAGAGTTTTCATTAACTGACATTTGTGCTTCTTTTATTAGTATTGAGTGTAGATTTGTAATGAAAACAGTGGCATAAAAGTCCTGTTCAACCGCTTCAACGGTCAATCCGCTAAAAGCTTCTAATTGCAAGATGTTTTTTTGAATAGAGATATTGGTTTCAACGCCCCATCTCATGAAGTACAACGCCTTAAATTCGCTATCGGGGTGTCCATCTTCTTCCCAGAGATTGGTTACTAAAACCTCGACCGTCTTCCCGAGTTCAACCCTTACCAGTCTCACTTTTAATAACGTGTCCCGGGTTATAATAAATCCACTGGCTCTCAAACCATTTATAGCTTCTGGTGAAGGGCGCAGGTATACTATTTCGGATGATCTGCCCCCTGCGAGGAAATCCCGCATTACAACTTGTTTTTCCTTTCCCCGGATGACAAACTTTATTTCCTGTTCGGCCCAAAGATGTAAGGCAAACATTTTATAGCTGCAAAAATTCTGTCATAAATAACCAGCATGTCGCCTTCTAATTGCTCTATGCCATCATAAGCCATTGGGATCTCTCCGTAACGGTATGGCATTATCTTTGGGAATAAGACCAACTCGTTAAGGACATCATAGTAGTAAAAGGTCTTAGCCTGGACAAAGCTGCCGTTTTGATTGCTTTGGCCGCCGAAATACTTGTTTAAAGCCGGTGTATTCACCAAACTTATATTGGAACCATCAGCTGCAACTACACGGTATTGTCCCCATCTTCTTGTTGTCGAACTGCCGTAGTAATAATAACTACTCCAAAGAACCTTGTTCCACCAATCAAAAAAACAGGCTTTTAACTTGACGCGTTGCTGAGTAAAAGCACTTACTGAGCAAGTGTGAGGATCACCCAATTCTTCAAAGAACTTTTCCAGTTCTATGCTAAGCGTTTTCTTACATAACTTGATTATCAGCAATACAAGTCTTTCAAAAGGCAACTTCCTATTACGGGTAAAGTCTTTATCGGATCTTCTGAAGTTGCCCAACAACTTATCGTCTTGAGTGATATACGAAACAAAGCTTTTTAGCTCGGAAATGATTTTTATCCCTATTTTTATCTCGGTCATTAGGATTGCAGTAGTGTTTTGTGTTTTAGTCGATTCAAAACTAATTACTGTAATCCTTTTAATGACCCTCTTTCCTTAACTTAATGACATTGCCCCGACGGGGCAAAAACTAATTTCTTATCATTGGCTACAAAGTGGTAGTCCCTCCGGGACACAGAAAACACGCCTGTCGAAAGATATGGGTACACGGTAGGTTTGCAGCGAGTGTTAAAATAATTGCGCTATCGTTCCCATCGGTATAAACATACGGCCGCTATCCGGCAAATCAATAAAACCATATTTCAGGTAAAAATTCCTCGCATGCACGTCGATGGGGTCAACTACTACAGCCATTGACCCTATGTTGCTTACTGCAGTGTTAAAGCTTCTTTTCAAAGCATCTATCAATAAAATGACCCCAAGACCCTGACCCTGAACTGCTTTATCGACAGCCAGGCGCCCTAAGAGGGTAACAGGCAAATTAGCATAGGCCGGGGGTAATTTCTTTAACAGATTTTCAGGTATGCCGTTTCGTGCTAGTGCATCGTTAGATAAAGTATAATAGCCCTTTATAATATATTCTTTATCTGGTAAGATAAAAACTGCAGTTAGTTTACGCTTAACATCCTGTCCGGCCTGGTGCCGGAGATAGTTGTCTAACTGCCAGGTTCCTGATTCAAATTTTTGTTTATGATAATCGCTGTTGAGCAATATCGTAACATAATCATTTGTCATTAGCCACTTGCTGATAATGTTTAAAAGCGTTTTTTAAGTCCTCGTTAGGCTTGGGTGGGTTTATAATATTGTCAAAGAATATTTGCTGATCTTTTTGCGACGCTAATATGGCTTGATGATGCTCAATTATAATATTGGCTTTCTCCTGGGCAGAAGATATCAAAAAATCAGTAAGGGTACGATAACCCGCTAAACCTGCCGCTTTTTCAAAAAGTGCTTTTTGTGTTTCAGGAATGCGGGCGTCGAAACGCGTTTTTCGTTCTTTTACTTTTAATTCCTTTTCCATATTACAATTGTACGGAAAATTTGCGTACAATACAAATATTACTATACATTTTAAAGCACTCGTTGCAAACGAGCGCAAGTGCATTGCAAACGGGTGCAAGCGGAATAGCTGACTTGGTTATTCAGACTTTAATCAACAATATCTATCTTCGCGCGATAAAAACAGTTCAGGCGGATTTGCGTTTATTGGGTATGTTCAGATTTCTATCTATCATTTTTTTTATTGGCTTAACGCTTCAGTCACATGCTAATACCGTGACCGAAAGCGACCGGATATGCGGTAAATGGGTATCAGCGGATAGAAAATTAATCGTACAGGTTTACAAAGACCAGGGCGAGTTTAAAGCTAAAATTATATGGTTTAACGACGATCCAAGCAAACCTATGGAAGAGTGGCGTGATAAACACAACCCGGATCCGGCATTGCGCAACCGCAAAATAGTAGGTTTGGAAATATTGCAGGGACTAAAATATGACGCCGATAGCCACACCTGGGAGGATGGTAAGATATATGATGCCCAGCACGGTAAACAATGGGATGCAGCCGGTTATATTGACAAAGATGGATCGCTCAAAGTAAAAGGGTACTGGCACTTTAAGTTCATAGGCCGCACCATGGTATTTACCAGGACATAAAAAAGCTCCCCGAAATTCGAGGGCACTGAAAAAGTCCTTTAAATAATTGAGGCTAAAAAAAGTAATAAAAAAGTCGATTTGACGCTCTGAGAATCAGTTATATGAATCAGAGATTAGACTTGTAGTTCTACAAGTCAAGGAAAAGGGGTTGTTCATGAAATATGACACAACCCCTTTCTTTTGCCCGAATTTCGG
>DASYEP010000142.1:0-26876 GCA_036498965.1 Mucilaginibacter sp.
GCTAAGTAATTGATTGAATACCGGCTGTCCGGTAAAAAATGTACTTTTGGGCATAGTTCAATTTTTGAGTGTGGTAATTCAAAGTTAAACTATGCAGGGGCTTACGCCCCTGTTTTTTTATTTTTACCGGACAACAGTGATTTACGAATTACGATTTCGGATTTAAAAAAGGAAGTCGGAGATTGGAAGTCAGAGGTCAGAAGTAAAATATTTCCGACGTCTGACTTCCGATTTCCGACCTCTGACTTTCGACGTCTAATCGATTAGTTAAAGCTTATATCCAAATGTCCGCTGGCATCAACATTTACAGGAATACCACCACCATTTACGGTGCCCTTTACATGATCCTTTTCCCATTCGCCACTAAATCCGCTCAGATCAGGTTTATTGATCCTATTTGCCGACAAATTAAGGTTAAGACCTTGTTTTGCCGGTAATCGCAATTCGACGTTGCCACCGCTGTCGTCAAGCTTTACATATTTGCCCACACGTACTATTTCAATGTGCATGCTGCCGCCACTGGTAGAAGCTTCAAGACTGCAAGCCATTCTGCTTAAGTTAACACTGCCACCGCTGGTCCCGGTAATCAATTCACCTTCAACATTACTGGCTTGCACGCTGCCGCCACTAGTGCTTGCATTAATTGAACCTTTCAAATCATCAAGGTGCAATGAGCCGCCTGATGTTTCCAACTTGATTTTACCGCGGCAATTATTTGCATGGATGCTGCCGCCGCTGGTTTCTAAATTGATATTATCACCTGAATTAGAAACCTCTATGCTGCCACCTGATGTCTCACCTTTAATCGTTCCTGTTAAAGCTTCGATGTGCAAACTGCCACCACTAGTACTGAAATTTTCATCACCGGATAAATTATCCAGATGAATACTGCCGCCGCTTGTTTCCAAACGTGTAGAAACTTGCTTAGGAACAAATATCTTGAAGGAGATGCTTAATTGTTTTCTCCAGTCCCAATTACCTCCGCCTTCGTGTTTGCGTTTTGCTTCGGCATGTAGTTCGTGGTCGCTTACAGAAACCTTAAGGTCATAATCTTCGTCGAGGCGTTTTTTAATTTCTTCCCTTGTAAACTCCTGGTTGTTGTTTCCACGCACATATATTTCTATACGCGGGGCCTGACCTGCTGCACCACTAACGGAAATGCTGCCGCCTGATGTTTTAACGAAAACGTTTTTTATAGCATCGTTCGCTAACGATCTGGTATCATAAGGGGTTTTATTCCAATCCTGCCCAAAGGCAACGTATGTTTGACAGGCAATAAATAATATTAAAAAGTACTTTTTCATCTTTTGTTTTGTTTACATAATAGACCCGCTTCTTTGACACTGCGTTGCATGGATCGGAAAAAAAGTTTGCTGTTTGTAGTGGTAAATAATCATTAGAGTTAGCCCCCTCTAAATCTCCCCCGGTTGGGGAGACTTTTTGATTTTCTTTTTAATATCTATTACCTTCACTAATGTTCTTTAAGTCCTCCCCAACCGGGGGAGGATTTAGGTGGGGGCTTACTCGCTTTTCAAACTCTTAACCGGATTTGCCAGTGCTGCTTTTAAAGCTTGTACACTTACCGTGAGAGCGGCAACCGCAAGGGAGACAGTTCCGGCAGCTATAAATATCCACCATTGAACAGATATGCGATATGCAAAATCCTGCAGCCACCTATTTGAAACGTACCAGCCTACAGGAGAAGCAATAGCGGCGGCGATTATAACCAACAGCAAAAAATCTTTCGATATTAATAGAATTATCCCTGATACTTTGGCACCCAGCACTTTACGTATACCTATTTCCTTTGTGCGCTGCATTACTGCATATGCGGTGACCGCAAATAAGCCAAGACAAGCCAGCACTATTGCCAGCACCGAAAAAGTAGTGAATACACCTGCGGTCCGTTGTTCAACGCGATACATGGCATCATAATCGTCATCGAGGAATTTATATTCAAAGGGTCTTTCTGGCGCACGGTCTTTCCATATCTTTTCCAGACTTTTAATGATAGTTGGTGTATTGTTTCCAGTTACTCTTACAAATAATGCCTGGGTTTGGAAATGGTCAAGGAATATCAACAACGGACCAATGGGATCATGGAATGACTTGAAATTGAAATCTTTTACTACGGCCTTTATCCTTCCGGGGAGGTTTTTCGAAATTTGTTTGCCAACGGCTTCTTCAGGTGTCCACCCAAGTGCCCTTGCTGCTGTTTCATTCAGCATAAACGAATACCGGAAATTTTTGAATTTATTTGTCGAATCAATTTGTAAAACGTCTGTTTGGTTAAAGTCACTACCTGCAACTATTTTTATGCGCATGGTTTTGATAAAATCCTCATCCATAGGTAATGCGTTTACAGTTAATGACCTACCATCGGCAGTGGTGATACCGTCTCCCCACCCTACATTTATAGGTTCGTTATTAGCAGAAGCGACATTTTCTACCCCCGGAATATTAGCGATTGCTTTTTTAAGCTCATCTACTCGCGGATGCATTTTATAAGTGACCGGCAAAACAACAACATTACTTTTGTTATACCCTATGTCTTTATTTCGGATGTAGGAGAGCTGTTGTAATATTACTACCGTAGTTATGATAAGAAAGATGGAAATAACAAATTGAAACACAATCAACGATCTGCGCACTCCCTGACCGGAAGTAAATGAGAAACCGGCCTTTAATATTTTTACCAATTTAACATTCGACAGCAATAATGCCGGGTAAGCCCCTGCTGTAAAGCCAATAATAAAGCCGAGTACCAAAAGGAGAACTAGTATTAATGGATCGAACAATGCACCCGGTTGCAATTGCTTACCTGATATTTGGTTAAAAACGGGAAGGAGTAAAAGGGCCATACCAAAAGCCAGCAAAATAGCAATGATGGTCACGAAAAGCGATTCGCCGATAAACTGCCTGAATAACTGGCTCTTCCCGGCACCCATTACCTTACGGATGCCAATTTCGGCCGAGCGCGATGAGGACTGCGCTATTGAGAGATTCACATAGTTTACGCAAGCTATAGTCAAAATTAAAACAGCAACAATAACCATAATGTATATATAAGTAACGCTACCATTGGGCTCGAGTGAATCGGGGACTTTTGATTGCAAATGGACGCTGGCTAACGTCTCAAGGTGATAGGTTAAGTACTGGCCTCCACTCATTTTAAGTTCACCAGTTTTGATGGCTTTCATGTACCCCGTTATCTGGCTTTGCAATGGCTGCAATTGGTACTTGCTTTTAAGCAACAAGTACGTCATATTGTTCGCAGACCACCATTCTTCAGTCTTTGAAGCATCCAATGCATTAAACGAAGTTATAAAATCAAACCTGATCTGTGAGTTTGAAGGTGCATCAGCGGCAATTGCAGATACTATTAAGTTTTTATCCCCAACCTTTAATATTTTCCCGATCGGGTTTTCGTTATCGAAGTATTTTTTTGCGGCGGTTTGGGTGATAATAATTTTATCAGTTGTTTTTAAAGATGGATCGCCACTTATAATTTTAAAGGAAAATATGTTCAGAAAAGAGGGATCAGCATAAAGGATACTGTTTTCCTCAAAGACGCGGTTATTATAAGAAACCACCCCTGATCTCTTTTCCAACCTTGCGAAATCCTCAACGGAAGGAAACGTCCTTTTAAATTGCGGACCTACTTTTGTTCCGGTTACTGCTACTTTCTGTGGGTTGCCCCCTTCGTCATAGTCCATCGTAACGCGAACTATTCTGTCGGCATTTTGGTTAAAACGGTCGTAACTTAACTCATGTTTAATGTAAATGCCTATCAGCAGGCAGCTAACTATACCTATGGTTAAACCGCTAATATTTATAAAAGCATAAAGCCTGTTCTTCCTCAGGTTCCTCCAGGCAATTTTAAAATAGTTTTTTATCATGGTGCTTTAGTTCATTGGTTCACTTGTTCATTGGATTGTTTTGCCTCATCCTAAATCCTTCTCCAAAGGAGAAGGACTTCTAAAGCCCTCTCCTTTTGGAGAGGGTCGGGTGAGGCAACTACTCGCTCCTTAAATTCTTCACCGGGTTAACCATTGCTGCCTTTGCCGATTGGAAACTAACGGTAATCAACGCTATTAAAATTGCAAGCACTGCCGAAAGGGCAAAAACCCACCATTCGATGGTTGTGCGATAGGTGTAGTTTTCGAGCCATTTACTCATTGCCCACCAGGCCAGCGGTGATGCTATTAACAAGGCAATTACAACCAATATCAAAAACTCTTTTGACAACAAAGCAAATAAAGATCCTAAACTTGCGCCCAGCACTTTACGGATCCCGATTTCCTTAACGCGTTGTTCGGCTGTAAACATAGCCAAACCAAGCAGGCCAAGACAGGAAATAAATATAGCCAAAAATGCAAATGAGTCGGAAAGTTTGCTTACAATTTGTTCGTTCTGATAAAGCTTCTTGTATTCCTCATCCGAAAATGAATAATTAAAGGTAAAATTAGGGTTTAACTCTTTGCATACTTTTTCTATGGTAGCTAATGCTCGTTTAGTTTGTCCGGGTTTGGTGCGAATAAGAATATTACCATATTTCGCATTATCCTCTAACCGCACAACCAGGGGCATTATCGGATCGTGCAGGGAACTGAAGTGAAAATCTTGTAATACCCCTACAATTTTTCCTTTTTTACCCCATTGCGTAAATGGCTTGCCAACAGGATCCGCATAACCAATCCTTTTCAACGCGGCTTCGTTAACAAGATAGTTGGTAGAGTCAGTTGCAAAATCCCTCGAAAAATCACGACCATACCGAAATTTAAGTTTTAAGGTGCTCGCAAAATCGTAACCAACGGAAATATGAGTAAATTCGATATTCACATTAGGGTCCTTGCCATCCCAGGTGACACCGCCAGTACTGCTGCCAAACTGTGTAGGTGAGTCGGACATATGAGTAACTTCTTGTATCCCGGGCATTTTTAAAGCCTCATCTCTAAAAATTTTATACTTGGTTCTCAACTCGCCTTCCATGGGCACATAAATGAGGTTTTCTTTATCGTAACCTAAATTTTTTGATTGGATGTAACTTACCTGTTTTGAAACCACAATGGTTGCTATGATCAGGAAAGCCGATAAGCCAAACTGGATCACCACCAAAGCTTTCCGGAACCATCCAGCACCTGTACTCAATTTTACCCCTCCTTTTAATACTTTAACCGGGTTAAACGACGATAAAAACAACGCAGGATAGCTGCCTGAAATAAAACCAGTTACAAATGTCAAGGCAACCAGCCAAAGCCAAAATGAAACATTGCCAAATGGATACGACATTTGTTTTTGTGTGACATAATTAAATACAGGTAAAAGTATGATCACTAACAGAAGTGCTATGATTACAGCTATGAACGTTAACAATATAGCCTCACCAATAAACTGCCTGATTAGAACACCACGTACCGCTCCAACTACCTTACGCACGCCTATTTCTTTTGCCCGTTTTACAGAACGTGCGGTTGTTAAATTCATAAAGTTTATACAGGCGATAAGCAGGATGAAAACCGCAACAATGCTGAAAAGGTTAACATATTGTATGCGGCCGCCATGGGGTTTCCCTTCATTAAAATTTGAGTGCAAATAAACCTCACTGAATTTCTGCAGGCCCAGTTCTTCCCTGAAAGATTTATTTTGTTCCTTATTATACGTATCCAAAAAGCGGCGAATCTTTTTATCAACTAAAACAGGGTTAGCATCAGCCCTCAGCATCACTAAAGCATTCGGACCGTTGTTACCCCAGTCTTTTGCCCAACTATTTTCTATTAAAAAATTATCCCAGTTGAGGAGATAGTCGAATTTGACAGATGTATTTTCAGGTAGGTTCTCAAAAACCGCGGTGATATTAAAGTTCTTTTTGTTTTCGTACCTGATAGATTTGCCTATTGCGCCTTTAGGACTTCCAAAAAAGTCGTCAGCCATCTTTCTTGAAATAGCGATACTTGCCGGTGTATTAAGCGCGGTTTTTGCGTTGCCCTCCAGCAAGGGATAGCTAAACATCTTAAAAAAATCGGCTCCGGTCGAGGTACCTTCCAGTTTCAATACCTTATCACCCACCTGGAAAGTATTTTTGTCATTATAAGAAAAGCCTGTGGTGTATTCAATTTCCGGTATCATCCTTTTCATTTCATCTGCCAATACACCCGGAACTGAATATTGACCATGCACCTTGCCATCATAATACTGACGCTCTATAACTGTGTATAATCGCGCTCCGTTGGCATGGAATGAATCAATGCTCAACTCATTTTGCACCCATAATAAAATAAGTACGCTGCAAGCCATGCCCAATGCAAGGCCCAAAATGTTAAGTGTCGAAAAAAACTTATTCCTCCATAAGTTACGCCATGCGATTTTTAGATAGTTTTTTATCATAATGTGTTAGTTCACTTGCTCATTAGTTCATCATTGATTTTATTTCAGCCACTTCCGAACCTTTCAGCTTTCGCCTTTCAGCCAAAATTAGCCCCCTCTAAATCTCCCCAGTAGGGGAGACTTTTGATTTGTCTCCTATTAATATACCACGGCATTAAAGCCGCAAACTGCCTGCCGACAATTGCTCACTCACCACTGCCTACTTCTTCTACTGCCAATGCTTACTCCAAACTGTCAACTTCATCACTCGCTCCTCAAACTTTTTACCGGATTTGTTCCGGCAGCTTTTATAGCCTGGAAACTTATTGTAGCCAAAGCAACCATTATCGCAACTACACCGGCTAATCCAAATATCCACCAGCTGATAGTGATGCGATAGGCAAAATCCTGGAGCCAATAATGCAGGATGATCCATGCAATGGGTATCGCTATTAAGATTGCAAAAACTACCAGTTTGATAAAATCTTTTGACAGTAGCAGCACAATATTTGAAACAGACGCTCCAAGCACCTTGCGTACCCCTATTTCTTTTGTCCGTTGTAAAGTAGCAAAAAGCGAAAGACCCAATAAGCCTAAACAAGCTATGAAAATGGCAAACCCACCAAAAATGCTGAAGGCCTTACCAAGTAACTCGTCGTTTTTATATTGTGCGTTAAATTGCTCATCCAAAAAAGAATAATCGAAAATGTTACCCGGAAAAAATGAATGATATTTTGCTTTAACGGCAGCAACAGTGCCAGCCACGTTTTTTGATTCTATTTTTATAGATATCTGACTTTGGATATTTAATACAGGTTGGAGCATAGTTGGCTCGATGGGATAACGCAATGACTTTTGATGAAAATCAGCTACAACGCCAATGATATCCCAACTTTTGTTATTGTTCAACATAACATGGCCGACGGCTGCCTGCGGCGAAGAAAAACCAAGCGTTTTTACCGCATTCTCGTTCAAAATAATATTGTGAAGTTTACCATAGTCAGGATTGTAATCTGTTGCGACGAAATTTCTCCCTGCCAATAACTGCATACTATAGGTCTTGAGATAATCCTCGCTTACCCCGTCAAAACGCATGGTAAAATGAGTATTAGGATCTCCCTCTTTAGCCCTGATACTAAAATTTCTACCCATTTCGTTCCCGGGCACCCAAAAAGATGTTGCAGCATTTTTAACACCCGGAATTTGATCTAATTCAGCCACGAACGAATGTATCCTGGTAACAAAAGTGGTGTCGCGTTTTACAAATACCGGCCCATTAACAACCATCATTTGGTCGATGTTTACGCCCAGTTTCTGATTGCTCATGTATTTTATCTGTTTATAAACAACAAATGAGCCCGTGATGAGCACCACTGTTATAGCAAACTGACCAATAACCAATCCCTTACGTAACACAACCCCTTTCTTTGAATTGCTGAATTTTCCCTTTAATACCATGATTGGTCTAAATGCGGACAACACAAAGGCGGGGTAAAATCCTGAAATAAATATTCCCGTAAGGATAACCGCTATTAAACCAATGCTTATCAGGTAACCGCCTAAGCCTTTTTTAAACAGGTATTCAAAGGATAGTTGGTGTTGTATAAGGTAGTTAAAAAAACTTTGGGTGAAAGTCACCATTACCAGCGCCAGTGCCAAAGCCACAATGTTTATTAAAAGAGACTCCGTTAAAAACTGTCGTATCAGCTGACCCTGGGTTGCGCCGGTTACCTTTCGTACGCCAACTTCCTTGGCCCGTTCAACAGAACGTGCTGTGGCAAGATTGATATAATTTACCCAGGCAATGCCGATAATAAACAAGGCAATGATAAGTAAGCCCCAAACAACAGTAGCGCTGCCCGTATTGCCAATTTCATACTCCGTATCCGAGTATAAATGGGCTTTTAATAATGGCTGAAGGTAAAACTTCTCTACACTACCTGACACTTTATTACCCTGGAAATGCCTTTGGCTAAAGGCCGCAAGCTTCGCATCAAAAACTTTGTAGTCGGTGCCCGGTTTTAGTTGAATATAATGCCAGAAATCGGAATCCGTAAAATCATAATCAGCTTGTTTGTAGCCATAAGTATGTATCATTGTTTGGTACGACTGCAACATATCAAACTTCAAAACTGAGTTTTCAGGAACGTCCTTAATTATAGCCGTAACTTTTGAGGGAAAGGTGTCCCGGGTAACGGTAATCAATTTTCCGATATAAGGTTCAAAATTATTTCCCTGTATATCAAAAACTTTACGAGCAAGCGTTTCTGTCAGAACAACAGTGTTTACGTCTTTTAAAGCTGTATTAACATCGCCGGCAAGCACTGGAAATGAAAACATAGACAAGAATGAATTATCGACGAAAATACTTTGCTCTTTAGGGATTTTTTTATCCTGATGAATTATAATTTGCTGACCGCCTGGAATCAGCCGGGTGTAGTTCTGTACTTCCGGATAATCGTCTTTCATGGCCTTACTTACACCCGAATAGGTAATTGTGCCGTGCTGTATCAACTTGTTATTTTGATACCTGTCGTTCACAACCCGGTAAATGTCTCCGGCGTTTTTGTTGAAGTGATCGTAACTCAACTCAAAGTTTACGTATTGCAATATCAATAAACAGGCTGCCATCCCCAGCGACAACCCCAGTATGTTTATTAATGAAAAAACCTTGTTTTTCCACAGGTTCCGCCAGGCGGTTTTAAAGTAGTTTCTTATCATCTTTTAGTTGGTCATTAAGCCCCCTCTAAATCTCCCCCGGTTGGGGAGACTTTTGATTTTCTATTTTATATAATGATTCAGATTTTATTTCACCTCATAGCACACTCCCATACTGCCAACCGCTTACTTCAAACTGCCAACTTCCTCACTCGCTCCTTAAACTCTTAACAGGGTTTGCCAAAGCGGCTTTAATTGCCTGAAAACTTATGGTTACAAAAGCAATTAATATTGCCATTACTCCTGAAAGGGCAAAAACCCACCATTGTATATTAATGCGATAAGCGTAGTCCTGCAGCCACTTGTTCATTGCAAACCAGGCTATCGGGCTGGCAATGATCAATGATATTATAACCAGTATCAAGAAGTCTTTTGAAAGCATGGAGGTAATATTCGCGACTGATGCGCCTAATACTTTACGGATGCCTATTTCCTTCAGTTTTACCTGGGCAGTGTAGGTAGCCAATCCAAATAACCCCAGGCACGAAACAAGAATAGCTATCGTGGCGAAAGCACTGAAAAGTGTCCCGGACCGCTGGTCGGTTTTGTACATATTATCGAAGTCTTCGTCTAAAAATTTATATTCAAACGGGAAGGCCGAATTGTACTGTTTCCATAACTTACGGGCCGATTGAATGGCTTTTGGTGCTTCCGCGCCGGTTGTACGTATGGATATTCTCCAGTCGTTGCCGGGGTTAAAAGCGAAAACGGCGGGTTCTATTTTTTGCCTAAGGGATGCGAAATGAAAATCCTTTACAACACCTATTATAGTACCATTTATGTCGTGCAGCTTAAACCTTTTACCCAATGGGTTAGTAATACCAGTCATGCGAACTGCTGTTTCATTCAAAATATAATGACTTGAATCAGTTTTAAAACCTGAAAAGCTCTTGCCTGCTGCAAGTTTTACTTTAAAGAAATCCATGTAATATTTATCGATATACATTGGGTGTATCAAAAACAAGGAATTTGGTTCTTTTCCGTCCCAATCCGTATCGCCGGTATTGTTTCCGATGCTGATTATATTATCGCTCGAACTGGTTACACCATGAATGCCGGGCTGATTAAGGAGTTCTGCCCTGACAGCCTCATAGTTTTTTTGCATATCGCGCATGCCAAATGAAAAAACATATGACTTGTCATACCCCAGTTCTTTCTCCCTGATATATTTCAGTTGCCCGTTGATAACCAAGGTTCCGATAATAAGCCCTATTGAAAAAATAAATTGAGTTACAACCAGCACTTTTCTAAAAGCGGTATTTCCGATACCCAATGAGATTTTTCCCTTTAATGCGCTTATCGGTTTAAACGACGATAATAAAAGCGCCGGATATATACTTGAAGCGATAAGTGTGGCTAACACTGTAAGCCCTATCACTTTCCATACCCCCGCATCAAATAAATTGAACTGCATTTGTTTGCCCGAAACGTTGTTATACAAAGGCATCAGTAATTCAATTGCTACAAATGCAAGTACTAATGCTATTGAAAAAAACAAGACCGTTTCAATAATAAATTGGGCAAATAGTTGCTTTCTTTCCGCTCCTATTATTTTGCGGATGCTCACTTCTTTTGAACGTAGCATTGCCCGGGCCGTTGACAGATTTACATAATTGATGCAGGCGATAAGCAGGATAAAAATGGCTACGATCAGGAATATTCGCACTGTTTGCAAGCCGGATGGAGAGCCATCAGGATTATAAAGGTGTATATTTAAGAATGGCTGCATCTGATATTTAATCTTTGATGCGTCAGGACCGGGCTGGTGTTGAATGTGGATCTTTGTTAATTTATCTTCCACTGATCGCAGGGAAACGCCTGGTTGAATTTGCAAAAAAGTGTTGGTATAGTAGTTTCCCCAATCTTCATCCATCGATTTCCAGTAATCTTTAGGATTATATTGATTTTTCCTTACGTTGATAGAAAAAAGCATATCGAATTTGATGCTTGAGTTCTCCGGAGGATCGGCCATTAAACCGGCAACAGTATAGTTGTCTTTATTATCGGCAAGCAATGTTTTACCGATTGGGTCAGCGTCGCCAAAAAAGCGTTTTGCAGTACTTTCAGTTATAACAATCGATTTGTCATTTGGAAAAGGGGTGTTTACATTTCCTCTTAATAATTTGAAATCGAAAATTTTAAAAAAGGATGGGTCAACATAGTAATTCCCATTATCTCCCGGTCCCAATAATTTGTCTTTGTATCTAAAAACTGAATATTCCCAGGTATTTACTATTCTCACGGCATTTTGCACGCCCGGCACTTCCTTAAGCGCATAGGTAGCCACGGGTCCCTGCACGCCTGCCCATATTTGTTTGCTGCTCCCTGTTCCTATCTGAGCCTGCATCTGATAAAGCTGGCCAGCTTTTGTATTAAAGCGGTCGAAGCTCAATTCATCATTCACCCACAACAATATGAGCAAACCAACCGTCAAACCTACGGTAAGGCCGATAATGTTAATAGAAGCGTAGAATTTGTTCTTTAAAATATTACGCCATGCAGTTTTGAAATAGTTCTTTATCATGATTTTTTATATTTCACAGATTATAGCTTGATTTCACCGATTTTGAACAACACTTAACATAATGTCTGCCTACTGCCTACTGCCTACTGCCTACTGCCTACTGCCTACTGCCTACTGCCTACTGCCTACTGCCTACTGCCTACTGCCTACTGCCTACTGCCTACTGCTCACTCGCTTCTCAAGCTCTTCACCGGGTTAGCTATCGCTGCTTTTATTGATTGAAAACTAACCGTAATTAGTGCGATCACTATCGCAACTATTCCAGCTATTGCAAATACCCACCAGTTGATATCAATGCGGTATTGATATTTTTTCAACCAATCGTGCATGGACCAGTACGCAAGCGGAAATGCAACCAGGCATGACCATAACACCAATTGCAAAAAGTCTTTCGAAATCAAACCTGCAATTCCGGAAACGCTAGCACCCAAAACTTTGCGTATACCTATCTCTCTTGTCCTTCGCTCAGCAGTATAAGCGGCAAGGCCAAATAATCCGAGACATGAAATGATGATAGCCAGCGTCGCGAAGACCCGGGATAACTTGCTTACCAGCATTTCCGAATAGAACATTCCATTAAACTGGTCATCCACAAACCGGTAATCGAACGGGTAAGCAGGGTTATCTTTTTTCAACACGGCCTGCATTGCAGCCAAGGTTTTTTCGATGTCACTTCGTTCCTTTATGCGCACGTACATAACGCTTGCATGTGCAGGCGGAACGCTAAAAAACATAACCGGATCAGGTTTGCCGTACATATTGCCGTATACATAGTCGTTTACTACACCAACTACTGTGGCGGATGAAGTATCTCCTTCGCCGTGAACTTTTTTTCCAACAGCACTTCCCTTACCCATCAATTTTTCCATCGACTGCGTAACGAGCATTTTAATTGGCGTTGCGGTATCGGTTACCGTAAGGTTACGCCCCTCCAATATTGTTAAGCCAGTTGCTTTAATATATTCAGGGGTTATATACCGTTGTGAAACCAGTACCTGCGAACCGGGAGGCTTGCCTTCCCAGGTTAAACCGGAGGTATTGTTGCCCCCGTATATTATTGCATGATCGGCAAGAGCCACATCAGATATATGGCCGGTATTCAAAAGATCCTGTTTTATGACGGCAAAGTTTTTGGCCATATCTCCCTGCAGATCCATCTCGACCAGGTTATTCTTATTAAAACCAAGCTGCCTGCTTTTTATATGTTGAATTTGTTGGAAAACGATAACAGTGCTGATAATAAGAACAATTGAAACGGTAAACTGTACAATTACAAGCCCTTTCCGGATAAAGGCTGCGCCGCTGTTCTTTAACTTAAGTCCTTTTAGTACTGATACAGGGTTAAATGAGGATAGGTACAATGACGGATAACTGCCTGCCACCAAACCGCAAATCAACGTTATGGCTACCAACATGATTATATGCAGCGGATTGGCAAGACCCAGCGTTAATTGTTTTTGTACCAGTGTATTGAACGCCGGTAAAGTGAGCGCTACGATTACTACTGCTATTATTGACGAAATAAATGCCATAAATATGGCTTCGCTGATAAATTGCATTACCAGCAATCTTTTTGCAGCCCCGAGCACCTTACGCACGCCTACTTCACGTGCGCGTTTTTCGCTCCGGGCGGTCGCGAGGTTCATAAAATTAATGCAGGCGATAAACAATATAATCCATGCTATAATGGTAAACAAGCGTACATTCTCTATCTGCCCCCCTCCTGTTTTTTTGCCGCCATCAAACTGATCATAAAGATGCCAGTCGTTCATGCTGAATAAAAACAAATGAGTTATGGAAGTTGGCTCGCGCTTTTGAATGTAGTTGTAGAGTTGTTTGTCGAGTGTCTGGGCAGTAACTCCGGGCTTTAACTCCACATAGGTGCTTAACGAATTGTTTCCCCAGCTTTTTAACCAGGGACTCTGATCGAAATATATCTTGAACGGCATCAGCCACTCAAATTGGAGGGATGAATTAGTTGGGATATCCTTTAAAACAGCGGTAACAATGTAATTTTGTTTATTGTCAACACGGATGCTTTTGCCGATTACGTTTTTATCGTTACCAAAGAACTTCTTCGCGGTTTTTTCGGTAATGACCAAAGAGTGTAATTGAGAAAATGCAGAAGACGCATTACCCTGTACAAACGGCAAGGTGAACATGCTGAATATGGATGATTCGGCGTATTTTCCGGCAGCAAAAACGCTTTTGTCGCCATTAGCAAAAAGCAACGGTGTCTCACCTTCCGAAACACGGCAAGTATTGGCGATTCCAGGCAATTCCGCCTGCATAACAGGTCCCATTACACCCGGTGTGGACGAGTGTGTAAATACATAGGTATCGTACTTCTGATTTTCGCGAACGATGTATAACCCGTCCTTTTTGGTATTTACAGAGTCAAAGTTAACTTCATCCTCCACCCATAAAAAAATAAGCGAGGCGCAAGCTATCCCGATAGCCAGGCCGCCGATATTTAAAAAAGTGTAAGCCCGGTTTCTTACCAGACTACGCCACATTGTTTTTATGTAGTTTTTTATCATAGGTTGATTTATTAATCATTTTCGCCTCATCCTAAATCCTTCTCCAAAGGAGAAGGACTTTAAAGCCCTCTCCTTTGGAGAGGGTTGGGTGAGGCGCTCACTCGCTCCTCAAACTATTTACCGGGTTCATAACCGCCGCTTTAATTGCCTGCCAACTTACGGTAAGTAAGCAAATGGTTAAACTGATAATCATGGTTAATACAAATACCCATATACTTATTGATGTATGATAAGTGTATTTTGTAAAGTGCTGATGGATTACATACCAACTGATCGCCGATCCCAATACAAACGATATGGTGATCAGCCCGACAAATTCCTGCGATAATATGAACCATAGGTTGCCGGTGGTTGCGCCCAGTACTTTGCGGATGCCTATTTCCTTTCGGCGTTGCTCGGCCGAGAATGACGATAAACCAAATAAGCCGAGGCAGGAGATGATAATGGCAAGACAGGTGAAGCCAGTCGACATCGTCCCAAGCAATCTTTCGTTGTTAAATTTTTGATTAAATTTTTCATCGGTAAACCTGTATTCAAACGGATACTGCGGGTTGTATTTCTTATAGAGATTTTGCAGGATTGCGAGGCTTGACGACACCGATTTTGCAGGATTTAACCTTAAGGCTATATTACCGGTCCAGTCCTTTATAAATCCAATAATCGCCGGTTTAACGGGCTCATAAGGTGATCCCCAAACAAAATTTTCGACCACGCCTACTACCTTACGTGGTGAGCCCTGGTAGTTCACGATTTGTCCCAGGGGGTTTTTAAAACGCATCAATTGTACCGCAGCCTCATTGAGTATAATCGCAGCGGAGTCGGTTGGATATTCAATAGAAAAATCTCTTCCCTGTGTAAGTTTCAATCCATAAGTACTAACGACATGATAAGTAGCTGCCATTTGGTCAATCGGCAGTTTATCTTCACCCGGCAGTTGACCCTGCCATTTAATACCCCATGAACTGCTGCCGTTATTGGCAATACTCATCGAAGTCATTGCGCCATCGGTAATTGCGCCGGCATTTATAGCGTCCCGCCTGAAACTTTCAAATTTCGAGTCCATTACACCTTCAACGGGTAAATCGACAAGACCATTGCGGTCATAGCCTACAGGGCGGTCCTTAATGTAATTTATTTGTTTGTAAATAAAAATGCTCGACAGTATAAGGCATACTGCGAAAGTAAACTGGATAATAACCAAGACCTGACGTGGACGTATAGTGGATTTAGTTGTGATTAACTGACCCTTAAGTACTTTAACCGGCTTAAACGAAGAGAGAAAGAAAGCAGGATAGCTGCCCGCAATCAAACCGGTAAATATGGTAACGCCCAAGGCTGTAATCCAAGCCCATACATTGCTATACGGTAAAGAAAGCTGCAGGTGAATAATGTCGTTAAAAAATGGTATCAACACAATCACCAATATAAACGCCAATATCAGTGCAACAAAAGCCATTAAAAGCGATTCGCCCATAAACTGTTGTATAAGAGCTATACGGCGCGCACCAATAGCCTTACGTACGCCGACCTCCCGGGCACGACGTTCGGAACGGGCAGTTGAAAGGTTCATAAAGTTAATACATGCTATAATCAATATCCCGATAGCCAGGTAAAGAAACAATCTTACAGAATCGATATTACCGCCAACACTCACACCATTTTTAAAATCGCTGTACAAATGCATCCTGGAAAAGGGATAAAGA
This sequence comes from Mucilaginibacter sp., assembly GCA_036498965.1. Taxonomy (GTDB): domain Bacteria; phylum Bacteroidota; class Bacteroidia; order Sphingobacteriales; family Sphingobacteriaceae; genus Mucilaginibacter. The sequence continues at coordinate 15,852 of DASYEP010000142.1, forward strand.
AACATGGTGTTCTCTTTATTATTGGGATCGTATCGCTTAACAATATATTTAATTTGTGAATTTACGTTTGCTAGAGAAGCGCCTGGTTTCAGCATAACATAAGTAAAGAACGAATAATTCCCCCAGCCCGAAGTCTTTATCCAATTCTGCTCGGCTTCAACCTGCTGCCACGAAATGAGCGCTTTAAATTGAAAAGACGAATTTGTTGGATTATCTTTCATTACCGCACTAACGGTTAACGGAAATTGGTTATTTAACTTAATAACCTGCCCCACGGGGTTTATGTCCCCGAAGAGTGCCTTCGCACCCGATTCCGTAAGTACAATGGATGATTGGTCGGCTAAGGCATCATGGTTGTTTCCGTGTACAAAATCGAAGCTAAACATGTTGAGTAAGTCCGGATCCGCGGCCATCGTATTTAGCTTAACCGCTTTATCCTTGTAGTTCATCAAAATATCATAGGGCCAGTTGGTTCGGGCAACTTTATCTATCTGCGGGAAATCTTTTTTGAATGCAGGCGCCATCGGCACAGGGGTAGCAGTCCCGGTCCTGATCTCTCCGTTACTGGGTTGGTTTCTCATCACCTCATACAGTCTGCTGTCGTTTTTATTGAATTTATCAAAACTGAACTGGTTGTAAACATATAACAGCAGCATAAAACTGACAGCCATTCCGAGTGCCAGGCCGCCAATATTTATGATACTATACAAGCGGTTTTTTCTCATATTCCGCCACGCAATTTTGAGATAGTTTTTGATCATGATGAGCGATTTTGATTGTCAATGTTTTTCCTTATAAAAGACTTACTTTTCGACCATTAGGTTGCATGGACATTTATTTATTTAGCCCCCTCTAAATCTCCCCCTTTTGGGGAGACTTTTTAATAATTCATATTTTACTTATCCTGGTATCTTTTTTAAGTCCTCCTTATCCGGGGGGCCAACTATTCGCTTCTCAAACTATCTTCGACAGCCATACCTCAGATCACTCTGAGCGAAGGCTGTCCACCGGATTATTCAACGCTGCTTTTATCGATCGGAAACTTATAGTTGTCAACGCTATAATTAGCGTGACACCGGTCGCAGCAGCAAAAACCCACCAGCTCATTTCAGTTTTAAATGCAAAGCTCTGTAGCCATTTATTCATGGCATACCAGGCTATAGGGAAGGCAATTACTGATGCAATGATTATCAGCTTCACAAAATCCGCAGAAAGCATGGTTACTACATTTTGCACAGATGCGCCTAATACCTTCCTGATGCCGATTTCTTTCATGCGACGCTCGGCTGTATAAATAGCGAGGCCAAGTAAACCTAAGCAAGCAACTATGATGGATAAGGCGGTAAACACAGAGAATACTTTACCCATAGTTTGATCCGACCGGTACAACATGTCAAACTCGGCATCCATAAAACTGTAGTCAAATGGAGTATCGGGCGCAAATTGTTTCCATGCATTCTGAATATTATTAATAGCCATGCCGTAATCGCCGGGTTTTATTCTAATAGTTAAATAAGATGTGCCGATTCTGTAAGTTTTTGAAGTGGTATAGAATAATGCAAAAGGCGAAAAATTACTATGGAACGATTCGATATTGAAATCCTTTATCACCCCTATCACAGTAAATTTCACGTTATTGCCCCCCGGATAAGTGATCGTTTTACCGATAGGGTCGTTCCAGCCAATTTGTTTTACAGCTGTTTCATTTAATATTACCGATGCTGAATCAGTAAAACCTTTTGAAAAACCCCTGCCATTTACCATTTTGAGCTTAAGCGTGGGTATAAATGCGTCGTCGACAATAAATGATGACAGCGCAATATTATTTTCGCCGCCATTTACAATTGCCGGAGATGTCTCCGGTATGTAGGTGTCCATAAAACTATTCTTTGCCGGCAAGCTGGTTGATATACTGGCATTTGCGACTTGTGGCAATTTCAATAGCTCCTGCCGCAGACTTTCTTCGCGTGTTCCTAGTCTGTCGGCGTTAGAAAGAATTAATACGTTTTCCTTATTAAACCCGAGGTCCTTAGTTTGATTATATATCAATTGCTTATACACAATTATGGTACAGATAATAAGTACGGTGGATACTGTGAATTGGAAAACAACCAACGCATTACGTGTAAAAAAACCACTGCCCGAACCTTTGAACAAGCTTGCCCCCTTTAATATGCTTACCGGTTTAAAAGAAGTGAGGAAAAATGCAGGGTAAAGCCCGGCCATTAAACCAGTAATAACAACTAAGGATAAAAGCGCCAGCCATGCTTTTAAATCTAAAAACACAACTGCCGACAGTGTCTTGTCTGATAGCTGGTTAAACGCCGGCAGTACCAACAATACGATAAATACCGCAATTATGGCGGCAAGTAAACTGTAAATCAGCGCCTCAACCATAAACTGTCTGATCAATTGTTGTCTTAAAGACCCTAAAACTTTTCGGATACCTATTTCTTTAGCCCTCTTTGCCGATTGTGCGGTTGAAAGGTTCATAAAGTTTACGCATGCCAACAGCATAATGAACAAGGCAATAGCCGAAAAAATGTACACGTATTTTATATCGCTTTGCGCGAAAAACCGGGTGCTAACATCAGAAGAATACAGGTGTAGATCAGTTAACGGCTGTAAATGCAAGTCCCAATGGCCTCCTTTTCTCTTAAATTCGTCCCAAGGCTGCCCAATGCGTTTAAAGGCGCTTGCTGCTTGCAGGGCCATCATTTTTGGAAATTTGCTTTCCAATTTGGCTATACTGGCCGGGTCGGCGGCAACGCTGGGCTTAAGCTTAACGTAAGTGGCCATTTGTAGCCATACCCAGCTCCAGTTAAAGTGCTTTACAGGCGGCACACTGGCCGTATTTTGCAATATGTCGAATTGCAAAGTAGATTGTTTGGGGATATCTTTTAAAACTGCGGTCACCGTGAATGGCTTTGAATACTCATCAAATATTAAGTCCTTGCCAATGGGATCCGTATTGCCAAAATATTTTTTTGCCGCTTTTTGCGTAATGACGATTGAGTTTATTCCATTTAAACAAGTCGCTGCATCACCAATTACTAAAGGATAATTAAAGACCTTTAGAAAATTCGAATCAACCGCCAGCAAGCTTTTCTCCGTAATTGAGCTTTTCTGTCCATTATTCACGTAATGAATAATCTCATCTCCTGGCAGATACAAACGGGTATAACTTTCAATTTCCGGAAAATTACTTACCAGGGCTGCGCCGGCAGGAGGAGGTGTGTGGCCAACAACAAACTCGCTATTCCCCATTTTACCATCTATATTTACCCGGAAAATGCGGTTGCTGTCTTTAAAAAAGCGGTCGTAGCTTAACTCGTCTTTCACATACATACCAATGAGCAACACACAAGCAAGACCAATGGCCAGCCCGCTTATGTTGATGATGCTGCTAACTTTATTCCTGACAAGGTTTCGCCAGGCAATTGTGATGTAATTCTTAAGCATAAGGAAGATTTTACTAATCAGCGAAAAATGCATGCCAAATAATCAAGCAACTGATTATAAGCTAATTGTACAATAAACACAAATCAAACTGTCCGTTTGCGTAACAACCCAGCGTACGTTGATGATACATTGTTAGGTAGGCAGTTTGTAGTGGGCAGCGAGCGTAGTATAAAAATCGAAACTACTGCTATCTGCGCACTGCAAACTGGCAACCTCCTCTACTCGCTTCTTAAACTTTTTACCGGGTTAGTTGTAGCGGCGCTCAGTGTGTTGAGGCTCACTACAATCATTGTCAATAGTAAAATAAACGCTCCCACTATGCCGAACATCCAAATACTGATATCCACATGGTAAGTATATTTTTGCAGCCAGTTATGCATCAGCAACCAGGTTACCGGCACGGCAATTACAAATGCTATCAGCACCAACTTTAAGAATTCCGTTGCTATTAATACAAGTAATTGTTTTACAGTCGCTCCCAACACCTTGCGAATACCAATTTCCTTGAAACGCTTTTCAATGGTGAACGATGCAAGACCCGCCAAACCAATACAACAGATAAATATGGCCAGTCCGGCGAAAATGTTGGTCAGGCGGTTGACCAGCTCTTCAGCCGTAAATTTCTTACCAAATTCCTGGTCAACAAATTGGTATTCGAAAATATCGGCTGGGCTATATTTTAAATACATGTTCTTAAAAAGCTCTATTGCTTTTTGCGGTTGTATTCCTGCATTTAATCTTACCGTCATTTCGTTTGAGTAGGGCGCATAATAAACCATAAGCGGGTCGACGGGCAAATATGGCGATGTCATCACAACATTCTCGATAAGGCCAATTACAGTATATTTTTTCGGGCCATATTTCATGAGCATACCAACCGGATTTTTCACGTGCATGGCATCTGCGGCAGCTTTATTTATTAACATTGATAGTGTATCGCCGGGCGTACCTGAAAAGTCCCTTCCCTTTAACATTTTAATACCCATGGTTTTCGTAAAATCAACATCTGTTTGCACGCCTGAAAATATGATATTGGCATCTGCCGGCATTCCGTCCCAATGCGGTGATGGCGATCTCCAGTAAATTTGTGTTATTGGTGACGAGGTACGCGTAATTGAATTGACCAGCCCGGATTTTAACAGTTCGTCTTTTATAGCCTTAAAATTTTTATCAGTGCTTTGAGTGGAAGGCATCATGATAAGGTTATCCGGATTATAGCCTATATCCCTGTTTTTGACATGCTGTATCTGCTGATATATGATAATTGTTGCCGCTATCAGGAAGATAGAAATTACAAATTGACCAACAACTAATATCCGCCGTGGTAACTCAGCACTTTTACCTACCGCAAAGGTGCCCTTCAATACCTTCACCGGATTAAATGATGAAAGGTATAGTGCGGGGTAGCTTCCCGCAACAACGCCGGTAAATAAAATGATGGTTAGCCCACCAAGCCAAAAAAATGGATTGGAAAGATGTATTTCCAGTTGTTTGGCTACCAACAAATTAAATGAAGGCAGCAATAAGTAAACCGCAACAATTGAAAAAACGAATGCCGCCAAAGCCAACATCATGGATTCAAAAAAGAATTGCAGCACCAATTGTTTTTTATCTGAACCCAACGTCTTCCTGATACCTACTTCTTTAGCTCTTTTTTCGGAGCGTGCTGTAGAAAGATTCATGAAATTAACACAGGCGATCAGGAGGATAATGATGGCGACAATTGTGAATAACCTTACATACTCAATTGGCCCTCCCACATTCTTACCATCTTTATAATCACTATACAAATGCCAGCGACTCATCGGGACCATAAAATAGGTGCTGATCTTATCCTGGTTATTATCAAACATAACCTTGTTTACTGCTTTTTCCAGTTGCGGAACGTTTGGATTTAAAACGGTTTGCAGGTAAACCATGTAGGATGAATTATGCCATTCCTTCATCGCTCTGACAACTTGTGGATCAGTATAATTAAACGAAGTCACGCAATCAAACTGCCGGGAAGAATTGCCGGGCATATCAGCAATAACAGCGGTAACCTTTAATACCTGGGTATCTATTTTAAGAATCTTGTTAATTGGTTCGCTGTCGCCGAAAAATGCTTTAGCTGTTGATTGAGTTAAAACGATAGAATTAGGCATAGTAAGGGCCGATTGCGGATTACCCTTAATAAATTTACAAGTAAACATGTCAAAATACCGGCCGCCCACTGTCACCATCTGCTTTTTTAGTTTTGTGTCTTTGTAAACAAATAGCTCCGGCGAGGCGTAGGTGGACATTACAGCATTTTTGATTTGCGGATAACCGGTTTCCAATGATTTTGCCAACGGAAACACCATATTCATATCCGTAAAGACGGTGTTCTTAAAGTCGCGGTTGGCAATTACCTGGTAAATGGATTTATAATTGGTGTTGAACTTATCATACGTCAGCTCATCATTTACCCATAAAAAAATAAAAATAGTGCAAGTAATACCTATGGTTAAACCAAGCAGGTTGGTTATAGCAAAACCTTTATTCCTTGAAAGGTTCCGCCATGCTATTTTTATATAATTCTTTATCATGTTTTAGTTTATTGGTTCATTTGTTTATTAGTTCATTGGGTCTGCCTTACTGCAAACTGCCCAATCAAAACTGCAAATTGCTTCACTCGCTTCTTAAACTGTCCACCGGGTTGGCAATTGCTGCCTTTATTGCATGGTAGCTAACCGTAATTATAGCCGTCACAATTGCCAGCATGCCCGCAATGCCGAACATCCACCAGGATACGGTTATACGGTAAGCAAAACCTTGCAGCCAGTTGTGCATCGTCCACCAGGCTATTGGCGAAGCAATAACTATAGCCAACAGTACTAACTTCAAAAAATCCATTGATAACAATGTGTTTATCGAGGCAAGACTTGCTCCTAACACTTTTCGTATACCAATTTCTTTTGTGCGTTGTTCAATCGTAAATGCGGCAAGACCGAACAAGCCCATGGTAGCCAAAATGACCGTTATGCAGGTAAATATGCTGAATATGGACGCCAGCCGGTCTTCGGCCTGGTATTGTTTATTGAAGGCATCGTCCATAAACGTATAATCAAAAGGCGTTTCGGAATCGTATTTTTTGTAAATGCTCTGCATTTTGCCTAACAACGTTGGCAGGTTGGTATGCGGTTTTATCCTGGCGAATACATTGCAACCAAATCTCTGAAAGTAAGAATCAGTATCACTCAACATATATAAAGTGAGCGGTCTGATGGTAGACTCCATCGACGTAAAATTGAAATTTTTTAATACCCCGGTAATTTCAATATTATGATCATCAGATTTAATAAAGCTCCCAGTCGGGTTAGCAGGTAGATGAAGTGTAGAAATCGCTTCTTCATTAATTATCACTTTTGTGCGGCCGACCAGCACCTTGTTTGGCACAGGCGGATATTTCCATTTAAGACCCACCGTATTGATAAATTGTTCGTTAACCATCATTGCGACCAGCATGACTGTTTCGCCTTTGGTTTTGCCATTGTATGAAAACATATCAAAACCACCGAACATGGCATAATGTGAAGTTGCCACGTTGCTTACTCCGCCCAGCAACTGGATGTCATGTTTAAGCGCAGGATAGTTTTTGCCGACTTTGTTACTTATAGGTATCATTACTACATTGTCCTTGTTGACACCTGTATCTGCATGCCTGAAAAAGTATAACTGGCGGTCGATAACAATACCACAAATGATCAGGCAGACAGAAATAGTGAATTGTAACGTGGTAAACACTTTGCGTACCATAACGCCACCTGATTGTTTACCCATTTTTCCTTTAAGGGTAATAACCGGCTTGAATGCAGAAAGTACCACTGACGGGTAAAGTCCGGCTACTAAAATGGTTATCAGCAACAATCCGGATAACAATATTAAAACCACCAGACTGTATAAAAATGAGCTGTCTATTTTTAGCTGGATAACATTTAAAAACCAGGGGGTAATCAAATAACAAAGTAAATAACCAAGTACAAACGAAAGGAAAGTAAACAATGCTGACTCCACATAAAACTGTGTGGCAATAGTTTTTCGGCTTGCGCCGGATACTTTTCGTACCCCCACTTCTTTAGCGCGCAGCGTGGCCCTGGCTGTTGAGAGACTCATGTAATTTACCAAAGCAAGCAGTAATATTAATGCGGCAATAAGCGGAAATATTTTAAGATACTTCAAATCCGATGCATTATTATAGCTGTTTAAATGCACATCCGCTAACGGGGTAAATGCGAACTTCATGCCTTCAGGGCCTTTGTCGTACGCAGCGTTGAGGCTACGCCTTAGCGTAGAAGTATCCGCGGCCTGTTTTAGCTTCAGGTATAAGGTATATGATCCAGGCCCAACCCCAGGGGCACCGGCATATCTCGGCCCCTCTTTCATTGCCTGCAAGCTTTGCAGTGATGTTACAAAATTAAATTTGATGGACGAGTTTGACGGTGCATTAGCTGCAACACCTGTAACCTGGTAAGTATAGGCGCTGTCAGTCCTTATCAGGATGGTTTTTCCAATAGGATTCTGGCCGGGAAAATACTTTTGGGCCATATCCTGCGATAGAACAACCGTAAATGGTCTTTTTAACACGTCGCCTGCCACGCCGGAGATCAGCTTAAATGAAAAGAAATTAAAAAAATCGCCATCCACAAACAGCAGGTTGCTTTCTACAAATTTATTGGCAGATGAGCCGGGCTGATTAACTACTATCTTATTAAAATAAGGAAGCGTCCGCATCGAAGCTTCCACCTTGGGCTGGCTTTGTTTGATTAGCGGACCACTTACGTAGCTAAAATTTTGCATGTTTATCTCGGTGGCGCCCATCTTTATCTTCGAATATGGTTCAAAAATCCGACCAGCGTCCCGATGAAAACGATCGTAACTCATCTCGTGGGCTACATATGTCATTATCATCATACAAACAGCCAGCCCAACGGCCAATCCTGAAATGTTTATGGCGCTGTAAAGCTTTTGCTTTACCAGGTTTCGCCAGGCAATTTTAATGTAGTTGAATATCATTAGCCCCTCCTAAATCCTCCCCGGTAGGGAGGACTTTCAATTTGTCTTTCAATTAATAATTTTCCTTTTTTCAAATCTTTTGGCTTTCGCCTTTCAGCTTTTACCTCCTCTACTGCCAACCGCCCACTCAAAACTGCCAACTATCCTACTCACTCCTAAGGCTTTTAATCGGATTAACCAGTGCTGCTTTTATGGCCTGGTACGATATGGTTATAGCCGCTATACTTACCGACACCACAATAGTTATCACGAATATTCCTGTACCGATGCTGATATGATAAGCATAATTTTCCAGCCAGCTATGCATCATATAATAGCCCAATGGTGCAGCAATTACAAATGCTATTGAAATAAGCAGTACAAACTCTTTCGAAAACAATCCAATTATGCTCATTATTGGTGCGCCTAAAACTTTTCTTATGCCTATCTCTTTTGTTCGTTGTGAAGCAGCAAATGAAATTAATCCATATAAACCGAGGCAACCTATAAGTATGGCAATGAATGCGAAGAGCTTAAAGGCGGTGTATACTTTTTGTTCTTGTGTATAAAAAGCAGCGATGTGTTCATCTAAAAATTCATATTCAAAAAGATCCTTTGGAAAAAGCGCCGACCACGATTTGCCGATATTATCGATTGTTTTGGACATCGCAACAGGTTGTATCTTAACACTTGCTCTGAAAAAGTTCTGGGCACGGTAATAGAGTACCACCGACCTTCTTTTTTTATGTTTTGATTCCTCCTGGAAGTCGCGTACCACACCCATTATGTTTACATTACGGCCGTTTAATATAATGTGTGCCCCAATAGCTTTAGCAGGATCCATAATGCCCAATTTGTGTATAAGTGTTTCGTTGACGACAAAATTTTGGGTGGTATCATTTATGTCTGTTTTGCTTATTTTCGTGCCGGCAAGCATGTTCAGACCAAACATATCAATGTAGTTTTCATCTACAAATACAACATTGGTTATATCATCCTTCACAACTCCGTAAGCTGGCGCTGTAAAACCGGCCGCGTTGTTGGGGTAAGAGGGAGCGCCAGAAGAAAAACTAATCTCTTTTACACCCGGGTTGGAAGCCAATTGTTGCCGTAGCGCCTCCCGCTTAGTCCCGTCGGGGACATACATTGAAACAACGGCATCTTTTTTAAAGCCGAGGTCTTGATTTTGGAAAAAATCCATCTGATGAGCAACCACTAATGTACCTACGATGAGTATTTGCGAAATTGCAAATTGACCCACCACCAGTCCTTTACGCAATGTAAATCCACGCACTATAGCCCCGGTCTTGTTTTTTAATGACTCAACCGGCTGGAAGGCAGATTGAACAAACGCAGGATACAGACCGGCAATCAAAATAACAAGTATCGTTAAACAGGCTATCCAACCGATAACAACCGGTTCTACCAATTGGCCGGCATCTATTTTTATATTTAACCAACTGCCTGCTTCTGATAAAAATAATGCTGCAATGCTTACGCCTAGTATCAATGCAATTAATACCAGCACCGTGGTTTCACCTAAAAACTGTTTAATCAGCTGTGACCGTTGGGCGCCTAGTACTTTGCGGACACCAACTTCTTTAGCTCTTTTAATAGCCTGCGCAGTAGCCAGGTTAATAAAATTGATACAAGCGGTAATGATGATCAGCAGTGCGACACCGAATAAAGCATAATAAGTATCCTTTGAAGTGGGTGTTATGACGTTATTGATATATCGTTGGTCAAAATGAATATTTTTAAGCGGTTGAATCGGTAAGCGTACTTCTTTCGGGTCAAGGTTCCAGTTTTTATGTAAAAAATCAGGTATCCGCTTTTCAATACGCTGAACGGGATAATTTGGCGGCAACAGAATAAATGTGAAAAATCCGCCGCCAATATTCCAGAAATTTTCCATATTGTTCTTTACCTGGTTTCTGATCGTTTCAAACGAGCATAACATCTGCAAAGGAAGGCTGCGATTACCTGGTAAGTCTTTTATTACCCCGGTAACTTTTGCGTTGATCTGGTTTTCGATATTAATCACATGACCTATTGGATTTTGGCTGCCGAAATACTTTTTTGCAAGGGTTTCGTTAATCACCAGGCTGTTAGGTTCGCTTAAGGCTGTTTTGGGATCGCCAGCTATCCATTTCAAATCAAATATCCGTGCAAAATGCTCGTCGACAAAAGCAAAATCTTTATCGCGGAAACGGTTATTATTAACCTTAACCATCACGTCATTGCTGTACATCACCTGCGAAACTTGTTCCAGCTCTGGAAAATCAGCACGCATGACGGGTGCTATGGCTAATGAAACATTTGAATTAAAATCTATCGCGTTAAGCGTTACCCTGTATGTGCGGTCAGCATTTTTGTAGTTATCGTAAGTAAGCTCATTTCTTACAATTAAAAAAATAACAAGACAGGAGGCTATACCAAGAGTAAGCCCCAAAATGTTCAGAAAAGCATAAGCCAGGTTACGCCTGATGTTTCTGAATGCAATGGTGATATAATTTTTTATCATTAGCCCCTCCTAAATCCTCCCCGGTA
>DASYEP010000143.1:0-41198 GCA_036498965.1 Mucilaginibacter sp.
GCGGCAAAATGTCTGGAAAACAACCGCCTTTTTTTTAAAAATTAACTTACACAAATATGGGAAAATCTAAGTGGTTTTGCCCAACGGCGAAGCCCCATTCTCATCAAACTCTCAAAAAAACTTCTTAGGTTAACGGCTATGTCATAGCCGCGGAGGCTTAGTTACTTTTGGCTTGACCCAAAAGTAACCAAAAGGTCAAGTCATCAGAAATGCTTCTTTTCAGCCGAGGGCCTTTGCGCACAAGCAGGAAAAACAGCGAGGGCTGGAATATTTTTGCCAGCCAACCTGCCGCTTCAAAATCTTGCATGCAAAAATTTCCTATGCCCTAGCCCACTTCACAGGCCTGCTGTTTTCCCTGCTTTTTCCCGAAGCTGTTCTGCTGACGGGAGGTGACGTTGCTAATATATTCTGGCCCGCTTTTCTGTCGTGCCTTTGCCCGCTTTTGATTATGGTTGTTTTGAAGATTTTTCGCATAATAATAGAAAAGTGGTTTGATTGGAGTTAGTGCATGATGATGAAGCTCCTTTAAGTCTCCCCCAACCGGGGGGAGATTTAGAGGGGGGCTTGATGAATTTCAAATTTAAGTGCCCTAGCCCACTTCACAGGCCTGCTGTTTTCCCTGCTTTTTCCCGAAGCTGTTCTGCTGACGGGAGGTGACGTTGCTAATATATTCTGGCCCTCTTTTCTGTCGTGCCTTTGCCCGCTTTTGTTATGGTTGCTTCTTGAGTCCTGGTTTGTTTTAAAGTCTCCCCCAACCGGGGGGAGATTTAGAGGGGGCTTGATGAATTTCAAGTTTAAGTATTATAACCCGCTTCACGAGCCTGCTGTTTTCCCTGCTTTTTCCCGAAGCTGTTCTGCTGACGGGAGGTGACGTTGCTGATATATTCTGGCCCTCTTTTCTGTCGTGCCTTTGCCCGCTTTTGTTATGGTTGCTTCTTGAGTCCTGGTTTGTTTTAAAGTCTCCCCCAACCGGGGGAGATTTAGAGGGGGGCTTGATGAATTTCAAATTTAAGTGCCCTTACCCACTTCACAGGCCTGCTGTTTTCCCTGCTTTTTCCCGAAGCTGTTCTGCTGACGGGAGGTGACGTTGCTAATATATTCTGGCCCTCTTTTCTGTCGCGCCTTTGCCCACTTTTGTTATGGTTGCTTCTTGAGTCCTGGTTTGCTTTAAAGTCTCCCCCAACCGGGGGGAGATTTAGAGGGGGGCTTGATGAATTTCAAATTTAAGCACTATAACTCCATATACCTGGTCACAACTTTTGTCAGTATTCCGGGCGTTCATCATGATAAATGCTATGGTCTATCGACTATGGACTATGGACTAACGACTCTTTTTCTTACTTTTGCTTAAGCTCACCACCATGCTGCAAATAAGTGAACTATTCATCTATCCTATTAAATCCTTAGCCGGAATTTCGGTTAAGGATGCCCTGGTGACTGAAACAGGCTTTCAACACGACAGGCGCTGGATGCTGGTGGATGAATATAACCTGTTTATTACGCAGCGGACGGTTCCACAAATGGCGTTGATGAAGGTTGCAATTGAGGAGGATGGTTTAACAGTTAGTTATCGTGCCGAAGAGCTTTTTATCCCCTTTAATGCTTCTACCAATAACCGCCAACTGCTTACCATCTGGGACGATACCTGTACCGGCGAATATGTGAGCCAAGAGGCTGACGCGTGGTTTTCGGCAATGCTCGACATGAATTGCCGCCTGGTTCACATGCCGGATGATACCCGGCGGATAGTTGATCAACGATATGCACCGGAAAATTCCATAACCTCATTTGCTGATGCGTACCCGTTTCTGCTGATAGGGCAGGCGTCTTTAGATGAACTGAACAGTCGCCTTACCGAAGCGTTGCCGATGAACAGGTTCCGGCCCAATATTGTGTTTTCGGGAGGACAACCGTTCGAAGAGGATCTAATTGGTGAGTTTACAATAAGCGGCATAAGTTTCCAGGGTGTGAAGCTATGTGCCCGCTGCCCTATCCCAACCATAAACCAGAACACCGCAGCGAGGGGAAAAGAACCCCTGAAAACCCTGGCCTCTTATCGCCAAAAAAATAATAAGATCTATTTCGGACAAAACCTTATTCATAAGGGTAATGGCATAATTTCCATCGGGGATCAATTGCGGGTAAAAAGCTTCAACCATGAGGAACGATTTATGATAAATGAGCCTGCAGGGAAATATTGAATTGGAGATTGTTGAAGTGGCATTGGGGGATTGAACGCGTTCCGGTTGAGTACAGCGGCTTTTATATGAAGCCAGGAATGTTTTAAAATTAAAAAATGTCATGCTGAATTTGTTTCGGCACCCCACATGCTCAGTCAGCACCATACAGGCAAATATACAGGATGTACACCAAGCACGCCGCTCATCTCGTGGGGTGCTGAAACGAGTTCAGCATGACTTTATGTTTTTAAGAGTGATTTCCCTGATTTATGCTCCCCCAATTGCAGATTATAAAATTATTCGCTATACTTGTTAAATAAACCTGCTACCCTATAGACATTATAAGAATACCGATTCTTTACGTAATTTTGCCAATTGCTTTTTTAAACAATGCTTTCGAAAAAAACTAAATACGCCATTAAAGCCCTGGTAGTCCTGGGGAAAAATGCGGATAAACCCCCGATGCAAATCTCAAAAATTGCTGAGGAGGAACGGATACCAAAAAAATTCCTGGAACAGATATTACTTGATTTACGCAACGCCGGTTTTCTCTATAGTAAAAAAGGCGCAGGCGGCGGTTATAGTCTGAACAAAGACCCTAAAGATATATTCCTGGTAAGCATAATGCGCATAACGGACGGCCCCATAGCCATGGTACCCTGCGCCAGCTTGAATTTTTACCATAAATGCGACGAATGCAAACAGGAAACAACCTGCGGCATCCGTGATGTTTTTGTTGAAGTGAGGGATGCCACCTTAAAAATTTTATCGGAGACAAGTATTGCTGATGTGATTAACCGGGAGACAACTTTGATAAATATTTAACGTATAAATTATTTACAAAGAGCTTATACTTAAATAATAAGTTGATATGAAAACAAAAATTGATAGTCCGGGCGTACCGATACCGCCGCCGTTAATTTATCTTATCGCATTTTTGTTTTCAATTCTCGTCGACTCATTTTTTTCTATTGATCATTTGATCTTTAATAGTCTGCCTTTTGAAATAATTGCGGTATCCTTAATTCTAATTTCTTTGACACTTTGCATTCCTGCATTACTGCAGTTTATCCAAACCCAAAATACAATAGTGCTGATCAGGCCGGCCAACTCTTTGCAAACGTCGGGCATTTATTCCTTTGTCAGGAATCCAATGTATTTGGGGCTGTTGCTTCTTTATACCGGTTTGGCTTTCATGCATGGCAATTGGTGGACAATCATTTTTATACCCGTATTAATATTTGTTATCACCCGCGTTATAATAATACCTGAAGAAAATTATTTGCAAAGGGAGTTTGGCGAAACCTATTCGCTGTACAAAGTAAAAGTGCGAAGGTGGCTTTAGTTAAGGTTTTATATGTCACTGCTGCACCCTTTAATCTTGTTCCACCGCTGCCCCTCCCCTGAAATACGAAACGATAGTTTCTGATAATATTCTGCTCATCGAAGACCTGCAACTTTATTTGTCTAATTATACCACAAAATTTATTTTTTGCAATCGATTGCATTAACTTTACGAAAACAAATATCCTGATGTCATTCAAACATACCCTGAAAGTCAGCACATTGCTGCTCCCCTTGTTTTTACTAAGTTCTGTATCAGCAATAGCGCAAAACAATCAGTCATCCGCTAAAGCTTCGGCTAAATCGGCATACAGTTCGGGTGTTTACCGGAATTATTTTCGCGAAGCCGGTTACAGTCAGGCCGACATTGATAACAAATTATCAAAAGCTTACTACGATATTTTTGAAGGCCCTCATCGTGTTTATTTTGAAGTAGGTGATTCTATGGCCTATGTGTCGGATGTAAAAAACCACGATGCCCGCACAGAAGGCCTATCTTATGGGATGATGATTGCCGTACAGCTTAATAAAAAGGATGTTTTTGACCGCATCTGGCGGTGGTCTAAGAAGTATCTGCAGCATCAGGATGGCCCAAGAGCAGGTTATTTCGCCTGGAGCATCAATCCCACCACTATGAAAAAGAATTCGGATGGAACGGCTTCCGATGGTGAATTGTATTTTGTTACAAGTCTGTTATTTGCTTCCAACCGTTGGGGAAATAATACCGGTATCAATTACTATGCTGAGGCGAGGATTATATTGGATGCGATGTGGAAAAAAGATGGTACAGGAAATATCTACAACATCATTAACACAGAGCATAAGCAAATAACTTTTACACCAGAAGGGAATAATTATAACTGGACGGATCCCTCCTACCATTTGCCCGCCTTTATGGAGGTATGGGCTTTATATGCCGCCGACGGTCATGAGCAATTTTACAGAGATTGTGCGGATACCTCGCGCGCATTTCTGCAGAGAACCTGCAACCCCGTAACTGGCCTCAATCCCGATAACGCTGAATTTAGCGGTGTTCCGCGTTCCAATTTTAGGATGCCTGCCGCGTTTCGGTATGATTCATGGAGGGTTCCGATGAATATTTCAATGGACTACGCCTGGTTTGGTAAAGATAAACGCTGGCAGGAGGATTATGCAAAACACCTTCAGAGTTTCCTCAAATCAAAAGGCGTTGACGATTTCGATGATCAGTTTAATATCGACGGCTCCAAACCTGATTTCATTCTCCAGGCAGGAGGTTTCAAAAAACTAAGGCATTCTGTTGGGCTGGTGGCTACCGTCGCTACTACCGAGATGATAAAAAAAGATAAAAACCATGCCTTTATCCATGCGCTTTGGAATGCCAAACTCGAGCCTTATAATGATGGTTACTTTGACCCTTATTATGATGGCCTGTTGTACCTGTTCAGCGTGATGCATTTAAGTGGTAACTACCAGCTTATTAAACCCCAGCAACACTAATTTCTTCGGCTCAATCTTGATTGGATTTCTGTAATTTAAAAGTAAAATACCATTATTTTCAAATAAATTCTACTACTTCCGTATAGTATGTATATATTTGTCACTATAAAGATGAAAATTACTAATAACAAATATTGCAAAGCGACTATGTGCTGTCAGATGCATGGCAATTAATTGGGGCGTTTTCAATATTGAATTAAAAATACAAGCCTCTTTAGCCAAGCCAAAGAGGTTTTTTTATAACAAACTAATACTGACATTATGCAAAGCTTCAGAACTGAACTGGAGAATCCAATAGTTGAAAAAGACATCATCGATCTTGAAAAAAAGATCCGGGCGTTTCGTGAAGGAAAAATCCATGATGAAAAATTCAGAAGTCTGCGCCTTGCAAGGGGCATTTATGGGCAACGGCAGCCGGGTGTACAAATGGTGCGTATCAAACTGCCATTTGGTAAAGTGACTTTTAAACAACTATTGCGTATTGCCGATATTTCCGACGAATATGCAAGTCGCAACCTGCATTTAACCACCCGCCAGGACATCCAGATTCACTATGTAAGCCTCGACCGCACCCCGCAATTATGGGCAGAGCTGGCACAGGACGACATAACCCTGCGCGAAGCTTGCGGAAATACGGTTAGAAATGTAACCGCCTCTCCTACTTCGGGTATTGATCCAGCTGAACCTTTTGACGTTTCGCCTTACGCGCAGGCCACCTTTGAATATTTCTTGCGCAATCCTGTTTGCCAGGAAATGGGCCGTAAGTTTAAGATCTCTTTTTCATCAAGCGATGCAGATACTGCTTTCTCATATATTCATGATATTGGTGTTATCCCCAAAATAAACGACAAAAACGAACGTGGTTTTAAAGTAATGCTTGGCGGAGGCTTGGGTGCCCAACCATTGCTCGCCAGCATTGTAGAGGAATTTTTACCGGAAGATCAGCTGATACCTTATATCGAAGCCATAATAAGGGTATTTGACCGTTATGGTGAGCGTAACAATCGCAATAAGGCACGTCTTAAATACCTCATCCAAAAAATAGGTTTGGAGGAAGTATTGCGGTTGGCCGAATTAGAAAAAAAAGCACTGAAAGTTAAAACATATCCTATAAACCGGAATTCAGTTGCTGAACCTGCCATCCCTGAACAAATTGCAATTCCTGAAGTAACCATCAACAACCCTTTGCGCTACGAACAATGGTTAATTACCAATGTTTTCGAGCAAAAGCAAACCGGTTTTTATGGTGTTTATGTAAAGGTGCCTGTGGGCGATATACCTACCGCAACTGCCCGTAAATTGGTTGATGCAATCAGGCCTTATGTTGCAGATGAGATCAGGATAACCCAAAACCAGGGGCTACTGCTAAAATATGTACGGAAAGAAGCTTTACCTGCTTTATATAACGCGTTAACTGAATTAGACTTATCGACACCTGGTTTCGACAGTCCAGCGGATGTAACAACTTGTCCGGGTACAGATACTTGCAACCTTGGTATTTCCAACAGCATGACATTGTCTAAAGTGCTGGAAGATGTGATCTATAACGAGTATGAAGATTTTATCTATAACCGTGAGATCAAAATAAAAATCAGCGGTTGTATGAATTCTTGCGGACAGCATGGGCTGGCGCATATCGGCTTTCATGGCAGTTCCTTAAAGGCCGGTGCAAAGGTATTGCCTTCAGTACAGGTGCTGCTGGGCGGCGGAACGGTTGGAAATGGTGTTGGTCGCGCGGCAGAAAAAGTGATTAAAGTGCCCGCAAAACGTGCCACTCATGTTTTAAGAGCGGTGCTTGACAACTATAAGACTAATTCAACCGCTGACGAATTGTTCAACGCCTATTATGACAGGCAGGGTAAAGACTATTTTTACCAGCTGTTAAAACCACTTGCAGATCTGTCAACCTTAACAGATGACGAATTTGTTGACTGGGGTCACCAGGAAACATTTGCTACTGCGATTGGTGTAGGCGAGTGCGCGGGTGTAGTAATCGACCTTGTCGCAACTCTTCTATACGAAGCTGACGAAAAATTTGGCTGGGCAAATGAGGCATATACAGAAGAAAGATGGTCTGATGCTATTTATCATGCTTATAACACATTCATAAGTTCGGCAAAGGCTTTATTGCTTGATAAAAATGTTAACAGCAGCACGCAATCTGGGATTATTCGCGAATTTGATAACCATTATATAAATACAGGCGAAATAAAACTTGATGGCAGTTTTAATGATTTGGTTTTGGAGATCAATAAACACGAACCTTCGGAAGCTTTTGCTAAAGCTTATATCAAACAAGCAGCTGATTTTTTAGCTGCCGTGAAAGTAAAAAGAGAGGAATTGGTACAATCATGATCATAACGAAAGACAAAAATATAATTGAGCCGCGTATTACATTAGTTGGCGCCGGACCTGGTGATGTAGATCTGATCACTGTAAAAGGCATAAAGGCTATAAAAACAGCTGACGTTATTTTGTACGATGCATTGGTTAACGACGAATTGTTGGAATACGCACCAGAGCATGCGGTTAAAGTTTATGTAGGAAAACGTTCAGGCGATCATTCCTACTCACAGGATACTGTTAATAAACTGATGATTGACTACGCCCTTAATTATGGTCACGTAGTACGCCTTAAAGGTGGTGATCCTTTTGTTTTTGGCCGTGGCTATGAAGAACTTGATTTTGCTGCTTCTTATAGCATTAAGGCAGAGGTTATTCCGGGCATTTCTAGTTCGATTGGTGTACCTGGATTACAGCACATCCCGGTAACGCATCGCGGATTAAGTGAAAGTTTTTGGGTAGTGACCGGTACTACAGCAAACGGAAACGTATCCAACGATCTTTACGAAGCTGCGCGCACAAAAGCAACCGTTATCGTGTTGATGGGAATCCATAAACTCGCCGAAATTGCTGAAATATTTAAAAAAGAAGGCAGGAATAAACTTCCGGTGGCAGTAATTCAAAGCGGTTCAACCAAAAATGAAAAAATAGCTATTGGTATTGTTGATACGATAGCAGAAGTAGTTGAAGAACAGAAAATAACGTCGCCTGCGCTAATCGTATTTGGCGAAGTGGTATCTTTACATCCAGACTTTCAACCAATTAGAGAATTTTATGCCACTATCGCCGAAGATTAGAAAGGCTGTTGCCATCCAGGATGAAGATACCGTAGGGAATCCTCTGTTCCCGGTATTTTTAAAATTGGATAAATTGCATACTGTTTTAATTGGCGCCGGAAATGTGGGTCTTGAAAAACTGACATCCATCGTTAACAATAGTCCGGAAGCGACGGTTACCATTATTGCCCGCGAAATTTTACCCGAAGTTCATACTTTAACCGCCAGATACAACGGCTTAAATATTATACAAAAATCATTTACTGACAACGACCTTGACAATGCGGATGTTGTTATAGCTGCAACAAATGATAACGAATTAAATAATTTTATTCGTCAATCCGCACGCGACCGGAAATTATTGATAAACGTAGCTGATAAGCCCGAGCTTTGTGACTTTTATTTAGGTTCAATTGTTCAGAAAGGCGACCTGAAAATAGCTATTTCTACAAATGGAAAATCGCCAACTATAGCTAAACGGCTTAAAGAGGTATTGAATGAGGCGCTCCCTGACGAGCTAGATATTACCCTGCAGCAAATGAATGATCTGCGTAATTCATTAAATGGTGATTTTGCTTACAAGGTTAAAAAATTAAATGAGGTTACCTCGGTTTTGGTAAAACCCAAACCAGCTGAAAACAAGAGCCTGATCTGGTTGATATGGGGTTCAATTATATTATCGATAGTAATTGCGGTAACAGCTTTATGGTACAGGCAACCCGAGTTCAGGACTTATGTGCAAGATATAAGCCCCTTGTTCTATTATTTCCTGGGGGCAGGGTTTGTCTTCGCTATGATTGATGGCGCTATCGGCATGTCATACGGCGTTACATCTACTTCGTTCTCTTTGTCGATGGGTATCCCACCAGCATCCGCCAGTATGGGTGTCCATTTATCAGAAATTATGAGCAATGGCATTGCCGGATGGATGCATTACCGCATGGGCAATATCAACTGGAAGCTTTTTAAATTATTGCTGATTCCTGGTATTATCGGCGCAGCATCCGGAGCTTATTTGCTTTCATCGTTAGAACACTACAGTCAATACACAAAACCCGTTGTTTCTTTGTATACGCTTATTCTTGGCTGGGTTATTCTTTCCAAGGCATTTAAATCAAGGGCGAAATCATCAGAGAAATTCAAAAGAGTTTCGTTATTGGGTTTGGGCGGCGGTTTTATTGATGCCGTTGGTGGCGGTGGCTGGGGTTCGATAGTTTTGTCGACATTAATAGCCGGAGGTCGCCATCCCCGTTTTTCATTGGGTACAGTTAAGCTCGCCCGGTTTTTCGTCGCAACAGTGAGTTCTGTTACTTTTATCTGGATGCTTCACGACAAACGCTGGGAGGCAATTGCCGGCCTGGTAATAGGCAGCGCACTGGCATCGCCGATAGCGGCAAAAATATCGAATAAGCTCTCTGCTAAAACGCTGATGGTGGCGGTAGGTATTATCGTAATCATCGTGAGTTTGAACAGCATTTTTAAATTTTTGGTAAAGGTATTTTGATGACTGCGTTAAAATCAGAATACAATATCGGTAACGGCATGAACGGATTAGCAGAAAATATAACAAAGGAAATTGCAGGATTAAATCCAGTTGAGGCGTTAACGCTTTTATCGGATATATTCCATGACAAAATCGTTTTTTCAACCAGTTTTGGATGGGAAGACCAGGTGATTACTCACATGATATTCACCAACAATATCCCCATAAAAGTTTTTACGCTCGAAACCGGTCGTTTATTTCCCGAAACTTATTATGTTTGGAACCGCACAATGGAAATGTATGGCAAGCCCATACACGCGTACTATCCAAATAATGAATTATTGGAGCAGATGGTAAATGCAAAAGGGCCTAATAGCTTTTACGAATCTGTTGAAAACCGGAAGGAATGCTGCGGGATCAGAAAAGTAGAACCACTAAAACGAGCTTTGGCAGGAAATAAATGCTGGGTAACCGGTATCCGTGCAGAGCAATCGGCAAGCCGTGAGTCGATGCATAACATAGAATGGGACGATCAAAATCAATTGATAAAATTCCACCCCATTTACAGTTGGACGTTAGACGAAGTAAAAGAATATATAAAACAAAATAACGTGCCTTATAATACTTTACACGACAGAGGTTTCCCAAGCATTGGCTGCGCCCCCTGCACAAGGGCAGTTCAGCCCGGCGAAGATTTCAGAGCCGGAAGATGGTGGTGGGAAGACCAATCGAAAAAAGAATGTGGGTTGCATGAGGTGGCGAAATAGTTTTGAATTAGTGAATTAGTGAATTAGTGATTTTAAATCCTGTATTCACTAAATCACTAACTCACTAAATCAATAATTAAGAATGAAGCATAAGTTGGATTATTTAGATGAGTTGGAGGCAGAGGCTATTTATATTCTGCGCGAGGTAGCTGGTCAGTTTGAGAAGCCTGCCCTATTGTTTTCGGGCGGGAAGGACTCTATTACATTGGTACGTTTGGCAGAGAAGGCGTTCAGGCCGGGCAAGTTTCCATTTCCACTGGTACACATTGATACGGGCCATAATTTTGTTGAAACGATAGAATACCGGGATAAAATGATCAAACGGATTGGCGAAAAGCTGATCATCGGACATGTTCAGGATTCTATCAACGAAGGCAAAGTTGTTGAGCAAAAAGGCAAAAACGCCAGCAGGAATGCGCTGCAAACCGTTACATTATTAGACACCATTGCCAAGCACCAGTTTGATGCCTGCATTGGTGGCGCCCGCCGCGACGAAGAAAAAGCCCGGGCAAAAGAACGTATATTTTCTGTGCGCGATGAGTTTGGTCAATGGGATCCAAAACGTCAGCGCCCCGAGCTTTGGAACATATTTAACGGTAAAATACATAAGGGCGAAAATGTTAGGGTGTTCCCTATCAGTAACTGGACTGAGCTTGATGTTTGGAATTATATTCGCCGCGAAAAAATTGAATTACCATCTATTTATTTTGCGCACAAACGCGAGGTGATTACCCGCAACGGACAGTTAATGGCCGCCTCGCCATTTTTAAATATGGATGCAGAAGATATTATTGAAAATCGTAACGTCCGCTTCAGAACCGTTGGCGACATGACTTGTACGGCTGCAGTTGAATCATATGCTTATGAAATTGATGATATAATAGATGAAATAAGTGCTTCAAAAATAAGTGAACGCGGCGCCCGTATGGACGATAAAGTATCGGAAGCAGCAATGGAAGACAGAAAAAAGGGAGGATATTTCTGATTTTGGAATTACGATTTTCGATTTCGGATTTAGCTCGTTCGGCGGGTCTAATTCGAAATTGAACATCCAAAATTAAAAAATCCGAAATAGTAAATCCCAAATCCGAAATAGTAAACATGGATATATTAAAATTTATAACAGCGGGCAGTGTTGATGATGGCAAAAGCACGCTGATTGGCAGGTTACTTTATGACAGTGAATCGATCCTTTTGGATCAGCTGGAAGCTTTACACCGGTCGAACAGAAAGAATGACGATGGCAGTATCGACCTGGCTATTTTGACCGACGGCCTAAAAGCCGAACGCGAACAGGGTATAACTATCGACGTAGCGTACAAATATTTTCAAACAGAGAAACGCAAATTTATTATAGCCGATACACCCGGTCATATCCAGTACACACGCAACATGGTAACCGGTGCATCAAATGCAAATCTTGCCATAATACTTATTGACGCCCGCAAGGGAGTTATTGAGCAAACTATTCGCCATTCGTTTTTGGTGGCGCTTTTAGGTCTTCCGCAAGTTGTGGTTAGTATCAATAAGATGGATATGGTTGACTATAGTGAGGATGTTTATAATAATATTGTTAAAGATTATGAAGTTTTAGCCAGTAAGGTTGGACTCAAAAATGTGCATTATATACCTGTAAGTGCACTGAAGGGTGATAATATCGTAAACGAGTCTTTACACATGACTTGGTATAAGGGCGATAGTTTATTGCATTTTCTGGAAACGGTGAATGTAGCTGTTGATGATAGTAAGGCACATGCCCGTTTCCCGGTTCAATGGGTTGTACGTCCACAAACTGATGATCTCCATGACTATCGTGGTTATGCTGGTCGGGTATCAAGCGGTTCGTTTAAGGTGAATGATAAGATAACTGTTTTACCATCTGGATTCAGTTCAACAATTGAAAAGATCGAATTGCTTGATACTGAGCCAACCGAAGCATTCGCGGGAATGTCGGTAACCATACATCTGAAAGATGAGATTGATATTAGCCGGGGCGATGTGCTGGTAAACTCCGGTTATAAACCAGAAGTATCACAATTGATTGAAGCCGACCTGTGTTGGATGGATACAAGGGCGTTAGACACTTCGCTTACTTATTTTATTCAACACAACAGCAAAGTGACCCGCTGCCGGATATCCGAGGTTTTATATAAGGTAAATATCAATACGCTTGAAAAAGAATACGATACTGACTTTAAGTTAAACGACATTGGCCGCATCGTAATAAAAACCGCCGAGCCTTTAGCCTTTGACCTTTATCAGGAAAATAAAGCAAACGGCGGCGCTATTATCATCGATAGCCGTACAAATGTAACCGTCGGCGCGCTGATGTTGAGAAAAAATGCCGACTAAAAATCCACGATTGAAATGGCCATTGTTTGCTAGCTTAAATCTGCGATAAACCTCAAAAAAAGCATGACGAAGTTCTTAAAACTTCGTCATGCTAAAAGAGTTCCGACCTCGGATTTCCGACATCCGACCTCAAATAGTTACTTCTGAAACTCCGGCTTCAATTCAGCTTTCATCACCCTTCTGAATTTCATCACTTTTGGTTGTGATACACTAGCTATGTAAGGATTATCGCCATTTAACCTGTAATAGCCCTGGTGATATTTCTCTGCCGGATAAAATGCCTTAAACGGAACAACCTGCGTTACAATCGGCTCGGGATAGTGCTTTGAGCTGTTGATCTTTTTAATCACATCCGATAAGATAGTTTTTTCTTCCGGCGTGCGGTAAAAAGCTATCGAGCGGTAGTCGGTACCCTCGTCCGGCCCTTGACGGTTGAGCTCTGTTGGGTCATGAGCAAAAAAGAAAGCATTTACAAGCGTTGTATAGCTGATTACTTTAGGGTCGTAATATATTTGAACACATTCCGCATGGCCTGTAGTACGCGAGCTTACGTCTTCATAACTCGGGTTCTTTGTAGTCCCACCAGCATAACCGGATACCACTTTATTTACCCCTTTTAGCTCCGACATGGCTTCGCTCATACTCCAAAAACAGCCTCCGCCAAATGTGGCGACTTCTTCTCCTGCAGCAGGTTTTGGCAGCGCTGCAAAATCATTCGACTGGCCCTTTGCGCATCCTGCAAATAACAGGATACAGCCTACATATAAAATAGTTTTTTTCATAGCATTCTCTTTGTTTATAATCAAATATACGTTGGTGATGATCTGCCGGATGGTCATGGTTAAGTAAGTTTAAAATATAGAAAAATTGAGGCATTTATCAATTCAGTCGCAAAAGCTCTTCAATCCTTACAACCTTTCTAACCAATTATAACATCTTCAACTCTTACAACTTTTTCAACCATCCATAACCCTTACAACTTTTTAAACAACTACAACATTTTTAACCTTTTTCAGCCATTAATAACTTTTTTAACTTTCACCAATATTGCATTTAAACCGTTGGTCTTTATTTCGAAAGCTGTGCCAAGCAGCATCCCCAATTTACCGGTTGGCAGGCCTTTACTGTGCAGCCATTCAAGATAGTAAACTGGTAAATCGCATATCAAAGTTCCTTTATATTTACCGAACGGCATTTTAGTTTGTACCAATTCAATTAGTATCTTCGAATCGGGGGTTACGTTCTCCATCAAACAAATATAAAACGATTATTGGTTATCTGGTGTTCGCAGCCGACTGACCAAGTTCTATAACCTGTAAAGAATCTATAACACGAAAACACTTATAACTTATAGGTGTTATAACACTTACATTTAACACAGATATGAAACAACAATTTGAAGCAACATTATCGGGTACGGATACACCCGTAGACGGAATAGTAAACAGGATAAGTTTCGATGGTTTTGATGATGCCTATGAATTTGAGTCGATAGATAATAACCTGCACCTTATTATTGCCAAAGACGATGATGGAAAATGGCAGCGAATAGCCGGTACCGAACCCTATTTACTTGGCTGGGTTGACGAATTAGCACAACAAATTGTTTGATTTATAATCCTTTTTTTAAATATGGAAAAACGGGAAATAGGAGCTTCCGGCATTAAAATATATCCTTTCGCCTTTGGTGGAAATGTGTTTGGGTGGACAATTGACGAACCGCAATCTTTTAAAATATTAGATGGATTTGTAGATGCAGGTTTGGATTTTATCGATACAGCTGATGTTTACTCTGCATGGGCGCCGGGTAATAAGGGGGGCGAATCAGAAACAATTATCGGCAACTGGCTAAAAAACTCCGGAAAAAGAGATAAAGTAATCATCGCTACAAAAGTGGGTAAATCTATGGGCGAAGGCAAAAAAGGACTATCGCGAAAGTATATTACAAGTGCAGTTGAAGATTCCCTGAAACGCCTGCAAACAGATTATATAGACCTCTATCAATCGCATGATGACGACAAGGATACCCCGCTTTCAGAGACTTTAGAAACTTTTAATGGATTGATTACACAAGGGAAGGTAAGAGCTATCGGCGCTTCAAATTACAGCGGCGTGAGACTTAAAGAAGCTTTGCAGGTAAGTAAAGACAACGGACTCGCGGCCTATGAATGTTTACAGCCTGAGTATAATTTGTATCAGCGGGAACACTATGAAAAAGAG
Source organism: Mucilaginibacter sp. (assembly GCA_036498965.1). Lineage (GTDB taxonomy): Bacteria > Bacteroidota > Bacteroidia > Sphingobacteriales > Sphingobacteriaceae > Mucilaginibacter. The sequence goes on from DASYEP010000143.1 coordinate 14,945, forward strand.
TTAGAGCCGGTTTGCCGGGAAAGAAACATCGGCGTTATCACTTATTATTCACTGGCAAGCGGTTTTTTAACGGGCAAGTACCGCTCGGAACACGACTTGTCGCAAAGCAGCCGCGGGCAGGGTGTAAGAAAATTTCTGACCCCCCGTGGTTATAAAATTCTCGCTGCATTGGATGCTGTTGCTGCGGAATACGATGTTTCGCCGGCAGCCATTGCCCTTGCCTGGGTAATAGCACGACCCGGCATCACTGCTCCTATTGTAAGCGCTACAAGTATCGAACAACTAAATGAACTTACGATAGCAACATCGCTTAAACTAAACAGCGATGCAATTGATCTGTTGAATAAAGCAAGTCATTATTAACAAAAAAGCCGCCTTGCGGCGGCCTTCTCATTTATATATATTTAGTTGACAATCCATTTTTAAAACCTGGCCATTCTGTGGGCTTCTAAGCCGCCCTTGGGGTTGTTTTGAGCGAAGTGTTCGTTGCTGCTCCTTGTATCTCTTGAACCACCATTATTTTGATTCGAAGGTTGGTTATACCCACCTCCCTGTCTTTCATTATCAGAACGTTGGTTGTAATTGCCCCGTCCGTTGTTTGGTTGAGTTGGTTGACCATAATTACCTTGTCCACGGTTATCGAAATTCCGATTGTCTCGGTTATCATTCCGGTAGGTTTGCGCTGGCTGATTAAAACCATTCCCGCGATTACTGTCAAAATGCTGGTTATAATTGTTGTGTGCCCATCCTTCTACTTGATGACCGTTATATTTGGATCTGTAGATATCGTCATGTAAATACGGACGTGGTGCTCTTACTTCAAATCTGCGAACGTTCCTCCAATCATAATTGCGGTATTCGCCGGGTAAATAAGCTGATGATATCCAGTTATTGCCATCAGAATAATAGTAGCATTGTTCATTAACACTGTAGTACGCATCTACATCCGGTAAATAATAGTAGTCATCATTTCCATTGTATGCAGATTGTTCGTAAACAGGAGTCTGTTGCACTACGGGAGCCGGTGCATAAACCACACGGGGTGCGGCAAAACCGATTCCTAAATGTATGCTTATTTGTGCGTTAGCGGTATTATATATTAAACCACTTATTGCGATTGCTGATAATATGAGTGACTTTTTCATTGTTTTAAATTTTATATATCTATGACTGCTGAAAAATGGAATAGTTTAATTGAACCTAGCTATTGTTTTAACACGTTGTACTATTACGGAATTTAATTCTAATAAATACAACAAATAAAGAATTTAATTTTAAAACTTAATATCAGCGATATCCCAAACCATATATTATACGCTTATTTATTCTAAAACTTTTTAAATCGTTTCAAATTGAATTTGACGTGAAGTTATTGCCAAATACTTCGCTAACCAGCTTGTAAAATTTTCAGTTGTAACCATTTTAGTACAAAACAGGTTTCCCGATTTACGGCTGTTTATATTAACTTTGGTTGTCAAACACAAAAACTTATGAAAATGAAAAAAATGATGATCCTGTTATTGCCTGTTTACGCAATAATAGGATTGATAGTATTTAACGCCTGTAAAAACGCCGGTGACCCGGCAAATTCAAGAACAGCCCCTGCGGGTTTAACGTTGCCAGCCGGCTTTAACGCTGTTGCAATTGCGGAACATTTAGGCAGCGCGCGACACCTTGTTGTGACACCTGAAAATGATATATACGTGCACCTTGCAAATGCGAAAGGTGGCAAGGGTATTATTGTACTACATGTAGACGGTGACAAAGCTACCGTTAAAACAAGTTTTGCCAGCTTTGGCGGAACCGGAATTGCCATTAAAAACGGTTATTTATATGCGTCGAACGACCGGGAAGTATATCGTTTTAAATTGAACGATAAAAACGAAGTGACCAATCCCGATCAACCCGAAAAGATTGTTACCGGCCTTGTAAGCAGAAGAATGCACGAGCCAAAAGCACTTTGTTTGGATAATGACAGCAATATTTATGTTAACATAGGCGCTTACTCCAATATTTGCAGCGACTATGATAAGGATAAAAAAGGATGCCCTGTTTTGGATTCAGCGGCGGGTATATGGCAGTTCAAAGCTGACAAGCCAAACCAAACCTATGGGGACGGTATACGTTATGCATCAGGTTTAAGAAACGTGGTTGGCCTTGCCTGGAATCAGGAGGACAATCAGCTATTTGTAATGCAGCATGGTCGTGATGCATTGCACGATCTTTTTCCTAATTTATATACCACGCGTCAATCCGCCGATTTACCTGCCGAGTGTATGTTTGCGTTAAAAAAGGGAGATAATGCCGGATGGCCTTATGTTTATTACGACTGGATGCAACAGAAAAACATGCTCGGCCCAGAATATGGCGGTGATGGTAAAAAGACCGCCGACCCTAAATTTATTAATCCGGTTGCTGCCTACCCAGGTCATTTTGCACCTGATGGCTTGCTTTTTTATACCGGCAATCAATTTCCTGAAAAGTATAAAAATGGTGCTTTCATCGCATTCCATGGGTCATGGAACAGGGCACCTGAACCACAAGCTGGTTATTGCGTAGTATTTCAGCCTTTTAAAAACGGTATGCCTGACGGGAAATGGGAAGTGTTTGCCGATGGATTTGCCGGCGGCGCTGCCAAAACTTCGCCGGGTGGTGCTGAACATCGCCCCTGCGGTCTTGCACAAGGCCCTGATGGATCGCTTTATGTAACAGACGATCAAAAAGGAAGTATCTATAAAATCACCTATTCAAAATAATAATGAAGATCAAAAGAACAGTTCTGTTAATATCATCTGCCTTACTATTTTTTAATTGTTCATTCGCACAGGATAAACCTGTGAAAAAAACCACGTCGCATACTGCAACCCCTACAACTTCGGTTGCCAGGGGGAAAATTGTTTATACAAGTATTTGTTTAGCATGCCACATGGCTGATGGCGCGGGTGTGCCGACCATGAACCCGCCGCTAATAAAAACAAGCTATGTGCTGGGTGATAAAGCTACTTTAATAAAAATTGTGCTGAACGGCTTTAAAGAGGACGTTGAAATAAATGGCCAGAAGTATTCCAACAACATGACTCCGCACAGTGATTTAAAGGATCAGGAGATTGCTGATGTGTTAACCTATGTGCGTAAAAGTTTCGGTAACAAAGCAAGCTCTATAACTGTAGCTGATGTGAAAAAGATCAGGGCTGCAAATGTAGTAACGAAGTGATTACGTTGATTAGAGAAAGATTACACCGATTTAGAGTAATCGGTGTAATCATTTTTAACAATCTGTGAAATCGTCCTTAACGATCGGTGTAATCTTATCAAATCGGAGAAATCCACCTACGCAAACCAATCAAACAAATCATTCTGTTTTAAAGCTCGTTTATCAGCTGTATCTATATCCTTAACTACCTTCCCCTCTCCCATTAAAATAATTCGGCTGCCGTATTTAAAAGCATCCCGTAAATTATGAGTTATCAGTATGGAGGTAAGCTTATAATCCTTTATCAATTCATCGGCGGTACGCATCACTATTTCGGCCGACCGGGGGTCAAGTGCAGCAGTAGGTTCGTCAAGCAATAAAACTTTACAACTATCCATCACACTCATTAGCAAGGTTAATGCCTGGCGTTGCCCTCCGGATAAAGTACCCATCTGTTGCTCAATCTTATTTTCGAGTCCCATGCCCAATGTCGAGATCTTTTCCTTTACCTGGTTTTTAAAGGTGTCGTTTATACCGATTGATAGTCCTTTAGGTTTTGTGCGGATGGTGGCCAGTCTGAAATTATCCAGGATGCTTAAATCGGAAGCGGTTCCGCTCAGTGGATTTTGAAAAACACGTGCTATCCATTTACTGCGGCTATAATCGGGCATTTTAGTTACATCTTTTTCGTCTATATGAATAGTTCCGGTATCAGGAAAGACGCTTCCTGCTACAATATCCAGTAAAGTTGTTTTGCCCGAGCCATTTGCACCAACGATCACCAAAAACTCTTCGCTTTTTATGTTAAGATTAATACCATTAACAGCATTCACCTGGTTGGCTTTGCCGGCATTGAAAGTTTTATGAACGTTTTTGATGTCAATCATTTCTTTTCTATTTCGGATTTCGGATGTTCGATTTCGGATTTATTTTTTAAACTTAATCGATTATGGATTCAAAATTCCGAAATCGAAATCATTTCACCGTTAACCTCGGTAAACTAACTATCAACAGTACAAACACAGCAGTTACCAGCTTAAGCAAATTAGCGTCAACGCCAATATCAAGCGTAACCGCCAGCACTAATTGAAAAATTACTGCCCCGCCAAGCACCAAAATTAAACTAAGCCATACTGATGTTATATGAAACCAATTAATCAAAGTTTCAGCAATAATCACCGAGCCAAGGCCAACAATCACAATTCCTATCCCCATGCTTATATCAGTAAATCCCTGGAACTGGCTAATAAGATAACCACTTACCGCAGTTAACGCGTTGGCAAGCGCCAGACCAGTGATTTTCATTCTATCGGTATTCACGCCCAACGAGCGGATCATCGATTCGCTGTTTCCGGTTGCACGCATGGCGATACCGAAGTCTGTTTTCAACAAAAAACCGATTAACACGGTAATGACAATTACAAAAATGGACAATATCCAGAATGTATTTTGATTAGGGTCCGCCGAGATATTGATCAGCGTAAATAAAGAAGATATGTTAATTAACGGCAAATTGGACCGGCCCATTAATGATAAATTGACAGAATAAAGAGCCGTCATTACCAATATACCAGCGAGCAAAGCATTTATTTTAAGTTTGGTGTGGATAATTCCCGTTAACGCACCTGCAATGCCACCAGCAAAAATTACAGCCGGCAATATTATATAAACAGGCTGATGATGGGTAAGTAAAATAGCAGTAACCACCCCGCCTAAGGTATAACTACCGTCGGTGGTAATATCAGGAATATTAAATATTTTCATGGAGATATAAATCCCCAGTGCGATGGCTGAAAAACAAAGCCCCTGTAATAAAGCGGTGAGGTAAAAATCCATTATTTTACAGCTTCGAAATTAGGAGGTACGATGATATGATATCTCTTCGCTGCGGCTTCATTATAGACGCGCCTCCTCACTTTAACCATTTCAGGATGAAGTCCTTCTGTCGAGTGATTCTTTAAAAATTGTGCTGCCTGCTCTCCGGCCTGGTAGCCCCATTGATATATATCCGCACCAAAAGCAGCAACCGCGCCGCGCTTTACCAAACCTGCCTCGCTTGTAAATATGGGTACATTTTTTTGGTTGCAGCTTTTCAAAATCGTTTCGAAGGAAGCAAATACGGTATTATCCGGATTTGCAAAAAAAGCGTCGATATTTTTATTCAGCAGGGATCGCGTTACCAACTGGGCATCCGCCGAAGAATTTAAAGGCAGTGCTATTAAAGTAATGTTCAGTTTATCAGCTAAAGATTGTATGCGCTGTTTTGCATCAGACGATTGCGGTTCCGACTGGTTATAGATCATCCCTACCACCAACTTGCCCGACTTAGGCTTTAAAAATTTAGGAATATTTGAAAATGAGGTATCAATATAATTCAAATCTTCCACAGCACCGAATACGTTTGTCGGGCTTTTGCCGTCCGCACCCACCAAATTCATTAACGCAACTGTTGGCGACACCATCACAAAAATTGGGATAGTCTTAGTTTTTTGAGCCGCCGTTATTGACGATAGTGTTGTACAGGTAGCCATCAGATCGACGTTCTGAGACACAAAGTGATTCACGATTTGTGTCAACGTGGGAATGCTCCCCTGAGCGTTACTATATTCTATTTTTATATTCTTATTGTCCTTAAAACCACCTTTTTTTAATGCATCGGTAAAACCGGTGCGGGCTGGGGCTATAGTGGCATCTTCAAAAGTATCTACAAAACCGACTACCGGGATTTTACTTTTAGAAGCCTGTTGACATGAGCAAAAAACAACTATTAAAAGCAGGCTTAAAGGTTTCTTAATATTCATTCAACTAAGTTAGATAAACGGCTTGAAACGCGAAAAAAAATGGGCGTAAAAAAAGCGTAACTATTCCGATTTATGCTTATCCGCATTAAGCTTTTTTATTTAATTTAGCCCGCACATGACACCCATCATTTCTAAGCTCCCTCAAACGGGCACCACCATTTTTACTGTGATGTCTGCCCTGGCAAACGAGGTTGGCGCTATAAATCTATCGCAAGGTTTTCCTGATTTTGATACTTCACCCGAGCTTATCAAATTAGTGAATACAGCTATGAAAAAGGGTAACAACCAGTACGCACCGATGCCTGGCGTATTGGCGTTGAGGGAACGGATTGCCAAAAAAACTGAGAAGCTTTATGGTGCGGTTTACAACCCGGATACGGAGATTACTATAACCGCCGGAGGAACCCAGGCAATTTATACAGCCATTACTGCTATGGTTCATCCAATGGACGAAGTCATCATTTTTGAGCCCGCTTTTGATTGTTATGCGCCGGCGATAAAAATAAACGGAGGAATTGTGAAATCGTTGGAACTTGAACCACCTGATTATCGTATAGCGTGGAATATGGTGAAAAGGCTGATCAATAGTAAAACAAAAATGATTATTCTAAATTCGCCGCATAACCCCACAGCAACTATCCTGCATAAGGACGATATTGATGAGCTTTGCGCGATTGTGAAAAATCAGGATATTTTAATATTAAGTGATGAGGTTTACGAACATTTAATATACGACGGGGAAATGCACCAGAGTATGGCCCGGTACGAGAAATTAAGGCAACGCAGTTTTATAGCAGCATCTTTTGGTAAGCCTTTTCATGCGACAGGCTGGAAAGTTGGATACTGTATGGCGCCGGCTTATTTGATGCAGGAATTTAGAAAAGTACACCAGTTTTTGGTTTTTAGCGTAAACACCCCCATTCAAATGGCTATTGCTGAATATCTGAAAAATGAAGATACCTATTTGAGCCTTGCGGGATTTTTCCAGGAAAAGCGCGATTACTTTCGTAAGGGTCTTGAACAAACCCGGTTTAAATTATTAAGCTGTTTTGGATCTTACTTTCAATCAGTATATTATAACAATATTACCGACGAAAAGGACAGTGATTTCGCATTGCGATTGACAAAAGAGTTTAAAGTTGCGGCTATTCCTACCTCCGCCTTTTACAATAAAGGAACCGATCACCACGTTTTACGTTTTTGCTTTGCTAAGAAGCAGGAAACACTCGACAAAGCCATCGATAGATTGTTGAAAATTTAACTAAATAGTTTATTTATTTAGAATAAGTTATTTAAATATCTTTCTAAATTAGGAACTTAAACTATTGTTTATTCACCATGGCAAAAACGAAATAATATGTATAAAGAATAATGGATAACATTAAAATAACGCTGCTCCAGGCCTATCTTTTCTGGGAAAATGTTGACAAGAATCTTCAAAACATTGCTGCAAAGCTAACGGGTATCCGCGAGAAAACGGATCTGATCGTATTGCCCGAGATGTTTAATACCGGCTTTACCATGGATGCTGAAAAACTGGCCGAACCAGTGGGTGGCAAAACGATGAAGTGGATGCATAAAATTGCAACTCAAAATAAATGCGTAATAACCGGCAGCATCATTATTAAAGAAAACGAAAAATACTATAACAGGCTGATATGGATGCGCCCCGATGGAAGTTATGAACAGTATGATAAAAGACATCTTTTTGCATTGGGAAAAGAACATGAGGTATTTACGGCTGGTGATAAAAAATTGATTGTTGACCTAAACGGTTGGAAAATTTGCCCGATGATATGCTACGATCTCCGTTTCCCTGTGTGGTTACGTAATGTTAACAGCGAATATGACCTGCTGCTATTTGTTGCCAATTGGCCTGAGCGTCGGATTTCGCACTGGCGGGCCTTACTCAATGCCAGGGCCATTGAAAACCAGGCGTACGTTGTAGGTGTTAACAGGATTGGTCACGATGGTAATGAGGTGTATCACTCCGGTGATTCCACTTGCGTAGATCCTAATGGGAATGTTCTTTATCACAAAAAAGATGAAGAAGACCGTTATACCCTTACTGTTTTAGCTAACGAGGTATCAAAAACCCGGCGAGCCATGCCATTTTTAAAAGACGCAGATAAATTTGATATAACGCTCTGAATTTAGTTTAAGAATGAAGAGGCTATTGATAACCTTTTAAAAGTGCTAATTTTTACGACGAAAACCCTATTTTTATAGTCAGCGCCAATAATCTCCGGAAACGAATGCTTCGCAATATATTTTCTCTTTCTTTTATTTTAGTTTTCAGCTTGTGCGCATCGGCGCAAAGAAAAAAAGATTATACTCAACTGGTTAATCCTTTTATAGGAACTGGGGGCCATGGACACACTTATCCGGGTGCAGTTGTACCTTTCGGGATGGTGCAACTTAGTCCGGATACCCGTTTAACCGGGTGGGATGGTTGCTCCGGCTATTACTATACCGATACAGTAGTTTATGGCTTTTCGCATACTCATTTAAGCGGCACAGGTGTTGCAGATTATTGCGACGTTTTGTTTATGCCCACGACCGGTACCCCCAAATTTAAAAACACTGATTATCAATCTGGCTTTAAGAAAAAGAATGAGAGTGCCACTCCAGGCTATTATAAGACGAAATTAGATAAGTATAATATCGATGTAGAGCTTACCGCAACCGCGCGGGCCGGACTGCATCGTTATAAATTTCCTAAAACAGAACAGGCTAATATTATCATTGATTTACAACACCGCGATGAAGTTATTGACTCGTGGATTGAAGTTGTGAATGATCATGAGATAAGAGGCTTTCGCCAGTCTAAATCATGGGCTGAGGATCAGTCAGTTTATTTTTACGCCAAATTTTCAAAGCCTTTCAAAACTTATGGAATAGCCAGTGGTGATACCCTACAAACCGGAAAGCAAAAACTACAAGGCGTAAACATAAAAATGTTTATCCAGTTTGATGACCCGGATGAAGTATTGGCAAAAGTTGGTATCTCATCAGTTAGTACTGATGGTGCACTAAAAAATCTGGATGCGGAGATCCCTGATTTCGATTTTAAAAAAGTTCAGAAGGATGCAAAAACTCTATGGAATAACGAACTCTCGAAAATAGAGGTTGAAGGTGGTGGTCCAACAGCAGCCGATCAGCAACAACCACAACCACAGCCAAGTACAAACGCAGGCTACAACACTCAAACAGGATATTCAAAGCTGCCAAAGTCTGCGAATAAACCACTTATTGATTATGCTAAAAAAAAGCAGATTATTTTCTACACTGCTTTATATCACGCCATGGTGGCCCCAAATGTTTACAGTGATATAGATGGCCAATACCGTGGCATGGATCAGAAAATACATAAAGCAGATGGCTTTAATTATTACACCGTTTTCTCACTATGGGACACCTACCGGGCCGAAGATCCTTTACTTAACCTGATAGACCGTAAACGAACGCTTGATTTTATCAAATCTTTTTTGGCTATGTACGAGCAAGGGGGACTGTTACCTATATGGCCTTTAGCTTCAAACGAAACTTTTTGTATGGTTGGCAACCACTCCATACCTGTTATAGTTGATGCTTATGCCAAAGGTATCCGCGATTTTAACGTGGAAGAAGCATTTACCGCAATGAAGGCCGCCGTAAACCGCAACCAGTTTGGTTTGGATTCGTACCGAAAAAACGGTGTCGTACTATCAGACGACGAACCTGAATCGGTCTCAAAAACATTGGAATATGCCTTTGATGATTGGTGCATAGCGCAAATGGCGCAAATGTTAAATAAACCGGATGAATATAAGGAGTTCATTCAGCGAGCCCAATACTGGAAAAACAATTACAACAACCAGAACGGCTTTATGCAAGCCCGGGCAGACGGTGGCTGGTACACCCCTTTTGAACCTACAGAAATCAACAATAATTATACAGAGGGAAATTCCTGGCAATATTCTTTTTTAGCGCCACAGGATATTGAAGGCTTAATTGGCCATATGGGTGGCAAGGCAGCCTTTGAAACAAAACTGGATGAACTGTTTACCACCGAATCAAAACTAAGCGGGCGCCAGCAAGACGATGTTACAGGACTAATAGGCCAGTACGCCCATGGAAATGAGCCGAGCCATCATATGGCTTACTTATATAATTTTACAGATTCGCCCGATAAAACGCAGATGTATATCAGCAGGATATTACGGGAAGAGTACAATGACAAGCCTGACGGACTCTCTGGCAATGAAGATTGCGGGCAGATGTCGGCCTGGTATGTAATGAGTTCCCTGGGCATTTATAACATAGCCCCCGGGCAGCAGCAATATCAGATTGGGATACCTCAATTTGATAAAGCAACTATTAACCTGGAGAACGGTAAAAAGTTCATTGTCCGTAACCCGGGCGCAAGTATTGGCCACAGTGATTTTTACCTGCAGGGCATGAACCTGAATAAGAAATCGTACGACAAGCTTTATCTTAACTACGCCGATGTTGCCAATGGCGGCGAATTTGAAGTTTTTACCGGTCGGTTGCCAAATAAGCTTTTTGTACAGGACCTTGAAAAACCGACATCCAAAATTTCTGATAACTTAATCGTACCCAACCCTTATATTATTGCCCCTGCCAAAACCTTTAAAAAGTCATTCAACATCGAAATAAAATGTGCAGATACCGCCGCTAAAATATACTATGCGCTGGACGGCTCCACTCCTACCGTTAATTCAACGCTGTACAATGGACCTGTAAATATTTCGAAAAACACTACAGTGAAAGCTGTTGCCGTTGAAAATGGTAAAATGAGTTTTGTGGATGAAGGTACGTTCTCAAAGGTGCGAGACGATATAAAACTAACTCTTGTAAATAAATACCTGCCAAACTACGCTGACGAAGGCGATAACGCACTCATTAATGGCATACACGGTAAGGCAAACTGGCGCGTGGGCAACTGGCAGGGCTACCAGGGAAGCGACCTTATAGCTGTAATAGATATGCAACAGGTTAAACCTATAAAACAGGTCGGCATAGGCACTTTGCAGGATACCCGTGCATGGATTGTTTTCCCGCAATATGTTCAGTATTGGGTATCTGATGATGGTAGCAATTATAAACTTGCGGCCACTGTACAAACGAAAGTGGATATAAAGAACCTTGATATACAAACACAGGAATTTACCGCTCCTTTAAACGTAAGTGCCAGGTATATTAAAATTATAGCCAAACAATACGGTCCGTTGCCTGATTGGCATGAGAGCTCAGGCGAACAATCTTATATTTTTGCGGATGAAATAACTGTAGAGTAAAATCTCGTAGAGACGCAATGCTTTGCGTCTCAGGGAGCGGATAATTTAATAGTTTAATAAAATGTGCAAGTTCCGTAATCTTTTATACTTCTGCCTTCTTCTTTTACCCAACATTCTCTTTTCCCAATCGTTTCACATTGTGCCACTTGGCGTAAAAGGAGGAATAGATGAAAGCAATTTATCGGCTTACATGGTGGCTCCCAAAGGATCTAATGAATACGTTTGTTTAGATGCAGGAACACTACATTTTGGCATTGAGAAGGCAATCACCAATAAAGTCTTTTCAATACCTGCCGAACAAGTGCTCAAACAATACATTAAAGGGTACGTCATTTCCCATGCACATCTTGATCATATATCCGGCCTGATCATTAACTCTCCTGATGATACGACTAAAACCATATACGCTTTAGCCAGCTCTATTGAAACCATGAAAACGCATTATTTTACCTGGGAAAGCTGGGCAAATTTTACGGATGAAGGAGAAGCTCCGGCGCTTAAAAAATACCATTACCAGGTACTGACGCCTGATAGCAATATCCAGATCAAGAATACAGCTATGCGGGTTACTGCATTCCCGTTGAGCCATTCAAATTTAACGAGCACCGCTTTTTTGATAAACAGTAATGATAATTATCTTCTGTACCTTGGTGATACCGGCCCCGATGAGATTGAAAAAAGTCACAACCTGCATAGCTTATGGCAGGAAATGGCGCCACTAATAAAAAACAAAAAGCTAAAGGGTATAATGATAGAAACATCTTTCCCCGACGAGCAACCGGATAAAACGTTATTTGGTCACTTCACTCCCCGTTGGCTAATGATCGAAATGAACAACATCGCCGCTTTAGTTGGCAACGCGTCGATGAACAATTTTAAAATAATCATCACACATGTTAAACCACCGCAGGTTAATATTGAAAATATTAAAGCACAACTAAAAACAGAGAACAACCTTCACTTGGATTTGATCTTTCCTGAGCAGGGTAAGGCAATTGATCTATAGTCAAAAATCTGGCAACGTTTTTACTTATAATTTCTAATCTTCTTTATAACCGCTTTTTCAAAAAACTTCAAGGGGTTGTCCTTATCGTTAGCTTTGTTAGATTCGCGGACATAACCTTTTAAACTCAAAAGCTTCAATTGGGAAGTATGATCATTACCGGATATATTTATGTGAGCATAAGAACTTCTTAACAGTACAGTATCCAAATCTTTAACTTTTTTATAGTCAAGCAATACCGCAATTGTGTCACTTCTGGTCTCATTATACCGATAATAAAATATATTTGTCTCGCTATTAAAATCTACATTGCCGCTGGCATAGGTTTGCATATCATGAACATATTCAAGCTGAATGGCATTTAATTTTGAGACAAGGTCTCTTTTTGAAAAATTAAAGTCATAAACCTTATCTGTGTAGACAAAATTAGTGTCTGATCCCTTGGGCCTCGTAGTAGCCACGAATGAAAAAACAGAAAAACCGGCAATAACGTACACAAAAACTGGTTTCAAAGAATACTTTGCTGATCTGTTATAAACGTGGAATGAAACAGGAAGTATAATCAACGCAATATAGTCAGAGTAGTCAACTGTACGATTTGTGAGCAAACCGATACTGTTAAAATAATCAATAACCGGCTGAACAAACGGAGTTTTCCACACGATAAATAACACTGACGTCAAAAGATAAAGTGCCTTGGTTCTTCGCGGAAAAATGGTACTAAAAAAGAATGGGAAGGCAAAAAGTCCTGCAAAATCCGATAGCTTACCCGTAAACCAATTTGGATAATTGAGCTTTAGATACCAATCGTTTAAAACTAACAGGAAAACTGAACACAAAAAAAGAGGAGCTGCCAATTTGCTATTTGCGGTCATACATATATCGCGATAAAGTTTATAAATTATTAACCGACAGGTTGTTGAACGTTTATTCTGAAAACATAGTATCGGCGTAACGATTTAATGAAGTGCATAATATCTATTTCTTTAACAGTATTTTCTTCGCTTCTTCCAGCTTTTCTTTCTCCTCTTTTGGCAAAACCGGGTAGGATAATTTTAAACTTTTCAAAGTATCCAATATTATAGCGGAGATCGCAATTCGGGTAAACCATTTTTTATCTGCCGGGAGTATATACCAGGGACACTGTTCAGTGGTGGTTTCTTTTATGGCTTTTTCATAAGCATCCATATAATCATCCCAAAACTTGCGTTCATAAATATCCGATGCGGAAAATTTCCAGTTTTTATCGGGGTCGTCAATACGCTCTAAAAAACGTTCCTTCTGCTCATCTTTTGACACGTGCAGAAAAAACTTGATAATGACAGTTCCGTTCCTGGTTAAGTGCTGCTCAAATCCCCTGATACTTTCATACCGCTGATCCCAAAACTTTTTATCGGCATCTTTAACGTTTTTGATGCAGGGCACGCGTTCCTTTAGTAATAGTTCGGGGTGCACTTTCGTTACTAATACATTTTCGTAATGCGACCGGTTATGTACACCAATACGTCCTCGCTGTGGCATAGCCTTAAAATGCCTCCATAAAAAATCATGATCCAATTCCTCGGCGCTTGGCTGTTTAAAACTGTAAACCTCGCAGCCTTGTGGATTTAAACCCGACATTGCGTGTGCTATCGCTCCATCTTTACCTGCCGCATCCATCGCCTGGAATAGAATTAGCAAGGCATATTTGTCGGCGGCATATAATGCCGATTGCAATTCGGACGTTTGTTTTACCAGGTCTTTTAAAATATGCTCCGACTCTTCTTTTTTGAAATTTGCTGAATAACTAGTGTCAAAATCCTTCAAAGAAAAATTTTTATTGTCTCCTATTTTAAACTTATTAATGATGTCCTTCATTATATTTGGATTTGGGCTGTGATTCGCCGGGTACAAGATGAACTACTTTGCTCAATTTTTGTTTTTAGCGTATAGATTAGCAACGGTTTTACAAAAAATTAACTCATACTAAGTTAACCTAAAATTTACCTGTAAAAATTACGTTCTTAATTTTTGTTTTCATGGCTATGAATTAGGGCCATAATTTTACATCTTTACCACATGTTCCGACGTATTACAAACCGATATTTAAGATATTTCGTCATCTTCATTTATTTTGCCATCATTTTTTTCTGTTCCATCGAACTAAATTTCCTGTGGCTTTTTGGCTATTCGCCTGATATGCACGACATTAAAAACCCATCCTTATCTTTAGCTTCAGAAGTTTACTATGCCGATGGTACTTTAATAGGTCGTTATTATAAAGAAAACCGTTCACCTGTTGAATATAAAGATATATCACCCAGTATTATAAATGCCTTGGTAGCGACCGAGGACGTTCGGTTTTACAGTCACCATGGCGTCGACATTTATTCATTTTTCACCAGCATGCTTTCAACAGCAAAAGGTGACAGGCGCGGCGGAAGTACCATTACCCAGCAGCTGGCTAAAAATCTTTTTGAAACCAGGAAAAAGAAATCACAGGGACTTTTAAGGCACATCCCCGTTATTAGTACCATTGTTTATAAATTTAAAGAGTGGCTTACAGCATTTAAAATTGAGCACGTTTATAATAAGCAGCAAATACTCACCCTTTATTTAAATACTGTTCCTTTTGGTAATAACTCATTTGGTGTTAAAACGGCATCATTAAAAATCTTTAATAAAACACCTGATAAAGTAGATCCCGCCGAAGCGGCCACGCTTGTCGGGATGCTTAAAGCCACTTCAACCTACAATCCTATAAATAACCCGGAGCATTCGCTGGAGCGTCGGAATATTGTGCTGGGACAAATGCTGAAGTATAACTATCTGAGCAAAGCTGATTATGACGATAATGTTAAAAAGCCTATTAAGCTTGATTTAAGTTATGTGGAAAATGAGGGCCAGGGCGATTCGTACCTCCGCCAGGCGGTAGAACGGTGGCTGAAGAAATGGTGCCACGAGAATGATTATGATCTGTATGAGGACGGCCTAAAAATATATACAACAATTGACCCGCGCCTTCAGCAATATGCCGAAGAAGCCGTTGCTGAAAAAATGAAAATGCTTCAAAGACGTTTCAATGACCTTTGGGGTAATAAAGACCCCTGGCGCGATTCAAACGGGGACGAAATAAAAGATTTTGTATTAAAAGCCGAAGAACGCTTGCCTATTTATGCACTGCTGAAAAAAAAATACAATAACGACCAGGCGGCTATCAACGCATATTTTGAAAAGCCAAAACGCATGACCGTATTTACATGGAGCGGTAACGGTGAAAAGGATACCACATTTTCAAGTGTCGATTCGCTCAAATATTATACGCGCCTGTTAAATACTGGTATGATGACCATTGAACCAACCACCGGCAAGATAAAAGTGTGGGTTGGCGGTATTAACCATAAATATTTTAACTATGATCACGTAAACCAGTCCAGGCGTCAGGCAGGGTCGACCTTTAAACCGTTTGCTTATTTAACAGCGCTTGATAACGGCTTTACCCCTTGTGATAAGTTTACCGACAAACCGGTATCCATTAAATATAGCGACGGCGGCAGGCAACAAACCTGGGAACCAAAAAATGCCGATTTCAAATTCTCCTATCAGGATATGTCGTTGCGTTGGGCAATGGGAAAATCGGTAAATTCAATTACCGCGCAGGTCACTGAAGCGGTTGGATGGGATAAAGTTGTACAATATGCGCACAAATGCGGTATCGAAAGTCCGTTAAAATCCGTTCCGTCGGTATCATTAGGCTCAAATGATGTATCGGTTTATGAAATGGTGAGGGCCTACAGTACATTTTTAAATAAAGGAAAAAAAATTGATCCTTTGCTAGTAACTAAGATCACAGATCAAAACGGTAACATATTGGACGAGTTTACCTTAAAATCGGAACAGGTTATAAGTGAAGAAGTCGCCTGGTTAATGCTTTACATGTTCAGAGGTGGTATGGAAGAGCCGGGGGGTACATCGCTGGCTTTATGGGATTACCCTGGCTTATGGAAAAAGGACAACCAGATAGGTGGCAAAACCGGTACTTCATCAGGATATGTAGACGGATGGTATATGGGCATTACAAAAGACCTGGTAACAGGCATTTGGGTTGGCGCGGACGATCGCAGCGTGCATTTTACAACATCAGAAAGTGGTGAAGGATCACACACGGCACTTCCTATTTTTGGTGCGTTTATGGAAAAAGTGTATGCTGATCGAAAATCGGGTTATACTTATGGCATGTTTCCAAAACCATGGACAAAAATCACTAAAAATTATGATTGCCCATCGCCACATATTCAGGTTGATTCCCTTGCCGACGACAGCTTATCTGCACCGGCAGATACTTCATTTATCAAGCCGGATTCAACTATACAATAGTTATATGGTGAGGGGTTGATTTTATGAATGGCGAGTTGCGAAAGGTTTAAATTTATTAAGATACTTTTAACTAATTTTAGCGCATATCTATCATCTTAAAATGAATAAACATTTCCCCTGTTTAATTAGAAGGTACTTATTCCTGATAGTTTGCACAATTGGCTTATTGTTATTCAGCGTGCAAACAAAAGCTCAATATTTCGGCCAAAATAAGGTTAGATATAAGAACCTGAAATTTAAGGTTTATAAAACTCCCCACTTCGAAATTTACTATTATCTAAAAAATGATAGTATGATAAAGCGGTTTGCCCAGGAAAGTGAGCTTTGGTATACGCTACACCAACAAATTTTCAGGGATACTTTTAAAAAGCCCAATCCAATCATATTATATGCCAATCACCCCGACTTTCAACAAACTACCGCCGTTGATGGCGAAATAGATGTAGGTACCGGCGGTATTACTGAAGGCCTGAAAAATCGGGTGGTTATGCCCGTAATGGAAACCAATCAAACTACAAGGCATGTGATTGGACACGAATTGGTTCATGCTTTTCAGTATCATATTCTTTTGGGAAAAGACTCCTCAAGCTATGAAAATATAAATAATTTACCTTTATGGATGATAGAAGGTATGGCCGAATATCTGTCGTTAGGTAAAAATGATTCGTATACCGCAATGTGGATGCGGGACGCCTACCTGAACCACGATATACCCACAGTTAGAGACCTGACTAATAGCAATAAGTATTTTCCATATAGATACGGTGAAGCCTTCTGGTCATTCATTGGTTCAACATATGGCGACACCGTTATTGTACCCTTTTTTAAAAATACGGCACACTTTGGGCTGGAATATGGTATAAAACGCACCTTCGGCTATGATGATAAAACATTATCCAGTCTTTGGAGAAATGCGATTGAAACAACGTACAAACCCTTTTTAAAAGATACAGCACAAGTGCCGGTTGGTCATCGGGTGATCGACGATAAGAACTCGGGTAAATTAAATGTCGCCCCTTCTATAAGTCCCGACGGCAAATACCTGGCATTTCTGTCGGAAAGGGGTTTATTTGCTATTGACCTCTTTTTGGCCGACGCAAAAACCGGGAAGGTTTTGCGAAAACTCACCAGTAAGGTATCAAATACGCATATTGATGAGTTCAATTTTATTGAATCGGCCGGAACATGGTCGCCGGACAGCAAAAAATTTGCGTTCAGTGTTTTTAACAAGGGCCGAAACCGGATGGTTGTGGTAGATGTAGCACACGATCGTATTATTGATGATGTTTCGATGGGCAAAGCCGAGCAATTCAGTAATCTTTCATGGTCGCCCGATGGAAAAAGCATAGTGTTGCAGGGATTGGCTGAAGGACAGGGTGATTTGTACCTTTATAATTTTGACACAAAACAGGTTACGCAGTTAACCAATGACAAATATTCTGATTATCAGCCAAGTTTCTCAAGGGATGGCAAAAAGATAATTTTTTCAAGTGATCGGACTACCTATGATCATTCTTCGGGTCAGGACATAACTTTTAACCTGGCTGAATTAGATCTGGCAACCGGGAAAATAACAGACATTAAACTTTTTGATGGCGCAAATAATTTAAACCCCGAATATTCATCAGACGGAACACAGATTTATTTCCTTTCAAATCGTGATGGCTTCCGTAACATGTATCGTTATACTCCTGCAACCGGAAAAGTTGAGCAAATGACTAATCTATTTACAGGTGTTTGCGGCATCACGGAATACTCTCCTGCTTTAAGCATCTCCAACAATAACGATATAGTATATTCATATTACCGGGCTCAAAAATATTCCATTTATAACGCAAAGGCGTCTGACTTCTCCGCAATACCAGTTGGCGGACAAGATGTTAACTTTAGTGCAGGAATATTGCCGCCTGCACGTTCGGTTGGGGTTGATCTGATTAACTCAAACCTGAATAATTACCTCGTTTACCCCAAGATACCGACCGATTCGATCAAAGAGATTCCATACAAACCGAAGTTTAAACTCGATTACCTGGCAAGCAGCGGCGTAGGTGCATCAGTAAGCCAATTTGGCGCCGGCTTGGCAGGCGGAGTACAAGGGGTTTTCAGCGATATTTTAGGTCGCAATCAACTATATGCCGGAGTAGCTATAAATGGAGAAATTTATGACTTCGGGGGACAGTTTGTTTACATAAATCAGGAGGGGCGTTGGAATTTTGGGATAAGCATATCCCATCTACCCTATCAAACCGCCAATTATAGTGTGGTACCTACCCTTTACCCGATTGGCGGTGGCAAAACCATACCTGCAATTAACGAAAATTATGATTTGATCCGGATTTTTGAAGATCAGGTTTCTCTGTTTACGTCGTATCCCATTACAAAAAAAACCAGGATAGAGTTTGGCTCCGGAGTGGCATGGTATTATTACAGGGTCGACAGGTATACAACTACTTTTGATACCCTGGGTAACGAACTAAATTATTCACATAACCATATACCCAATTCGACCTATAATTCCCAGATCACAAATAATGGAATCATCTTAACACCATTTACACTTTACAATGTAAATACCGCATTGGTGGGCGATAATTCATTTTTTGGAGTTGCTTCACCTCTTAAAGGCTATCGTTATCGTTTGCAGGCCGAGTATGATTTCGGCACTTACCAATTTTTTGCACCAACAATTGACATTCGTGAGTATGCACGTGTAGCGCCGGTCACTTTTGCGGCCAGGTTATATGGATACGGCCGTTTCGGTAATACCGGGACACTATATCCATTGTACATAGGTTATCCCTTTTTAATACGTGGATATGAAGTACAAACTTTTAATAATGGATCGGGGAAAATACCGTCAAATGGCTTTACCAGCGACCAATTATCAGGGAATCGTATTGCTGTGGCAAATTTCGAAGTGCGCTTGCCGTTTACGGGCCCTGAAAAACTCTCGCAATTTAAATCGAAATTTTTGTTTACCGAGCTCAATCTTTTTTTTGACGCCGGCTTGGCATGGGACGCCGGAGACCACGTAAAGTTTCAGTCGGGCCCGGATGTTATTGGTAAAACTCCAGGCGGGTTAAATATCTATGCACAACATCAGCGCGTACCGGCAACAAGCGCAGGCGTGTCCCTTAGGGTTAATATGTTTGGTTACTTTGTTTTGGAGCCGTACCTGGCAGTTCCCTTTAATCGTACTGATGTAACCAAGCCCGTGTTTGGATTAGGATTTACCCCGGGTTGGTGATTTGACATAAAATATAATAATGTAAAATTGACGTTATTTAAACCTTAAATGCATTTGTCTATACTAATGGTTAAATATTTTTGTGGTAGTTTTGCCCCAATGAAAAAATGGGTCATATTTATCTTTTTAGTTCTTAGTGGTTATCTTTCATTTGCCCAAAAAACGGTTATTAATACCCCCACTATTGACTCTATAAAAGCAAAATGGGGCAAAACAAAAATAGTTAACGGAACACCCATGAAATCGTCGAACGATCTCATGGAAAATATGGCCGCTTCAAAAGATTATACTACACTTGTTAATGCAATAGAAGATGCTGGCCTAACCCTGACATTCAAAAGTAAAGGGCCAATTACTGTCTTCGCCCCTAACAACAAGGCTTTTGACAAATTACCGGCCGGTGAACTCGACTCATTGTTAAGGCCGGGTCGTAAATTTGACCTGAGCTACCTGATTGCCTACCATGCAATAGCGGGAAGGGTAACTTCAAGAGATATTCAGAAAAAAATCAATTCAAATAATGGCCAGGCTATATTTACCACACTCGCCGGAAGCAAGCTGATCGCCAAGATTGATACCAACAGAAATATTATTTTAATAGATGAAAATGGTGGCGAAAGCATTGTCAGTAAACTTGATATTCAACAAAGCAATGGTTTAATGCATATTGTGAACTCTGTATTGGTACCTAAAATAAAGGCCATATAAAACAGACTTAATTTTGACAAACCTACCTTAATTTTTTTTCGTAATTTAAAGCTGTAAGGATATTTAACTCCCTTCGTCTAAATAAAAAACTTTATAAAATGAAAAAATTAATTTTGGCATTGATATTACTGAGTGTTATCACAACATTTGGCTGTCAGCAAAGCAATGGTCAAACAAAAAAATATGACCCTAAACGCAAAATGAGCAAGACTCCGGCGGAATGGAAAAAAGTGCTTACCGCTGATCAATATTATATTATGGTTGAGAGCGGAACCGAACCGCCATATCATAACGCCTACTTCGACAATCACGGTAAAGGTGTTTACGTTAGCGCAGCAACCGGCGAAGTTCTATTCAGTTCTGATGATAAATATGACAGCGGTACCGGATGGCCAAGTTTTGTAAAACCGGTTGACCCTAAGAAGGTTGAAATCGTACAGGATAACAGCGATGGCATGAGTCGCGATGAAGTTATTGAAAAAAACACAGGCTTACACTTGGGGCATGTTTTTGACGATGGGCCGGCTGACCGGGGAGGCAAAAGGTACTGCATGAATTCAGGTGCGTTAAAATTTATTAAAAAGTAACCGCTTTTCTTAAGGAACTGATTGAAGGCCGCAATTGCGGCCTTACCCTAATTCCGCTTTCAAAATTTAAACCAATGGTCAGATCTATCCAGTCAGGGTTAACAGGTCTGATCATTTTTTCTTTTTGCGGCCTTGTGTAGGTACTGATTACTTTAAACCGCTCCATCGCCTGCTCCTCTGTATTTATCTCCTCAAAATAAACCAATCGGTTAAGCTGTTGCGCGCTGTCAAAAAATAACGTCGGCATCTTTTTGTAAAAATCAAGGGTTTTTAAAAGATCAGAACAAAGGCCAACATGCAGGTTTTTGCGGTTTCTATCGGTAATAATATAGATAAAGCGTTTCATTTGATATTAAATTTTGCTGTTTAAAAAATAATTACTAATTTTATGAGCATAAAAATACTAATAATTTTAGTAATTCCAAATTTTATGTCAAATATTCCATCAAATATTAAGTTTCTCCGGAAAAAGAAAGGGCTTACCCAGCAGGAGTTTGCCGATCAGTTAGGTATAAAAAGGTCGCTTGTAGGCGCATATGAAGAAGAGAGAGCCGATCCCAAGTATGATTTACTAAAAAAAATAGCATTGTTCTTTGAGGTGTCCATTGATGACTTTATTAACGAAGTTATCGATGAAAAATGGTCTCCAAAATCTAAAGGAAATGCTACAAATCTTCGCGTGCTGAGTGTTTCTGTTGACAGAGATGACAATGAGAATATTGAATTGGTTCCGCTAAAAGCCAGCGCCGGCTATCTGAACGGTTATGCCGATCCGGAATACGTTGCAAAACTGCCAAAATTTAGTCTGCCTATTTTTAAGCAGGGTACTTATCGCGCTTTTGAGATAAAAGGCGATTCCATGCTTCCTTTGGAATCCGGTTCTATTATTATAGGAGAATACGTAGAAAACTGGACTGACGTAAAAACAGCCGAAACCTATGTGGTTATATCCAAAACCGATGGAGTTGTTTATAAGCGTATCGGCAATAAATTTAAAGAAAATAAAAAGTTGAAGCTGGTTTCCGATAATCCGGTTTACGAGCCCTACGAAATTGACGGGGAAGACGTTCTGGAAATTTGGAAAGCCAAAGCATATATTTCAACAAATCTGCCCACACCCCCACCCGAACCTACCCTGGAAAGCCTGACCAGTATGATGACGCAAATGCAGCGTTCCATATCGGATTTGAAAGGTAGTAATTAGTGAATGGTTGATTTGGAGAATAGTTAGAATTGACTTATTGAGTCATTTAACAAGTCACTTAATCAACTACTTAACCAACTCCAACAAAAGCAACAATTAAGTTACATCGTCGTTATTAAACCATTAGAGGTTATCTTTATCAAAACAATTAAAAAAACTAAAACGATGAAAAAAATTTTGTTAATGTGCTGTTTCCTTTTGGGGATTTCAGCAGTGAGCCGCGCCCAAGGCGGTCAGAGAATGAGCCCCGCAGACAGGGCAAAGCAATTGCAAACGCAGCTTAGTTTAAATGATGATCAAACCGCTAAAATTACTGCAATATACCAGTCGATGGCTACAAAAATGGATAGCGTACGTAACGCAGGCGGAGATTTTTCGGCAATGCGCCCGATGATGCAGGCAAGCAACGATAAAATTAAAGCGCTTTTAACACCTGAGCAAGCAACAGCATACCAAAAAATATTGGATGAAAGACGCGCCAGGATGCAAAATGGTGGCGGCGGCAATTAAACCGGTTGCGCAAAATAATTTAAAGAAAGCGTCCCCCTAAAACCGGGGCGCTTTCTTATTTTAGCGGAAATTTTAAACTTTGAAGCCTTCGGAGACATTTATTGAAAAGAAGTTATCAGAACGGCGTTTTGCGGGTTCTTACAGAACATTAAAGCCCGAAAACTCGCTGGTCGATTTCAGTTCGAACGATTACCTGGGTTTTGCAAGATCAGCAACTTTAAAGAATAAAATTGAAGAAGAAATAAGCAGCCGCGGGTTATTGTTAAATGGGTCTACGGGCTCAAGGCTGTTATCTGGCAACTCTGTTTACACCGAAGAAACTGAACAATATATCGCCACCTTACACAAAAGTGAAGCCGGGTTGATATTTAATTCGGGTTACGACGCCAATCTGGGCTTATTTTCGTCAATTCCGCAGCGCGGAGATACCATTATTACTGACGAACTGATTCATGCATCGATAATTGACGGTGGACGTTTAAGTTACGCTAACCGCTATACCTTTATACATAATAGCCTGGATAGCCTTGAAGATAAATTAAAGGCAGCCAAAGGAAACTGTTACGTAGCCATTGAAAGTGTTTATTCCATGGACGGCGACACCCCGCCAATTACCAAAATATTAGAACTTATAGAGAAATATGATGCTAACCTGATTGTTGATGAAGCGCATGCGGTTGGCTTATATGGCTTTGGTCTGATTGACGAAGCCATTGAGCACAGGATCTTTGCAAGAATAGTTACATTCGGGAAGGCATTGGGATGTCACGGCGCTATCGTGTTAGGCAGCAAGTTGTTAAGGGAATACCTGATAAATTTTGCCCGTTCTTTTATTTATACTACTGCTGCGCCGCCCCATAGCATTGCCGCTGTAAAAATGGCTTATCAACTTTTGCTGGAGTCGGGAAAGGAAATTGAATTGCTCAGGGAGAATATTAGCTTTTTTAAAAGAAGTGTAACAAATAGACTTGATTTTCCTCTGATTGACAGTGAAAGTGCTATTCAATGCCTCATATTAAAAAGCAATGAAAAAGCCGGAGAGGTTGCGCAAAGTTTACAGAATTCCGGGTTAGATGTGCGTCCGATTTTTAGCCCGACAGTTCCATTAGGAAGTGAAAGAATCAGAATATGTTTACATTCATTTAATACAGAGACTGATATAGCGTTATTAGCAGATATCATAAATAATTTAAATTAACAATATTCCAATCAATTAGAGAATGCCCAAACAAACCTTATTTATCACCGGGATCGGTACTGGTATTGGGAAAACTGTTGTATCGACCGTTCTTGTTGAAAAATTAAAAGCTGATTATTGGAAACCTGTTCAGTCGGGTGATCTTGAAGAAAGCGACACCATGAAAGTTCAAGGCCTGGTAACTAACCAGAAATCACAATTTCATCCTGAAGCCTATCGATTGTCACAACCATTTTCCCCTCATAAATCAGCCGCTATTGACGGTATAACCATAGATCCAAAAAAAATATTACTCCCTGAGACTGACAATTTTTTAATTATCGAAGGTGCCGGAGGTTTAATGGTGCCGTTAAACGACAATTTTTTAATAATCGACCTTATTAAACAGTTAAAAGCAGAGGTTATCCTTGTTTCACAAAACTACCTGGGCAGCATTAACCACACGCTTTTATCTATTTATGCTTTAAATCAACATAAAATCAGCATAAAGGGTATCATCTTTAACGGATTGAAAGATATATATTCAAAAACTTTCATTCTGGAATATACTAAAGCCAACTTATTAGGCCATATACCCGAATATAACGTTTTGAATAAAAAAGCAATTATTGATGCCGGAAGTTACATCGAGATATAGAGTTAGACGGCTTTTTCCTCTCGATTTTGTCAAGTAAAGAATTTGACTGACCTTAGTAAAATATAGACGTTTATGATGAATATCACTGTAATCGGTTCCGGAACAATGGGCAATGGTATCGCACACACTTTTGCTCAGCACGGTTTCAATGTATCGTTGGTCGACATAAGTCAGCAAGCATTGGATAATGCCCGACAAATGATAACTAATAATCTCGACAGGCAAATAAAGAAAGGCGTCATTGATGAAAAGCTTAAGACCGCAACATTAACTCGTATTAAAACATTTACCGACCTCAAGTCAGCGGCTTTTAATGCTGATCTGATAGTTGAAGCGGCGACCGAAAATCGTGATATTAAGCTAAATCTATTTAAGCAACTAAGCGAGTCTTGCAAGGATTCGGCGATACTGGCTTCCAATACTTCGTCAATATCTATCACGCAAATAGCCTCGGTAACAAAAAATCCCGGTAAGGTAATTGGAATGCATTTCATGAACCCCGTACCGCTGATGAAACTGGTTGAGGTAATTCGTGGTTACGCAACTACCGACAAGGTCACCAGCACAATTATGGACTTATCAAGACAGCTGGATAAAATTCCGGTGGAAGTAAATGATTATCCTGGGTTTGCAGCGAACCGCATTTTAATGCCAATGATAAATGAAGCCGTTTACACACTATATGAGGGTATAGCGGGAGTTGACGAAATAGATACCGTAATGAAATTAGGCATGTCACACCCGATGGGCCCATTGCAACTGGCAGATTTTATTGGTCTGGATGTTTGCCTGGCTGTTTTGGAGGTGCTATATGACGGTTTCGGCAATCAAAAGTATGCGCCGTGTCCGTTGCTCATTAACATGGTTACGGCTGGGCATACAGGAGTTAAATCAGGCATTGGGTTTTATAAATATACGCCCGGAAGTAAGGATCTCGTTATTGCAGACAAGTTCAAAAGACGATAATCATAAACTTTTTTTATAATAATTTGTCATTAAGGTATTGTTAAAATAAAATTTCAAATACCTATGAAAAAGTTATTAAAGTTAGGATTGCTCGTTACCCTGGGCGTATCCTTATTCCTGTCGTCCTGCGCAGGAGAAGATTATTATGTATCTGATCAACCTGTGGAGCCTGTTTACGAAAGGCCGGTAGTACCGTATGATGGAGCTGTGTGGATTGATGGCGAGTGGGCATGGAACGGCGGAAGCTATGCTTACACCCACGGCCACTGGGACAAGCCAAGACCGGGACACAACTATGTGCGTGGCTCCTGGGCACATTCAAACCATGGATACAGCTGGCGCAAAGGGCACTGGCAATAAGAGGCCCCCAACCCCTAAAGGGGAGCAATTTGATAATAAGTAGAAAAAGAGGCTGTATCATAAATCATGATCAGCCTCTTTTTAATTAATGAATGTGAGGCATTAAAAAAGGGGTTATCCTTTAGTTTTTTCTTGAGTAATTATTTGGAATAATCATCTGATTTTCATATATTTAAGGTATAAA
>DASYEP010000144.1:0-2465 GCA_036498965.1 Mucilaginibacter sp.
GCGGCAAAATGTCTGGAAAACAACCGCCTTTTTTTTAAAAATTAACTTACACAAATATGGGAAAATCTAAGCGGTTTTGCCCAACGGCGAAGCCCCATTCTCATCAAACTCTCAAAAAAACTTCTTAGGTTAACGGCTATGTCATAGCCGCGGAGGCTTAGTCACTTTTGTCTTGGCAAAAGTAACCAAAACCGTGTCAGCAGAAATGCTTCTTTGCCGCCAAGGGCCTTGGCGCACAAGCAGGAAAAACAGCTGGGCTGCAATCTTTTTGCTTAACTACCTTATCGCTCTATTACTCTGCATGCAAAAAGTTGCTATGCCCCAGCCCACTTCACTGGCCTTCTGTTTTTCCCGCTTTTTCCCGAAGCTGTTCTCCTGACGAGAGATACCTGGTTAATAAATTCCGACCTACATTAAAACCCCACCCCCACAGTCTTAGTCTTCACCCTGCAAAGCTTACCGCTGGCGGTGATGTAGAGGGTTGAGCCATCATCGCCCCAGTTGCAGTTTGAGGTGGGCAGTGTGGTGTCAATCCGTCCCAGTAGTTTGCCGGCGGGTGTGATGATCAGTATCCCTCCCGGACCGGTGGTAAAAAGATTACCCTTCTTGTCTACCTTCATGCCATCGGGGACACCGGTTAAGCCGGTTTTAACCAGGTACGTTGCGTCAAAAAACAGCTTTCCTTTGCCGAGGGTTCCGTCTGCGTTTACCGGATATTGCATAATAATCGCCTTCTCAGGCAGCGACTGCCCGACGTATAAGATCTTTTCATCGGGCGAAAAGGCTATGCCGTTTGGTGTCAGGTCATGGATCAGAAGCGTAACCGTGCCCGATGTTGAGATCCGGTAAACACCGCGAACGGTTACCGTTTTTATGGAATCGTCGGGAAGGCCGTAGGATGGATCGGTGAAATAATAATCGCCGTTCGATTTTTGTACAATGTCATTCGGACTGTTAAAGCGTTTCCCCTGGTAATTATCTGCAATTGTCTGTTTACCGCCTTTCTTAAGCGACATCACAGATATCCGCCTGTCGCCATGTTCACAGGCTACCAGTTCTCCTTTTTTGTTGATGATGAGTCCGTTGCTGCCCGGCTCCTTGCTATAACGCACTGTACCGGTATAGCCCGATGGCTTTAAAAACGTCGACAAACCTTCACCCTCCTTCCATTTAAATATAACATTTTTCCGGGTATCAGAACAAAGCAGGTATTTTCCTTTTTTTACCCATACCGGCCCTTCCGACCAATCCATCCCCGAGCCGACGACCTCGATTTGGGCGGTGGGCTCAATAATTTGATTCAGTTGCTTGTCATAAGTTACGATCTTTCCAATGAAGGTCTTTTGCGCACTGCATGGAATAGCAAACAAAATAGCAATAAACGGTAATAGCTTTTTCATAATCGATTTGGTAAAAGGTTTGATTTAATGGATTATTGAATTAGTTATTTTTAACTCGCTATTCACTACTCACCACTCACTAAATCACTAACTCGCTAAATCACTAATTAAGAATGACTAAAGTTAAGGGAATTGGGGATAAATTACAGTTCTGAATAAACTATAGTAAATAAAAATTTCCGGTTAGATAAAAGATGGTATCAATAAAAAATAAAACACCTTTATTTGATAATACATTCTCGTCGTGAAGGTCCTCAAAAATAATCCCCAGTGCAGTATTGATATAATCGTTGTTACGATTGTTTATAAATTCGTTATATTCTAAAAACTGCTTTATCGCGGCAAGGTTGGTTGAATCGGTTGTAACAATAAACTCCTGTTTTACTACAGCGTATAATTCATCTTCAATAATTTTGAACCCAAGAAAAGAGTAGGCTGTGGTCGGAAAAAAATAATTGTGGATAAGCAGACTGTTAAAGTAATCCAGCCAATATTCATAAAATATCCCCCCGTTGGTTTTAATTACATGCTCGCCATCATAGCGATAAACGCGCTGTTCGGCTCCGGAGGCAATAAAGTCGTCCTCCCTGATTTCAGGTTCGTAAAAGTGTTTTTCCCGACTCGCAAACCTTATGAGTTCGGCTGCTTCTTCACTTTTGAGACGCTGCTGGTTTTGAGTACCGACACCTGTTTCCGCATTTCCTCTAAGGAAAATCTGGACTTTTTTGAGTTGACCTGATGCGCCAACCGATTCATCTCCGAGAATGATATTTTGTAATTCATCTTTTATATTTCTCATTAAGATTTAATATTCAAAGATATGGTTTTTCGGCTAATTCAAAATACGAGCGTGAATAGCGATCCGTTCTTCGTTTTTTAATGTTTGATCTTTTCTGTAGATGACTGGCCCGGAAAAAATTATACATGACTCGTCCGGAAAAAACTATACACAACAATAAAGTGTATGAAAAAGGAAAACGAGGATTTATTAAGGGGAACCCGACTTGATAAGCGAAGCCATTTCCAGGCTAAGTTACGGGATGAACTGATAAAAGAGATAGAGGC
>DASYEP010000145.1:0-52767 GCA_036498965.1 Mucilaginibacter sp.
GACAATATTAACTCTCACCAAAGCAGCCTTGGTTTCTATTTAACCGACGATATATATATCGGCAAGCATGGCCGTTCATTACACCTTAACGGGCTTGATACAGGCTTTAATGCCAGTGCCCGTGCCCGTGAAATTGTGGTACACGCTGCCAATTATGTATGCCAAAGTGAAATTAATCACCAGGGGCGTATTGGCCGCAGCTTTGGTTGCCCTGCAGTATCTCCAAAGGTAGCTGGCCAGGTAATCGCCACTATTAAAGATAAAACTGTTTTATTTATCAATGGTAACGACAGCAGGTATACTTCCAAATACCTTGATGAAGATGTGGCAGCCAATTTCGTTAGTCAGGAACCTGTCAATAATAATATTGCGACTGCTTCATTGCAAACACCTGACGATTCGATGCGCCGGGAGAAATAATCATAAAATTTTGTAAATCAGGGGTTCAGATATCAGTGAAAGCAGGATATACTTAAGTGTAACTTCCTAGCCATGGGGCTGTTTAATAACAAATAAATGGGCCTTCCCAAAGCTTATTCACCAACCCAAAACAATAACTTATTCATTGTGTTCTTTGCACCTCCTTTGTGATCTTTGTGGTAGAATTTTCAACACTAAGTCACAAAGGATTTTCACAATGCGCACAGGGTTTTTCAGTCGTTAAACTATATATCTCCCGATTCTTACTCAGTAGTTTAAGCTCAGGAATCTCAGTAAACCCCATGACACTTTTCTGTTTTCTAACCAGGTATCTTACCGGTTATTTTGGGCAATTAAACCTGTTTGAGGGTTAGTGAATTTCAACATATGATCGTAAAGAACAATGTCTAAACCATAAACATCCTGTCTGAATTGAAGGGTTCCACTTTCGTCAACCCAGCACGTGGCATAAGTGATATAAACCGGAACCCTTTTCGGTAAGTATATTGTAGTAGGCTCGGGATTATCCTCGCTCATGTCTTTTGCAATGGTGGTATATTTATCGCCTTCTCCAAATAAATTCAGTGCCAGGCCCTGCGGATCACCTAAACGTACGCACCCATGACTTACATCACGATCCTTTTTATAAAAAGCAGATTTGGCCGGTGTATCGTGCAGATAAACGCTGCTCTCATTATTAAAAAGAAATTTTATTTTCCCGAGAGAGTTATCGTCACCGGGCTTTTGTTTAAATTCATAATCCGAGTTTTCTCTGGTAACTTTCGACCAATTAATATCCTCCGGATCTGCAACCAACTTATCATTCTTATACACATTTATACCTTTATTTTCAAGGTAATACTTGTCTTTAGCAGCCTGTACAATAATCTCTTTATTGGCTATACTTTGCGGAATATTCCATACCGGATTTACTTCAACGCTGTGTATCATGCTGTTTAAAATCGGAGTTTCTTTAGGATAGGGCTTATCTTCTTTAGCAGTATCATTGTAGGATAACAGCGTATTTGAGTTGGTCTTGTTACGCCCCTCTCCTACGCAAACCTTCATTTCCAACACGGAACGGCCACTATCAATTACATTTAAAAAGTAATCGGGAATATTTACAATTACATATTTATCCTGGTATGGCTTATTTCTCCATCGCAGGCGTTCCATGTTAACCAATAAAATACGTTTGGTTTCCTCCTGCGTTTTTCCAGGAGCCTGCATGCCGCTCAGGAATGCCTTTTGAAGTACGTAGTACTGTGGGTTCTTAGGCTGTACACTGTCGAGATAGGCTTTCATATTGCTGATATGAAAAACGTGGACCATAGAAGCAGTATCCGGCTGTCGTGTAGCCATAAAATATCTTTTAAATATTTTTTTGGGATTAACTACTCCGTATTGCAATGCGTCTGAATAATTGATCAACGAGTTTGACACAACAATTTCAAGCTTTGCCATATCGTAGTAAGCTTCATCAATCGTTTTGATGCCATTTTTAGTTTTAAACTTGTTTACCAGCCCTTTAATTTCACCCGGCTGAAAAATTGATGAGTCTAATCCGTGTTCGTCCGCTTTTTCAAAATAGGTTACGGCAGTTAACAGGTCATTGTTAAACAAGTGTTTAATTATAAATTCAGGTACGTAATCATCCTGTTTGTAATATGCAGCAATTACATCGCGATGGGAAACTTTTGTTTTCTCGCTGTCGAGCACAGTTTTAAATACTTCAGAAAAACCTTCTGAGTCGAAATCCTTAAAAACTTTGTTATGCGTCTTTTTATAAAGGACGTTTGCAAGGGCCGAACGCTTCTTTTTACAGCTTTGGAATGTTAAAACAGCAACTGAAAGAACTAATATTAAAACCGGCAGGATAATTTTTTTTACCGAAATAAATTTCGTCATAGTGTATTAAAGTGGTAAATATAAAGTATTATAAGCAATCTGTGTACCATAAACGGTCATCGGATTTTACTAATTTTGAACCCTGGCCAACGCAGCTTTCTTTTATACGTTTAACCACTAATAACGATTTATAAAAATGAAAAAATATTATTTGCTTTTTTTACTGACCCTTTTTAGTGTCCGCATAATAGCACAACAATTTAATCCGGTAAACCAAAATGCCTCTGCCGATGTAAAAAAGACACTGAATTTTATCTACGATATAAAGGGGAAATACATTTTATCTGGTCAGCAAAATTATAACAGCGACTTAAATACATTTTCAGATAGCGCTAAAGCCATTACCGGAAAGTTTCCGGCGGTATGGGGAAGCGACTTTATTTTATGGGGCGATAAAGACCTCGGACCTCAAATAGTAAATGAAGCAATAAAAAAATCGCACGAAGGGTACCTCGTTACTTTGATGTGGCACGAGGGACGGCCAACTGACAATCCGCCATATGACTGGAAAAAAAAGTATTCAAGGTAAACTTACCGATGCAGAATGGACTGAACTCACAACTCCCGGAACCAAATTGTATAAGAGATGGCTTGATCAGATCGATGTGATTGCCGGTTATTTAAAACAATTGCAGGAGGCCCATGTAACGGTATTGTGGCGCCCATATCACGAGATGAACGGCGTATGGTTTTGGTGGGGTAACAAAAAGGGTGAAAATGGGATAGCTAAACTATGGAAAATGATGTACGACCGATATACTAATTATCATCATTTAAATAACTTGATATGGATTTGGGGAGCAAATGGTTTAAGGGACCTACCTTTTGATGAGGCCTACGATTATAAGGACTACTACCCTGGCCCAAATTATGTTGATATTTTAGGTGCAGACGTTTACCATGCTGACTATGAGCAAAAAGATTATAACGAGTTGTTAAAACTTGCAAACGGAAAACCAATCGCATTAACAGAAACAGGCGAATTGCCAAAACCGGAAATATTAAGTGTGCAACCTCAATGGATATGGTTTATGGTGTGGACAAGCTGGCTTTGGACAGACAATACACGCAACCATGTGAAAGAGATATACCACCTGCCGCAAACGTTAAGTCACGATGAGGTTAAACAAAAGTTGGATGCCTTAAAAAAATAATGATTAGCGATAACAAACCCGAAGTTTGGCTCAGAGGTGCTTTAAATGATATCCCGGACTTACTACAACCGGTTGCCCATGCTTTGTTGCAGGCAAGGGAGGAAATTGGCCTATTAATGCAGGGTTTTCCCGATGGCTTATTATGGGAACGACCGGGAGGAATTGCCTCTCCGGGCTTTCATCTACAGCACCTCACTGGGGTGCTTAACAGGCTTTTAGCTTATGCTAATGGAAAGCAGCTTAACCGGCAACAACTGGAATATCTCGCTTCTGAAGGAAAATCAGCTGAATCGATAACGGTTAGCCATTTGTTAAAACATTTCAATGAGCAAATTGATAACGCTATAGTTCAACTAAAGCAAACTGACATTTCGGTTTTAACCGAAGCCAGGGAGGTGGGCAGGGCCAAACTGCCATCGACAGTTATTGGGTTATACGTTCACGCTGCTGAACATACCATGAGGCATGTAGGGCAACTTTTGGTCACGGTAAAAATATTGAATGCAAAATATCTATAGGGAAACAACTGATAAGACATGTCTTAAGTTTTTAAATCGATGAGTTGCAATCGCTTCGGGATGTTTATTTTCCGGATCAAATAAAAATGTTTCGATCCCCAGGTCTCTAGCGGCTTTTATTTCAGATTCAGGATCGTCGCCTATTACCAGTAAGTCCTGGGGCGCATAATTATGCTTTTTCATAATATCCGCAAACACGTCTTTTTTTGTCTGCCGGGTTAATTCAGGGTCCACGATGTGGATCTCCTCAAAATCGTCCTTAATGCTGAGCATTTTTATTTTACTCCATTGTAATTTCGAAAAACCGGTTGTCACCAAAAACTTTTCTAATGGGATGGATTTAACGTATTGATATTCAGCAAATGTCTCCATCGGCAGATCATAGGTTATATTATTTAACAGTTCAATGCCCCTATTTTTAAGGTCGGGACTAAATTTATATTTATCTGCGACCAAATGATATGGCTTGCGTGTTAATTCGTCTTTAGCACCCATTAAATCTTCATAGTTCAAACCATCGGCATTTTGATCAATAAGGGAGAATAAAACGTCGAACAGATGGTCAGCAATTGAACTAACTGGATATATAGTATTATCGAGGTCCAGTATTAAAGCCTTTTTCATAATGGATTTGTTTATCAGGTATTTAAATTGAGGACTTCCTTATTACGATATCTAAACCAATATAATAAAATATATCCGGAAGCAGATATCAGGCTTGCCGCAGCCAATACCCACCAGAGCAAATCAAATCCGCCGTACGAAATTACATAACCGCCAACAAACGGAGCTAATACCTGCGATGCCGACCACGACATGCTGTACAAAGCTGCATACTCTCCCCTGTTATGAACACTTGTGCGATAAATCCAAAATGAATTCATAAAAGGCATGCATACCATCTCACTAAAAGTTATCAAGACTACAATAAACGTTGCGGCAATGGCAGTGTGCGGTACCAGGTTAAGTAATACAAACCCAACAGCACCGATTAAAATTCCTGTACTTATATAGATTAGAATGTTTCTTTTACCTTCAAGATTATGGATTAGCACCATCTCCGCTACGGCTATCAGCAAACCGTTCAGCGCCAGCAGAAAGCCGATGAGCCGCTCATTAAAATGCCATTCAATTTTATAAAAAACAGGTTGCATTATAAAAAACTGGAAAAAGCACATGCCAAAAAGCGTTGCGAGCAAAATGAACAGCAAGTATTCCTTGTCTTTATATGCTGAAGTTTTGACTAAGGGTTTTTCATGCGAAATTAGTGACTTCACCACTTTTGAACGCGGCATCAATTTTAACAACAGCAACGCCGCAAGGATATTGGTACAGCCATCAACCCAAAACAATAAATGGTAGTTTACCGATGCCAGGAAACCGCCAAGCGCCCCACCTACGGCCCAGCCCAGGTTTACAGCCAAACGATTTAAAGAATAAGAACGGGTTTTGTTTGTATCATTACTATAATGTGCAATGGCCGCTGAATTGGCAGGCCTTACAGAGTCATTGCACAATCCCAGTATAAAAGAACCTGCCACTATGGTTATAAATGTATGCTGGTAACCTACAATGATAAACAGTGTGCCGCCTGCGAGCAATGCGCCAACCTGCAAATCATAAAAACCAATCTTATCCGTCAGTTTACCACCTATAAAAGCGCCGCTGATTGATCCTAAACCAAAAACAGCCATAACTATTCCGGCCTGCACAACGGAGAAGTGCAGCTGATGGATACAATAAATGCTCATAAACGGCACAACCATTGTTCCGCTGCGATTAACCAGCATCACTGCCGACAGGTACCAGCTGTTTTTTGAGAGTCCTTTAAAGGCTTGTTTGTATAACTGGATGAAGGAGGTAAACATTAAACAAATATAGAGTTTGCGGTTTTATTAACCCGTGATTTTCTCCTTGATTAAGCAATTTAATTGATTGATGTGATGAAGATACAATCGGAATGAAATTACTTCCACGAAAAGCGTCAAGAGAAAACCACCACTCCTATCAGGAATAAAAATTTCAAACCCTTAATAATATTCTGCATTTTATGTGTAAATTGAACCACGTTATCACGAAACTAAGCAAATCTTTTTAGTACCCCTCGCTTATTGTTTAGTTTACGTCAAGGCTACCTGTTCATTAACTTCTTAAAATAATTGTTCAAATCCTAACAAACATCGAAAACAATGTTCACACCAAATCACCTTTCAATTCTGGGTATTATCCACACTGCAATAAGTATCCTTGCCCTCCTTGCCGGACTTTTGGCATTGTTTAAAGACGGGAAAATTGACGCTGTAAACGGTTGGGGTAAGCGCTACTTCTGGCTAACAGTTTTAACCTGCCTTACCGGCTTTCCGATAATGAGGTTTGGGCACCCAACTCCGGGGCATTATCTGGGTGTAATAATTTTGGTGTTGCTTGCAATTGCCTATTTTGCCAAACGGATATTCGGAAAAGCCGGCGACTACGTGCAGCTAATCTTAATGTCAACAACTTTATTTTTCTCTTTTATACCAGCAATTGTTGAGACTTCAACAAGGTTGCCAATCAGTCATCCCTTAGCAGCCGGACCAAACGACCCGCTCGTACAAAAGGCACAGATGGTATTGGTTGTTATTTTTATTGCAGGCGTAATTTATCAGGTGATAAAGTTACGGGCTCAAAAGAAATCATTAAACTCCGTCCATTAAGAAA
This sequence comes from Mucilaginibacter sp., assembly GCA_036498965.1. Taxonomy (GTDB): domain Bacteria; phylum Bacteroidota; class Bacteroidia; order Sphingobacteriales; family Sphingobacteriaceae; genus Mucilaginibacter. The sequence goes on from DASYEP010000145.1 coordinate 6,701, forward strand.
CTGCATTTTTTTTATCATGATAGTAGATGGTTTTTAGAATATGCAATACTGTTCTACAAACCATCTGATCATTTCAACACGATCTTTCAGGTACCGGGTATTAAAAAACTGATTTGAAAAATCATCATAGTGGTCATATTGAAAAGCGGTGCCATATAACATAAAGCTGAACCAAAGGTACGGTATTGTTTTCAATTCTTCGTCTGACAAGGGCCTCACCTGTCTGTAAGCTAATACAAAAGTGCCAAAAGCTTTTTCGGCATCTTCGCGGCTTACTTTTTTAAAGTACTCCAACCAATAATATTGGAAAAAGAACGTCATCACGTCATTAACCAGGTAACCTTTTCCGGCCCAGTCAAAATCGAAAAAAGTAATATTTCCGTCCTCATCAAAATGAAAGTTTTTTGGCAATAGGTCATAATGGCAATAACCATAACTAAATTTGGCTGTGTCAAACTGCTTTATTTTGTCTGCGACAAGCATGGCCGTTTCATGTAAATACGCGTGTCCTTCCGGGAAATCCACAAAGGCAGGTTCAAGTGTTTTCAAAGGATTAATGAGCGTGGTTTCTATATCATAAATTATCCTTTTATGCTTTAATTCTATTTCTGCAGTGATATTGTGAATGCGGGCCATCGCATGTCCGAGCGTATTCAATTCGCCGTCACTCAATATAACTGAAGTTTTTCCCGGCGCGAAAATGAACAGCACCCCATAGCGCTCACCTTCGGCCGCGTTGAGCTTTTGGATATAGTCACCATTATTATCTGGAACCGGCCAGGCTACATTCACGCCGTCTGCCCTTAAAATATTAAGGAGCTCGATTTCACCTTCAATTTCATCGTAAGTGCGATGGCTACCCCTATAAACCTTAAAAATGAACTTAGCTTCTTCGGTAAAAACTATATAGGTATCGCTCACTCCGCGCAAATGATATTTGCAAAGGGTTACCGCTAACTTATAACTTTCAGTAATATAATTCTGAAGCGCTTTCGCTGAAAGCGTTGAATATTGGGCGGGAAATATGTCCATTTACAACCGAAAGAAGTGTTTATAATTTATTGATTATCAAGCAAATAATCGAATTTCCGTTGCGAGGCATGAAGCAATCTCTTCGTTTGCATTTGCGCCAATGCACTAACGTTAATACATTAGCTACGAGATTGCTTCGTTCCTCGCAATGACAGGTTTTTTAAGCGGAAATAGCGTTTATAATATCATACTGCGTAATAATTTCAATCTGTCCACCATCTTCAACCAGCACCGCAATATTGTCTTTGTTTATCATTGCAGATATCTTGTCAATAGATGTATTCAGATCAACAAACGGGAACGGGCTGGTGGTGATATTCAATATCGGCTGCGATTTGATGGAAGGGTTGTCTATCAGGGAATTTAATATGTCACTTTCGGTGATCTTGCCAATCACCATGCCCTTCTGGGTTACCGGTATTTGCGAGATATTCAGCGATTTTATGGTATTGATCGCTTCCAGCACGGTCTTCTCGCAATCGATCGTAATTATCTGCTGATTGTCTTTTTTCTCGATAATATGACGGGCAGTCATTTTCTCTTCTTTCAAAAATCCGCGGTCACGCAGCCAGTCGTCGCTGTACATTTTACCCATGTAGCGCGAGCCGTGGTCGGGGAAGATGACAACTACAACATCACCTTCTTTAAACCTGTCTTTCATTTGCAAAACACCTGCAATGGCCGACCCGGTAGAGTTTCCGGCAAAAATACCTTCCTTGCGGGCAATCTCGCGGGTCATTAAAGCGGCGTCTTTATCGGTCACTTTTTCGAAATGATCGATCAGGCTGAAGTCAACGTTTTGCGGCAAAAAGTCTTCGCCTATGCCTTCGGTAATATATGGATAGATCTCATTTTTATCCATAATACCGGTTTCCTTGTATTTCTTAAACACCGAACCATAAGTATCAATACCCAAAATCTGGATTGCCGGGTTCTTTTCTTTAAGGTATTTTGCGATGCCGGATATGGTGCCGCCAGTCCCCACTCCCGCCACCAGGTGTGTAATCTTGCCTTCGGTCTGCTCCCAAATCTCGGGACCGGTTTGTTCATAGTGAGCCACCGAGTTCGACAAATTATCATATTGGTTAGGCTTCCATGAATTGGGTACCTCCCGCTCTAAGCGTGACGAAACAGAATAATAAGAACGCGCATCTTCCGGGTCAACGTTTGTGGGGCATACGATAACTTCCGCTCCAAAAGCACGCAGGGCATCAAACTTTTCTTTTGATTGCTTATCGGTGCTGGTAAAAATACATTTATAGCCTTTTATAACAGCTGCAATAGCCAGACCCATTCCTGTGTTGCCCGAAGTGCCTTCAATAATGGTACCACCAGGTTTGAGTAAGCCACTTTTTTCGGCGTCCTCTATCATTTTAAGAGCCATGCGGTCCTTAATGGAATTACCGGGATTGGTAGTCTCAATCTTAGCCAAAACCGTAGCCGGTATATCTTTAGTGACCTTGTTTAACTTAACCATAGGCGTATTGCCAATGGTTTCCAATATATTATTATACCACATGCGTTTATAGGCTGTTTATAAAAGAGATTCGAATAATCCCCGACTCAAAATTAGCTTTCTTAGGTGACATATTTTGGAATTAGTTAGATTAAGTGACGCCTCACCTAAATCCTCTCCAAAGGAGAGGACTTTAACTTCGCTCCTTTTTGAACCCTCTCCTTTGGAGAGGGCAGGGTGAGGCTTTAAAAAATCAAATGCTTTACCGTCAACCCATTGTTGATCAACTGCTTCAGTGATTCGATGCCGATATGTAAATGCGTTTCTACATACTGCTCAGTTACGCTTGAATCACTTTCGGCGGTTTTGACGCCTTCGGGTATCATCGGCTGATCGGACACGAGCAAAAGGGCGCCCGTAGGTATTTTGTTAGCGAAGCCAGTAGTGAATATGGTAGCTGTTTCCATATCAACAGCCATCGCCCTTAATTTTTTAAGATATTTCTTAAATTCCTTATCATGTTCCCAAACACGGCGGTTGGTGGTATAACAGGTACCTGTCCAGTAATCGCGCCCATAATCGCGTATGGTGGTCGAAATAGCCTTTTGCAGCGCGAAAGCCGGCAGCGCGGGTACTTCGGGCGGTAAATAATCGTTCGACGTTCCTTCGCCTCGTATGGCCGCAATCGGCAATATTAAGTCGCCAACATTATTCTTTCTTTTTAAACCACCGCATTTACCTAAAAATATAACGGCCTTTGGATTTACAGCCGAAAGTAAATCCATTATAGTAGCTGCCACCGAGCTTCCCATGCCGAAATTTATGATCGTGATACCATCGGCCGTTACGCTTTGCATGGGTTTATCCAAACCTAATATGGGTGCATTATCATTCCACAGCGAAAACAGCTGTATATACTTAGAGAAGTTGGTAAGGATAATATAATCGCCAAAATCTGCCAGCGCGCGACCGGTATAACGCGGAAGCCAGTTGGTCACAATGGCTTGTTTTGTTTTTAATCCGGACGTTACCGCACTCTGAACTTCTTTTGTTTTTTTTCCCTTATTTAAATCTTCGTCTTTTTTTAAATCTAAGTGCTCATTCATCAGTAGGTAGTTTAAAGTACATTTTACTTTTAGCCGCTTAACCGGCCGATATAAATACAACAAACCCCGGCGTTAGCCAGGGTTTGCAATATATCAAATATAAATAATTGACGAATAATTAATTGTTAAGCAACCTTTAATTTTTTCAAATCAGATTTTTCAAACTTTTCGTGAGCATAATCCAAAGTGACAGTTAAGCGCTTAACGTCCTTTTTCGAAGGAAATTCGAACATGGCATCAATCATTATCGCTTCACATATTGAGCGTAATCCCCTGGCACCTAATTTAAACTCAACTGCTTTGTCAACAATAAAATCAAGCACGTTATTGTCAAACTCCAGTTTTACACCTTCGTATTCAAATAGCTTCTTGTACTGTTTCAACAGTGAATTTTTGGGCTCGGTTAAAATATTGTGCAATGCTTCCCTGTCTAACGGATTTAAGTAAGTAAGTACAGGTAAACGTCCAATTAATTCAGGAATCAAACCAAATGATTTTAAGTCCTGTGGAGTTATGTATTTATACAGATTCTTTAAATCTACGTCGCTGTCATCGCGTTTCATTTTATAACCAACGGTTTGCGTACGTAATCGGTTGGCAATCTTTCTTTCGATGCCATCGAACGCACCTCCGCAAATAAATAGAATGTTGTTGGTGTTAACTGTGATCATTTTTTGATCGGGGTGCTTGCGTCCTCCCTGAGGCGGTACATTCACCATGGTTCCTTCCAATATTTTCAACAAGGCTTGTTGCACACCTTCACCTGATACGTCGCGCGTAATCGAAGCGTTGTCGCTTTTGCGGGCAATCTTATCAACCTCATCAATGTAAACAATGCCTCTCTCGGCAGTTGCCACATCGTAATCGGCAGATTGTAACAGCCGGGTTAAAATGCTTTCAACATCTTCACCCACGTAACCTGCTTCAGTTAAAACTGTAGCATCGCAAATACAAAACGGAACGTTCAAAATTTTAGCCAGTGTTTTAGCCAGCATGGTTTTACCGGTACCGGTTTCGCCCACCATAATGATATTCGATTTTTCAATCTCTATCTCATCCTTCTCTACTCGCTGGTTTAACCGTTTATAGTGGTTATACACAGCTACCGATAACACTTTTTTTGCATCATCCTGGCCAATTACATATTGGTCAAGGTGAGCTTTAATTTCCGCAGGTTTTAAAACCGCAGGGGCCGACGGAGAAGTTTTAACTTTCCTTACCTTTAATTCTTCGGCTAATATTTCGTTGGCCTGATTTACACATTTATCGCAAATGTGGGCATCGAGCCCGGCTATCAGCATTAATGAATCCTGTTTGCCGGCACCACAAAATGAACACCTGATTTCCTTGCTGTTTTTATTCATCTGTTCAGATTTTGTTTTTCAAATTTAACAAATTAATATTATATTATGAAGTCCGAAAGTTGGAAAGACCGAAGTCCCAAAGTAAAAACCTTTATTAGCTTTCGGACTTTTCCGACTTACGGACTTCCGGACTTCAAATATTATTTCTTTGTCTTACTTCCACGTAGTATTTCATCAACCATGCCAAACTCTTTCGCTTCCTCGGCAATCATCCAATGATCACGGTCTGATGCGTCCCAAACCTTATCGAAAGGAGCGCCGCTGTGGTCAGCAATGATCTGGTATAGTTCCTTTTTCAACTTTGTTATCTCGTGATACGTAATTTCTATATCAGATTGTTGCCCTTGTGCTCCACCAGATGGCTGATGTATCATTACACGGGCATGCGGCAATGCTGCTCTTTTGCCCACAGTACCAGCACATAACAGTACTGCAGCCATTGACGCAGCCATACCTGTACAGATGGTTGCCACGTCATTTGATATAAATTGCATCGTATCATAAATGCCCAAACCGGCGTAAACCGAGCCACCAGGTGAATTTATGTAAATCTGGATATCACGTTTACTATCAGCCGATTGTAGAAATAGCAATTGAGCCTGGATAATGTTTGCAATATTCTCATAAATCGCATCACCTAAGAATATAATGCGGTCCATCATCAGGCGCGAAAAAACATCCATTTGTGCTACATTTAGCTGGCGTTCTTCAATAATATAAGGCGTCATCCCGGTTGGAAGGGTACTTCTTTCCACACTTCCTATAAATTTATCTACATATATGCCATTTAAACGGTGATGTTTTATAGCATACTTTCTGAATTCGTTTTTATCAATATTACTACTCATGATTTTGTTTTTGTTAAGATGCGGGTTTTAATCGCGATAAATATAGTTTTTACTTGTATACTTTTTTTAACAAAAGTTTGTTGACTGTAAATTATTTGGTGGGAAGGGGGAAGAAGAAGTCGGAAATCAGAGAGTCGGAAGTCAGAAAAGTCCGGAAGTCTGAAAGTAGAAGCTTTTCCATCTATCTTTCCCGGCTTTCGGACTTTACTGACTTCGCAGGTTACAACTTATTAAAATCAGTGTACAATATTTCCTTTTGTTCCAAAGTAACGGCGCCCTTAATGTAATCAAATGTTTTCAGGGCTTTTACTTCTTCAAATGCTTTATTGGCATTTTCCTTTTTTTGCAGGTATTGAACGGTATATTGACCCAATTGCTCATCACTTATCCCCTGAGGGCTGTACATTCTGAATTGCTGACCCAGGCTTAGTTTAGCCATTTCAAAAACTTCGTCGTATTTTATATCGATGTTATTTTCCTTCATAACCTTGTTTTCAATCAAGGTCCATTTCAGGTTTTTTGCAAAATCACCATATCCGCCCGCCAGTTCTTCAGCCGTCAACTTTTCGTTTGTCGCTTTTAGCCAACGTTTCAAAAACTCGTCAGGCAATTCAAACTGAACTTTGCCTATGCTGTAGTTATAAATATCGTCCTGCAGTCTGCGCTCTGCATCCTGCGCCATCATTGATTCCAATTCGGCAGTGATTTTAGCTGTAAACTCTTCTTCGGTTGTTACAACACCTTCACCAAATAATTTGTCAAAGAACTCCTGGTTCAGATCACCTTCTTCCAAACGGTTAACGTTTTTTACCGCTAGTTTGAAATTCGATTTAAGATCTGCTGCTAAATCTTCTCCAATTTTTAACAAGCCTGCAACTTTTGCTGCATCGTTGTTATATGCTTTTTGAATATCCAGCACAACTTCGTCGCCTTTTTTCAATCCTATCAGTGAAGATTTTATTGCCTCATCCTGAATTTGATCTAAACGAACCGACGCGGTATTGCTGATGCCACCATCAAAAACAGAACCATCTGGCGAAAGCTGGGTTAATTCTCCGTAAAGCACATCATCGTCTGCCGATACGTCAGGATTTGTCATTTTGCCATAGCTGCGGCGAATATTTTTTATACGTGAGGCTAAAGTCTCATCATCAACTTTAATTACGTATTGGGTTATTTTATCGTTCGGTGAAAAGTCGATGTTAAACTCAGGTGCTAATCCAACTTCATAATTGAACTCAAAATTATCGGCAAAGTCCCAGTTATAATGTCTGTCTTCTTCAAATTTTGGCAGGGGTTGTCCTAAAACTTCCAGTTGCTCGTCTTCTAAATACTTGTTTAAAGTATCTGAAAGCATGTTGTTAATTTCGTCAACCAAAATGCTTTTACCATACATTCTTTTGATGTGCGATGCAGGTACCATTCCAGGTCGGAAACCAGGTATCTTAGCCTTTTTTGCATTTTCCTTTATCGCTTTATCAACACGGGGCAGATAATCTTCGGGATTGATATTAATTTTAACAATAGCGTTCAGGTTATCGACTTTTTCCTTTGAAATATTCATCTTACTTAATAATATTTAAACTTAAAACCGCAAACGGCGGGAGCCTGCTTTTGGAGGGGCAAAGGTAAGGAAAAAAGTCGGAAAGTTTGAAAGTGCGAAAGTCGGTAGTGTCTCAGTTGGATTTTATTATTTTACTAACTACTAAAACGGCTGCTCCAAATATTATAGTAGGAAACCACCAGGAGAATGAAAATTCTCCCAGTTTACTCTTAAATTCACTTAAAGGCGGCCCTTGATAAGCAAACATCGATACTCCAAAACAAAACATTCCAAATCCTATTAAAATTATTACAACACCAGTTATGATAAATATATATTTTTTCATTTATAATAAGGTACCGAGCCATTTATTAGATGGGGCGCAATGTATGGATAAGTTTCGTGTTTTAATCGGCCAATCTTACTACTTCTTCTATAGTCGTAACATCCTTGTATAATCCAGCTCCTGTGGTGTCTTAGTTTGAATTTTATTTTTTACTTGTAGCTGCAACTCCATACCGTATTGCTTCCCCAAGTATACTGATATTTATATCCTTTAAATTTTTGAACTTAATGCAATACCCGGTCACGCTGGCCTTGCCAAGTGTTTTTCCAAACGTTTGGGCTAAATATGTCTTATCCTCGATACCAAGTACATAAATAGAGATTCCGGTTGTATTTGCACTTAAACCAATTTGATAAAACTCCCTGGTTGTTCCATTAGCATATTTTATGGTGTAAGATCCATATCCTATATTAGGGTTAGAGACAATTTTACCTTCATCGTTTTTACCATCTAAGAACCATAATTTACATCCCGGTAACACTTGAAGTATGAAACCGTGCAATTCTTTCATATCACCACGTTTTGGTTCAGGTTGGCTGGTAATATATTCTTCGATCTCTTCTTGTATGTTCATATTGAATATTAAGTGATGGGTTGCTTACTTTGCCTTTTTCAAATCTCGTTTTATTTTTAGTTATACGCTAATTTCAAACTGAGACGCTGTCGAAAAAAGATAGTTCCTCAGTTTCACATTTATCAAATTAGTAGTTCCTCATTAGGACTAAGTGGTTATCATTCGTTTCTTGTTTACACAAAGTTGCAACTTATTATATCACATCAAAAACGTTACTTTTATATAAAACTTAAAAACATGAAGCACTTATTTTACCTATCACTATTAATTGGATTGTTTTCATGCAAGCAAAAAGAAGCCAGTAAATCAGATTATATGCAGCGTGCACTTAAAAGTGATGCTTATAAAATTAAGCTTGCAGATTACAACCGGGTATTAGATTCACTTAAAAATGGTTCTAAAGACACCAATGCAGTTATTTTTATATATAATACCATATTCGATCTTTCAAAAGTCCAGGCAAAAAACATGTTAGATGTTAAAAATGGAATAAAAAGAGATTCAGGATATCTAAAATCAGAACAGATGAAAATAGCCGCCCAATTGGAACAAGATCATCAGGATTCGATTTCAAAAGCTAAACAATAATTAATTATCTCTTGTCCCAATTCATATATCGTTACTGCTTTAAATCTATGAATAAGTTCTTTATACCAATCAGTCAACCTTACAATTTCTTCAATAGTCATTACGAAAAGTACGAAAGTCAGTAAAGTTTGTAGCAAGCCTCAATTAATAGATTTCACCATTCGATAAAATTAACTGATATTAAAGACATAGATGATGAATTGTTAGCTTGGTTGCGGGAATCATATGAACTAAAAAAATAAATCTTATGACAAATATTGACAAGGGCATTATTGCAGGAATAATATTTGGAATAGTTTCAGTTATTCCTATGTTCTTTATGAAATTCGAGAACAAACAAACGGCTATGGTAGCTTCATTTATTAGTCGGTTCTCCATTGGCTTTATTATCTTCAACCTGGAGGTCCCAGGTGCGGGATGGCTTAAAGGGGCTATAATTGGTTTTGTTTTGAGCATACCGGATGCCCTGATTACAAAACAATACAAACCTATTTTGGGACTTGGTTTAATAGGTGGTCTGGTTTGTGGACTATTTACTTGATTAATCCGCTAACCTCACAGTATCTTCTATAGTCATTATGTAAAGTCCAAAAGTTTGAAGAACTCTTTATTGAAGATTAAATTCTTCCAGTCTTTCGGACTTTACTGACTTCGGGACTTCCCTACTATCTAATCAACCTTTTCTAATGACGAAGCGCCCAATTTATTATTGGTGATATTCGAAGGGTTGCCGCGATATTTCACCTCTGAAGCGCCTGTAGAATGTACGCTGAGGGTATTTAAAACATTAACCTCACAATGGCCAACACCCGAAGTTTCGATATTGCATTTGCTAACCACAAAATCCAATGCTTTAACTGTGCCGGCTCCGGTCAGTTCAATATCGTGCGAGGTGGCCTGGCCTGTTAAGTTTAACTCGGTACTGCCGCTGCCTCTTGTGGTCACATTAGCAGCATTAAGATCCATGGTTATTTTGGTTGCACCCGATAATTTAAATGCGATATCCTTTGTATTGATCTTTCCGTCCGACTCCACTTCTACCCCACCTGAAGCTTTTATCTCATCAAGGTTAGCCACGCCGATGTTAACAGTTATCTGCCCGGAGTTACACATATTTTTGTTTGAATGGATACGGAGCCCGCTCCCATCAATATCAGTTTTAATATACTTTAACAAATTGTCGTCGGCAGTTATTTTTAGTGAATAGGAACTATCCTGTTTCAACACAATTTTATACCCGCCCGAAATATCGATTCTGCTGAAATGACCCATATTACGGGTTTCGGAAGCCTCTTTACCCGAACCATGTACGCAGCTGAATCTGCATGAGGATAAAACGCCCAGCGTAATGCCGGCAAGCAAAACAAATATTGCTAATTGTATATTTTTCATCTTTTAAGTTTTTTGACTACAGGTAAATAATTTAAGTTACATCAAAAGTAAAAAAAGCTACCGTTTTCGGGTAGCTTTTTCAGTTGTATATTTTAGTTAGGAAAAAAAGGGAACTGCAAATTTGTATCTCTAATTTAAGGCCTCCTGCCTTAAGGTTAAAAAAGGTCGGCCAACTCATCTGCTTCAGTTCTGATACGTGCGGAAGTTGTAGTACATGTTTTTGAACAATGTACTGTTACGAGGTCGTTATAATTAACATTTTCTGCATGACTGTACTTTAAATCAACTTCGTTTACATTGCCACTTAAGCGGGCTTTAGCCTGGTCGGAAACGGTTACGTTAGCGCTATAAGCTTCTAAAGCTAATTTTGCTGTTGCGTTGTCGTGCAGGTCAACATTGAATTCAATTTTTGAAATGTCGCCAAAAGATTTTACTTCGGCATTGTCATAAGCTGAAACTGAGCTAAGGTCATTTGCTGTAACCCATACCACTAATTTTTCAGCTTTGTATGATGAAATGCGCAACACGCCATTTGCACTTTGAACTAATGCGCTTTCAGCATAATATTTATTGTAAACTTTTACCCGGTCGGTAGCTCCGTCAGAAATATAAAGTTGAACATTTCCGTGTACTTCTATTTTGTTGATTGCGCTGATGCCTGCTAAAACGGTTACGTTTTCGTCTTTTGCAGTTGCTGCAAAAGTTGTTGTTGCTATTCCTGTACTTAAAATCAGTGCAGTGAATATTGTTAAGATTGTTGTTTTCATGGTTGCTTTAATTTGATTGTGTGTTGTTGTATTTTTCTTTCTTTTTAAATACACCAATAAGACGATTACCACGAAAAAACGTTACAGCAAAACGGCCTCTATTAGGCGTAGAGGCCGTTTTTATCGGTAAGGCGGGGTTTGGGGTCGGTGAAAACCTGAAAAAAATTTAAATAAAAATTAACCGGCGACCGACTTTGTTAATTAATATTCCTTCAATCCTCAAACAAACTGATTTTAACACAATCTGCTTCCACTACTTTGATGATCCTGGCGATTTCGATGGGGACGCCTGCGCTTTCAACACGAAGGATACAATCGCAGTCTTCCAGGTCGAAATTGAACAGGTAATGAGGCAGATTGGTACGGAGCGTTTTTAAAACCTTATCTGCCAGCTCTCTGCAATTTACATTTGTTCTGAATATCTCAACTGTTGTCATATCAATCGACTAACTGGTGCCTAACCTCACCATCGCCATGGTGTTTGATGTCTTTTAAAATACCATTACCCCAGTAATGTATATTACCCTGGCCGTAGTTGCTTATGGTAAGGGTTTCATCTGCAAAAAGGTCGATATTACCTTGCGAATAGTTTTTGAGGACGACATTTTTTGCGTTCATTGCCTTGGCATCAAGGTCACCTTGCGATTTCGCATTGATATCAAGCAAGTTGCAGGCCCCTTTTATTTGCACATTGCCAACACAGGCTGTGATCAGCTTAATAGAGGCAGCGTCGATGTCCAACACACTGGTGCTTTTGTCGCTGTAAATTTTTATTTCAACAGGTTCGCCCGATCTTAATGTGTTGGCGCAAACCAGCGACGCATTTTCGCAGCCATTGTACAGTGTATACATTTGGCGGTAAAAAATCTTAACTTTTAGCGAGGTGAAATCAGGTACGCGCAATTTTCCTTCAGTGGTAACGTAAAGCGTCCTACCCGAGCTTTGTATATCTATGTACTCCTGCAAGTTTTCGTCGGTTTCTATTATTACCTTTTCTTCGTCCGATTGGTAAAGCTCAATCGTACCGCTAATCCTTATGTGTAAGCGTACAAAAGAATTCACACTTATTTCTTTGGAAACTATATTTCCATCTCCTTTTACTTTAATCATTTGTCTTAATTTTTTGAAGTTCATTAGTAAATTTTAATTGATTGCCTGTAACTTAAATCATCGTTATGAGTTTAATAAATACAAGTAATTTATAAGACAAATATCCATCGAAACCTTGCCTTGCAAGTTACATCAAACGGAGCAAAAGTTATATAACCGGGAGAAAATGCCATTTGAATTAAGAAACAAAGCCGATAATCAAATCCTTCATGCTAATGATCTTTCATCAAAAGACTTTAACAGCAGTAAGCTGGTTGAAAATTCTCTTGAAATTAACTTGCCCTTTGCCGACGCAAAAATGCAGCAGTGGTATTTCGACGGTATCCGGCTGGGATATTCAAACTGGCATTATAAGGAACAATTAGAAATGGAATGGAAAGGCGATCTTGATATGGTGACGCTCTATTTTAATATGAAGGGCAAAACCACCGTCAATAGTAGGCATTTTGAAAAACCCTTTGAATTGGGCAAATACCAGCACAACCTTTTCTATTCACAAACCGGTGAGGGTACTCTAAAGAACGATGAGCTTTACGTAAATACTTTTATGATACAGTTTACCCGGGATGCTTTTTTGAGAGTAACCGGGGACTCAAATGAAGCGCTGAAACGCTTTGGAGATAGTATAACCGAAGGTAAAACCGTCGCGTTATGCAACAAAAGCTTGTTTATGGACATTAATATGCTCAACGTTATAAACGCAGTGGTAAACTGCAATTACCAGCACGATCTTAAAAAGATGTTCCTGCTGTCAAAAAGCATCGAACTGTTGGTGTTGCAAGCCGAGGCGTATAATAACTTTCAAAACTCCGGCCCAAAGTATTTAAAAACAGAGTACGATAAGGAACGTATTATTTATGCCCGCGAATATTTGATAAAACACCTTGACATGCCACCCGGCTTATCTGAGCTGGCAAAGGTGGCGGGTATTAATGAGTATAAGTTAAAAAAAGGTTTTAAAGAGATCTTTGGCAATACGGTATTCGGCTACCTGGCAGATACCCGTTTGGAGCTGGCTAAAAATGATTTGCTGGACAAGAAAAAATCAGCAAGCGAGATCGCATTTGAATTAGGCTATTCTTCGGTACAGCATTTCAGCAATGCCTTTAAAAAGAAATTTGGGGTGTCGCCGGTTAAAATGCGATGAAACCGGGACTAAAAAACAATCCGCAGCGCATTTATAAAAAAAGCCACCCGCCTTGGCGGATAGCTTTCCAGATTATGTTGATTTTTCAAGGTGTATTAAAGGTCAGCCAGGTCGTCTTCTTTGTTGACAATTGTTATACCTGTTCTGTTTTCTGTGTAATGAGCAGCTTTAAAGTTGTAATTGTTTACAGTTGACCCGATGTTATGGTTTAAATAAAACTCCTCAGCTGATCCTTTTAACTCGGCTTTTGCGCGATCGTTAACGGTTACGTTAGCATTAAAGGCATTTAAATTTAAGTTTGCTGAGGCATTGTTATGCAGATCAACAGCAAATTCAATTTTTGAAATATCACCAAATGATTTTACCTGGGCGTTATCATAAGCGGATAATGAACTAAGGTCTTTTGCAGTAACCCATACCACTAATTTTTCAGATGCGTATGAGGCAATGCGCAATACACCGTTTTTGCTTTGCACCAAAGCGCTTTCAGAGTAATATTTGTTATAAACTTTTACCTGGTCGGCAGGACCATCAGAAATAAATAGTTCAACATTTCCGCGAACTTCGATTTTATTGATGGCGGTGATGTCGGTTAAAACGGTAACTGCGCTTTTATTTACTGGTGCAGCATATGTGGTTTTTGTTAATCCTAATGCTACTGTGAACACGGTTGCTATTGTAAGTATTGTAGTTTTCATGGTTTCTTAATTTTTAATTCTTGATTGTGTGTTGTTGTATTTTTCTATCTTTTTAAATACACCAATAAGACGATCACCACAAAAAAACGTTACAGCAAAGCGGCCTCTATTAGGCGTAGAGGCCGTTTTTATCGGTAAGACGCGGGTTGGAGTCGGTGAAAAATCCTGGAAATTTTCAACCTGGCTATGAAACGGTATTGAGCGTTTTGAATACGTACTCTTTATAACTTAAGCCGATCGGTATTTCAGTAGTTCCGATTTCTATATCGGCGGCAGTATAAGCAGTTATGTTTTTTAAATTCACAATAAATGAGCGATGTACCCGCAGGAAGCCTTTTTTCTCCAGCTTTTTTTCCAGGTCGCCGATTTTGTATTTGGAAATAACCGGTTTTTCTTTAGTATGCACTTTTATATAATCTTTCAAACTCTCGATATATAAAATATGGTCAATGTTTAGTTTAACATATTTATTACCGGATTTTAAGTATATGAATTTGTCTTCCGAAGAAGATAATACATCCGGAACCACCCGGTTTCCATTGCGCAGATATCGCTCAATTGCTTTAAAAAACCTGTCGAATGTTATAGGTTTTAGCAGGTAATCAATAATATCCAAATCATAGCCATCAAGCGCATATTCCCTGTAAGCAGTTGTAATAATTGTTTTAGGAGGATTTCGCAGGGTTTTCAGCAAATCAAAACCTGAAATCTTTGGCATCTTAATGTCCAGAAATAAAAGGTCGACTTGCTGTGTATTTAACACTTCAATGGCCTTTAATGCATTATTACAGGTACCGGCAACCTCAAAAAAATCCAGTTGCTGCAAATGTTTTTGTAATAATCCAATAGCCAAAGGTTCGTCGTCAACCAACAAGCATCGTATTTTCATACCGGTTTGCTTTTTCGGGTTTTAAATCTATTGTTAACAGCACCTCGAAAAGAAGTTCAGTTTGTTTTATGTCCAGTTTGTATTTTTCAGGATAAATTAAATCCAATTGGTGTTTAAGGTTGCTTAAACCAATTTTTTCGTTTTGGTTGGTATCAACATTGCCTGAATAGGAATTTTTTACACTGAACCAAAAATTCAAATCATTTACCTTCAAATCAATATCAATTTCCGAATCTCCGGCGTCTTCTCCTGCGCCGTGTTTAAAAGCATTCTCAACTATCGATAGCAAAATTAAGGGGGCTATCTCAATATCATGTTCCAGGGAAGTGTCAAAACTGACTTTTAACCGCTCGTCATACCTCAATTTTTCCAGCCCTATGTAATTGTTTATTAAATTAATTTCGGTTGAAAGCGGTACAAATAAATTATTGCAACGATATAATATATGATCCAAAATTTCTGATAAACGCCCAATCGACTCAGAGGTAGCAGCGGAATGGCTTAACGATAGCGAATAAATATTATTTAATGTATTGAATAAAAAGTGCGGGTTCAATTGTGCCTTCAGGAATTTCAATTCCGTTTCTGCCTTTTCCTTTTCCAGGGAAAGCGCCCTTTTTTGTATATCCTGTTGATCTTTCAGCAATTTCAAAAATGTAAAAACAAATGCGACCGAGAAAACGCGGAAGAAATAAACATAAACCAGTTTTGGGATGTCTGTTAATATTTCAGTAAATGTTTCACTGGGATTTCGGCGATCTCCATGAAAGGGTTCCTCAACGTGGATCACTTCGATTCTGGAAAGCACACAGATCACATAGGCGACAATAAAAAAATAAATGAATGCCTGTACATATTTTTGTTTGTAAAAAAAATTCGGCACAATAAAATAGGCAAGAAGATAGGCCGCAGCTATTTGAGCTAAAAGGTTCATTCCGTCACCTACCAGGTTATATTTAAAAGGAACGGATTCACTATTATGATAGCTGCTCGAACGTAGCTGCAGCAACAAAACAATTGCCCAAAACGCGACGTGGCTTAAAGCCCTGTACCGCTTGTTATATTCTATCGCCTTTTCGAAAAAACTCATACCATAACAATTATACGATTAAATCAAACTACCTGCATCCATAGTCGCCAAACAGGCAAAATCGCCCTCTAAATAATGAAAGCTAAGGCATAAAACAGGTTTGTCTTGCGTAATTCACCGTTCGCCGATTATTAATGTATCCCTATGGGTAGCTTAAAATTTGTGATAACATAATAATGATCATTGGGTAAATAGTAAAAGATGAAGCCCAAACTTATAAGTCTATCACTCCAAAAAATATTGTTACTATTATCGTTTTCATTTGTCCTGATACCGGCAAAAGCACAAAGCCCCGATAAAGGAATAATTAAGGGGAGTGTTACCGACGAACAAAAAATGACACTTTCCTATGCCGCTGTCATTTTAAAAAAAGTCAAAGATTCGAGCATTTATCGTACGGCGCTCAGCAGCGACAAGGGCGCATTTTCGTTTAACGGTTTAAAGCAAGGGAATTATTTTATTGAGATAAGTATGATTGGTTTCGAGAAACTTGTTAAAGCCGGCATTACTGTAAGCGACACAGAAATCGATCTGGGTATTTTAATCTTAAAAAAATCAACAAATATGCTCGCGGGTGTCACCGTCAAAGCTGAAGCTCCGTTTATAGAAAGACAAATAGACAAAACTGTGGTGAATGTTGAGAATAGCATTGCAAGCACCGGTTTAACTGTACTTGAGGTAATGCAGAAACTACCCGGTGTACAAGTAACTCCCGACGGACAAATTTCGCTCAACGGAAAATCGGGAGTTAATGTTTATATAGACGGAAAAGCGACCTATTTGTCTTCGGATGACCTGGCGAATCTGTTGAGCGGCATGTCATCCTTCACTATTCAAAAAATAGAGATCATCACCAATCCATCCGCTAAGTTTGACGCGGCGGGAACAGGCGGTATCATCAATATCGTAAAAAAGAAAAACAGGAAAGAGGGTTTAAACGGAAGCGTAAACGGCTCTGTCGGCGAAAGCTACTACGGAAAATACAACACGGGCTTTACATTGAGCTATAAAAACGAATATTATAATTTGTTTTTTAATAATACTTACAGCTACAATAAAAGTTTCTTTAGTAAAACAGTAAGGAGCGATATTTTAAATGCCGACAATTCATTGTTGACAAAACAGGCATCCGACAATCATAGCACTGCTACCCGAAAAACTTATCGCCCAACCCTGGGTATTGATTTTTACCTTTCAAAAAAAACCGTGCTAACCTTATCAGGCACTGCCGGAATCGGGCTTTCGAACGACGAGACGATATCTGGAATGGATATACTGGACAGCAACCGCATCAAAACCAATCACGTAGATTTTACCAGTATGGTTAATGATAAGCCGCTTAATTACACAACAGGTATACAACTTGTGCAGCAGTTGGATACAACCGGTAAAGAATTTACTGTGAGCGTGGATTATTCTGACTATCGCAATATCGCGGCGCAATATAACGTAACCAAATTGTATGACGTTGACAACAATTTCATAAACGAAACCAATGCCTTGTTGCAGCAACACCGCCGGTTAAATATTTATGAAGCAAAGGCGGATTACACACAGCCTTTAAAAAACAACGGCCACCTGGATGCAGGGTGGAAATCGAGCTATGTTAAGTCGGACAATAGGAATATTTATTATGATCAAACCGGCGGAATGGGCGTAATTGATTCTACACAAAGCGATTATTCCATCAATACCGAAAATATTAATGCTGCATATATCAATATAAATAAATCCTACTCAAAGTTAAAAGTACAGGGAGGTTTACGTGCGGAACAAACTGTTACCAAAGGCACGCAATTGTTTACAGGCCAATCTATTGAACAAAATTATTTACAATTATTTCCATCACTGTTTTTTGATTATAAAGCAGATGATCAAAATGGCTTTAACCTAAAACTAGGCCGAAGAATTGACAGGGCCGCTTATTCAGAAATGATTCCCTTCAGGCGGGCGCAAACCCCTACCCTATTTTTCCAGGGTAACCCCAGCTTAATGCCGCAGCTTTCATGGCATGGCGAATTAACCTGGAGCTATCAGAGTGCCTTTTTTGTCACTTTAAGCTATGATATTTATCATAACTATATCCGTACCCTGCCGTTTTTGGATACCAATAAGATTACCATAACCCGCAGGCCAATTAATGTACAGGGCGCACATTCATGGGAAACGGACTTTACTTATTCAAAGAAAATTATCAGCTGGTGGTCTACAGACAATACCTTGTCGGTTTATCAAAACACTTTTAATGGCACTGCAAATGGTTTTAGCCTTGATAACGGTGGAATACCGTCCGTCTATTTAACCACAACCAACAATTTTGTTCTCAGCAAAAAAACATCAGCCGAATGCGACTTTGAATATAATTCCAAGCGGCAATTTGTAACCTCAACATTTGGCCCTTATTCAATTCTCAGTTTTGGATTAAAACAATTGATATGGGACGACAAGGGTATTATTACCGTCAACGCACATAACGTTTTTCAAAGCGAGGGGCACAATGCGATAGACAGAAACGCGGGCTTATATCAATATTCCGAATGGCATTTCTACACCCGGTCCGTCAGCGTGAGTTTTACTTACCGGTTTGGCAATGGAAAGGTAATTAAAGCACATGCGCCGGGAACATCCGAAGAGCAGGGACGGGCGGGAGGTTAGCGCCCCATCTAAAATATATTTAAATTTTGCAAACATTAAACCAGTCATCAACCCTATCCTGTTCCTTAATAATAGCCCCTTTGAAAGAATATTCGTTCGATCCGCGTACGTATATATAATCTCTCATCCACTGCTTAAAATGAGACGCGGTCGCTTCAATCGCATTCATAATAAAATCAACTTCAGCATTTGTCATAGTTGGATGAATGGATAGCCTGATCCACCCCGGTTTTTGCAGCAGATCGCCTGAGCGGATCAAATCCAATATTTCATAAGATCTTCTCTTGTCAACATGCAACAACCTATGTCCGTATGTTCCAGCGCACGAACAACCGCCCCTCGTTTGAATGCCAAACCTGTCGTTCAATATTTTAACAATTAAGTTATAATGCGCCCCAGTTACTATAAATGAAATAACGCCCAGTCTTCTTTTAGTACCCCCTTCCAGTATTTCTACGTTTTTCATTTTTGAGAATCTTCCGAAAATAATCTCCAATATCTCCTCTTCCCGTTGCAGTATATTTTCTACCCCCATTTCTTCCTTCAACCGAATGCACATTGCCGTTTTTATACCCTGTAAAAAAGGAGGCGTGCCCCCATCTTCACGGTGTTCAATATTTTTGATATACTCATGAACCTTCCACGGATTGGTATATGCCACGGTGCCTCCTCCGGGCTGATCAGGAATGGTGTTTTTATAGATTTTTTTATTGAAGATCAAAACACCCGGGGTGCCGGGGCCACCCAAGAATTTATGGCCCGAAAAATAAATCGCATCCAAATGTGCACCCTTCTCTTTGGGATGCATATTAATGTCAACATAGGGAGCTGAACATGCGAAGTCAACAAAACACAAGCCGCCATATTCATGCATAACTTTCGCAATTTCACGATAAGGGGTTTGGATTCCTGTTACATTTGAACAGGCAGTAACCGCGGCAATTTTATTTTTCCGGTGTTTAAATTGATCTAATAAATTCCTGAAGTTCCTTAAATCAATATTTCCGTTTTCATCGCATTTAATTATCTCAACGGTTGCAAGCGTTTCCAGCCATGTTATATGATTACTATGGTGTTCCATATCGGTCACGAAAACAACGGGTCTCAACATCTCATCCAGTTGCACAAATTCCGCAACATCATGCGGGTTTCTCCTTTTCACATAATCCGTTATCCGCTCCGGTATCCTTAAACCTAATATTCTTTGCAGTTTATTTACAGCAGCTGTCATTCCACTTCCGCAAAAAACCAAAACGTCATCACTGTTTGCGCCAACATGGTTCTTAACAATAACCTTAGCCGCTTCATAAGCTTTGGACATCAACGTGCCCGTTACCGTAGCCGCCGTATGGGTATTCGCTATAAAAGGCATGATATTTTTTTGCAGGCAGTTTTCGATGGGGTGATAAGCTTTTCCGGTCGCAGTCCAGTCCGCATAAATTATTTTTTTTTCGCCAAAAGGAGATTCAAAAGTTTGCCCTATTCCGATGATATTCTCCCGAAACTTGGCAAAATAATCTTCCAGTGAACCTTTTGGGATCATAAACTTTTGTTGTTATTAGTGTGGAATAAAGTTTAACGATGGTTTTAATTAGTTTTTGCCGTACGATGAGTTCCAAACAGCTCATATGGCGTTTTGCTGAACTGGCTATTAAATAACACCGCCGCAACCCAGATGTAGGCTATAAAGCCCAAAACTATAAGTAACTGTGCTCCGGATGTCTTTTGAATATCCTGCTTTGCCTTTACATCGCATACTTCGCCGGGGCAATATTGTGCCTTTTCCTGGTAGAACATTTTATAAAATTTACATCCTAAACAGATGCCGAATACCGATTCAAAGAAGGTAAATATCAGACATATCAAACAGATGATTCCTGTTATCGGACTATACGAATTTACGATCACCATAAACGTGAACATAATAACGGATAAACCCAGACCGATTACCCACGCGAACTTTTTTTGCATCGCGCCAACATATTCCGGAACCTGGTTTCTCACAATCAAACGCCCTATGATCAACGTGGGTGAAAATTTAGGGTTAATGAAAACGCGTATGCTGAAATCTGTAAGGAAAATCGTTATAAAATACTTTATCAGTAAGAAATCATTTTTATACAATATCTGCATAAGGGAAATAATTAACCCTAAAAATAGTATACCGGCCGACGCTCTTATTTCCCGTTCATTTAAAACCGGAACGTCGTAGCCTTCAACATGCTCTCCAAATTGTATTACCTTTTTCATTTTCTAAGTTCTTAATTGTGATGATTAAAAAGAGCTTGTATCACTATTGGCAATCTTAATTGGCCATTGTTGGATAGCCGGCAAGATTTTTTGTTACAGCGCTTTATAATGTTATTATAAAAATACCCACGGAGTACGAAACAAAAAAATATATGTGATAGCCTTCATTATATTCTACATATCCGGGCTATTTTGGATGAAATTAAAAGAACCGCAAATGCCTG
Source organism: Mucilaginibacter sp. (assembly GCA_036498965.1). Classification (GTDB taxonomy): domain Bacteria; phylum Bacteroidota; class Bacteroidia; order Sphingobacteriales; family Sphingobacteriaceae; genus Mucilaginibacter. Next base: position 27,780 of record DASYEP010000145.1, read on the forward strand.
AATGTTCATTAATATTTACTTAAACCACTCAGCGTATTTTGTCTCCTCCGGAACATCCGTAGGGCTTTCAAAATCAAGGCTATAACCATCCGGATCGGGAAAACGAACCACCCACATATTGTTTCCAACAAACGGTTCCTTAATTTCAATTCCTTTTTCAGTGAATTCATGATATAAGGCAAGGGCGTCGACACATTGAAAACAGATGGATATTCCTTTTTCCTTAATACCTTCCTGTTCGAATTTTTCCCGGTTACGGGGTTCCTGCAGCATCAAGGAAACCTGGTCGCGTTCCAGCCAACACCACTCAATTTTACCCGTGGTGTCCATTGATTGGTAATTTAAAACCAAGCTTGTCTACATAAAATTTAAGCGAGATTTCCATCTCACACACCATGAAAAATGGTACAGCCAGGCGAATGTTGGGTGGTGTTGCCATATCTTGTATTTTAACGTTTTGCCGGTTTTGTGGTTAATAACCAAGTTCGGGCTTATCAAATAAAATTATTTAATAAAAGACACAAGTACAAAAAAATTTATGTGCTATGATGCTTGAATATCATGACAAATGCACCATTTTTCGTGAAAAGCGGCAGTGCGATAAAAGCATATTTCCAGGTGTCAAATCAAAGGAATATATTTATCTGTCGAAAGTGAACTGCGGAGGCCATGTTTTTAAAGAAATCCACTTATTATTTACTTTTTATTGCGGCTTACATCGGGGCATTGATTATTGAAAAGCCAACCTGGATGGGTGGCAGCGTTGCCTCCTGCTTTTCTTACCTTTTTACGCTCCTTGTGCACTTTTTTATATTTTGGTTGCTGATATTTACAAATGGAACTGTCTTAATTCCCTTTCTGCTCGATAAAAAGAGATTTGGTCTGTACGCCCTTAGCCTCATTGCTTTAATTTGTTTATACACAGTTCTAACAGGCCACTATAACGGATTTATTCACGGCATTCTTTTTCATGATCAGCTCATCGGCACGAGCTCCGGCTTTTGGGACAATTTTGTATATGCCCTTTGTTGCACTGTCATTGCTTCTATGCTGTACATCACGCAGAAATGGTCAGAACAGGAAGAACAGGTTAAAAATATCGAGATCAACCAATTGCAAACGGAATTGAAATACCTGCGGTCGCAGATCAACCCGCACTTTCTGTTCAATGGCCTTAATACCATTTATGGAAATATTGACATGAGTAATAGCATGGCCAGGGACATTACCGTCCAGTTTTCGGATCTGTTGAGATACAATTTGTACGAAGCGGACGTTGAGACGATTGAACTGGAAAAGGAAGTAAAATACCTGCAAAATTACGTTGCGTTGCAAAAAGCCCGCAGTAATGATAATATGCGGGTAGCGTTGACGGTAAATTACAAGAATGGCAATGTCAAAATTGCTCCACTCATCTTTATGGCTTTTGTGGAAAATGCTTTTAAGTATGTATCAAGGGGCGATGACCGCATCAACACTATAAGTATAGATTTAAAAGAGGAAAGCGGCAGGATCGATTTCACTTGCGATAACTCTTATGACGATGAGCAGCAAGTTAAAGGAGGAATAGGCTTGAATAATGCAGGCAGACGGTTAGAATTATTGTACAAGGGCCATTATTCGCTCGATATTAAAAAAGAACTAAACATCTATCATGTTCATTTAACGCTCGCACCATGAAGAAACTCGGCTGTATTATAGTGGATGACGAGCCAGTAGCCCGCAAAGTACTTTATGAATTTGTGGAGCAAGTACCATTTATGCACCTGCTAGGTAAGTTTGAGAACGCTATGAAGGCGGAATCTTTTTTAAAGAACAACGAGATAGATCTCATGTTTCTCGATATAGAAATGCCCAAAATATCCGGCCTGCAGTTATTAAAAAACATTGATAAAGCGCCATTGGTCATCATTACTACTGCATTCCCGCAATACGCCCTCGAAGGTTATGAACTGGAGGTAATCGACTATCTTTTGAAACCAATTTCATTCAACCGGTTCATCAAAGCTGTTCAAAAGGCCAGGGAATACAAACAAATGCAGCAGTCAGGTTCCTTCGCGCAGTCAGCAGCATCATGGCTTTTTGTTAAAAGCGACAAACGCATCGAAAAAATCGAGCTAAATGATATTCTTTATGCAGAAACCCTTGGTAATTATGTAATTATCCATTTGCAGGGCAAAAAGATAATTGCTTATCTAACCTTAAAAAGTTTGGAGAGTCAGCTCCCATCAAACGAATTTATTAAGATCCATCAGTCATTTTTAGTGAATTGTTCGCGGATAAGCGCGATTGAAGGCAACGAAATAAAAATTGACGACAAGTCGTTGCCGATAAGCCGTAACCATAGGGATTCGGTAATGGACATGGTACAGCAAAGAATATTAAAAAGATAAAAATAAACCAACCGATTAAATCGTTTAATTATGCTCTGGGAATAACATGAAAACTATCATAAAAATCACCATCGTTTTCGCTGCAATTAGTATGGTCTCATTTAATACCTATGCTCAAAAAAACAAGGACATTCCCCAAGCTATACTAACTTCGTTTTCGTATAAATATCCTCAGGCGCAATTAAAAAACTGGGAAGAAAAAAAGAGCACTTACGTCGCTTCATTTGTCATGCAGGATAAAAAATACCAGGCATATTATTCGAAAGATGGAAACTGGTTAAATACCGAAAGTAAAATTAAGCGAACCTCGGATTTACCCGCAGACATGAGGTCATATCTGAAAACAAGTACTTATGCCAGTTGGAAGATTGACGAAATGAAAAGAGTGCATACACCAACGCAGGATATGTATCAGGTACATCTGGATAACCATGGGGGCAATTCGTTAAGGTATGAAGATGCCATTTCGGCTGAGGACCGGCTGCTAAGTTTTGACGACAACGGCAAATTAATTAATGTTAAGGTATTATAAAACTCCTTTTACTAACAAAAAAAAAGCCACCTGCCTTGGCAGATAGCTTTCCAGATTATGATGAACTTTTGCAAAAGTTGTATTAAAGACCAGCCAGGTCATCTTCTTTTCTATCGGCTGGTATACCTATTTTGTTTTCTGTATAATGTGCTGCTTTGAAATTATAGTTATTTACAGTTGTGCCTACATTATGGTTCAACTGAAATTCGTTAGCAGAACCTTTTAAATCTGCTTTTGCACGGTCAGTAACTGTTAGTTTAGCGTTAAATGCATCCAGGTTTAAATTTGCTGATGCGTTGTTGTGCAGGTCAACAGTAAATTCAATTTTTGATAAATCACCAAATGATTTTACTTCGGCATTGTCATAAGCAGATACGGCGCTAAGGTTGTTTGCAGTAACCCATACCACCAATTTTTCGGCGGTATATGAAGCGATACGCAAAACGCCGTTTTTGCTCTGAACTAAGGCGCTTTCAGAATAATATTTGTTATACACTTTAACCTGTTCTGTAGAACCATCAGAAATAAATAGCTCAACATTTCCGTGAACTTCTATTTTATTGATGGCTGTAATGTCAGTTAAAATGGTAACTGCGTTATTATTTTCGGGTGCAGCATAACTGGATTTTGTTAATCCTAATGATAATGCGAACATGGTTGCTATGGTAAGTATTGTAGTTTTCATTTTATTATTTTTTTGATTGTCAAGTAATTGCATTTTTTTAATTTTTAAATACATCTATAAGACGACACTATTTTTAAAACGTTACACTTGAACTTAATAAATTAGATGAACGCCTTATATTTATCGGTAAAGGTAAGGTATTTGTCGACGAAATTTACCATCTTAGTGTAATAATTACACTATCATAGTTTAAAACCACAAACCAAATAAAATTTTGCCTATGGATAAAAGGCATGTAAAACCTGGTCTACATAAAGCTAACCGCGAAATGTTAAGAAGGAAGTAATTTTAAGCGACATATTATATTTCTTTATGGCCAAATTAAAATCCGAAGAATAAATAATTGCATAGAATAACATTAAACAAAAACATCTCCTATTACATCCGGCTTTTGTATTTTTACGTCTTCAATCTTATTATGGAAAATAAACCCATAGCGCGTAAACTTCGCCTATTATCGCAACTAATGGAGTTGCACGACGATAATCCGTTCAAAATAAAGTCATTGGCAAATGCTGCCTTTAAAGTAGATAAGCTACCCTACCCTATTGCCGGCAAAGCTTTAAGCGAACTGGAAAAAATTGACGGCATCGGCAAAAGCACGGCCGGTAAAATTACCGAACTGCTCGAAACAGGCACCATATCAGAAATAGAAGAGTTACTTGCTAAAACGCCCGCAGGAGTTGTCGAAATGATGGGCATTAAAGGTATAGGCCCCAAAAAGGTAGCAATTATATGGCACGAACTGAACATTGAAAGCGTTGGCGAGCTTTATTATGCCTGTAATGAAAACCGCCTTGTTGAGGCAAAGGGCTTTGGCCTTAAAACACAGGATGATATACGTAACGTCATTGAATTTACTATGGCCAGCCATGGCAAATTTTTGTATGCACAGGTTGAACATGTTGCTAACGAGTTAATGCAACAAATAAAAGCCATTTTTCCTGACGGGTTGGTTGAATTTGCAGGCGAATTTCGCAGGAACTGTGAGATCATCAGCAAACTCGTTATCGTATTGGGCAGCAGGGATCAGTTTATTGCTTTTAATGCATTGCTCAATTCAGCAATTATGAATGATATAGAAGCTGATGAGAATAATATCAAAGGCAAATTGCAGAACGGTTTGAGCGTTGACATTTTTTGTGTTGAAAAACGGTATTATAGTAAAGAATTATTTGTCCATACCGGCGACGATGATCACGTAAAGGCTGTCTTATCAGACGCGGCCGGCACTATCGATCAGCCTGAAAGCGAAGATATAATCTACAAAAAGGCCGGTATGGCTTTTATGCAACCAGAACTGCGAGAAGGGGATACATTTATCAGCAAAGCCAAAAACAATGTACTGCCTCAATTAATAAGTCAACACGATTTGAAGGGCACTTTACACAATCACAGCACCTGGAGCGACGGCATTAATACCGTTGATGAAATGGCTTTATATTGCAGAGATGAGCTAAAGCTTGAATACCTGGGCATGTGCGATCATAGCAAAAGTGCTTTTTATGCAAAGGGCTTAACTATTGAACGTGTATTGCAGCAACAGGAAGAAATTGATCATCTCAATAAAAAACTGGATGGGTTTCATATTTTTAAAGGTATCGAGTCGGATATTTTGTACGATGGATCGTTGGATTATCCTGACGAAATATTAAAACGGTTTGATTTTATAGTTGCTTCCGTTCATTCTATACTTAAAATGGATGAAGAAAAAGCAACTTCCCGTCTCATAAAAGCTATTGAAAATCCTTACACCACCATTTTGGGTCACCCAACCGGACGGTTGTTGTTGAGTCGTAACGGCTATCCCATCAATTACAAAAAAGTGATTGATGCCTGTGCGGCAAATAATGTGGTAATTGAAATAAACGCAAATCCGTTTCGCTTGGATCTCGACTGGCGCTGGCATCAATACGCGTTGGATAAGGGGGTTTGGTTATCTATTAACCCTGACGCACACCGCAAAGAAGGATTTTTGGATATGCACTACGGCCTGCTGGTGGCCCGCAAAGGCGGACTATATAAAGAAAGATGTTTGAATTCCTTATCATTGCAGGAAATTGATGAATTCTTTGCCAAGAAGCGATCTCAGGTAACCGGCTAATGACATATTGACTAATGACCTTAATAGATAAAGTACGCGCCAAACAATTAGCCACAAAAAAGCCTTCTATATTGGTTATCGGCGACTTAATGTTAGACCATTATATATGGGGTAATGCAAGCAGGTTATCGCCAGAAGCCCCGGTGCCGATAGTAAATGTGAAAAACGAATCTACCACGCTAGGCGGCGCCGGAAACGTAGTTCAAAACCTGGTGGCCCTTGGTGCCAGCGTGACTATTGCCGGTGTAATAGGCGAAGATTCGCCCGGCATCCAATTGATCGAGATATTGGAAAACGAAGGTGTTAAGATAAATACTATTATTAAAGATAAAACCAGGCCTACAACAGTTAAAACTCGGGTTTTGGCCGGAAGCCATCAATTGGTAAGAGTAGACAGGGAGGTTACCGACCCACTATCAGAGGAACTTGAAAATGAACTTGCAGACAAACTAAACGAGTGTATCGATGGCGCCGATATCGTCATATTTTCCGACTATAATAAAGGATTATTTTCGCCCGTGTTTACGCAACGCCTTATAAAAGTTGCCAACGATCATCAAAAGAAAGTAGTTATTGATCCAAAGGGGTTAAACTACGAAAAATATAAAGGCGCGTTTATTATAAAACCCAACCGGAAAGAGCTGGGTGAAGCCGCAAAAACAGAGAAAATAAAAAGTATTGAAGATGTGCAAAATGCGGCTAAAACCATCTTTTTACAAACCGGAACAAACTATCTCATTGTTACATTGTCAGAAGAAGGGATGGCAATTATTACAGAACAAGAGAGTAAATTATTGCCGGTAAAGGCCACGGAAGTTTTTGATGTTACGGGCGCCGGCGATACAGTGATTTCCACCATCGCGTATTTTGTTGCATCAGGGTTTTCTGTTGAGGAAGCTTGTGAACTGGCAAATCATGCTGCTGCCATTGTTATAAGGCATATTGGAAGTGCAACCACAACTATTGATGAAATTATAAAAGATTTGGAAAAATAGTCTTGTTGGTCATTAGTAAAAATTAAAAATCCGAAATCGAACATCCGAAATCCGAAATAAATAGAAATGGTAATTAAAGAACTTGAAGATCACCAGCAATTAATACAAAAAGTAATTGACTCACTCACGGGCGATATTGAATCCGGGTGTGAAATGATTGTTACTGCTATAAAAAACGGACGCAAAGTTTTACTTGCCGGAAACGGCGGCAGCGCGGCTGATGCACAACACATTGCTGCTGAATTGAGCGGACGTTTTGTTAAGGATCGCAAAGCCTTGCCCGGTATCGCGTTAACCACCGATACTTCGGCTTTGACGGCAATTGCCAACGACTATGGCTACAATCATGTTTTTTCGCGCCAGGTAGAGGCGCTGGCCCGTCCGGGTGATTTGTTTATCGGTATTTCAACAAGCGGCAACAGCCAGGGTATTTTAAATGCCTTTGAGTCGGCAAAAAGCATTGGCTGCAAAACTTTGGGCCTCTCGGGAAGAGATGGCGGTAAAATGAATGGCCTGTGCGATCTGAATATCGTAGTACCTTCCCAGGTTACCGCGAGGATACAGGAAATGCATATACTAATCGGCCATATCCTTTGCAAAGCTGTTGATGATCTGTTTTAGCAAACATGCTTATAAAATCCTTTAATTTTAGGCTTCAATTAAAAGGTCTTCAACTATTGATGGTACATCCGACTGTTTTTTAGATTTAATTTTTGCTAAAACACCTTCCAGAACCGGGAGTGTATTATTAAGGTTTTTAGTCTTGATCAGGAAATTCCAAATGGCTTCAAACTTTTTCCATCCACCGGAATAACACAAATGCTTTAATTTATGCGCATGCGAACTATGTTTCATACTTCCCCTGAAAATATTACTCCAGCTGTAGAATTCTTTATAAGCCCACCAATATCCATTTTCCAGCTCTTCTGATGTTAATCCAATGGTTTTATAAACCACTTTCCGGGTATCATATAGGTCCCAGTTTTTGGTAAGTATCCTTCCCTGGCTTTCCATGTTTTTATAAAGCTCTGTTCCGGGGTATGGCGTTAAAACATGATAGGTAGAAGTTGTTATTGAGTTTTGTACGCCCCACTCAACTGTTCTTTTAAATACATCCTTGTCGTCATCATCCAAGCCGAATACAAAACTGCCGTTTATCATTACGCCTAAACCATGCAACCTATTAACCGCTTTGATATAGTCTTTCTCAAGATTTTGCTTTTTATTACCTTGTTTAAGATTTTGCGGCGAAAACGTTTCAAAACCAACAAATAAGCTTCTTAAACCCGCTTCTGCCGCTTTTTCAATAATATTGCCTCTTAAAATTGAATCGACAGTTGCAGCGCCCTGGAATACGCGGTTCATTCCTTTCATGCCTTCGAAAAGACTTCCTGCGAACTTCGTATTACCCAGTAGATGATCATCCAGGAAGTAAAGGTGACGCCCCGGCAACCTGTCGATTTCTGCAAGGGCATCATCAACTTCCTGCGTGTAAAATGTTCTGCCGCCCTCAAAAAAAGCATCTTTGTAACAGAAACTGCAATGATGCGGACATCCCCTTGTCACCACAATTGAATTTGGGACAAGATACAAGTGCCTTTTAATAAGATCCCTTCTGATTGGGGGAACTTTCTCAAGCGTCCTGATTGCCGAATTGTAAACCTTTTGCGGTTTCTTATTTTTAAAATCAGCCAGGAACTTTGGGAAGGTATCTTCTCCTGGCCCCATGAAAATAGTATCAGCATGTGGCGCCGCCTCGAATGGTAACGATGTTACATGCAACCCTCCTAAAATTACGTATACTCCCTTAGCCCTGTAGTGGTCGGCAATTTTATAAGCACGGTAGGCATTGGTGATGTATACTTGTATAACTACAAGGTCGGGATTATCATCCAGGTTAAGCTTTTCAACGTGCTGATCCTGGAGGTCTATTTCATCATCAGCTGAAAGATAAGCCGCTAAAGTTGCCAGCCCCAATGGCGGAAATAACGAATATTTGATTGGGCGCCAAAACGGGCTTTCAGCTTCCGTTAAGGCTGGTAATATCATCTTTACTTTCATTTTATTATGAATCGAATGTTTAAATCTATTTTTAAAAGTACTTTGAATAACAAAGTAAACAATAAAATTTAAACTCTGCAATGATTTTTTTCATAAAATTTATGTGGATTTATTTGTGGTTCGGAAAGACGGGGCTATGTTAAGTAAATACAACTTTCCGTTCCGGAAATTTGGTAACATATCCAGCAAGCATCCCTTTAATATAATCGTTACCCGGATAAGGTGTAAGGTGAGTTTTTAACTGTTGCAAATTATCGACATCAAAATAATGGGATATATAGCCCATGCCATAAAATTTCCCTTTCTCAATTAAAAGGCAGCTATGCTCGTCGTCGGTGCGGCCGGCGTCACGAATGGCAAACGTGGGGAGTGTATCGTTTAACTCATTAATGGCGGCTGTTACTTTTTTATTGTATTCTTCGGGTGTTTCGCGGCCTTCGCAGGCACATATCTCTCCGTTAATTCCTGTGCAGGGCTGCGTATTGTTTTGTATAAAACATAGCTTTGGGCAAAGCTCAAAGCCTTCTATTAAACGCAGCAGTATGCTCCTGCCTTCAAACAGTGTGTTGCAGCTATAAATAGCACCGGTCATTTTGCGGTGTTTATCAACGACCAGCCTGATGTATCCGCGCTGGTCTTCAAAAGCATAAAGGCTATAAGCGTGCTCAAATCGCTTTAGCGAGCGATTATATTTTGGCCACAGGCGTTTTATTTCAACGGCTTCCAGCACAAAAGCAATGAGCTCCGTTCCGCATAACTGATAAGTTATATGATAAATGTTACGTAAAAATTCCTGGCGTTGTGGACCGGGATTATTTCCTGTAAAATGGCTGCATACGCGCTTTTTTAAGTTTTTAGCCTTGCCAACATAAATAACCTTCCCTTTTTGATCGTGGAAATAATAAACTCCCGGCGACCAGGGCAATCCTTCCACATCCTGTTTCGGCAGGTTTGCCGGCAACACCTGCTCTTTTGAGTTGGACTTTAACGCCTGCGTAATATGATTTTGCGTATCACTTTGCAGCAATAGTGAAAACAATTTTGCAGTAGCTTCTGCATCGCCTGCAGCCCTGTGGCGGCTTTCGTTTTCTATATTCAGGTGTCTGCAAAGCTTACCCAGGCTATACGAGGGAAGCCCTGGCAATATTTTACGACCGAGCCTTACAGTACATAATTTATTGCATTGCAGGTCGTATCCGGCTGCAGCCAAATGATGCCGAACAAACGAATGATCAAAGTTTACGTTATGCGCTACAAAAATTTTTCCGTTAAGCAGGTGGTAAATATCAGCGGCAACTTCTTCGAAAGCCGGTGCGCTTTGCACCATTTCATTGCTGATACCTGTTAGGGCACTGATATAGATCGGTATCTCCCTTTTTGGGTTAACTAATGTTGAATAGCGATCAATTACCTTTTTGCCATTATGTATGCAAATGGCAATTTCGGTAATCCCATTGGCACTGGCATGACCACCTGTAGTCTCTATATCAACAATAGCATACATGTTGTAAATGTAGGAAGTTTTTTGCTAATTATTTTAGTCTAACTACTAAAATAAAGTCCAAAAGCTGGAAATCAAACTTCAGAATTATAACCAAAGAGAAAGCCCACTGGAGTAATCCTCCAATGGGCTTTGTTTCTATATTCTTTGCTTTCGGACTTCCGGACTTTTCTGACTCCCGGACTTCCTAAAAACTACTTCTTCTTAGGCGTATTGGTTGAAGCAGGTAACTGCTGACGCTGACGCATCATTTCTTCCATACGGGCCTGGAAACCGCCTGTTTTCTTTTTCACTTCAGGTTTCTTTTTGTTTTCCTGTATCTGCGCATGAATCTTCTTATCATCAACCATTAAGCGGATAATGTATTGTTGTAAAAAGGTCATCATGTTGGCCAGGAAGTAGTAATAGTTCAAACCTGCAGGATAGCTATTCAGCGCTCCCAAAAATATTACAGGTGTTATGTAGCCTATATATTTCATCTGCCCTGTAGCGCCTGATATCTGGTTATTGAAGTAGGTGTAAATCAATGTAGATATGGTCATCAGCAAACACATCAAACTTAAGTGATTACCAATAAATGGAATATTTGGTAGTGTTAAAATTGAATCATAGGTTGAAAGGTCGTGCATCCATAAAAAGCTTTGACCGCGCAATTCAAATAAACTTGGGAAAAAGCGGAAAAACGCAATTACAATAGGCATTTGTATCAATAAGGGTAAACATCCCCCCAATGGATTAACACCCGCCTTTTTGTATAGCTTTAAATATTCCTGTTGTAGCAACGTAGGGTTATCTTCACCAACCTTTGTTTTAATTTCGTCCATCTCCGGCTTTAACACCCGCATCTTGGCCATTGAAAGGTACGACTTGTAGGTAAGGGGCGTCAACACCAGTTTAAGGGCAATGGTAAGCGCTAAAATAATAAGGCCATAATTCCAGTTAAACTGTTTCAGGAAATTGAATACGGGCAGCACCGCAAAACGGTTAATGTATTTCAGAGGTCCCCAGCCAAGATCAACTATTTTCTCAAGGCCATAACCCTGGTCTTTCAGCGTAGAAAATTGGTTGGGACCAAAATAAAATTCTAATGGAAAACTGCCATTTGCATCGCGAGCCAATACCAGGTTGGCACTCATTTGCTTAACATGGGTAGTATCTGTAACATCCATAGTCTCGGCTAGATTCGATTTTGGGAAACCGGCTTTGGAGATTATCACACCTGAAAAGAAATGATCTTTAAATGCCACCCATTGCAGTTTTTTATCGCTTATTTCTTTCTGATCGTCTTTGCTTTGGCTTAGGTAATCATTTTCATTGTCGGTATTGTTATAGGATACATAAGAATAGCGACGCTCCTGCTCTATATCTTTTTCCTGCTTCCTTACGCTTGCCGCCCAGTCAATAGTCAGGGTATTACTGTTGGCGATAACCTGGTCTAACCCGGTTGGCTTTACTGTTAAGCCAACTTTGTAGCCCGTACCTTTTAACGAATAAATGTAATCAATGTACTGGGTAGCGCTATAGCTTAAACGCATGGTTATCGAACCCGAATCTTTGTCGGCCACCTTCAATTCAGTAGCGGTGGGTACAAAATAAAGCTTATCGGTGTTTATACTGTTACTACCTGCGGTAAAGTTTGCTCCAAAATGATTATTATGTGCGCCATCGAAAAGAATGAGCGGCTTTTTATCATAAGTCTTAAAGTTCTTCAGCTCAACGGAATACACCTTGCCACCCTGGGTCGACAATTTCACAAGGATGTCCTTATTTTCTAGCGTTACGAACTGCTCAGTACCAACGGTAGTTGCACCAAAAGGACTTTTTAAAACTGCAGAATCAACGGGTTTATTTGCTTGTGTTTTGGCGCTATCGGCAAATTTGGCGGCAGTTATTCCAGGCTTCGGTATGTCGCCTCTTTTTATAGAATCGGCATGAGCCTTTATAGCTTCTTTTTTTAAATCAGCCTGCGAAGGTTTCATAAAATAAAATGAAGCCCCAAGGATGATCATGATCAGGAACATTCCTGTAAACGTATTTTTATCCATTTTTGAGTATCGTACAATTATTTCTTCCGGGCATAAGCCATAGAAGCGGCGACAAAGTTAATAAAAAGTGGGTGCGGATTAGCAACTGTTGATTTTAATTCGGGATGAAATTGCGCTCCGATGAAGAAAGGGTGGTTTTTAAGCTCTACTACCTCTACAAGATTGTTCTCAGGGTTGATGCCGGTTGGTATTAAACCCGCTTTTTCGTATTCTTTTAAGTATTCGTTATTAAACTCATAACGGTGTCTGTGGCGCTCAGATATATGGGTTTTGCCATAAAAATTTGCCGCTTTGCTTCCTTTTTTCAAATCGCAGGCATAGGCACCAAGGCGCATGGTACCGCCTTTTAATATCACTTTCTTCTGCTCCTCCATCATGCTTATCACAGGGAATGGCGTATCTGAATTCATTTCGGTACTGCTGGCATCTTTTAATCCCAAAACATTGCGGCCATATTCAACAACTGCACATTGCATTCCAAGGCAAATACCAAAAAACGGAATATTATTCTCACGCACATAACGTATGGCTTCTATTTTACCTTCAAAACCGCGCTCACCAAAACCTGGGGCAACTAACACACCGTCCAGCCCTTTTAAACGTTCGATAGCATTTTCGGGCGTTAATGTTTCCGATGGTATATATTCAACTCGTACCTTGCACTCATTTTTTGATCCGGCATGGATAAAGGCTTCGCTGATAGATTTATAAGCATCCGGCAGTTCCACATATTTGCCTACCAGGCCTATTTTTACTTCGGATAAAGGGTTTTTTAAGCGACCTAAAAAGTCTTTCCAGCTTTCAAGATCAGGCTCGTTTTTGTGCGGTAACTTTAACTTGGCTAAAACGGTTTTGTCCAGGTGCTCTCTTAGCATCAGCAAAGGCACATCATAAATGGTTGATGCATCGATTGATTCAACTACCGCATTAACATTCACATTGCAAAACAAGGCTATCTTTTTTCTGATATCCATATTTAACGAATGCTCGGTACGACATACCAATATATCGGGCTGTATACCATACTCCAGCAGCATTTTAACCGAGTGTTGCGTAGGTTTTGTCTTTAATTCGCCGGCAGCTGCAAGGAACGGGATCAGCGTTAAATGAATAACCAATGAATTACCCGATCCTACTTCCCACCTGAACTGCCTTACCGCTTAAATATAGGGCAGCGACTCAATGTCGCCCACTGTACCGCCAAGCTCAGTTATTACAATATCATAATCGCCGCTTTCACCAAGCAGGCGGATGTTTCTTTTAATTTCATCAGTTATGTGAGGAACCACCTGTACGGTTTTTCCTAAAAAATCGCCCTGGCGTTCGCGGTTGATCACATTTTGGTAGATGCGGCCAGTGGTGATGTTGTTAGCTTTTGATGTAGGAGTGTTTAGAAAGCGTTCGTAATGGCCCAGGTCAAGGTCGGTTTCGGCGCCGTCTTCCGTAACGTAGCACTCGCCATGTTCGTACGGATTCAATGTTCCGGGGTCAATATTGATATAGGGATCGAATTTTTGGATGGTTACACGGTAACCACGCGCCTGCACCAGCTTGGCCAAGGAAGCGGATATAATACCCTTTCCTAACGACGAAGTAACGCCGCCCGTAACAAATATATATTTAGTCATGATTGTTGAATTTAACCGGTTTTAGGCCGGAACAAATTGTTTGTGTACGGGATGCAAAAGTAAGAAAATTTTTGGAGTTAGGTTGAAGATGTTATCAAATGTGGAAAACGTTTTTGGAATTGCACAGATATCCCAATAAGCAAAAGATGCGTGCGGAAATGCCCCTTTCCTATTAAAAAGGTCCGTTATCTGCCTATTTGTTTATTTGCAGGCCGCACTGATTTATCCGCATTATAACTGCTGATATAATGGCGTATTGTCTTTATGTCGAAATTCGTGTCGTTTTTAAACTTTTCCGCCAATTCCGGATTGTCGGAAAAAAGTCCGTAAAGATATTCTTTCCGGCTTTTCCTGCTGCTAGTAAAGAGTGCGTTTGATTTTATTCCTTTCAGTGGTCCGTTGTTTTTGCTAATATAAAAGTAAGTGGTTGTTCCACCACCAACCCACATGCCATTCATATAAGTTGCTGGTTGCGTTTCTTGTTTCTCATACAGCTTTATAGCCCCACTTTCCAGCCGTTTCAGGAACTGTAAGTACGAGTCACTGTCTGCCGCCATGGCAACATAAACGGTAGAATCAAAGGTTGAGTAATATTCTTTTATTTCATCTATTGAGGGTTTTTTAAATTTTCCTGTCGAATTCGCAGGCTTATATTTAAGTGCTCCAAATGATGGTTTTTTAAAGTCACATTTAATTGTATCGTTGTTGATTGTAATAATATAACCATTAATTGGTGGATCAGGCCGGAAATCTGGTTTCGGAAATCTACCTTGGCAAAACGAACTGTAAAAAGGAACCAAGAGGCTAACTACTGTAATTAAACAGATTTTTAAAAATTTCATTGTGATAAGTTGATTTCTCGAAGATAAGAATAATGTTTGGCTTTTATAAAAGCCGCTGGAGTATCGGCCGCAAAAGTTTCAAATTGAGTTTCAGTAACTTTCGCGACCTGTTTTTTATTTCATTATTTAATTTTTTAACGGCTCGCCTGTATTATATAAATGAACGAAATTTCTAAGGTCACTAAAGCCAAACTTATCTCCCGCTAAATATTTATTGTAGACAATCGAATTATCTTTAAGCATTTGAGCAAAGATTTTTTTTCGCTTCTGCTTGTCAAATGTTATTCCGGCACTTTTAAAAGCGGTTACATGATCCGAGCCTTTAGCAATATACCAGTTATCATTTGATACAGTCGTTTCTGTTCCGCCGGCGCAAATACTGCAACCATCGGCCCTTTCAAAAAGATTAATTTTTCCTTTCTCAACAAACATCATATAAACAGGTTTTTTGGAGCTGTCGATATATACTGCTCTTACGTTTACCTTGAAACCGGAAGTAAAATATTCTTTAATTTTTCCGGGCTCAATTTTTTCGGGACTGATCATCGCCGCGCTTTTATATTTTATTGCTCCCACCGCCGGAAAGAGGTTGATGTTACAGCGGATAGAATCTCCTTTTTGAGTAATAACCAGATCCCTGTACTGCTCCTGCGCTTTCACGTTCAGAGTCAATACTATTCCTATTAGTACAATTGCCTTTGTAATCAGGGTTTTCATTAAGAGTTTAAATTCTGTTGATCAAATTTAGTAAATCTTCCGGTGTATCCACAGCAAAGGTCTCAAGTTCTGTCTCCGCGACCTTTATCCGGTAGTCGTTTTCAATCCAGCGCAGTTGCTCAAGGCTTTCGGCCTTTTCAAGGGAGGAAATGGGCAACTTGGTGATCTGCTGTAAAACATCGGCCCGGTAGCCGTAAATACCGATGTGTTTAAAATAGGTGAAATGGCTTAACCAATCTTTTTGTTCCTGTCCGCGGATATGCGGTAAAGGTGAGCGAGAAAAATAAACAGCCTCCGAAAATTTATTGATCACCACCTTAGGCGAGTTAATATTGAACAATTCCTGTTCGTTTACTACCTTTTTTACAAGGGTGGCGATTTGGGTATCCTGGTTATTAAAGCATGCGGCCAGTTTACTGATCTGCTCAGGGTCGATAAAGGGTTCGTCACCCTGTATGTTTATAATAACGTCGTATTGTGTATGCTGCGAAGCCACTTCGGCGCACCTGTCGGTACCGCTTTGATGATCAGATGAAGTCATTATAGCATTACCCTCAAAACCAAGTACATGATCGTAAATGCGGACATCATCAGTAGCTACAATCACGTCCGATAAATGAACACATTTTTTTGCCTGCTCGTAAACCCTTTGGATCATGCTCTTCCCGGCGATATCCACCAGGGGCTTACCGGGAAACCGGGTGGACGCGTAACGAGCAGGGATGATTCCGAGAATTTTCATTATCTAAATTTAATGGTTTTAAACGCTTTCTCTGCAAGTTCCTGGTTTTGCTTGGATAAATTTTCCCCCTGCAATAAAAATGTAAAATCGGAATCGGTTCTATAAACGAAAATACCAGTAGTTCCTTTTCCAGGTATTTTGGGTAATATCGTTTTTGTTATATACTTGCCATTAGTGTCCGCCTTAATATTTTGTCTTTTTATCTCTTCGGGTATATATACCGGAATAGTATCTGACTTACCTGAATAATTAACAATTGCGTAGTAGTCTGGCTTTTTATCCTGCTTTCTACCGATATATTTTTCTTTAACAAAAATAACCGATGTATCGTTCTTTGTGGCCTGAGAAAAGCTCTTTTCAGCAGCCAACCTTCTCGCCGCCGCAATTTTCAATGGTAATTGTCCTTCGGGCATTGAAAAAGATTCCCGGGCATCTCCAGGAAAGCGATATATTGTAAACCAAAGTGCATCCAGATATTCCTTTTCAGTTGGTGTCGGACACCCCACAAAACCTTGTTTGCTGTAGTCGAAAATCAGATGTAAATTATCGCCTTCTATCTTACCTACAAATGAATCAATTGCTTTAACTGGCATGAAATGCCAATTATTGGGGACAGAAATAACAAAAACATCCAAGTCGAGATTCTGCCAACCTGTAAAAAAGCTACATGACGAGAAAATTAAGAGAATAGCTACGAAAAATAAGGACATCCTTCTCATGGCTGTTCCTTCTAAAACAACCCATGTATTTCCCTCTCCACCAATTGCACAATGGTAGCCAAATCTTCCGTGTTGTTGGCAAAATCCAAATTATCCTTATCGAGAATGAGCAGTTTGCCCAGTTTATAGCCATTTATCCATTTCTGATATTTATCATTCAGTTTGGATAAATAATCAAGCCTTATACCGCTTTCGTACTCCCGGCCGCGGCGCTGGATGTTATTAACCAAGGTTGGAACCGATGCTCTTAAATAAACAAGCAGATCGGGAGGTTTGATGTACGAAGTCATATTATCAAATATCGACTGATAGTTTTCATAGTCGCGCGTGGTCATCAAACCCATATCATGCAGGTTCTCGGCAAAAATATAGGCGTCTTCGTAAATTGTCCGGTCCTGTATAATGTTTTGGCCCTGTTGCTGGATATCGATAATCTGCCTGTAGCGACTGTTCAGGAAATATATCTGCAGGTTAAAGCTCCAGCGCTTCATGTCGCTGTAAAAATCTTCCAGGTACGGATTATTGTCAACAGCTTCAAATAAAGGATCCCAGCCATAATTTTTAGCCAGTAACTCGGTAAGTGTGGTTTTACCGGCGCCTATGTTTCCTACGATAGCTATGTGCATAATTGGTTTAGTTGATGGTTAGGGGGTTCATGGTTAATAGTTCTTGACAGAAAGTTCATAGACTTTATTCAACACAATAGGCACACAAACTCCGCCTAATATACATTATGAACTATGAACTATCAACTTTGCGTTTAATTAAAAACTTCTGAAGCCAATAATTTCTCTAACTTCCTTAATCGTCTTTGATGCGCTTTCCCTGGCTTTTATGGCGCCATGACGGGCAACCTGGCGCAGATAAGAAGCATTATTCGATATCTCTTCAATTCGCTCGCGTATAGGAGCTGTTGCAACAATTATATCTTCAGCAAGTTGTTTCTTCAGATCGCCATAGCGGATGTGGCAATTGTTATACTGATTATCAAAGTGTTTATAGGTATCAGCCGCTGAAACAACCTTCATAATATCAAAAAGGTTTTGAATCTCTACCGGTTTTTCCTGATTTTCGATCATCGGACCGCTGTCCGTAACAGCACGCGACACTTTTTTCCGAATGACATTGGGCATATCCGAAAGGAAAATTGCGTTACCCTCTCCTTCTGATTTACCCATTTTACCTTTACCGTCAAGTCCGGGGATCTTTGTCAGCTTGCTGCTAAAATTAAAGGCATAGGGCTCGGGGAAATATTCTTTATTGTAAAGTCTGTTAAACCGGTTGGCAAAAGTCCGTGCCATTTCCAGGTGTTGCTCCTGGTCTTTTCCAACGGGCACTTTTGTTGCTCTGTGAAGGATAATGTCGGCCGCCATTAACACCGGGTAGGTCAGTAACCCTGCGTTAACATTGTCGGGTTGGGCGCGTACTTTATCTTTAAAAGAAGTACTGCGTTCCAGTTCACCCAAATAGGCGTTCATATTAAGGTACAAATAAAGTTCGGTCGTTTCAGGCACGTCCGACTGTACGTAGATTGTTGCTCTGTCAGGATCAATTCCGGCGGCCAAATACTCAACCAATACCTGTTTTACACTACCGTGCAAATCGGCAGGAGTTGGATGAGTGGTTAATGAATGCAGATCGGCTATAAAAAAAAAGCAGTTATACTCATGCTGCATTTTTACAAAGTTTTGTACCGCTCCGTAATAATTTCCTAAGTGTAAATTACCGGTTGAACGAATACCACTAACAACAGTTTCCATGGGGGCGAAAGTAAGTAATTTTTATATTTTTGGTAACGACTAAATTACAATTTAAAAAAGGTCTGCCTTTATTTTTAGGTATTTGTTGGAGCGTTCGTAACGTCACCAAACAGCAATTGGAAAAAGCATAATATTTTTTTGAGAAACAAGTAATTGGTTATTTTTGGGGTTGATGATGATACCCCTAAAAAGATTACATACTTATTTTTACAGGTATAGCGTAGCTTTTTTCTTCATATTGGTATGGCCTGTTTTATATTTGCTTTCGCGCAAGCCTTCGCGCTTTAAATACATCAACGGTTTCCGGCGGATAATAATTTCTTTAAGCACAGCGGTGTCCGGAATATTTTTCAGGGTCAAATACGAAGAACCAATTGACTGGAAACGTACCTATATTATTTGTGGCAACCATACCTCAAACCTCGACGTTTCGGCTGTAAACCTGTCGGTAAAAAATAACCACGCCTTTATCGGGAAAGAGGAGTTGCTCAGCAATATGGTGCTTGGCTTCTTTTTCAGGACAATAGATATTACGGTTAACCGCGAGAGTAAAATCTCTTCTTTCAGGGCATTTAAATTGGCGGCAGAAAAATTAAAAAATGGGATCAGCGTTGTTATCTTTCCAGAAGCTACTATACCGTCGGAATATCCACCCCAATTAAGCCCTTTCAAAAACGGAGCCTTCAGGTTGGCGATAGAGTTAAAAATACCGATTCTGCCGGTAACATCGCTTGATACATGGAAAGTATTATGGAATACGGGGAGTCAATATGGCAGCAGGCCGGGTATTTGTGATATATTTGTACACAAACCGATAGAAACGACGCATTTAACCCTGGATGATGCCGATACCTTACGGGATGAGGTGTACGAGCTTATTAAACAAAAATTAGAAACAGCATGACCATAGACGAAGAAACCGTTGACAAGATAGCGCACCTGGCGAGATTAGAAATTAACGGAGTTGAAAAGCAGGAATTGATACAGGATATGAACAAAATACTCGGCTTTATGGACAAACTTAATGAGTTGAACACTACCGGTATTGAACCATTGGTGTACATGACCAATGAGGTAAACAGCTTCAGAGAGGACGTTGTAAAACAGGAAATAACGCACGAAGAAGCCTTAATGAACGCACCCAAAACGGATGGCGAATACTTTTTGGTAGCGAAAGTTATTGATTTGAAGTGAAAAAGTCCGGCAGTCGGAGAGTCCGAAAGTCCGGAAGCAGGAAAGTAAAAAAACTAAAGGCATTTGTGTGGTCGATATTCGGAATGATGTAAAGTCAATCTTCCGGACTCTCGGACTTTCTGACTTTCCTCTGTAACAAATCACTACATACCATAGTCAAACAAGAAAAAAAATGGAGCCATTAATAACGCTTAAGGATATAGGACGTAAATATGTTATAGGTACTGAAATTATTCACGCCCTCAAGTCTGTATCGTTATCTATAAATAAAGGAGAATTTGTGGCGCTGATGGGCCCTTCCGGCTCTGGAAAATCAACCCTTATGAACATTTTGGGATGCCTGGACACCCCTACAAAAGGAGAATACTGGCTGAATGGCATCAATGTTAGCCACATGACCGATAACGAACTGGCAGAAGTAAGAAACCAGGAGATCGGCTTCGTTTTCCAGACATTTAACTTACTACCCCGTAATACCGCACTTGATAATGTAGCGCTGCCTTTGGTTTATGCAGGCATCAGCAAGGAAAAGAGGCTGGAACGTGCCAAACAAAACCTTATAAATGTAGGACTCGGCAACCGTGTAGACCATAAGCCGAATGAACTTTCGGGTGGCCAGCGCCAGCGTGTTGCGGTGGCTCGTGCATTGATCAATGATCCTTCTATCATATTAGCCGATGAACCAACCGGTAATCTGGATACCAAAACTTCAATTGAAATAATGGGGCTGATTGAAGATATTCACGCCAAGGGCAACACCATAATTTTAGTAACCCACGAAGAAGACATAGCTAAGCATGCCCACCGGATTGTGCGGATGCGCGACGGTTTGATAGAGAATGATTACGCCAATACTGATATTCAGAGGGTTGAAAGGCAGACAGCAGTCGTTGAATAAGTTGTTAGAATATTGATTTTAAGTATTTTATGATTTTCAGGATTATTACTTCCACCATTTAGCGTTTTCAATTGCTTCGGAATTTGATATTGAGATATCCCTAATTGATTGCCATCCGTATTTTAAATATTTATCGTCAGGAGAAAAATCACCTACTCCTATATCCAAATCACCTGAATCCGGAATTCTAAAATCTCCCCAGTTGCATTTTTTTGCTAAATTGTCTTTAAAGGAGGTCCATTCACCGATAAATTGGTTATTTGCAAACCCATCGGACATGCCAATATCATCGTAATGGACTTTATTGTTTTTATCCAGGTAAAAGTTTGATTGAAACATTCCTTTAAAAATTCCGGAATGAGCTTGCGTTTTGTTTTCGCTAAAACTATAGTTTCCTAAAATAACATATTGACCCTTAATGCCTCTGTTTTTATACTCATCGTCAACACCATAAGATATTTTCTTGTATCTCATTAAATCCGAGATTGTAATAGTTCCCCGAAATTCACAAATATTATTTTTGACCATTGATTTTCCATAAACCAAGTAAGTATCAGCAGATGATTGATTTTTGGTTATTTTGATAAACTTCATCCGGATGCGCTGATAATTGTCACCTATAAATCCGTAGATGACGGAATTATTCGTATGAAGGAAAAGCTGAAAGAAGTCAAAATCAACCAATGATAAACTTAGTACCTTTTCAGTTGTATCTTTTTTCTGCAATAATCTGTTGTTAATATTTTGCGTTAAAGTTTGTCCGGATGCTAAAAACGAACATCCAAGAACGAGGATAATAAAAAGTATTTTTTTCATTGTTTGTAATTAAAACAGTGCGGTTAAGTTAAAGATTATCTTATTTAGCTATTTCAATCTGTAATATCAATATTGAAATCTAAGACTACTTACTAAATTAATTTATATTTTTGTATATGGAAACATTAATAATGCGCCCTAAAAACAAAGAGCAATTGGCCGCATTAAAAGCGGTTGCTAAAGCTTTGGATGTCGATTTCGAGACCGAGACCGAAAACAGTTCTCCGTACGATCCTGAGTTTGTAGCTGACATACTCAAAGGTGAAAATGCAAAGAATCAAGGAAAAAAGGGACTTCGCGTAGATGTTGACAAACTTTGGAAATAGACCTTTACGAGAAAGCTATAAAAGATTTTGAGTATTGGAAAAAATCCGGTAACAAAGCTATTCAAAAGAAAATACAACAACTTTTTGCCGACATGAAAGCTCATCCTTTTGAGGGCATAGGTAAGCCAGAAGCGCTTAAATATGATCTTTCAAGAAAATGGTCGAGACGTATCAATGAAGAACATAGGATCATTTATGATGTAAATGACGATATTATAAATGTTTACTCGTTAAAAGGACACTATTGAAAAAGATTTGCAAAGATGCGGTGCCAGAAGTATTATTTGACTAATAGTGATTTACATATCTCTACTCGCTTTTTAAACTATTTACCGGGTTGGCTAACGCAACTTTTATGGTTTGATAACTTATCACAATTATCGAGATTAACATTATGACCAATACCGGTATGGTTAATAACCACCAGGCAATTGTAACGTGATAGGCATACGATTTGAGCCAGCCATTCATAATAAACCATGTTATTGGTATAGCTAAAATTGCAGCCAGAGCGACTAATTTTACAAAATCTTTTGCCAATAAAACCAGTAACTGCGTTATTGCAGCTCCCAAAACCTTGCGGATACCGATTTCTTTTGTGCGCTGTGCTGCCATGAGGTAAGCCAATCCATAAAGGCCCAAACAAGCTATGAGGATAGCCAGGATAGTAAAATAATTAAACAGCCTGATACTCATAATATCCTTTTGATAGATTGTGTTGAAGGCGCTGTCCATGAAGTTATAGCTAAATGGCACATCGGGGAAATAAGTATGCCAGGTGTCTTTTACAAATTTCAAATCATTTGGATTTATCTTTACCAGTATAGAAACGGCTTTCTGGCCGGTTCTATAAACCATTATCAAGGGCTCGATGGGATTATGCATCGAAGTGTAGTGAAAGTTTTTAACAACTCCTACCACAAGCCCCTTGTGGTCAAAACCTTCTATCGACTGGCCAACAGGCTTTTTCCATCCAAGCTGCTGAACAAAAGCTTCATTTACAATAAACGCCTGTTTTTTATCCGTTGCCATATCAGCGGAAAGATTTCTGCCTGCAATAAGTTTCATGTTCAGCAGCGGAATAAATTTTTCATCAATTAAAAAATAATTTGTCATTAACTCCCTTTTAGCACCATTAGAAGAAGCCAGGGTTGTCGATTTAATCGGAGCGCCATAGTCATCCGCCCTAAGGCCGGTTTGAATGGAAGTCCCTTTAACCTGACTTAGCTGCCTTAACGAGTTGTTAAAAGCATTAACACGAAGCAACGCCACCGAATCGTCAGGCAATCCAATATTTAATACCAGGTTTTGATTATATCCCAGCGATTTGTGCTGAACAAAATTTATTTGCCGGTTCATGATAAAGGCCCCGGCTATCATAACCGTCGCCATTACAAATTGTATTACGGTTATCGATTTACGCAAAGTCAAACCTTTTGCTTTATGTTTAAAGTTTGATTTTAGTACAGTTATAGGCTGAAATGACGACAATACGAAGGCTGGGTAAAGTCCGGTCAATAAGGATGAAGCCAGTACAACAAAACAAATTATCCAGAAACTGTAAGAAGACCATGACGGCCATACCTTAGTTTGTAATAACGCATTCAAAAATGGCAGCATTATAAACATCAATGCTATTGCTATTAACAAAGCAATAACTGTTACAAAAAACGATTCAAATAAAAACTGCCGGATAAGGCTCGATTGTATGGCGCCATTTACCTTGCGTACTCCTACCTCTTTGGCCCTTTCGGTGGCGCGGGCGGTAGAAAGATTGATATAATTTAATAAGGCAATGATCAATATAACAATAGCAAGCACCGAAAAAATGTAAACGAGCTGTTTATCTCCTTTTGCCGTATCGCCCAGATTGCCGGCTGCGAAATGAACGTCTTTCAAATCTTCGATATTAAATTTTAACGAATACTTTACAGCTCCCATTTTATTTAATTCGGGCTGTATGTCTCTTTTGGATATGATAGCAAGTTTATGGGTAAAATTGGTGTAATCCATTTTCTGTTTGAAAAGTACAAAAGTGTAAACCGCAAAGTCATCATCCAGCCACCTCGTTGTTTTATAAAAATCTCCTGGCAGGAGGGCGTCAATTTTCAGGTCGGAATTTGCAGGGAGATCGGCAAGTACGCCGGAAACGCGACAAAGCTGTTTATTACACGTAATGCTTTTGCCTGTAGCATTATTATTGCCGAAATACTTTTTGGCGAGTGAAGCAGTAATCACGATGTTATGGGGATCAATAAGTGCAGTGGAAGGGTTGCCCTCAATAAAGCGATAATCAAACACATCAAATACATTGGCATCAGCTTTATAAACATTATCCTCGGTAAACAACTGGTTGTTTACTTTAATAATTGCCTTATCGGGAGCAAACCTCACTGCAGTTTCCACTTCGGGATAATTGTGATTTAAGGTTGTAGCTAAAAGTGTTGGCGTTAACGCAATAGTAACGTTATCAGACTCGGGCGTGCGCATCATATTGGTTATGCGTACTATCCTGTCTTTCTGTGTATTATATCCGTCAAAGCTTAATTCATAATTTACGTAAAGTGAAATCAGCAAACAGGCTGCAATCCCTATAGACAGACCGCCAATATTAATGAGAGAAAAAGCTTTGTGACGGATTAAATTTCGCCATGCAATTTTTAAATAATTCTTTATCATAAGGCAGCTGTTAATACTTTCGAAGGTAATTGATTTTTATTATCATTATACATTATTAATAGCTGATTAACAGATATTTAACAAAGTTTAACATCTGTTAACAGTTAGCAGGTCTTTCTCAATAATCAGATGGAATTAAGTAGTTCAAGAAAACGATCGTGAATAATGTATTAGCTCTTTTTCATTTTAAAGAACCTCAAGGCTTCTTCTGCCAGCAGTTGATGATCTTTATGCCAATCGGTTATGGTAACCGGGGCTTTGTAGCTTAATTCCAAACTTTCGTGCGATTTTTTGATATCGCCACTGATGTATTTGCAATAATAATAAATGTGTATTGAAGTGTGTGGCTGA
>DASYEP010000146.1:0-114984 GCA_036498965.1 Mucilaginibacter sp.
AAGAAAAACGTGTTAGGATGTGGACAACGCTTAGCGTTCCCCACATTCTAACACGACACACAAGCAACAAATAGTTTTAACTTTATAAAAAAAAGTGTCAACCTTTTCCAGTACAACTCAGTGAACGTGAACAGTGAACATGAAATAGTGAGCGATAACCTTTTACCGCAGCGCGGTAATTATCTCCCACTCCCCTGAATCTGCATCATTTTAAAAGCGTAACGCCTTCCCAGTTGCTCAGCAGATGGGCTATCAAAATGTATGGTGTCACTCTTCGGCACCAACCCCTCGGAACTTGCTACTTCGGTGTATGGTGCGGACCAAGGCAAAGTAGCCAGCACTTTGTTTATATTGGCGTATTCGGGCCGGTAGCGCCCCAGTTCGCCCACTATAAAAGGCAAGTTTGGATTGCCTGTCAGAAGCCGGATACGTGCAATTAATTCTTTGAGACGCGCCAAATACCCTGCAGCCTTTTCGGGACTGCTGTCCGCTTCTCCCTGGTGCCAGATCACTCCTTTTATCACACCATATTTCGTAGCTGCCAAAATCCGTACAACCGCATCGTCATAGGGATGGGTATTGGTACCCTTATCATAAGCTCCCGGTACCCAAAGTTCAATTGACGTTCCGCCAACGGCACATGGAATGAGTCCGATTTTGGCTTTTGGGTACGTTTGGGCCATTAGTATACCAAAGGCAAGCCCGGGACCAACACCGACTATCGCAGGTTTATCAAAATGAAGGGGATGTTTAGCCAGCACCCATTCATTGTTTTTATTGAACATCAAAACATGTGGGTTGCCTTGGTCCTTAAATTCTGCGGTAATAGCACCCCGGCCGGCCATGTTTGATTGTCCGATTAATATGTAGAGATAAAACGATGAATCGGGCTTATCCTGTGCGTTAGTGGTTAGAAACAGCGACGTTAGAAATAAAAATAATAGTATTTTTTTTGCTGGCATGACTTGTCGACTAACAATTTCTATTACGTATAAAAACCTGAGCATAAGATAGAAATTAAACCCGGATAAAAATATCCCCCGGAGCATGAATCGACATTCTTTTTTAAGTTGTTGTATCCAGCTAAACTTTGCCCATGTCAAAAGGGTGTTTCCTTATCCGCTTCGTCTCCGCAGGGTCTCCTGAAAGGGACCCTGCGTTGTAGATCGCTTCACAGCGCAGGGTCCTCTGCGAGAGACACTGCTGAGACGGAAACCCGGATAAAAATATCACCCGGAGCATGAATCGACATTCTTTTTTAAGTTGTTGTAGCCAGCTAAACTTTGCCCATATCAAAAGGGAGTTTCCTTATCCGCTTCCCGGTCAAATCAAAAATAGCATCCGTAAGGGCCGGCGAAAATGGTGGTAAGCCGGGCTCTCCTACTCCGCCTGCATCGGCATCGTTATCCATAACAAAAACTTCAACAGATGGCGTGTCGCTCATCCGGGGCATTTTGTAATCGTAAAAATTCCTTTGCTCAACCAATCCATCTTTAAAAGTAATTTCATGGATTGTGGCAGCGCCCAATGCCATAACGACTGACCCTTCTACCTGTGCCTTTATAATATCCGGATTAACATACCAGCCACAGTCCATCACCGCCCAAACCTTGTCTATTTTTATTTTCCCTTCATTATTTCTTGAAACTTTCACTACCTGGCCAACAGTAGTAGCAAAGCATTCCGTAATAGCCGTTCCATATCCTTCATTCTTTTTTCTCGATTTCCAACCGGAAACTTCTTCCATTTTATCTATCAGGCGTTGGCACCGATCATCTTTTAAGTATTTTCTGCGAAAATCAAGCTGATCAATTCCCGCCTGAGCGGCCAATTCATTCAACAAACTTTCATAAGCAAAACCATTTGTTGAGGCGTACACAGAACGCCACCACATATTGGGTAACGGTATTTCAAATGGAACATCGGCAAAGCTTATATTTTTAATACTATCAAAATAAGGCTTCAGGAACCCTTCGGAAGTACTGCTGTTGGGCTGATCTTTTTTTGCGCCGCTCCAATGTCCAATATTTTGCCCTGCCATTCTGAATTTCAAGGCTGTGATTTCGCCGTTGATGATCGCACCCTGGCATCTGTACGAAATTCCTGCACGATAAGGTCCCTGCGTCATATCATCCTCCCTGGTCCACACCACTTGCACAGGTGCACCAATCTCTTTTGATATCAGCACTGCCTCGTGCGGATAATCCAGAAATGCCTTCCTGCCAAAACCACCCCCCAGGAAAGTCATGTTTACTATAACTTTTTCTTTCGGCATTTTTAATTTCTGGCTGATATCGTCCCGCACCCATTCCGGCGCTTGAATAGGTCCCCATATTTCCACCTTATCTGTCTGATACGAGGCCACACAATTCAGCGGTTCCATCGCACTATGCGACTGATAGGGCGTTTGATATACTACGTCAACAGCGTTTGAAGCCTGCTGCAAAACGCCACCGGGATCGCCCTGGGTTTTAAAAGATAAGCCTTCTTCGGTTTTCAGCAATTCTTCCTGCTTCCCGAAGATATCTGCGGTGTTCACATGTTCAAAACCGCTGTCATCCCATTCAACGTGCAAAGCTTTCTTTCCTTGCATGGCAGCCCAGGTCGAGTCGGCTATTACAGCAACACCCTCCCGGAAAGTATTGAACACCCCCATGCGCACTTTAAACACATTTTTAACTCCGGGAACCTTCCTCGCAGCCGAATCATCAAAGCTCTTAATTACTCCACGCTGCCTGGGGTTACGTTCAACAGCAGCATAAAGCATACCGGGGAGTTTTTTATCTAAACCGAAAATGGCAGTGCCATTTGTTTTCAAAGGCGTATCCTGCCTGTGAAGCGGCTTACCGATCAGTTTGTAATCCGAACGCTTTTTTAATATTACATTTTTTGGCGCTTCGAGTTTGGATGCATCAACTACCAGTTCACCATAATTAAACTTTTTACCGGACGGCTTGTGAATCACACTCCCTGACTCGGCATAACATTCCGATGCCGGTGCGCCCCATTTGGCTGCGGCAACAGTAATCAAAAGCGTACGTGCCGACGCGCTTAGCTGCAACAATCTTTTGTAAGACCCCCGAATGGTCGAACTACCGCCGGTTATCTGGTTTCCGTATTTTTCCTCGTTACCCTGGGCAAAAATAATATTGATATCGTTCAGATTGACCTCAAGTTCCTCAGCGACAATCTGCGGAACAGATTGATACGATCCCTGGCCCATCTCTGCCCGGTGGTCAACAATGGTCACCTTGCCATCGGTATTAATGATTATCCACGCGTTCATTTCGATGCCAGCCATTTCTGCGTCGGATGCGGTAATAAGCTCTTCTTTTTTAGCATTTGCAGGAAAATAAAAACCTAAACAAAGCGCTGCCCCGGCCACGCTGGATGCTCTTAGAAAATTTCTTCTTGATATTGTTGTAGCTTCCATATTCTCAGATGTTTGGTTAATTAATTACTGTGCTTCTTAACTCATTTTAAAATCAAACGGCGTTTTGCCTATGCTCGTTCCTGGTGTCCACACAATGGCATTCGCCAAAGTTTAATATTTTCTATTTTGCTTTTTCGCCTGGTGCATAAGCGCCTTTTGATATCCACAAACGTACCTGCGAAACAAAAGCCGACCTGGTCATTGGCGGCAGTGTGCGACCATCACCCGGGTGCCATGCCCAACCAACTAGATCATCTTTGGCCATATGGTCTATCAACTGTGCTTTGGTTCTTCCGCCATTTTGTTTTGGATCAAGCAGCTGCAGTGCCAGTTGGCGGGGTGTTCGGCCCTGGAACACCATTCGCATGTTGGCCGGTGGAATCCCCCATTTAGGGTTTCCCGGAGGCATATGCAAGCCTGCCGTATTTTCAGGCTGATGGCAATTACTGCAGCGTGCGGAATAAACGCCTTTCCCATCTACCCCCCGTTTCACGTTCATTGTATGTATGTGGTTGTCGTCACCTTGTAATGGCGATTCACCCGATGGATGGCAATTCATACAACGGGCGCTCATCAACACCTTGTAAACCGACATAAACGCTTTTGCCGATCCGATACTATCTTTTGGCATCAAGGTATAATTATCTTTTTTTTCAGAAATAATACTGAATGATGATGACACTACTCCAATCATAAAGAGCGCAATAGCCAGATAAACGAGTTTTTTCATGCCAGGTATGTTGCGATTTAATTTGTTCATATTTTCACCATTTCCCGTTGCAATTGAGCAGCTTTATGGATCGCAGCCCTGATTCGCTGATAGGTTCCGCAACGACAAATATTACCTGACATTGCATCGTCAATATCCTGATCGGTAGGATTGGAATTTTCGCGCAACAGCACAGCAGCCGACATCAATTGACCCGATTGACAATACCCGCACTGAGGGACGTCCAATTCGTTCCATGCCAGTTGCAAAGGATGGTTGTTGTGGGCAGAAAGACCTTCAATGGTAACGATCTGCTGACCCGATGCACGACCTAATTTCGTGACACAGGATCTGACGGCCTCACCGTTTAGATGAATGGTGCAGGCGCCGCATTGTGCAGCTCCACAGCCATATTTTGTACCTGTGAGACCGAGTATATCTCTGATAGCCCATAGCAAAGGCATGTTAGGGTCCGCATCTACTTCATGTGGCTGCCCGTTGACTGAAATGGTGATCATAAGCGTATAAATTAGCTTAAATAAAGTTAACTTTTATTGGTATCAATTCAAATTCTGTATGCGATATTCATTTGGCGAATAACCTACCCGCTGCTTAAACAAACGGGTAAAATGCTGTGGATATTTAAACCCTAATTCGTAGGCAATTTCGCTAACCGATTTACTTGTGTCAAATATTCTTTCTTTGGCGACATCCATTAACTTTAACTGGATATATTCCTGTGCTGATTTTCCGGTTTCCTTTTTAATCAAATCACCAAAATAATTGGCCGATAGGTTCAGCTCATCGGCACAGTAACTGACCGATGGCAGCCCGATGGTTTGCGGCTTATCGGATTGAAAATAGTTATTAAGTAAATTTTCAAAACGTTCTAAAATACCCTTGTGCACAGTATCACGCGTAATAAATTGGCGGTCGTAAAAGCGCACGCAATAATTAAGGAACAATTCAATATTAGTTACGATCAATGTTTTGCTGTGTTTATCTATGGCATGATCCAATTCGAAATTAATCTTTGACAGACAGTCAAGAATAACTTTTCGTTCACTTTCGGATAAATGGAGTGCTTCATGCACTTCATATGAAAAGAAAGTGTAGTCACCGATATGCCGGCCAAGCGATGTTCCTTTTATTAAGTCGGGATGAAACACCAATGCCTGCCCCCTGGGTTGAAAATATTCTTTATTGCTCGAAGCAGCGCCTATTACCTGCCCCGGGCCAACAAATACCAATGTACCCTCATCGTAATCGTAATAATTACATCCATAACGCAGATCGCCGCATTTAATTTCTTTTAAAAACACCGTATAGAATCCCAAATTCATGCGGAGATGGTTTCTTGGATCAGCCTTTGAAAGGTCAACCACATTTACCAACGGGTGCCGGGTCTCGTTATTGTTGAATGCGTTGTATTGACTTATCGTGTCAAATTTAATTACGTTATCCATGATGTTACGTTTTGTCCTATTCAAAGTTAATGCTTCCCTTTTGGTTTGTCGCACCTCAATCTTTTAATCAGTAATAATGGTAAGTAATCCAGTAATCTGTATAACAACCAACCAGAAAATAGAACTGACTTTTGCACTCGTCAATCATTAACAATCTACAAACTACATAAAGATGAAAAAAAGAACATTAGGAAAGAGCGGACTGGAAGTGTCTGAATTGGGACTGGGTTGCATGGGTTTAAGCTTCGGACTTGGGCCGGCAGCTGATATCAAAGATGCCACCAAACTGTTACACGCCGCAGTGGAACGCGGTGTCACTTTTTTTGATTCTGCCGAAGCATATGGCCCTTTCAAAAACGAGGAATTACTGGGTGATGCATTGGCTCCTTATCGCGACCAATTAGTCATCGCCACGAAGTTTGGATTTGAGGATGGCATTCCTACAAAAGGAGTGGATAGTCGCCCTGAGCGAATCCGCGAAGTTGCCGAAGCATCCCTGAAAAGATTAAAAACTGACCGTATCGACTTGTTCTACCAGCACCGGGTTGATACAAATGTGCCGATAGAAGACGTAGCCGGAACGGTAAAAGATCTGATTCAGGAAGGCAAAGTAAAACACTTCGGGATGTCTGAAGCCGGCGTACAATCTATCCGTAAAGCACATGCTGTGCAGCCTGTTGCGGCTTTACAAAGCGAATATTCCCTATGGTGGCGCGAACCGGAGCAGGAGATCCTCCAGGTACTGGAAGAATTGGGAATTGGCTTAGTTCCATTCAGTCCACTCGGTAAGGGATTTTTAACCGGCGCGATCAATGAGAATACCACTTTCGATAAAACTGACTTCCGTAGTATTGTTCCGCGTTTCACCACCGAAGCAAGAGCAGCCAACCAGGTAATGGTAGATTTACTCACCAAAATAGCACAGGAAAAACAGGCAACACCAGCCCAGATAGCACTAGCCTGGCTGCTGGCGCAAAAACCATGGATAGTGCCAATTCCGGGTACTACCAAAATACACCGCCTGGAAGAAAATCTGGGTGCTGTCGATATAATCCTTACAGCCGATGACCTGGCAAAGATTAAGGAAGCTGCAGATAATATTACGATAGAAGGTGCACGTTATCCGCAACAATTTCAGCAAAGGGTTGGTAAATAAGTAGATTTGTGTGGAAGTATAAAGAAAAAAAATATGGAAATAAAACGAATCGGATCACAACCATCGGGTAAAGGTCCCGCAGAATATTTTACCGGATCAGTGCGGGTTGATCCGCTTTCCAATCCGCCGGAGCCGGCCCGCGTGGCTATGGCACATGTTACTTTTGAGCCGGGCGCCCGTACTGCATGGCATACGCATCCAATTGGGCAAACGCTGATTGTTACGTCTGGCTGCGGCTGGGTGCGGCGCGAAGGCGGGCAAAGGGAAGAAATCCACCCGGGAGATGTGGTTTGGTTCGAACCGGGAGAAAAGCATTGGCACGGGGCTACAACAACCACCGGCATGAGTCATATCGCCGTGCAGGAAAAGTTAAACGGCTCGCCCGTTGATTGGATGGAACAGGTAACCGACGAACAATACACCAACAAATAATAGCGACATAACATGAAAATCAAAAAACTCAAATTATTTTTCCTGATGATGACATTATTCTCATATGGAATCGCCGCCGCGCAGGATAACGGCCAAGTGGTGCACATAGCAAAACTCCAGATCGACCCTGCCCAGCTGGAAAACTACAAAGCTGCGCTTAAAGAGCACGCCGAAACTGCCGTACGTGTTGAGCCGGGAGTGCTGACTTTATATGCGGTAGCCGAAAAAGATAATCCTACCCATATCACGGTTTTTGAAATATACGCGAGTGCCGCTGCCTACCAGTCGCATTTGCAATCGCCCCACTTCAAAAAATATAAGAGCACCACAAAGGATATGGTGAAGTCGCTGGAACTTCTTGATACCGTTCCTATTGTGCTTGCGGCGAAGGGGAAGTGATGAAAAGGGTGATAAAACTACTTGTACAGCGCGGGGTTCCCTGCGTGTTTAAGTTAACCCACAAAATTCCTTATCCAAAAGTTAGGCGCAAGGGCATGTTGGCTATCACCAGACGTTCCTATGGAACGTAAAGACACTGTTTCGTACGATTTCTACCGACCAGGTGTTCCTGTGGAACACTCTTTCAATTTTTCATTCCGGTAGGAATGTCTTGTTGGTAGAAAACAGAATACAATAACAGACACGTTCTATAGGAACGTTTGGTGAATTCGGCGCCATTATTAAATCAATCCGGTTTTTATGGGTTAACTTAAATCTGCTAGATATCCTGAGGGACGGGAAAAATCGCATTTCAAAAAAGGTGATTTTTTTTTACAAACAAAGGCAATTTCCTATATTGGTGGAAGTTTTCAAAACCTTATGAACAATTGCGTGATGAACCTAAAACTTATTGCCTTATGCACCGTTTTGGTGTCGCAGACCGCTTGCTGGCATGATAAAAAACTATCAGCGGTCACTAATGATAGCGTTGCCGTCAAAAAACAATATGATATCAGCAAAAAAAAATCGGATAGTAGCTCAGCTTCCGACACCATGAAACCGTTAGCTACTTACAACAGTATCCATGCATTTTCCGATCCGGTAAAGAAAGATACTTTTTCGCTAGTATTATATCGCGACAAGCGTTTAGACCTTCGGTTTATATTAAATATATTGAGTTACGACCATCAAGTTGTCTATAGGGACACCTTTGACATTGGCGATAGATTTTTGGATACGACAGAATTCACCAAGGCTAAAGAAATGGATTCGACAAGAGTATTTGCGGCTCACTTTCTCGATTCGACTAATTTTTCACAACCAGCCATAAGCCAATCGGGAAATTTTCAGGATTCATTTCCCGATGCAGATAATTCAGAGAAAAAAGAATGGGAGGAAATAAAGGCCGACCATTCGTCGATTGGCTTCACATACGAAATTGGAAATGAATCCGCGATGACAATTGCTTTTTCAAAGAAAAGAAAAAAGGTTATGGTGGTCTTTTATTCAGACTGAGAGCCCGAAGTGATCGAAGGTAACAAAAGTTACATATACGGCACATGGATCTCTGAAATAAACCTGCGGGGATGGGGAAAAAGTCGCCTGTCCGAAAAAGGCGACTTTTTTGTAAAAATGGATATAGTTACGTACAACACACATACGGCACCTTTGTTAACGGCGATGTTCTCAATATCCGGTAACGCCCAAGTGATTCACTAAGCGGGCTGTTTGAATCGTAAGCATAGGGATTATCGGGTGCAGCTGCCGATTTGCCTTCCGCAGTTTTATTCAGCGCGCTTTTAGTGGCGCTAACCTTTGCATTGGCTACTGATTCGTTCAGCTCTTCTGCTATGGTGAGATATGTTTCCGGTCGTGGCATCATCTCAACACACAGTACGCTCAACGGCGAATCAATAGGTAATCCCATCAACATTAATACTTGCTCTACCTCTTTGTTTGACCAGTTCATGGCCGAATAAACTACGGCATCTTTGTTCCTGCGTAACTCCTGGTCGTTCTGGGGGTGTATTGTTACCAACATTTTTTCGCCCAGCAATATATTCCTGTAGGCCAGTCCGTCGGCCTGAATTACCTGGGCATACAATAAGGCCCATATTTCGGTTTTGGGTGGTTTGGCGGTAACGTTATGACCGTTATATACGGCCATAGCATGAGGCGCTGAAACCTCGATCAACTTTTCATTACGTGTTACGATACAAAACAAGGTTGGCGCGGGATGCTGAACACCTGCTGCGCTTAGCGCACGGCCATGCCGCCCCTTTGCGGTACACCATTTCTTTTTATGCGTTATCCTATGCTTATAATGCCCTACTCTTATCTCATAGGTAAACATCCCAAACAGTTCGGGCGAAGATGCATTTAAACCGTGAGGCAGGGGAACCCAGTAGTATTTGTCGGAACCGACTGCCGGGTTCAATTCCTGCATGGCATCCAGTCCGGCATCATCATCGGTATCGTTGCCCGATGTTACTACCTTCATCAATTCCGGGTCGATGGGTAAAGGAGGT
The DNA here is from genome assembly GCA_036498965.1 of Mucilaginibacter sp. Lineage (GTDB taxonomy): Bacteria > Bacteroidota > Bacteroidia > Sphingobacteriales > Sphingobacteriaceae > Mucilaginibacter. The sequence continues at coordinate 9,665 of DASYEP010000146.1, forward strand.
TCATAGGTATTTTCCAGCAGCTCAAGCGAGACATTCGACAGCAAGGGATCAGGGGCGTAATTAAGCAAACGAATAAAAAAGGCATCGTATGGATCCCTCGGACCTTCTTTAAATTCCAGCCACAGGTATTTTTCCCTTGCCTCTGTAGCCGAATAATTATCTTTGGATACATAGGGCGATAAGGCGATGCCTGCCGAAGCAAGTTCGGGGATTTGAGAAGGGCAAGTGGTAACCGGTAAAATGATATTCAAAGTTAAAGGGCCATCAGAAACAGGCGCAGGGCTAATCCTGAATTGTGGAATTACCTGGTATTGCAATTCAATAATATCAGGGAAGTTGTTGCCTATTGGCTTAGGCTCAACAGCATCGATAAACATTAAATCCATTTGTAGCCTGTTGGGATTATTTAGCGAATTGACATTTGCTGAATCTCCCAGCCGGATATAACCAACATCAACAGGGACTTCGGCTCCGGTGATAGGCCCGTCTTCACCAAACTTCATAATCCGCGTTATCAAAAAGCTGTCGACAGCCATGGCATCCCATGTCCAGTCTCGGTTTAAAATGAGTTTAATGGTTACCAGCCAGTGATTAAGGAGATCGCTTTTTGTTGAAAAAGTGATATTGCTGCAATCCGGCGATAATGAATGGCGGATGTTCCGCGATGCACCAAACTGTATCTGCCTGCCCAACTGGCCTACCAACGTGTAATTTTTATTGAGCACGCCCGCCTGACCGGCAAATCGTTGTATCAGGTCGGGTGGATTATCATTGTTTAAATCGCCGAGGATAATTTTGAGGATGTTGGCTTCGGTAGCTGCAAGGGGTGGCGCGTCGGGTTGCAGGTATACAGCCTGCAACTGCTCTGCGGCCCCGGTGCCCACAAACAAATTGGTCTCAACAGCGGATTCCTGCCGCATCAAAAAACTTATGGGTAGCCCGTTATAACTCAAATCCGAACCAAAATAATTCATATCCGGTTGACAAACAGCTCTCAGGGTAATGCGAATGTCTCTTGAGGTGGGTAATACAATTTCGTCCATCAAATCAATATCGCCGGGATTTAATCCAAGTGGCAACAGATCGGTAGGATCGCCAAGACTCAGCACGTTTGCATCTTTAAATACAACGGGTATATCCAGTTCCGCACTAAAATCAACAGCGAAGGTTCGATGAGTTTGATAAAGCTGAATATAAGCCTCCCTCCCGTTTGTTGATAGCTGGTTATCCATTAACAAACTTTTCACCTCAACTGTTACCTCTACCCTATCCACGTCGGGATCTAACAAACCGAAATCCCTGCCCGGTGTGCCGCCGAGGGGCAACGCAGCGTTAGGCACACTGATGGCTGCGTCGGCATCGGCCTGCAAAAGCGTAATCGGGTTGTTATACTTGCCCGTAAAAACTACCGCAGGATAACCTAACCTTGGCCTGAAAATATTGATCGATGCCCCCGTAAAATTACTGCCATCGACTGTGTTATCCGGGAAGATTATCTGACCGGGTGCTACGTATCTTTTAAAGTGTAAGGTTGAAATTGGCGCTGGGCCCTGGTTATCCGGCTCGGGGTTATCGTCAGCTACGGGACCGCCTCCGGTAAAATCGGTTAGCCGTACCCTAAAATCATATATCTTACTGTAACGGAGATCGAGGCTGGTTTCGCCGGGAAGGTCAGGCAGATCAGCTATTTTAAGCACACCAGCTACGGTGGTTATTTGATCTTTTCTGAGCCCAACAGCCTCATAAGTTTGGTCAACTTTGGCACCTGCGGCGGCGGCATTGTGCAATATAGCAGCTTCCACATCGGGTATCACCAGCGAGCGACCTGTCCATTGCGTAAAATACGAGGGCAACCAGAAATCGCTGGCTTTATTGCCGTCTAATTGTGATGGATAAACCTCTGTGCCGAACTCAGTTTCTTCATTCTTTGTTGTTATTGTGACAGGGCCTACAGCAAGATCGCTGGTAGCCTTAACATTTGCCAGCGACGTCCAGGGATTTACCGGCGACCCGGCAGGCACAGCCAAACGGGCATCTATCCGGTATTTGCTAACACCCATTGGTGCATCTACTCTTTTTTTACTACCCGGCGGCAAATCCGGATCCTCGGACATCTGGCGATTGTGCCATATTACCAGTTGCTCATCATCCCACCCTAATCTTACGCCAAGGTCCTTACGGGGTAGTGATTCGGGGTCCTCAAACTCTTTTAATATATTACCATTGACAGGCTGATAAGTATGAACAATTTTTGCAAAGCCGGTATCATATTCGCTGGCTTCGAGAAATATCTGGTCGAAATTACCTGCCGGTGTTGGATTAGTTGCGGTTAATACCGGGAATTGTATGGCCGCAAAAACATTACGGTCTTTGCCAATAGTTAGCGGCGGTATGCGTGCCGCATACTTTTTTATAAGGTCGGGTTCTGCCTGCGACTGCAAAAAAAAGTCACTGGTATCGGTAATATCGACATACAGCCATCCGCCGTTTTTAAAAATGTCCGCATTAGGCGGCGTAAGCGTGATTGAACTTGATTGTAAAAAACCTGCCTTGCGGGCAATATCCGGGTTTCGCAAAATATGCGCAAAAACTTGCCCCCAACTTACTTTCGTCGGATGGGAGACTTTAAAGCCCGGGTAAATTTTACCATCGCGTACCGCGCATTCATAGGCATCGTCGGTTATCGCGTAAGGAGTACGGGGGTTAGTAAAGTTAAACGAGTTGCGGTAACTTAAAGGTAGGTATTTTTTAGTATGCTGGTTTTTAACAGGATCCTTTATTTGATCATCAGTTACAGAAATATCAAACTGAGCAGCCAGCGTGTTGAATACATCTGTAGCCGTTGCAGGTATCCCCACACCCATCAACGAAAATGGGGTTGACGCAACCAGGTCGCTTGGGAATTCGGAAAGGTCTGGTATTACTTTTGCTTGCAGAACCAAATTGGCGGCGGCAAAGGCCGGGGCATCTGGTACACCTCCGCCCAGGCCTTTTATCAACGAATTTAAAGGGTCGATATTTCTTGGTATAATCAGCGCATTTAAGGTCAGCACATTTCCCTTCAGTTCCTGGGGGAATGTCAATATGGTTAATTTAGGTGTCGTTGCCATGATAATTTTTTTAACGTGATTAAGCGATTTGTCTTGATTCGGACCAGGACTTAGAGAAATCAATGTTGATAACCAGGAATATGCTGATATCAATAGCAAAAGTTACCTGGGCAGTAAGTGTAGTTGACCCTGTGTGTGCATCGCCGATTCTCTTGTCAACAGTGCCTGAAGCTTCGATTGTTATCGTAATATCTACCAGGCCGCCTATCAGCTGAGCCTCACCTTTAAACAACAAGAACGCGGTAATTTTTATCTCTGTAGTAGTGAGGTCCATCTCGATACCCACCATATAGGTTACCGAAACATTTCCCACTACCGGCAACCCAACCATCAATTCCACGCCGAAACCAAATTTCAGATATAAGGCAGGGCCGGTTTTGACATCAGCGCTTATTCTTACCGCCACCTGGCCCACTGCATAAACAGTAGCAGCGGCTAATGATACGCACATCACCTGCATACCGCCGTCGAACTCGAAGTATGCACCCGCTGATGGGATTAGATTGCTTGGATCGGAAGTTATGGAAACCGTCTCGTTAAAATAAGCGCCTACTTTGAGGCCTGCCGTTAAGCGCAGTGGCGTGGTCGGCCCGTCAAACTCCGCAGGCGGGAACTGGATAGTGGCTATTTCTTTATCCGCATGGAATTTATATTCAAAGTTATCGCCACTGTTGCCCATTGCTACGTCCATAGCTTTTTTAGCTACAGCCGCATAATCGCCAGTAGAAAGCGACTCCAGTATTTGCAATATATCTGCAATGGGTTTCAAATCGGGCCCAAAATTCAGTACGGGGGTATTGTACGCTGAAGCTGCACCGTTTGACGAATCAAAACTACCGGTAATGAAAACTAAAGGGTTTTCGGGTTTGATAAAAGGTTTTAAATAAACGTTCAGCGTCATACTTTTTACGCTGTTCAGCCAATTATTTGCAGCAGAACCGAGATCGTAATTCAGATTGCCATCAGCCCCCCCATTATCGTAGGCGATAGAAAGTTTAATATCGTCAGTATCCACAAAATAAAATGGAGAAGGTAAGGTCTGTTTTAGCATTTCGGCAGGATTTACCTTATTGAGTAACTGGTAGCCTTTATCTAAAATGTTGATACCGTATTTGGTCATATCCATATCCGGCACATCGCCTACATTTGGAAATACGCCGGTTGAATTAACCAGGTGGAATGCATCCGCAAACTTTGCCAAAGGAAAATCACTGTCTTTTGATAATAACTGCGTACTACCCACCCTGTAAGCCGGCAGTTGGAACAATACCTTTTGGGTACCGGTATTTTGCAATAAACCAATATCTACGGTACTTTTATCTGCTGCTTTCAGCAAGTCAATGGGATTAGCGAACCGCAGCTTATTGTTAGGATAATCGGAACTTAAGTCATTTTTTAGTTTCCCTATTCTTATTAATGGCACTGCTGTGTTATTAACGATCGGTGTTACGCTGTCGTCATGGTGATTATGCTGCACAATACTCCATGAGCCGTCTTTTGGCAGTACCGGAGCTCCTAAAGCAACGCCCGCGAAAACCGGTGAACCGCTTGTATCCACTGAATTACTTACCTGCACGTTATTAAGTCGCATTTGCTGGCCCGACCCGCCTATATTTATCTGGCAATCTACCGGCACTCCCAACGCTCCGTTTTGTGAAGCCATTAACCGATCAAATACTTCCTTAGGTATAAGCATACCAACTGGTAAAATCTGCACATAGGCTAACATTTTCTTAGCAGGCACCTTTGCCGGCAGTCCACCACCTGTTATAGCCCCCTGCACCAAATTATCTATCTGTACATCTGCATCATGATATACTGGCTGCAGGAGCACCTGTTGGGTTACTCCTTTACCATCTACAAAGCTCGTTTTAAATTGCGGCAGATCATTTTCAACAATATTTGTTATATTGAAAAAACCTTTCACTACGCCGGGATGAATTTCGTATGGGCTATCTACTTTTTTACCACCATCATCATGATAAGAAAAATCATATATCCCGTCCGACTGCTTTACCCAGCCGCTGTCTGCCCTGAAAATGAAAGCACTTGATGAGCGAGGGATGGTGATGGTGCGGATAAATCTGGCGGCATGCGGATAAACAATAGAAACCACCTGAACAATCTCCAAAGATGGCCTGCCTACAAATGCATCAAAATGGGCCTTGCTCACTGTTGTTATATCTGCATTCGGATTTAGCCACTCACTAAATACGCTTGCACCATATCCCGAAAAATCTATCCGTTCAAGGGGTACGCCGAGTTTTTTTACCGGCGCAAACTTTGCGTTAAAAATCGCATCTACATCAGGTCCCAGTATGCTGCTATTGGTAACTGCACCAGTCTCGTCAAGAACGTTTCTCAACTGCACGCTAAAACCGGGAAAAGACGCATTACTCGTAACAGATGGGTCCTGCTGTCCTTCGGCGGTAATTTGCAAGCCGCCACTGGCCAACTTAGTGAGCGCATTTTTTATATTGGTTGGCGTGACATCAAAATCCTTGCTAACAATACTTAACTGCGGCGGCACATATCCCGGTACGAATTTGCCTGCGTTATTAAACAGGGCAAATGCGCGGATACCATAAGGAAGCGTAAAAAGCGAAGCGGTAACTAGTGGCTGCTGTAATTCTTTATTTTCGTTATAAGTATCGACGATAAAATTACTTACCGGTTTCGGCGCTATTGTTACCGGCTTTTCGCTGTTGTTAAACAATTGAGTCGGTCCGCCGTCGTCACCAAATAACATCCAACCGATAGGAGGAGGAGGATCTCCCGATCCGCTTTTTGGGTTGCCTAAATTATATGCCGGTTCCCATGTTATTTCTGGAAGGGTAAATGCCCTGATAAACTTACCTGGGGTAGACAGGTCCATCCCGATAACCCGCAAAATGGAAAGGTCGTTCGAGTTATCTACAGCAGTAATTCCATATTGATCACCGTCGGCGTTGACACGGATATTCATTGTCGAAAACGAAACTCCCATCAGGTCGGCATTGGTTGATACGTCGAGCATTGCCAGGTCGTAACCGCTGAAAGCTCCTGTACGGTCGTCCCACACCTGCCCGGGCGAGGGCGCTACCGCATGTTTATTGACCGATTTTGCTGCCACTGCAATCTCGTTATTCTTTGGCGCGGCCGCAAAAACATTAGATCCTGCTAAAGGCACAATGGCAAAAGACACCAATGGCAATGGCGGATTTGAATTTACCGGAAAGGGCCATCTCACCCTGCAGATCAGTAGGTCGACTACATCGGAGAGCGGTAGTTCGCTAACATCATGCAAATCAATATCGTTATGCCTGCCTCTCCCAAATACAGGTATTATGTAGGTTGATGCATAAGGGTCGGGCAAGGCCGGGAGGAGCGAGTAAAGACCAAAACCTATATATAATAATGCTTTCTTAAAGGTATCAGGAGAATCAAGCGTACCATAAAGTAAAACCGATGCCGCCGGAGTTGCAGTCAGTAAGGCGTTGGTGAGCGCCAGGGCCTCCTGTGGATATTTTGCTATCGCTCCGGGTTTGGTTGGATAGTCTTGTATAAGTAGCTGGGTATCATACAAAAGGAACAGTTTTTCCGTTGGCGTATACACCTGGTAGATCAGGCCGTTGGTTCCTTTAACTGCAACAGGGCTGCCATTTACGCGCAAAGGTCTGTCAATGTTCGCGTTAAAAGCGGCCGTTGTGGCCAATAGCTCCTCTCCTTCCTGGATACTTAGGTAGTATACCGTAAATAAATTGGTGTAGTTAACATCAAGCGTTGAATAGAAACCAGTTTTTTCGTTAGCCCACAAGTTGTACGCCTGTTTGCCGTACAGGTTATTTGCAAATGCGTCCGCCACCCCAATTATGCCCGGCGCCGCCGACAATATGGGGAATCTCAACTGCACGAATCCTCCTTTGAGGCCAATCCAGCTTACCTGCAATCCAGGTTTACAAGCAACTGCCATAGCGCCGATTCCCGAAGCAGTATTTGTTTTTGTGATATCTATAACAGCAAGCGGAAGTTCCCAATATCCTTCCCATATACCGGCTTGTCCTTGTATCGTAAAAAAAGGTGAGCCGCAATTATTTACTGTAAACTGTGGCTCGGTAACTTTAAAAGGAACCAGGATACTGTTCAGAACTGAATTATACCCGGTTGGTTGTGAGGAATCATATTGAAATGTATTTGCACTACCGTAAAGGTTCCATGAGGCGTCTGACACTACCGTTATTTGCAATTTTGGCCCCGAAAAAGAAAAACTAAACTGTGTTGGCAATACCACATCAGCATTCATGGCATCTACACCGATATTATCGGGTGATACAGTACTATCTACAGGCTGTTGGAGATTGAGTAATACATTGCAGCCAGCGCCTGCCGGAATAATAATCTTTTTACTGTTTATGGATAAGGATTGGGTAAAAGATAGGGTTCCACTACTAATCGTTAAACCGGTGTAATTATTAGCGGGGGTGCTGTTGTCAAATAAACTGGAATGTATCCACACACTGCCTGCCACGATGTTATAATGAGTTGAGCCTCCCAAAACAGTGAAGATTGTTTCGTGAACAGGCAAAAGCAGTACAGGTGTCGAGGTATCAGCAGCAAGGTATACTGCAATAAACTCGTTGAAAGAAAATTTTATGAACCAGTCCTTTAAACTGGCATTGGCATGTATGGGGTTCATTGCCTGCAAAACACCTATTCCCTTAATGGGAGTTATTAATTCGGTGCTCTTTAGATTATTTCTAAGTCCCTGAAAAATTGCCGGACTATTTTCCAGCAACTGATCAGTTTTAGGAAGTAATGTGCTTTCTTTATACTTAAAATCCATATGCCCCGGCAAAACGGGTACTCTTTTCTCTTTGACAGCGGATTTTGTATCCCCCGGCTTCATGGCTTGTTTCAGATCATTTAAAAGATCAGGCGCAACAGTTTGTGTTGTTCCCGAACCCGTGCTATCTTGAATCGGGGAATTTAAGTCCACCGAAAGCGCGTTCAATAGCTTAGCAATGTCCTGAGCGGTCATAAAGAAATGATTTAGTAGATAGTGAGAATTGGCAGAAGGCGTTATCTTTTACATATTTAGGGTTTATTTTGTAAAAATCATTGCCAATAGGGAGAAAAATATTCACAATTGTTAATATAATTTGCGCATAACTATAGATAAATAACTTTAAATACTATTGATTTATCTTAAAAGTAAGTCACCCGGTAAAATCTTGTTGATTTGCTTTCTACAGCATCGCCATTTCTTTGTTATACTTATTGCGGTATTCATTCGGTGTCATGCCTGCTATCTTTTTAAAAATATCCCTGAAAGTTTTTATGTCCGAATAACCCACCTCGTACATCACGTCAACAATCGATTTTTTGCCTGTTTCCAATTGCTTTTTTGTGGCTTCAATTTTTACCCGTTGCATATACTCTACCACGGTGTTGCGGGTGGCATTTTTAAACCTGCGCTCAAACGTACGCCGGCTCATGTTAAATTTATCAGCAATCTTGTCGACGGTTAATTTGCCGGTATAATTCCGTTCAATAAACTCCTGCGCTTTTTTGATGATTGTATCGTCGTGATTTTTTTGTCCGTTAAAAATGATGAAGGGGCTTTGATCCCGCCGGTCCAGATCGATAACAAAAAATTTTGCGGTATGGATTGCTGTCTCGCGGTCAGTATATTTCTCAACAAGGTATAACAGCAAATTCCAATAAGCATTGTTGCCACCGCTGGAATAAATACGATTTTGGTGGGTTATTACCTTTTCATCAACAAGGGTCACATCCGGATAATAATACCTGAACTCATTTGCATAAGCCCAATGCGTGGTGCATTGCAGGTCTCTGAGCAAGCCGGTAAACGCCAGCAAAAATGCGCCGACACAGAGGCTCGCTACTTCTGCACCTTTTTTGTGCTGATCAATGATCCAGGCGGCATATCCCCTATTCATATAAGTAGCGGCCACAACGTCGCCGGTCATCGCGGGAATGACGATCAGGTCTGTTTGCAATACCTCATCTATCATTATATCAGGCTTAATGGTAAAGAGGCCATTATTCAGTTTAACATTGTTTGATAACCCAACCAGCTTTACGCAGAACAGTGGCTCTTTTCCCGATTTTTCCAACAGTTCATTAACGGTTGTAAACATATACGCTGTATCGGCAATAGATGCCAGCACAGCTTTTTCAAGCGTTAAGATTGAAATATTTATCATACGTAAATCAATATCGTTTACTTAATAATATTTTTTTACCCTCTTTACGCCCGCAGGCGAAGAGAGGGTGGTCGAGCGCAGCAACGACCGGGTGAGTCGACCCGCCAATGCATTAGCGCCAGTGCAATGGCGGGAATGTCACTTGTCTATTTACTCACCTGATCTGCTCCGCTAGCCAGCGGATGGATCGCCCTCTCTTTTGCAAGCAAAAAAGAGGGCGTAAAAACCTTCTATTCATCAATTTAGCTAAACCGCCCGCCTTAGTCATCTTTAAACTGACATTGATACGTAAATATACAAATTGTCGCAATACCCTACCTAACATTGTCAGATTGGCACAGTCCGAAAACAAGTTATTGCTCCTAAATTTGTCTTAACAAAATCGAAAAACATTATGATAGCAATTAATCCTTATTTAAACTTCCTGGGTAATACCGAAGACGCCATGAATTTTTACAAATCGGTATTTGACGTTGAATTCAGTGCATTTCAGCGCTTTAATGAGAGCCCGGGACACGAAAGAATGCCAAAGCAAGAGCAACAGATGATAATGCATGCTTCGCTGCCTATGGGTAAGCATAACAGCCTGATGGCAACCGATGCGCTGGAATCAATGGGCATGACGATTACTCCGGGCAATAATTTTTACATCCAGGTATCTACTGAGAATGAGGAAGAAACTGACAGACTTTTCAATGGCCTCTCCGCCGGAGGAAAAATTGAAATCCCGCTAAATAAAACCTTTTGGGGCTCGTACTGCGGAATGTGCCAGGATAAATTTGGCATACAATGGATGATCAATTATGATATGAACCAAAAAGCTTAAGCTGTAAAATGAAACGAATTAACATAATCTACTGGATTTGCACAGGCCTGGTAGTCGCAGGTATAGGCATCGGCTCCATATTTGATACGATATCATCAACGGAATCTGTTCAAATAGTTCGTAATCTTGGATATCCGGATTATCTTGTGCCATTCCTGGGAATTGCCAAAATTCTCGGCCTTGTTGCAATTGTTGTACCCGGCTATCCAAAGCTCAAGGAATGGGCTTACGCGGGAATTACATTTGATTTACTGGGGGCATCCTATTCACAAATGGCGCTTGGCAAACCTTTGGTAAATCTGATTGGCATCACTATACCTTTTGTATTACTGGGAGCCTCGTATGTGTTTTACCATAAAAAACTAAACATGACCAAGGCTAACTCAGATCATAATGACAATTTGAGTTACAAACTTTCTTAAATCTAACCCATAGTAGAATTTGCAGCAACGTTCTATCGCTGTTTCATCAGGTCGTGCAGTGAAATCCTACTAGCAGGTTTTGGGCAACTTTTGATAATGAAATGCGAGATAATATAGTGCACGGTCTGAAATAATAGCACAACGAATATAAGGGTGGAAAAAATCAGCAGAACTATTGGGATAACATCCGCAGCCGGAAGATTGGTATGCGCCGCGTAACGAAAAGACGCTGCGCATAGCCGAGTAGGCAAGGGGAGTTTCACCCCAAGCCTCTCACAGAACCGTACGTGATACTCTCGCATCATACGGCTCGTATTATACCATCAAACGTGCTTAAAAATCGTCCAGTAATAGAACATCCCCGGGTAACTCCTTTTCAGATCTTTTATCCAGATAAATGCCTCACGGTAACTCCCCTTAAAACTTGCGTACTTGTTCAATGCCCATTTCGCTAAACGGAACTCGAAGCGCCACATCAGTCTTTGTAGGTCCCGCAATTTAAACTTACCATAGTATTTAATCACGCCTCTCATTTGTGAGTTAACCTGATTGGCTATGTTCTGTATCGTTAAATCGCTTCGTCGATGCAGCTTAAGTTGCTTCCATCCGTCAACTATCCGTGTTTGCGCCTTTTGACTTATGGCACATCCATACCCTACAAAAGAGCCTCCACTTTTGGATGCAATTGTTCGTGGTTTGAATGTAAAGCCAAGAAAATCGAATTTCTTCCCATAGTCTTTCTTCTTCGGTCTCCGATAATCCTGGCAGTATACCATTTTTGTCTTTTCTTCACTAAGGCGTAGTTTGCATTCTACCAGTCTTAACCTGATTGCCTCAAGTAGGTGTTTCGCTTCTGCTTCTGTTTGACAATGAACAACGATATCATCCGCATAGCGCACAAATGCTACTTCGGGATACCGCTTCGTGAGCCATTTGTCCAGTACATAATGCAGAAACAGATTTGCTAATAAAGGGCTTATTACCCCTCCCTGCGGTGTGCCTTGTCCCTCCTTTTGGATAAGTGTCCCATCTGATTGTTGCACCGGACTTTCCAGCCATCTCCTGATGTACATCTTTACCCATGCTTCCGGTACATGGCGCTCTACAGCTTTCATTAACAGCTCATGGTCTACTTCATCAAAGAAATTTTTGATGTCCATGTCAATCACCCATGCGTACCTGCGTACATTGTCCTGTACGGCTGCTACTGCCTGATGAGCGCTTTTCAATGGACGGTAACCGTAAGATTGCGCTTGAAACTGGGCTTCCAGTCGTGGCTCTAAGTAATCCTTTACTACTTGCTGGGCAACCCGATCACTTACTGTTGGTATGCCTAATACCCGCTTCTTGCCGTTTGCTTTGGGTATCGATACTGATCGAACTGGTTTGGGAAAATAACTACCGGAGCTCATTCGGTTCCATAGTACATACAGGTTATTTAATAAATCCGCCTCATAATCTTCGAGGCTCTGCTTATCTACTCCTGCCGACCCTTGGTTCCTTTTTACTTTCCGGTAGGCTTCCCGTACCATTTCTTTCGTTACCGGTACTGTTTTTGATGTTGTCTCAAACATTTAATCATCCTCTTTTAAAGTTGTAAAACATTTTCAACCGTATAATTGATGCCCTTCGCTCCACCTTCATTACAAAGGCTTCATCACTACTACAACATCATCCGTCATCCTTAACAACTTTGCTATTCGGCCTCATGGGTATTGCCCGCTTGTGCCTTTCACTTGGCATCTGTTAAGGACTTCCCGTGTTCCATACAAAAGCCTGAATAAGAGTCATGCCATCTTAATGACGATTGCCTTATAGCCTGTAAGCAAGTTTCCGCTATAATCTTTCACCGACCCCGAAGAAAGTCAGCTTTTGGCAATGGGTTTCGCTATCTCATCACTTCAGCAATGGTTCATTTGCATTCATCTCTCTTATTCGCACCTGACTACTCCCGCGCAGCCTTTTCCTCTTTCCGTTCAATACCAGTTCATTACTAAACCAGCACCGAGAGGTGGTTTACAGCCTCCGCTTGCACAGCGACTGTGGTAGGCCTACTACCATCTTTCGTACAACATTATTGTACCTTGCATCGCGCTTGGTACTATATTCACGGCACAGCCGCGGCCAGCGGGAAACTGATAGACCACCATGTGATGGTAAACTGAAGATGCGTAAGGCACCCCAGCAGTTTCCTGCCGAATAAGATCAATAGAACAATACTCATATAAAATAGCAGCACGGCAACCAGGTCTTGCCTGCCAGTGATCTGCTCATAGTCGGCAAACAGCAGTGCAAATGGGGCCGACAACAACAGCAATGTAGGCTGAAGGGTAGCTGCAATACCCTCCTGGAAAACCAGCCGCTGAAAGATCATCGTTACCACGATAAGGGTAAATAATATGCCGGCAGCCAGAAAAATAAGACAGATCTCATGGACAACGGCATATTGAAATGGATATCCCGTGAGCGGTATGTCAAGCAAGCCCAATACCGGGATGGCCCAAACGGGTAAGGCATGCTGAGGATTTTGTTGCTGGGTGATCCAACGCGTTATAACCATATAAGAGAAAAGAAAATTAAGCAGCGTACTTACTGACCACAGAACCAGGGCCAACTGAATATTGTAAGCACGTAGCAATCCTGAAATGAGCAATAACGATATAAAGAACACACCGAATAAATTGACGGCCACCGGGTCATTAAATTCCTTCGCTACAAGTTCAGGGTATTTAAACCATTTGAGCAGATAGATGACACTGAAAAGCACAAATAGCGAAATCGCAGCTATCGCGAGGACCTGCTTTATCCATAAGCCGGTATCAGTACCAGTAAATCCCCAGGCATAAGATAAACTGCTCAATGTACTTACACTGGCGAACAGGGTTAAAGGAAAAAATTCAAGAAAGGTTTGGTTTTCTGGGGTTGTGGTTGCCATGTGCTATTCCTTTATTACGTTATATTTTAATTAAAGAACAGCCCAACTATTTGCCATACTGCGCTTTTTGAATAGCGCCCCATGTTACCAAATACACACCTGTCTTTTTCAACTCCGCTTTAAATTCATCGCTGGTGGCATAGTTATAATCCTGCTGGCGCCATGCACTAGCGTAATCGATATATCCTGTAGTTACCGCACGCAGTTCGTCGTTATCAAAACCCAGATGAAATACCAATTCGTTTAGCCCGGGCTTTAGGTGCTGAAGGTTGTAGTTATAAAAAAATTTCCATTTATCCGCCGGCGTCATGGCAGATGCCATTATGAAATTATTTACGATCACGCCTGTCGTATCAATAACAGAGGCGCTTCTCGGTGCTAACATTTTTACATAGTTAATGGGTGCAAGTACGGGTAAACCATATTCCTTACCAACCCGTTGGTACATCTTCATTAACTCAGGCGATGCTAAAAGGCTGCCCATGTGATTATCAATATGTGTTATTTTTATGCCAAAAGCCTTTGCCTGTTCTATCTGTGCCCTTACTTCTTTCTCAACTTCGTCAACCTTTGCATGCGCTCCAAAACCGGCATCCGTTTCATAAAAATATCCATTTTTGTCAAGCAGGCTAGGTGTTTCTGAAGAAGACACCACACCCTTCCATTTATAATATTTCCATTCTGAAGTAAGAGCAAGGTGAATCCCCCAATCCATCTCTGGATGTTTTTTTGCGAAGGCGGCGATCTCGGGAAACCACGGACAGGGTACCATTATGCTCGCTGAATTTATAACACCTTTTTCGTACGCCAACATAATAGCCGAATCGGCTGAATGTGCAAAACCAGCATCGTCGGCATGTATAATAAGCAGTTTTGCATCCTTTGGATAACCTAATTTTTCAGCAAGATTTTTCGGTTGGCTGTACGAGTACAGACAAAAAAGGAAAAGTGCTGTAAAAACGTTGAATATTTTCATAGCGGTATAATTGGTTAATTAGAAAGCTAATATAAAAAATCTTTCGAACAGGCATAACATGTAACTGGCGCTAAAGTCAGATTATCGGCGTAGTCTTTAAGCTTTTTTAACTCCGTTTCCTTTTGCTGGTTAGATAATTGCGTACGGGAGTATCGTAAAATACCATTACCAAATATGATATACCCACCAAAAGGATTACACCGGTTATGACGATAAAAGACAACTGAAATATTCCCACTTTATGCGTGGTGTAATAATTGCCAAACATCCATAAGGCTGCATAGTGCGTCATGTATAGCGGGTACGATATTTTTCCAAAAAATATGCACAACTTTTTTAAGCCTTGTGTTAGTGTGGCCCCGGCGCCTAAAGCAATAAGTAATGGGAAATAAAGCAGAACAACTAGCGGTTCAGTAAGCCAGTTCAATGTTGAAAAAGGCATCAGGAATGCCAATGTCAGTAGTACCGCCATACCGATAAAACCCAGTTTGTTTTTGATGATCCAATTAAAACGGTAAATGAGCATCCCTGCTAAAAACGAATATGAAATTCTGACACAGCCATCCCAAAATGTTCCCCCGCTCCATCCACCCAGTAACGATCCGGAACGATAGGCGACAAAGCAGATACCCACTGATGCTGGCACTGCTAGCACGAATAAGTAACAGCGGTTGATGCGGCAAAGAATAAAAGCATAAAAAATATTGGCTACATATTCCCAAAATAACGACCATGCCGGCGCATTGAAACCGAACAGGTTGAAAGTACGGTCGGTCATCACCGGGAAAGGGATAAGCAAAACAGAGGCAAGAAATAAAAGGGTAATTTTACCTGCGCCTAATAGTTCCGTATGACCGCCAAATGGGTCGAAAAGAAAAGCCAATAATCCCAGTACAGATCCTGAAATAACAAGCGGATGCAAGCGTATCAATCTTGATTTAAAAAACTCAACAACGCCCATTTTTGCAATGCGATCATCATAGGCATAGGCGATAACGAATCCTGATAAACAGAAAAAAAAGTCGACCGCTAAAAAGCCGTGGCCAATAAAATTTTTGCTATAGTCTGAAATGGCCCATTCCATAAAATGGAAAACCACAATAGCCAAGGCAGCCACCCCCCGTAGTCCATCGAGGATTTCAAAATGTTGTTTAGTTTTTAGTATTTCCGGGCTTATCGTTTTCACATTTGCTAATTAAGGCGCCAAGAATACCAAAAAATACTGATTTTCGGTCAAATTAAATCAAGATAGCCCTCAACTTTGTTGTTTCTTCAGAAAACGCTTAGTTAACCAATGGCGAATAGGTTCATCATAAAGCTTAAGGCTCACGTAGGCAATAGCAACGCTGACAATTAACAGTACCAAACCGGCGAGCAAGCCCGGCCCTATCGGTATCTTGTTATTTGTTACCCAAGCAATGTGGAGATAAATTAAAGGATAATGCGTAATATAAAGCGGGTAAGAAATAGCGCCAAGCCACTTACATATTTTCGTCGAATATTTACCAGTTATAGTGCCACCTGCACCGATTGAAACAATCAAAGGGAAGACAACGATGATACTAAATGATTCATACAGCCCGTTCATCCAAAGGTCTGTACTGCCACCTATTCTTGGAATGAAAAAAATCACAAGGATCATAAGGCTGCAAACCCAAAAGGCGTGATTAACATGAATCAGTTTCCCCATGCGGCAAAGCAATACTCCCGCAAAAAAAGGATAGAGCACACGGCAAAAGCCGATGTTCAGTTGAGTTTTATCGATACTCCAGCCGCCAATTACATCTCCTGTCGGCCCCATTACTAAATAATGGATCAACAGGCAGCCCGACAAAAAGACAAATACGCCAAGCCATATTTTTGAGAATTTGCGGACAAAAAGTGCATACATTATGTTGGCGATATATTCGAAGAAGAGGGACCATGCCGGGCCATCCAAAGGGTGCATCTCATTCCAGCCGCGGATATCCATTGATGGAAGTAAAGGCAGCATGGTAAAACCCACCAGCATAACCAGCAGCATTTTCCAAACAGGTGTTTGGCTGATCAAAGGAAACGCAGAACCGGCCTGGAAATAAAAAAACGCTGCACCTATTATAGTTCCTATAATAACCATCGGTTGCAGGCGGATCAGCCGGCGCTTGTAAAAATCCCATTGGGTCATTTTACCCCAGCGGTCATCATAAGCGTAGGCTACAACAAAACCCGACAATACGAAAAAGAAATCGACAGCCAGATAGCCATGGTTCATCATCTGGTGAAAGCGATCACCAGAATAGGTTTCGAATACGTGGAAAATAACAACTAAAAGTGCAGCTACACCGCGCAGCCCATCTAAAATTTCATAATGACTCTTGGATTCAAGATAGGTTGAGGTTTTAGTCATAACACGTATATGATATTAGCAATAAGTGATTTGTTGAACTAGCGATAGGTGAATTGTCTGCTTCCGGTTGATATTGCAATCAAAATATCCTTTGTAACGGGCTTGGTGATGAAGTCTTGCACAAATTCATAACTCATTGCTTTGTTGATGTCCTTTGGGACAATTGACGACGATATCATAAAAACAGAAACTTTTTTAGATAATGCAGGGTATATTGATTGCAAGGTATCTAAAACATTCCAATTATTTGCCTGGGCAATATTTAAACTCAGCAAAATCATATCGGGAAGGTTGGAGTTATCCCTTCGGTTTTCGTTTAGGTAATTAATTAACTGGGGGCCATTGTAAAAGTGCAGCACATGCTTAAAAATAGGGTATCTGATTAAATTTAATTTAATAATACGTTGATCTAATTCGTTTTCATCGGCTATACACAAAATACTCATGGATAATTGTTAATTAATAAACAATTATACCGATTGGCCGTGTATTTAATATTTCTTAATTATCAACAAATCCGAAACTGTAAGGTAAATTATTAACAATTCACACTTCGCGATTCAATTTAAGTTAAAATATTTTAGGACGTGGCGGGCAAAAGGCGAATTAAGCCGTGTTGAAAAAATCAGGTCGAAAGATTTGAGGCTTTTTAATGCCCCACACTTACCACACGAGTCACCTTCCATAGCCCATCTTTAAACTGCCAAATGTGAGTAAACTTAAAAACGCCGACAACCTGTTTTCCATCTTCTATATGAGTAAAACGGTGTTCACCCATTTCAATGGCTCCATAGCCGGGTACCGGGTACACCTCCATTGTGCCAGCTACTAATTCACGCCTTAACCCCGGGGTTTGTTCAGCAACGTTTTTGAAACTATTCATTGTGGATGAATAATTGCTAAGGCCGCCTTTGTCGTGATAAAATTCTACGTCACTGGAAAAAAGCGATCCTAACACCGCCAGATTGTGCGTATTAAAAGCATCAAACATCATGCTATCCATGTGCACAATGGTTTTATACAGTTTTGAATCGTGCGGCTCGCCGGGGGTTGTCGTTTGTGCATTAGCGGTCTGAGGTGTTAGTGCGCAGCAAAAAGATAAAACTGTAATGAATAGAAGTAGACTAATTTTTTGGTTCATGTGCTAAAGGTAAGCATTGCTTGTAAAATTTCTCAACTGGTTGAGTACTCGCAATTGAATCTAAAAGGTTCAAACGCCGGCGTTTGAACAGTTAGGTTAATGCCCAAAATATTGAAAATTAGTTGGTTTTGTTAATAGCATTAAATAAATTTATTAATAATTAAAACTTAAAAAAAATGAAACTCTCAGCTTTCGCAATTATCATTACAATTTTGGCATTTGGCTTTGGCCTCGCATTTGTATTTATCCCTGCTAAGTTCGTAGCTTTTTATGGTGCAAGTCTTGATGGCGGTGGGGTGGTTGTCGGCCGGTATTTTGGAGGCAGCAATATATTTTTAGGAATGATATTCTGGTCGTACAGCAAGGTTCCTTTAACGGCAAAATCGTGGCCTAAATTATTACGGTACAACTTGATTTATGATATTTTGATGTTAATTATAAGCCTGATGGCCGTTTTAAACGCCGAGGTAAATACTATGGGCTGGACAACCGTTGCACTATTTGTACTCCTTGCAATAGGTTCCGGTTATTTCTTAATGCAGAGCAATAAAACTACCGCTTAATAAAAATTGACATTATTACCTAAACAAAAGCGGGACAAACTGCAGCATATAAATTCGCCAGTTGCTCCAGATATGCCCTCTTGTTGATTCCACGTATTTGTATTTAAAATTCAGGCTGTCCAGCTTGCTTTTATAGGCTTGCATAGGTTTGTACAAACCATCTGTTTTGCCGATGCCCATCCAGTAGAGTTTAACCCCGCTCTTCATTTGTGCGGTCAATTTATCATTCATGTTGCTGTAAGCCGGAAGGGTCATGTTCAGCTGACTGAAATTGATGCCAGGTGAAAACAGCCCAACATAATCAAACAATTCGGGATGATCTGCGGAAACAAATAGAGAATGAAAACCGCCCATGGAAAGGCCCGCGACAGCTCTTTGTGATTTTTCAGGCTTTGTTTGAAAGTGTTTATCTACATAGTCAACAATCTCCTTAAAAGACAACTCGTACGACCCATCTTTATAACCAGGCAGGTTATTGCTCATCACAGGATGATAACTTAAATTTTCTTTCGTTTCGCCCGGTGCAGCCTGTTTTGAGGGGTTGCCGTTTGGCATCACTACAATCATTGGTTCCGCTTTGCCTTCGGCAATCAGGTTATCGAGGATTCTCGATACTTCGCCCAATGTAACCCAGGCCTCCTCGTCGCCGCCACTGCCATGTAGCAAGTACAAAACGGGATATTTCTTTTTGCTATCCTGGTATCCAGGCGGCGTATAAATTGTTAAGCGTCTTTCTGTTTTATATTGGACCGATTGATACCAGGTACGGATAACACTGCCGTGAGGAACATCCTTTACGCTATACTCATCCCCATTGCCACCATTGGTGATAACCACGCTGTAGAGGTTACCGACATCGCGGCATGAAAATGGATTGACAGGATCAATAATCTGAACACCGTCAACTTTAAATGTATATAAATACATATCCGATGGTAAGGTGGTGGTTGTAAAGCTCCATATGCCATTATTGTCCTTCGTCATGGTACCCATACCGCCATCAGCCTCCCAATCGCCCTTTACCGTAACCGATTGGGCAAGCGGTGCGTTCAACCGCAGCGTTATTGTATGGTCATCATTTATTTGTGGGGAAACAATATTTCCTTGTTTATAACCAACATTCTGCTGTGCATTTATGCCGCTGCAAATAATCATTGCAAGAAAAAAGATGATGATGTTTCTCTTCATAGGTATTTATCTTAACAAGTGGTTTACCTGGATATGTAAATGAATTCCTAAATATAGCGACAAAAAGAAACCTTTTATTTTTGCATCACCAATTTTACAACCACCGAGTCGCCAACAATTTTACCGAACTGATTGGATACCACGCATGAATTATGAAAATGTATGCCGCCATAAAACCTTGACCAGGCAGTTTCGTCAGCAGCATTTCTGAACGATTTGAAAGAACGGCTCTTTATCCCAAATTCAAGTTCAGAAGTATCCGTATAGGCGATATTATCACCAAAAACACTCGTTAATGCTTCGGCCGCGGCAGCTGATATGGTGCAATGGCCGCAGGTATATTCGGGGAATGGCGGCGTTTGAAGGTGAGGGCGCCAATTAGGATCGAAATATTTGTCAATAATTGTTTCGGGCCTTACGGTGTTATACTTGTATTTAGCTGCCCACGATTCAATAAAGCCGTCGAACAGGGCTATCGAAGTTTTCGCATAGGCGCAAACGGTGGCACCAAAACCTGCTTTTGCTTTTTCAGCGCCTATACCAACTATACTCAGCCAATGTCCGGGCGGCGAAAACTTTTTTGTTATAAACATTACATGTCCTGATACATTCATCTTTTGCGGGTTGTCGTCCCAAAAATCGGCCATATGGGTTTCATCCGCCGTCAGGCTGTCACCTGTATTTTTGATGTACATCACTTCTTTGTAGTATTTGCTACCCTTATTTTTTATGTCAAATGCAGGCGGCGGCGGCACACTGTATTCCTTTGCATTGCTCATAACCATCGTCCTTATTTCGCCCCAGTGTGGCTCCACGGCTTCAAAATAACCGGGAGGTGTCGGAACCCACCGCCACGTAGAATCGTTAATTGCAAATTTAGGAGCGCTCCTGGTTTGCAGGTAGTTATCGCCTTTACTCCAAATCATAATTGAACGTGCTACAGCATTAGCATATTTTTCAGAGTTAGTTATCATTTGCTGCGGCATTCCGTGCATAACAGCTAATTTATGTAGGCTATCAGTATAATATTTTAAGCTGCCTTCGGGAAAAGTAACGGCTTCTCCAACCTTGCAATATGCCAGTAACGATGCGTATTCATAATCAATATCCTCATTCGCTGGTGCTTTGGCAACTTCCTTGAAACCATTCAGCTGCCCCACGAGCGATTTATATTTCGCAGGATAACCACCAGCAATTACCTCGTAACCAGCTATTGATGCATAAGCATAATTGCGGGAGGCGACCGGCGGAGTAAAATTATTGCCCATAACAACCCCGTTTAATTCAAAAACAGTACGGCTGTAAAGGCTTGGGTCATGAAGTATCTTTTCATAATCAGGTTTTTTACAAGAGGTAAAAAACAAAATTGACATGAGCATAAAAAACAAACAAACTCTCATAAAATGTATAAATATATATTTGATTAATTGGTTACTATAAAGGTCTTCTTTTTTACGCCAACTCCGGTAATTGTTAATGATTTCCAATTGTCAGGAAGTTTGCTTTTAATCTGCACCACTCCTGCCGGAGTGATATTTAATCCGCCAAAGCCCATTAATAAACTTTGTATAATACCGCCTGCACCGGTTGCAAAGTATGGATTAGTGCCTCCCTTGGTTTCGGCAATAACCCTGAATGGCGGATTTAAGTTCGGTTCGTATGCTTCTTTAAAAAAACGATAGGCCTTATTTCCGTTGCCCAGTCGCGAATATAACAAAGCGAAGATTGCCTGGGTCATGGCCGGGGTGCCCTCATTTGGCACACGTGTTTCATAATATTTCAAATCCTTTTCTATTTGCCCGGGTTCGGTGATGCTTTTTAACGGGTAAGCCAGCAGGTTAACATCTGCCTGTTTAATTCCCTCTCCTTTATAGGTGTCAAACTCTTTAGTTACACCATCCGGAAACTTTGGTATTGGGATATTTTCTTCCACTAACCGCCAATCAAGATTAGTAATCCTGATACCCAAAATATAGGCTGCACTCAGTGCACTTTGCAAATTCACTTTTGCTGCAGCATTGGTAAAAGCATCATTGTCTATATTCTCGGCCCATTCATCCGCCGCAACTACATCTTTAATATCAAAATGGCCGGGACCGTTTCGTTCTACGCGGCTCGCCCAAAAATCAGCGGTTGCCGATAATATAGGCCATCCCTTTTCTAACAGCCACTGTTTATCCTGTGATACGCAATAATAACTCCATGCCGCTAACGCCACATCCGCGGTGATATGGTGTTCAAACGGGCCGCTCAAAGCCCAAACGGGTGTTTCTTCAACCCCGCTGTCGGCACTCTCCCAGGGGAACATTGCCCCTTTGTAGCCATGAGAAAAAGCATTTTGTTTAGCTGCCGCTAACCGCTGATAGCGATATTCAATCGTCGATTTAGCTATTTCGGGATGCAAGACCAACAAGGCCGGGAACATCCACAGGTCGGCGTCCCAAAAGACGTGGCCATTGTACCCTAAACCTGATAACCCCATGGGAGATAACGAGTAAGCTGTACCGGCGCGCGAAAACGAATACAAATGGTACAACATGCTGTGCACATCCTGCTGCGCTTGCGCATCGCCCTCAATTTTAATATCGCTTTTCCAAAGGTCGTTCCAGGCTTGCTCATGATGTTTGATTAAACGCTCCCGCCCTTCCAGTTTAGCAAACATAGTTAAACGTTCGGCCTGGTTTAGCGGATCAGCGTCGTGGGCTGATGTTATTGATGTACCGGCAACGGCGTATTGGTAAGTTTTACCTGCTGTTATGGTCCTGCTGAATTTCATCAGGTGCATATTATTATCCCACATCTCGTGAATCACCCGCGGTTCCTGTCCGTGGGCTTCATTAAACAAAAATGTATTTGATGCGCACAGTTGAAGCTTACCCGTCGGGCTCTTTGCCGTTGACGTAAGCAGGCTTACAGTTACGTGCGGCCGGTCTATCTCGTTATAATAATTCTGCACTTCCTTTAAAGCATCCGGTGCTTCCATTATGCTGGCGGCCGTAACGTTTATATCCTTTTTTGCTGTGATGGTCATATCCATCAACACAGTAAAGGGTAGCTGTCGCAAGGAATAATAGGTATATTTTATCGAAGCTTCGTTGCCATAATCGAAAGTTGTGGTAAAGGCCGCATGCTGCATGTCGAGCTCCTGTTTAAAATTGCTGATATTTTTTTGCTCAACACGCCGCCCGTTTATTTCGAGGTACATGTTTAGCAGGTTAAAGCTGTTCAAAAAATTACTCACGCGTCCGCGGCCGTACAAATCATAGGCTCCTGCAAGTACCACGTTTTTCACCTTCAGCGGTTCGGGTGATGACACAATCCCAATCATCCCATTAGCCACAGTAACGCCATAATAATTAGCCGGGTCAATTTTATCCGCCTTTATTAACCACTGGTCTTGCGCCTGCACCGCGGTATAACAAAACAAAATTACACCTGAAAAAAATATCGATAATTTGTTCACAGCTATTTATTTAGTTTAAAAAATTGGATCTGTTTATTATTGAAAGCTACCGCGTAAATAATTCCGTTTGATGTTTTAATTGGTTTAATATCCCTCACCTCGCCCCTTTGTAGAAAGCCGGAGGAAACCGGCGAAATGTAGTTAAAATTTCCGTTTTTGTCCGAAGTTAAAACATCGCCAAAATCAGCGTCATATCTTCCCTCGTAGGGTAATACGCCCGAGAAATTACCGCCTGCCAAAATACCTTTATTTAATCCAGATAGTGTCGCGAAACCGAAAAGCGGAGACACCTGCATTGATGACGGTAGCGCTTTGAATATAAAATTTCCTTTCCCTTTGTTATAGAAGATACCCGATGTAAATGAATTGGCAACCAAAGGCTTACTATCTACAGAGTCGCCAAATATTTGTTGAATCGTCTTCCCGGCAAAATCATGATAGTATAGAAACTTCTTCTTTATTAACGGCACTTGTTTTTCGATGTCACCCTTTCCTAAAAAAGTATAGTCCTTGTGGTCGATACAGTAAGTAAGTATGGGATCGACCGTTCCGTTTTTGTCAATATCTGATAGGAATAGCTTAACTGGATTTTCACTATCGGGCTTTAGTTTCGAGTTTAAACCGTAATTACCTGCAATAATATCAGCTTTTCCATCGCCATCCACATCAGTAACCAATATCCTTTGCCACCAACCAGATAATTTATCCATTTTACTATCATGCTGCCGTACAAACTTTCCTTTTTTGTTCATGAAAATTTTTACCGGCATCCACTCTCCGGCAACTATAAGATCAGGCCATCCATCATTATCAAGATCGGCGAAAGCAGCACTGCGCAGCATCCCTGCAAATTTGAGTTCTGCAGGTAAGTCTGCCTTAGCATAGTGGCCATGTCCATCATTCATCAGTAAATATGATTCGGGTATTTTTCCAAAATTGTGAGCGTCGGGCGCCCCGCCAACAAAAATATCGGGATAGCCATCGTGATTTACATCTGCAATTGCTACCGCGGATTTATTAACTGTAATGGAAGGAATGTCATTCGACCGGCTAAAATATCCTTTGCCATCATTTAAGTACAGGCGATCAGCAAGCTGTGGCGAACCATTAGCATATTCGTTACCTCCGCTGGCTACATATAAATCGGGAAAGCCATCGTGATTTACATCCAGGAACGCCGCATCTACATCTTCAGATAGCGCATCAATAATAAAAGCTGCCTGGGGCGATGCTTTAAAACTTCCCCCGGACGTTTGAATAAATAAGGCTCCGGGCTGACCTTTTGCCCCGCAAATATAAAAATCGTCCAAACCATCATTGTTTACATCTGCAACTGCTATCCTGGGCCCTTCTCCCGAAAGCATGTGCGGAATAAGCGGCTGCTGGTTAAAATCTACAAAATCATTTTCCTCGTGTTTCCAGTTAACATTAAGCTTACCGGTTATATTTTCGAACACCGGGGACGCGGGCGGAAAAAATTGCTTATGATTAAAATGCCCACCGGCATTTTTTTGGTCTATAGTAATTAATTTATCACCCGCAAAGTGCCTCATTACCTGGTAGGTTTGATTGGGCCATACAATTAATAAACTATCTGCCGTTTGCTGCTTAGCTAATCCAAAATGCAACTTCGGTTCAACTGATGACTGGAAACCGCGGGTTAACATTAATTGCTGATATTGCATTTGCTTTCCAGAGAAAACGTACGCCTTTACCCCTATGCCAAAGTGATTATCTTCGCGCCCGGTGAATTTAAGATCGAGATAATGTGCCGATGGGGAAACGTTTTTATAGACACAGGCTACATGGTTCAGGTTATTTGTAACCAGATCCAGGTGCCCGCTGTTATTCAGATCGGCGTAAGCCGCTCCGTTTGATAACATGGTATCCCTTATACCCCACGTTGCACTTTTGTCGATAAACTTTTCACTTTTTGTTCCCTTAAAAACATAACTGTGCATTTCGCCGGTGGGCATTTTTTCGAGTGCAATATTGTCCATTCCATGCCCGGAAAGTTGGCTTTGAACTGTAATATTGGATATAAAACTTATGTAGTCCATGTCGGTTGGGCGGCGTTTTATTCCGTTTGCTACAAAAAGATCTTTTATTCCGTCGTTGTCAAAATCGGCGAGCAATGGGCTCCAGCTCCAATCAGTCGCTGCAACGCCATCCATCAAGCCTACTTCACTAAATGCTTCGCCATCACCAAGGTTTTTTTGAAGGCAATTTCTTGAATATTGGTATTGAAAACCACCATGCAAAATTTTCTGTTTATACTGATCATAGGACTCATCGCCTATATAAGTTTTTAAAATTGATTCGTCGGCCGGGAGCATATCTGCCGTTACAACATCCAACTGTCCGTCGTTATTAAAATCGGCAATGTCATTGCCCATGCTAAAGCGGCTGTAGTGGTTGAAATGTTTGGCGCCTGATTCAGTAAACGTACCATCGTGATTATTGACGTAGTAATAATCGTTTTCGTGAAAATCATTACCTACATAAATATCTTCCCAGCCGTCGTTGTTCAGATCGCCTATTGCTATACCTAACCCATAACCAAGCGCACTGCTATAAATACCTGCCTTTTGGGTTACATCGGTAAAACGGCCATTTTCATTTACATATAACTTACTACCGGCCAGGTTGTTAATTTTTTTACGCAAACTGGTATCGCCATATGTATCGACTGAATGATTTGACTGGTTCAGCAAAAAACAATCGAGTTTACCATCGTGATTATAATCAAAAAAAGCAGCCTGTGTTGAATATCCTGAAAAATCAAGCCCATATTCAGCGGATCGTTCGGTAAATGTGCCATCGTGATTATTTATGTAAAGCATATTGTGTCCCTTTAGGTTCAATTTACCTGCCACCGCACATACGTAAATATCAAGGTAACCGTCGTTATTTACATCGGCCATTGTTACCCCAGTACACCAATCGGCCGTTCCCATAACACCTGCTTTTTCCGTAATATCTTCAAACTGGTAATTACCTTTATTTAAGTAAAGCTTATTGCCGCCTTTCTTATTTGAAGTGAAAAATATGTCGGGCAAACCATCATTGTTAATATCGCCAATCGCCACACCACCACCGTTGTAAAAGTAGAGGTAATTGAGAATGCCTGGATAATCGCTATCACTTAATGTATTGGAAAAATTAATATTTGTTTCAGTTGAATTGAGCAGCTGAAATAATACAGGCTCTGTGCTCTTTTTTTTGCATGACGACAATCCGCCTGTTATAAAACTAACTATTAAAAAACCCGCGCAGAAAGCTTGCCATTTACCACCAACACTGGCAATATTTATTATCATGATCCTGTTAATAGCTGTATGTTAGTTTATTAAGAAATACAATAAATGGTGATGAAGAAATGCTTTTTAATACCTTTTTCACTCAGTCTTTTTTGAATTTTCCGGTTAATTATTGGTCTATAAATGTACTTAATAATAATATTGGCAGCAATATTTTGACACTAAAAATTCACATAATATAGCTTAAATCCAGCCTGCAGATATTTTTTTTCTTAAATTTGAAATCCAATCTCCAACCCGATCTGAATGAAGAAAAAAGTTATTTTTTTATCCGTATTGTTCACCGTTATTGTTCTTGGCTTTGTGCCTTTCTTTTCGCAGAATAAAACAACCTTAATCAAAGCCTCTTTTTTTAATACCTATAAGCAACTCGACAATGCCGGTAACTGGGAAAATTGGAGGCCGGATTTGAAGAAGATATATCTCGCCGATTCCAATAAAATTTCAATTAAAAAAGACACCAACGCATTTACTATTCATTACGGCGACAATCGTATAAGCGTGAAGCTAGCGGATGCCTTATTTAACGTTGAGGAGCAAACCGACAACAAAACTATTCATTACCGGTATTCGATAGAACCCGATAAAATTGGCAGGAAAACGATATTAACGGTGTATAGAAATACAAACGCAATTAATTATGTGATCGGAAAGTTCCGCGAGCCATCATTTTCGGAAACCCACTTAACTGATTTTAAAAATTTTATGGAGACCGATAGCTTACGATACGGCTATAAGATTTTTAAAACTAAAGTTCCCGAAAACAACCTTATCGTAATCAAAAAAATTGTGCCGGCAGCAAATAAATTTGCAGAAGCAGCAAAGACGCTGGCCGTGCTACAGCAATACATTAAAGCAAACAATTTAAAACAAACGCAGCCCGTAATTGCACAGTTTATCCCAAAAGGTAAAGATTCCAGCCAGGTTAATGTAGGTCTTTTTATCGACAGAGAAGTTCCTTCAACCGGTAATATAATTTTTACGAGGATGCCAAAAGGCGGCCCTCTTTATGCTGCCCGGTATAACGGGCGATTTAATAAAAGACAAAGAGCTTACATCGGCCTTCAACAATACTTTACTGACCATTTGTACCAATCGGCAATTTTACCTTTCGAAACCTATCTTGATGATAAACTTCCTTCATCTGATACCGATAGGATAAAAATCCAGGTGAATTTTACTACTTACTTTTAACGATCCCGGTTTTTCATAAATAATTGCAGTGCATCGTTATTACGCGCCACGATTATTTGGGTTCCATTTTTAGTTTTGATAGGAGCAACATCGCGAACTTCACCTTTTACAAATAAACCGCTTGTAACCGGTGGCAAATAATCAAATCTTTTCTGCTTATTTCCTAAAAGAGTGAGACCGTAATTTGCATCGTACCTTCCGATTTCGGGTTTTAAGCCATAAAAATTGCCGCCTAAAAATAAGTCCTTAATTCCGTCATTATTAATATCTGTTACCAGGATACTAAATATGGGAGAAAATTGGGTCCTCACCGGTAAAGGCTGCATTTTGAATTCCCCTTTTCCATTGTTATAAAAAATACAGGATTGGGCTTGGGTAACCGTTAAAACAGATGCTTTTTGTAATTCCTCAGCCGTAAAAATGTCTTCGATTCCTTTTCCGGCGTAAGCATCGTACCTCAAAAATTTCTTCTTTAAGTAAGGCAGCTGCCGGATTATGTCATCATGTAGGTTAAAAGGATATGCTTTGTCATCGGTTTTGTAGTATACGGGGATACATTCCACCTGACCATTACTATCAAAATCAGATACATATAATTTGGCGGGATGGTTTACATCAGCCTGTATTTTTGAATTTAGTCCTGTGTTGCCGGCGATAATATCCATTTTGCCGTCGCCATACAAATCGACAACCGTGATGCAATTCCACCACCCCGAAGAATTGGCGATCTCTCCGGTCTTTTCAAGTTTACCGTTTACATATTTCAATATTGTCACCGGCATCCAGTCTCCCACAACAATCAGTGAGTTTTTACCCGTACCGTCGATATCGGCCCATTTGGCATCTGTAACCATTCCAAGTTTTAATAAATCGGGGGCTATCGTGTTAGTTACGTCGGCAAAATTGCCGTGTCCATCGTTTCTTAGTAATTTACTGGAAGGAATTACACCATAAGAGCCGGGAACACATCTCGCCCCGATAAATAAATCACCATTGGCGTTTAACCGCACGCACGAAGCATTAATTGAAACCAACGGCCAGCCATTAAATTTACGCGTAAAGTTCCCTTTTCCGTCATTTATGTATAGCCGGGCAAGCAAATTAATAGAGCCTTCTTTTTCGAGGTTCCCACCCGACACAACCACCAGATCCATGTCCCCGTCATGATCGGCATCAAAAAAAAGTGCGCCAATATCCTCAGAGTTTTTATCCTGTTCAAAGGCATATTGCTTCTTTTGTACAAATGTGCCGTTAGGTTGTTGTATAAATAATTTCGCGGTATCGCCGGTAGCCCCACCCACAAAAAAATCTTCAAGTCCGTCACCGTTTACATCGGCAACTGCAAGTTTAGGCCCTTCGGTCGACAACATTTTGGGAATCAACCGCTGATTATCAAAATCTTTATAATCATTTTCTTTATGGTAAATGTCGCCGTTAATATTTGTAGCCGTTATATTTTTATAGTACGACTTTGCTTTTCCGGCGGAAGGGATAAAGGTTAATTTGGCATCGGTTTGAGTTAAGGTTATTGTTGCATTTGTACTAATATTTTTTAGCACCTGCATTTTCATATCAGGCCAAACTACTTTTAAGCTATCGACTTTTTTATAGGAGCCTGTTCCAAAATCCAATACCGGTTCAACGCTGCTTTCAAAACCCCTTGTAGGCATTTGTTCTAATAATTGCGGCATTCCGTTAGTGTATATTGTCACTTTAGCGCCAATGCCAAAAGTATTCATGCCTTTTCCTTTTAAGTTGACCTTTAAATAGTGGGCATGCAATCTCTCCGAGGTCATATTTCTATAAATAAAGGCTTCGCCGTTTTCATTGTTAACAACCAAATCGAGGTCACCGTCCCCGTCAAGATCGCCATAAGCGGCTCCGTTGCTGAAACTTGGTGTTGATAAGCCGAGAGACACCGACTCGTTTTTAAACCGAAGGTCTTTTTGATTTACAAAACCGTAGCTGCTTATGCGGGTTTTGGGCATTTTATCAAGCAGCGTTTTTGCTTTAAAACCTCCGTGCTTAACTTCGTCCATCACCTCCTGGCTGCTGAAATAGCTTAAAAAGTCCTGGTTTGTTAAATCACGGCTAATGCCATTGGTTACAAAAACATCTTTCCAGCCGTCGTTGTTAAAATCAAAACAAAGTGCACCCCAACTCCAGTCGGTGGCATTTACTCCCGCCAAATCGGCAATCTCGCTAAAGGTGCCATCTCCATTATTAAGCTGTAAACAATTGGTTGTAAATTGATGATGAAAGCTATTTTTAAGTTTAGCGTTATATATATCGTACTCGTCAAACCTGGTTGTGGTTTTCAGGCGATAGTCATTTTCAGGTAGCATATCGGTTGTGAAAATATCTAACAAGCCGTCGTTATTTATATCCGCTATATCCGACCCCATTGATGAAAGGCTCATGTGGCCCAACGCATCGTCAATTACTTCCTTGAATTTGCCGGCATGCTGATTTTTGTATAAATAATCATGTTCAAAAAAATCGTTCGAAACGTATAAATCGTCCCAACCACTGTTATATAAATCTGCCGCACCTATGCCCAGCCCAAAACCAATTTCACTTCCATAAATTCCGGCCTGCGCACTTATATCAACAAATTTTCCGTTGTCATTTCTATATAAACGGTCACCGTTCCCGGAGTCTCGTATGCTTCGCAAACTGCTGCTGTATCCAAAACTTCCGATGGGCCGATAACTGTTATTCAATACAAAACAATCAAGATCACCATCATGATCCATATCAAAAAAAATCGCCTGTGTTGATAAGCCCTTGTCGGCCAAACCGTATTTAACTGCTTCTTCTTTAAACGTGCCGTCCTTTTGATTAATATATAGCTCGTTAGCTCTGTCGGCATTTCCCAACCCACCGCTATTGGATACATAAATATCCAACCAGTCATCGCCGTTAATATCAACCATAGTTACGCCGGTATGCCATCTTCGATACCCTTTTAGACCCGCCTTCGCTGTCGCATCCTCAAACTTCCAGTTGCCCTTATTAATATAAAGCTTATTTTCACCTTGGTTTGAGGTAAAAAAAATATCGGGCTTTCCGTCGTTATTCACATCTCCTATAGCCACCCCTGCACCATTGTAAAAATTACGGAAGTTAAAAACGTTGTAATCACCGTCATCCTTTACCTTGTTATTAAAACTTATACCGGTCGAAGCAGAGGGTATCAACTTAAACAATGAATTCTGTTGCGCGGACTCCTTTTTCTGTTTGCAGGAAATTAAAAGAATCAGTGAAACGTATAAAATTAATCTGGGGTGGCGTTGCATAGCTGAAAGCGAATATATATAATTAAAAATGGAGTGGTAATTAATTACCACTCCATTAAATTATCCTGAATTAAAATTTACTAATAACCAGTATTTTGAGTAAGATTTGGATTTTTCTGAATAGCCTCGGTTGGTATTGGGAACAATTGTGTATGAGTATCCGGGTCGGCGCCTTTAAATTGTCTTGCATCACCGAAATGACCAAAACGTATTATATCCTGCCTTCTCCATCCTTCCCACACTAATTCACGGCCTCTTTCAGCTAACAAACTATCTGCAGTAAATGCGCCTAACGTAAAGTTTGGCAATCCGGCTCTTGCCCTTACAGGTGCTGTATAGTTTAATGCAGTCGATGTCGATCCTGTTCGCATCAAACATTCAGCTTTCATCAACAACACGTCTGAATAGCGGAACAAAGCAAAGTCAGCATCCTGGTTTTGTGAACCCGGAACAAGCTGCCATTTTTGCTGACGAACGCCGTCATATTCTGTTGCTTTATACAAATTGCTTATCTGCGGCCTGAAATTTAATACAAGAGAGCTATCGCTCGCCCTGGTTGTGAGCGGGGTAACGCCATCTGCAGCATATTGAATACCTTCCTGCCAGCCTGCCTTGCGGCTGTCAGTATTATTAAATGTACTGTAAAAATAAGAAGTGGTAGTAAAACCGTTCCACGGACCTCCCGTGCTGCTCCAGTTGTATTTTGCAGCCTGGTTGTAGTGAAAGGTCATCATTTGTATTTGCAAGCCAGTGGCATTAATGTGATCGTAAGGGATTACAAAAATATTTTCGGGTGATGCATTGTTGTTGCTGGAAAAGTTATCCAGAAAGTTGGGAGCCAGGCTATAACCAGATGTAGCTAATGAATCGCAGTACTGTGAACAAGTCTGGTAGCCTGTGTTACCGGTTGAGCCCGTAATCACATTCTGATTTAAATATAATTTGGCCAACATAAAGTAAGCTCCCCATTTATTCAGCCTTCCATACTGGCTGGGATCCTGTGAAGCGGTTTTTGAACTTAACAATGGCCCATTTGTTTTTAACTCAGTAATTAAGAAATTATAAACTGTTGAAGCGGGGCTGGTTTTTACCGTACTTGCATCCGTACTTGATGACGTAATAAGTGGCACATTACCAAAATTATTCAACAACAAGAAGTAAAAATAAGCTCTCAGGGTTTTTAATTCGGCAATAGAATAAGTTGTTGCCGGGGTTGACTGCAAACCTTGTAAAAGACCCAAAGTAATGTTTATGGCACCAATGGTGTTATAAGCATTGTCCCAGGCGCCAGAAATATTACCGTGCGACGGAGTGTAAGTGTGCAACCACAATTGTTGCCACACACCGCCGTCGGCCCAGTCACCACCTATGCGGCCTGGAACGATCAATGCGTCAGTAGTTTCTTCTGAAGTTAATAACATGGCGTTGTTTGCCGTTAAACCCTGCAATTGTGTATATGTTCCTAATACTATCGATTTAAGGTACGCTGTACTGCTCGCTGCATCCTCTTTAAGTACCGTATCTTTTACAGGGTTGAGTTGCTTTTTACACGAAAATATACCTATTCCGAGTAAAAAGACCGCTGTGAATAATAAATGTTTCTTTTTCATACTTATAAATATTTTAAATTATTTAAGTGTAAGATTTACGCCAAATGAAAACTGACGCGTACGTGGATAAAGTGATGACCTTGTTTCGATACCTGCCTGACTGTTTGCCAGTGCGGCTACAGGTGTAATTTCAGGGTCGCCACCCTTATAAGATGTAAAGGTATACAAATTATTTCCAGCTATATAAATATGCAATCTATCAACATACTTGCTGTCAGCAAAACTCAATGTATAGCCCAGTGACGCACTTTGGATTTTTAAGTAAGACGCGTTTTCCAACCAAAAGCTTGATGGCTCGGACGAACTTGTAATGCCGTATTTTGGTGCATCGGCAAGTACGCTGTAGGTACCAAGTTTTGATAAACTTGTATAATCCATATAAGTTTCGTTAAAGGCTTTGTTGCCATAGCTTCCGCGCAAAAACAAATTTAAATCAAATCGTTTGTAAGTGAAATCATTGTTGATGCCGTAAGTAAACTTAGCTTCTGTAGAGTAGAATTTCCTGTCACCGCTTCCATCGTCAGCATAGTTAAGCAAACTCACGTTGCTGGTTGTATCGCGTTGGCCGGTTTTTGTGTTTTTGTAATAAAATTCCTGTGAACCATTTGAAGCTTGTCCAGCATACTCTGGTAAGAACACAGTTCCAACAGGCATGCCAACTTTTAGGTAAGCTACATTGGATATTGCGCCGCTTATGCCCAAACCTGATACCGAACCGGTATTTGTTTGAGTTACATTAAAGGTGTTGTTATCAAATGTTCCGGACAATGAAGTGATCTTATTGTGGTTTACGCCTAAGTTACCACCTGCAGTCCACGAAAAGTTTCTGTTTTTTATAACTTTATAGCTTACGGTGAATTCATAGCCCTTGTTAGTCATCGTTCCTATATTAGCCAAGATTTTATTAACAAAGAACTGGCCGCCTGTTGGTACGGTATATAAGTTTAACAAGTGGCTTGTTGTCTTGTCGTAGTAGTCGAAACTACCGTTTAAACGGCCGTTAAATAAACTGAAATCTACTGCCACGTTAGTTTCAGCATCCACTTCCCATCTCAAATCTGGATTAGCATTTTGAGTTGCGAAATTACTTGGCAAAAATGTACCTGTAGCGCCATCATAATACAATTTACCATTAGGACCGAACAGGAATTGTGAAGTATATGGACCAATTGCATCCTGGTTACCAACCTGTCCGTAACCACCTCTTAACTTTAAAGAAGTAATCCACTGTGTGCTTTTCAAAAAGTCTTCGTTACTGATTACCCAGGCTACATCAAACGAAGGGAACACACCAGATTGGTTGTTTAAACCTAACTTGTTTGAGTTATCATACCTCACAGATCCTGTTAAGTAGTATTTATCGTTATAGATATATTCGGCTCTTGCAAACCATGAGTTTAGAACATAACCTTTGTTGTACGAAAATATATCCTTGGTAGTTACAGCGTTTGCAGCCCCGATATTTTCGTTTGGTAAATTTATATCGTTAAAATCGTGAGCGCCAACACGTAAACCAGTATAAACGAATGAATCATATTCGTAACCGCCCAATACATGTAACCTGCTTTTTCCAAACGTAGTTCTGTATTCGCTGGTAACGCCATAAGTTTGATTCGTAGCGGTAGAATCCGTTCTGTCAACATCGCCGTGATTTGTTAACTGCGGTGTATAACCGAATTGATCACCAATTGGAGATACCAATTGTGACGGTGGGTAGTAAATTAGGTTACTGCCGTTTGTTTTACTCATATTTGCATAAGGGCTTAATATCCAACCTTTTAATATTGTATAATCAAAACGCAAATTAGCACTCATACGGTCCACAACGCCGGTATTGGTGATATAAAGCAACTGTGGTACCGGGTTTGCTTCCTGAGTATTGTTAATTAACTGGTAGTTACCCGGATGATTTGGATCATAAACACTAATTACAGAAGGTACCGCTGCGGCATCAAGGAACACAACCCCATTGCCGCCGATATTGCCTGAGTTGGTTTCAGAAGCAGCTGCATTGATTGTTATGAGCAATTTATCGTTAAGCGTTCTCTGATCAAAATTGAAACGGCCTTGAATATCTTGCCTGGAAGTACTTTTTACGATACCGTCCTGATTGGTATAAGATAAAGATGCCCTGTAGTGACTCTTGTCAGAACCGCCACCTACAGCAATGTTGTGGTTTTGTGTAAAACCTGTCTGCAACAATTCCTTAAACCAATTGGTATTCGCGCCCTGGTCTGAGGTTGTTGAAGGCTTGGCAGGATCAAAAACAGGCATGGGGGTATGGCCTGGATTGCCAGGATTATTAAACTGGTATGCGGATAAATATTGCGACCGGTCCATGAAATCCACCATGTGGGCAGCAGATTCAGAAGCGACATATCCATTGTAGAATACCTGCATTTTTCCAGCTTTACCTGTTTTGGTAGTAATTAAAATAACACCACCCGCAGCACGTGAACCATAAATGGCAGCAGCAGAAGCATCTTTTAATATGTCGAACGATTCAATATCATTTGGCGAAACTGAACGGATATCAGCACCCGCAACTCCGTCAATTACGTATAAAGGGTCATTACCGCCTGATAACGAAGCGGTACCACGTACACGCACAACGGGATCTGCGTTCGGGTCGCCGGTTATTGTTGATACTACAACACCCGCAGCCTTACCCTGTATTTGTTGCAATGGGTTAGTTGTTACACCTTTTACAAATTCGTCAGCGTTTACTTTTACAACAGCCCCTGTAGCATCTTTTTTGCGAACGGTGCTGTAACCGATGACTAATACTTCGCTTAATGTGCTGTTATTCTGATCGAGGGTAATGTTGATTGGGCCATCTGTTATGGCCACTTCCTTATTAACGTAGCCGATGTAGCTTATCACGAGCGTGGTCGCATTTGCAGGCACAGAAAGCCTGAAGACGCCATTAACATCGGTAATTGCTCCAATGGTTGAACCCTTGGCTACAACCGACGCGCCAATGAGCGTTGAACCGTCTTTTGAGTCTGTTACTTTACCGGTAACTGTTTTGTTTTGAGCCATAGCTGGTATCACAAAAAAGCACAATAAAATAAAACAACTTACTTTGAGTAAATTTTTTAAATACATAAAATTTGGTTTAAGATTTATTGGTCAATTGGTTTATTAGTTATTAGTTAAATTGAGTGAGAATTGAGTGAGAATTGAGATCTAGTTAGCGTAACAATTAATATTTAATTAGGTTTTAGTTTAATGTTTTTTAGTTCAAAATTTGTTATGGTTTATTAGTGTGTTTTACCTCCTTTCCGGTTTATTTGTTACGGACATTTATTTCGTGTTTTATCATTTTTAATTCAAAATAACCTGCTGCCATCGTAATTGCATGTCGATGCATAAGGACTACAGTAAGATTACTGAACTTAAACAATAAAAATTGACGACATTATAAAGGCCTGTCAAAAGCCCTCTTATAGTCAAAAATCTAATAAAATTATTCTTGTCGGTTTATTACGTTTACAACGGTAACTAAATATAAAATACGAAATAAAAATCAAAAAACTCTTATCGTTTATTATTTAATAGTTGAATGCTTATCAAAGTAAAAGATATGTTACAGTATTACCTATTTGTTTATCGTAAATTTAAAAAAAAATGATGTTTTTTTTATTTAAAAAGTTAATAATAAGGTATTTACAAAAAGAAGATATAAAAAAAATATAAATATAATTTAACCGTTTCAGATACTAATTTAACAAAAAATGATAATAAAAAAATAGAAGAATTAGCTAATCAACGGGAATCAGTAAAAGTGACCATTTTTGAGTAATATTTAGCCGGATTTAACAAAATCAGGATTTGTTTAATAAATCAACCGCTTTTATTGCCATTATCTTTTGATCAAACTGTTCACTGGGAACAAGCGCTTTCGCTTTTATTCGCATCTTGTACACATAAATGGTATTGACGGAATATTCCAAAATATTAGCAATGGTTTCATTATCATTAATACCAAGCCGCATCAATGCGAAAATGCGGAGATCTGTATTTAATACTTCATGGTCTTTAGGCCATATCTGGTCTTCTTTCTTCAACAGAGAATTAAAAGTTGTGATAAAATTGGGGAATATTTTGAGGAAGATATGGTCAAATGTATAAAACAATGTTTCGCGTTCTTTCTTTATATTAATTTCATTAACCGATAATAAAATGTCGTCATATTTTTTTATCGTTAGTTTTCGCTCTATGTTCCTTTTAAGTTTTTCCAGTTTCAGGATGTAACCCGATATTACGTTGAAAAAATAACCTATATATTCCTCTTTAATATGTGTATCTTCTGTTAGCCTGTCATTTATTTTTTCTAACTGAACGTTCTTTTCTTCAATTATTTTTTCTTTAGCCTTTAACCTCTTCAACTGGATAAAGACAATAAATGATATTAACGTTATCAATATGGCAACAGCTGCTATTGATAAAAAGTAAACAAGGAATTTATTTTTCTCCTTTTCGGTGATAATAATTTGTTGTGCTGCAATGATCGGTAAAACGGCTCCAATCTTTATTTTTCTGAGCCGCGCCCCATAATATTGCGCATCTTCCATAGCCTGCTGTATAAAGGTATAGGCCTCCGTTATATTTCCGTCTTTATTTAATTGCTGACCTAAATTAAAAATAGCCGTTGTCTCTTTTGTTGATGACCTGATATCATTTATTGCCCCAATTGTTAAAAGTTGGATCCTGTCATCCTCCTGGTTTGGATTGACGTAAAAAAAGCTCAAACCGGTTGCTATCATAGCCCGCTGATGAGCTGTAAGGTTGTAATGGTTAAGAAGTTCTATAAAATAGGGTGAAGGCTGCTGAATTTCTCCGCTTCTAATTTGCCTGTTACCTTTAGAATATAACATTTCAAATGATTCCGGCTTCGCCAGAGCGATGACCGAATCAAGATATTTGATGGCCGTAGCATTATCAAATGGTGAATAATTGATATCCGTATTATAATCGGCAAGATCTGCATAAGCCCTTGCTTTTAATCCATAATATTCCAGTTTTGAGCTGTCGTTAAGCTTCCTGGTGTCAATTTTATCCAGGCAATCAAACGACTCCTTAAACATCCCGGAAGAAACAAGTATAAATCCCAGTTTTATCCTGCTATCATACTCTCTGGAAACGTCCCTAGTGAGATTGCTTATGTAAAGTAGTTTTTGAATATAAACATAGGCCGAATCAAACTGGTAAACTTTATATTCTTCG
Source organism: Mucilaginibacter sp. (assembly GCA_036498965.1). Lineage (GTDB taxonomy): Bacteria > Bacteroidota > Bacteroidia > Sphingobacteriales > Sphingobacteriaceae > Mucilaginibacter. Next base: position 47,533 of record DASYEP010000146.1, read on the forward strand.
AATAAATCCCTGCAAATATCGTATTGTAAATTATAGTCTTTTTTTGACGCGGCTGTTAAATTCTCTTTTAGTTTCTTTATATGTGATTCTTTTTGGTCGTCATATTTTGTCCTTTGAGAAAGTTCCGTTTTTAATACGGTGAGGAGGCTGTCGGTCTTTACTGATGAAAATGCATAATATCCAAAAAATACCAGGAAGGTCAATGGTATAAAAATTTTCATAGTAATTGGTTTGTCTAACAGGACTAAGCTAAACTTTTAAAATAATATTCGAAAAAAAATTAGCCCGCAATTTTTTAATTGCTTTAATCGCAACAGTTTAGACTGATAAGATTTTGTGAAACCAATTACAATTGATCGATATGATAATGATTGAGAAGATTAAGTAATACTCCGTTTGTCCAGCCAAAGCCATCCTGTAATGGGTATTCGCCGCCACCCGCCTTTACATCGGTATCAACAACGTTATATTTTTCCATTAATTTACCGGTATCGTTAAACACCTGCATATTTGTTTTGACCCAATTTTCGGCTATTGATCGGGCCAGTGCGGTTTGATTGTAGTTATTAAGGCCATCAATTGCCATATATTGCAGAGGTGCCCAGGCGTTTGGGTTATCCCATTGCTGTCCCGAACGCTTGAATGTGGTCACGACACCGCCCGGTTTCATGAATTTTGTTTTTAATTCCTTCGCTTCTGCGTCGGCTTGCCTGGCGTCGGCAATTTTAAACTCAAGCGGATAAACACCCGCAAGCGTTTCATTTGGGGTGATATGTTTCAGTTTCCAGTTGTAATCCATAAACCACGAATTCTCCTCACTCCAGCAATACTTTTGTATTGCCTTTTTTCGCGCAATGGCTTTCGTTAAATAAATCTGGTATTTACTTTCATTTGCCTGCAGTTTATAGGATTTGGCGATGGAAAGCTCCAGATGGTAAAGCAGAGAATTTAAATCTACCGGTATGATAAATGTTGTTTGGATAGTTTCCAGTTTGCCGGTAGTATCGAGCCACCTGGTGCTAAAATCCCAGCCCGACTCCGCAGCCGCCCTGATGTTTCTGTAAAAATCAGCCGGTTTTTGTTTGGTCAATTTCGCTGCCTCAACGTCTTTTTTGTACGACTCCTCGCGGGGCTTATCTGATTCATCCCAATATCTGTTCATTATTTCTCCGTCGGGCATAGATACTGAATTCCGATAGGCTTGCCCTGGTTTCAGTTTCGTTGCACCCATCATCCAAAAAGCATATTCCTTTATAAGTTCGGGTTGATATTTTACTATGACATCTTCACCCTGGTCTTTAGCAAGCAAATCAATCATCATCGAGAAAAACGGTGGTTGCGATCTGGTTAAATAATAGGTGCGGGTGCCATTGGGTATAAAGCCATATTTATCTATGAGGTAAGCAAAATTATCAATCATGCTTTGAATGACTTTGGTTTGATGGCTTTCCTGTAAACCAAGCATCGTAAAGTACGAATCCCAGTAATATGTTTCGCGAAACCGGCCTCCGGGTATTATAAAATCATTAGGCAAAGGCAATAGTGACGAATATTTAGAAGCTGTATCGCGCTTACGGTAAAGCACATGCCATAAAGTATCAATATGCTTCCTTATCCCACCAGAAATATCACTTTTAAAACCATTGTTGTGAGCCACCGGAATAACAAAATTCTCCATCAAAAAAACTTTAAGGTCAAAACCCGGTTTATCTTTTTGATCATTATAATCTTTCATTATTGCCGCCGGATCGCGTTTGGGCGTTGCATCGACAAAAGTTTTATTATCCGGAAAAATGTCCGACAACTGAACAACCTCAAATAAACCAGGGAACTCTTGTCGCGGTGTAGGATTTTGCGAGTATGCAAAACTAAAAACAATCGTAGATAAGAATATTAATAGTATTTTCTTCATGTTTATAATTGGCGGAAATATATTGCAGCTCGCATAATTTGCCAATAACGATATTTCGTTTATTTTATAATTGGTAAATTACACAACGCGGACTTTAACAGGTTGTCAATTTGGCTTCCGAACGCTCGCCTGATTAAGTTTGCCGGTTTATAAAAATAGTGAATACAGCAAACCATATCCTATTTGTTTATTCAAAATTTAGACACAACCTTATTATTAAAATCATAATATCCTACAAATCAGGCGTTACGAAAAACAAAGGCTTAAAATAATATAAACTTATTTTAAGCCTTTTGTGGTTTTAAACGTATTATACGAACGCGGAATAATTAAAATACAATGGGTAACGCTTATTCGAAAATCTTTTTCAATTTTTCAAAGTCAAGCGGCTTTATCAGGTAGTCAATAATATTGTTATGAGAGGCTGATTTCTCGACATCATCCGGATACAATGAACTGGTTAGGATATAAATTTTGCATTTGCCCTGTGGGTCAATATCCAATGCCCTAAATTGTTCCAAAAATTCCCATCCACCCATAGTTGGCATAAACAGGTCTACAAAAATATAATCAGGCAGTAAATTAACATCCTGTTTTTTAATCTCTACAAGTTTGTCTATTGCCTTTTTTCCATCCAGATAAGTTGTAACCTGCGAATCTTGCTTTACCTTTTTAATAAGTCTTTCGCTTATATATGAACTCAGGTATTCATCATCTATAACAAGAATATTAGTATCAGAAGTCATATTACCAGGTTGTATTTAGCAGTATTGTTATTTATACTTTAGTCATATAAATATATTGTGCTTATTTATTTTTATAACGAGTATTACTACGCTAATTGCCTGTGGTTTTTACTTATTTTACATGGATGAGTAAAGAGCTGCGATTCTTTGGTAAATAATTTAACATTTTTTAAGAATTGGTATGGATACTAATAGAATCCTTTATACGTTTGCATTTCCGATGCATGATATCAAATAAAGAAAATGCATGGTTTAAAATAAAATTTAATAGCACCCTGTACCAAAACATGAAAAAAAACCTTACTCTTCTATCAATAATCTTAATTTCAATAATTTCTTTCAAAGCACAGGCACAGGACGATGTCGACAATAAAGCAAAAACATATCTGAGTCTTTTCGGTGGTGTATCGACACCGCTCGGCGATTTTGCTTCAACCAATTATAGCAATAACAGCGCTGGCTTTGCAAAAAGAGGAGTTACTTTTGGTTTGGAAGGAGCCGCATATTTGTATAAAAACTTAGCGTTGGGCTGGTTAATCTCGTTCCAGGACCAAGGTGAATTAACAACTGCAGATGCGCAAAACCTGGCAAATGGTTATAACGAGAGTTTTAATAAAAACCAGACTGTGGTTACTGCCGTTGGCCGTTACCACAACATAAATCTGTTACTTGGACCGCAATATTCATTTTTGTATAAAAAATTCACGCTCGACATAAAGGCAGAAGCCGGGCTCATAAAAAGCTTCGCAACGCCATCGATATCGTATGTTTTTGACAACTCGTCCGGTTCAGCTACAACCCAGCTCAGTTCAAAAGGGGTTACATTTGCTTATGGGGCCAGTACTGGTATACGTTACAGCCTGGGTGATAGCTGGGATGTTGGGATAAAAGCAAATTACATAAACTCGCAGGGGATAAAAATTGAAAATGCAAACACTGTAGCCGGAACCGGCCGTCTGGTAACTAATCAGCCGATCTCAGAAATTCAAACTACGCTGGGTATAGCCCTTAAGTTTTAAGGCTGCTTAAATATACAAAGCGATTATATTGGTTGATGGTCAGTTTGTGGATTTTGGCTCATCAACCAGTATTTTTTTTTCTATTCTTTTATCAGGGATAAACCAAATACAAGCTACCACCACGTAAAGTGCAAAACTCATGCCTGAGTTGAACCAGGAAATGGCTATTGCTATGGCGTAAATAAGTGTGGATATGTTCCCCTTCCAGTCTTTTCCTACTGCTTTGGCCAATACCGAGTCTTTTCCATGATGTCGGATTAATACAAAAATTAAAAATCCGTAAGCAACAGCGTTCATGATGAGCACAATACCGTAGCAGGTAACAGGCCACCTGGCAAAGTTATTTTCGCCCATCCAGCCGGTGACAAATGGGATCAGCGAAAGCCAAAAAAGCAGGTGCATGTTTGCCCAAAGGATAGTTCCGTTTACCGACTTAACAACCTGCATGGTATGATGATGGTTATTCCAGTATATGCCCACATAAATAAAACTGAGCACATAACTAATAAAAACCGGGCAAAGCTCTAATAGCGACTTAATATCTGCCTCGTGAGGGCCTTTAGGTACTTTAAGCTCTAAAACCATTATTGTAATAATAATGGCGATAACGCCATCGCTGAATGCCTCTAAACGTCCTTTGTCCATAGTGTAACCAAATAATTTACAAAATAGAAAAATTAACGTAAACCCGGAATACCTTTGTAAGACTATTAAAACACACAAAACAAGTGTTGATACCCTTGTTTTCTTTAAAAGTTTGTTACCACAAGATTCTTGAATGCCCCAATGCTGCTGTTACCCAGCCAAAAGCCAACGGAACCAGTTTTAAGCGAGTTGTCCAGGGCATTATAGTTGAATACAGGTTTTGGCTGATGGTTTACGAATACTGATAAGCTATTGCCTTTTACCGTTAACTTTATATGAAACCATCCGTGAAGCGGTAAGGTAGTTTTTGCCTGGTATTTATCGCTTTCATAATCCCACCAGTTAAAATCAAACTTTTTTTTGGGCATATACTGCATAGCGTTGACGGTACCGGAACTTTCAGGTCTGAAATATACAGTTTCGTAATGATGTTCATCTTTTATCCTGAACGCCAAACCAACAAATCCGTTCTTATCGCCCGGCCAGGCCGCGTCCAGTTCTATTATCCCATCTGTAAATTTTAGGCTTTTGGGATAAGCAACGCTTGCAGATTTATAGTTTCCGATTTTCCGTTTCATTAAAAGCGCCTTTTGACCAAGATGTTCACCAAATGTATAATCGACGGTGTCATTTCGTGGAATTACCCACTCTGAAGTTTTAATAATCGAATAGTCATGAACCTGGTTTTCCGATTCGTAATTCCCTGTAAAAACGAGGACAAATAGCGATATAAATAGCATTTTCATTTTTGAAAGAATTATTTGTCTTTTTTAAAATTGATTTCATTTTGCTGATCTGATTACCAGGTTTGCGAAGTCGCCGCTTAAAGCATCATTCCATAAACCTATCGATCCGTCATTTCGGGTATTCAGCTTTTTTACAACGAGCGATGGAGCCGTGGCATGGTTTACATAAACTTTTATTTCGGTTTCACTGACGACAATATGTGCGTGAAACCAGCTTGCCGCCATAGGTGCCGAAACAATTCCTTGCTCATAAACCAATGGATGCTCTTTTCGTAAGCGGTCCCAGGGGTAATCAGGCTCACTGATATATTGCACCATGTGTTTCCTTCTCAGGGTATCCGGAGATTGAAAATTAAACGGCCGGAAATAAATAGCGTCATACGGCGCATTAACACCTCCATGAAAAGCAATTCCTAAAAAACTTTGCTGAAAAACATCCTTTCCTCTTAAATCAATATCAATACTCCCTGTTGAAAATGTAACGTTCTTCAACCAAACTATGTCATTGCATGAAACCCCGTTCTTGTCGCCATCTGCAAGTACCTTCACATTTTGTTTGGGAGAGGTTACAAGCAGGTTATCGCTAAAAAGCTTTTGCAAATTAAATTTTCGTTCCTGTTGCGCGCGGCACAGCGATGAGGATAGCAGCAGTAAAAAGACTATGCCACGGGATAAAAAATTGTTCATTTCGTTTCAGATTTTTAATTTTAAATCAAAGCTCGAAAAATTACAGCAAATACAATGTTCAAAGCCTTTTCAATTTTGTTCAATTTCATAAATCAATTTTTCATTAAATAAACAAACAGTTTGTAATTATTTTCAGCCTGATGGAAAAAGAGAAACAATTGCTAGCATTATGTCGCCTTTTAATTGAACAATCATTGAATTGGGGTGAAAGCAGCATATGGAGTAACAATGATTTTGAACAGCTTAGCGAAAAGATTTTCGATAAGACCCGTGTACAACTTAGCATATCAACACTTAAAAGGATATGGGGCAAGGTACGTTATGAAAACTTCCCTACTTCGGGCACACTCAATGCACTGGTTCGTTTTTTGGACTACGATAGCTGGCGCGATTTCAGGCAGAAAAATCAGGAAAATGCAAACTTACAATCATCTGATGATCAGACTAATTCAATTTTAGAAGAAGACAACGAATCTACTGCTGCCACAATTGCTATCTCGAAATCAAAACCATCAAATTTCAACAAATCAGGGATTTCATTACTGATTGTTGGTCTACTTATTACCCTGTCAATCATCTTTTTAACCAGGATTTATGGGACAAAAACGGTTGATCTGTCAAAAATAAAACTTGAAGCGATAAAGACCTCTGACAGCCTGCCAAATTCTGTGATATTTAATTATGACGCATCACCATTTAAATCGGACAGTGTTTATATCCAGCAATCATGGGACCCAACCCGAAGGGAAAAAGTATCAGCAAACGAAAAACAACACACGTCCATTTATTACAACCCCGGATATTTTATTGCAAAACTGATTGTTGATAATCAAATTAAGAAAGAGTGCTTTGTTTACATAAAGACCAAGGGATGGAAAGGGATTATTGAGAGACGACCAATACCCATTTACCTTTCAGACAACGAAATAAAAGGCAAGGGCTATATGGGAATATCCGATAGCTTGTTCCGCGTAAAAATCGGGGTACCGGTTTTTAATGATACCTGGGTAAAATTTGCGAATGTTCGTGAATTCAAAGGTATTGACGCCGGTAACTTTTCATTTGAAGCTTCAATCAGAAATTCTTCGGTTGTAGAGGCTTCGGTTTGCAGGCAGGCAAAAGCGTTGGTGCTGGGGACAGGCAGTGCTATTATAATCCCGTTGGCAGATAAAGGTTGCGTTTCGGAACTTAACCTGCTTACCGGAGACGGCTTCATCAATGGTAAGGACCATGATATGAGCGCTTTTGGATGCGATTTCAGGCAGTTCCAACATCTCAAGGTGACCGTTAAAGAACATCGGCTGAAAGTTTATCTCAATAATAAACTCGTACTTAACACCGAACAAAAGTATTCGATAGAACAGGTGACCGGCCTAAGGTTCGAATTTGAGGGAGGCGGTGAGGTGAAAAATGTAAAACTTTCGACACCCGGTTCTACTACTTATTACAGTGATTTTTAAAGGAGATTTATTTGGCAACCGACTGGTCAATATGAACATCCCAAATCCTCGCTTCTTCAATAACCTCCGGGTCGTGCGAGCAGATGAACAATCCTAAAAGGGCTTCATCAGGCATATTTGCCATTTCATGTGATCCTACGCCCCTGAGCGATTCGCCCACATGCCCAACACGCATAATCAGCCGTTTGCCAATTCGTTGCAGCTGAATAACTTCAAACTTCTTTTCGGGGAAAAATATTTCGCCTTCAGGATCCTTCATATTTTCACCGGTAAGCGAGCGCCACTGCATAGCTGTTAAACCATCGCCATGCTCAACTGCATTTAAGGCAATCGATTTATCATCGGTTGATTCCCTTATCATCCAGCCAATTTTTCGGTGATCGTTACCTTTTGCCCCTATAAATTCAAAGTTAGCGGTAGCGGTAAAATCGCCTTTGATCTTTTTATAAACATACTGAAACTCGTCGCGGTCAAACCAGATATTATAACCCGATCCCTTTAGCGTATAGGTATGCGTAACTTTATCGTATTGTGCTGAACCGGCATTTTTGGGACGGCCAATATCGCCATGGTGGTCAAACATTCCGATAGCATCAGTTTGTGCTAAAGCGGTAGTGCAGGTCGCTATTAACGCGATAAAGTATAGAATCTTCATGGTTGGTTTTTTACCGTAATAGTATAAAAAAAACCAAAGAATAACAATTCATCTTAGTACAGATCACGCCATAGTGCTATTGCTAATGTTTTGACAATGAATTCAAATTCCATGTTAAGCCTACAGCCACGCCCGTTGTTTGCAAACGTACCTGTCCATATCCCAGCTCAGTAAGCGGAAGTTTTAAATAGGGCTGTACATCAAGCGCGATCTTTGAATTAAGCTGCCGCTGATAAGTAGCGCTCAGGTTAGCCACCCCAAAAAAGTAAGTGTCGCTATGAGGGACGGTAAAACTTGACGGCAAGACTTTACCATAATAATTAGAATTAGCGTAATTAAATTTATAATTCTCATTTAGCATGATGTATGACGATAAGCCCGTGCCGATAAATATCTTGTTTTGATGTTTACTATAAAGCTGATAATTTACATTTAATGGGATATCAAGCATGTGACAAACTGCAGAGATATTTTGGGGGCTTACCGGAAAATGATAAGCGGTGTGATAGTCTCCAGATGCTATAGAATAAGGTTTGTCGGAGTAAATGACTCCGGTACTTATGCTTAGCTTTTTTAGTACGTGCGCCGAAAATACCAATCCCAAATTCGTTCCAACCTGGGCTTGCTGAAACGATCCTACACCGTTTATATCAGGCGCGGCCAAAAACGTTAAGGCGTACTGTGGCCGAAATGCTGCTTGCTTTTTAATTTCAGCGCTGTTTTTCGCTGCAGCGGATTTTGCCGGGCTATTTATGTAATACGAACTTAGAGATGGTGCGTCTATTCCCGTAGGCCCCAAAAACCGGCCGGTGTTTACAGCAGTCAACGTCTCATTAGACAGCTGGTTAGGTATTTCTTTGCCGGGATAGTTGACATTATTGCCGGCGGGTACGCCAGCCGGTATAATTGCAGATGATTTGCTACCTGTGTTCTGATTGTGGTGATTAGTGACGTTGGCATAATCAGCGGATCTTGCTGTCTTTAAGGTTTTGGTATAGTCAGCAGTACCGTTTGTTGATTTTGTGACAGTAACCGAGTCGGCAGAACCGGTTGCAGCTCCTTTAATTTTAGCAAAGTCAGCGGAGCCGGTGCCTTTTGAAGCCGGTTGTTTTGGTGTATCAACTGGACCATTACCTGGTTGCTTGCGATCGTTTTCGGTTTTCACTGCTTGGTTATTTTTCACATTTTTAGGTTGTAAAGCCCACCATCCTAAAAACAACAGCAATAAAGCTGCAACGCCGCTTAACACGGGTAGCCAATAAACAATGCCTTTGCGTTTTTTGCCCTTATCAAGCATTTTTTCAAGGGCATTCCAGTCCTGTTCCCGGTACCCGTTGTGGTCTACCGGGTCTTCCATTCCTTTTCTAAAAAAATTATCTAATTCGTTTTCTTTATCGTCATTCATTTCTAAAACCTTTATTAAATAATACGCTATTAATATCCGTAGCATTGATTGCTACAATGTGAGTATAGTTAGCGCCATCATTATAGTTGGATCTGTTTGCAGATGAATCTGCATCAAATATCATTTGCTTAAGTTTTTGCCTGGCTTTGTGTAAGTTTGATTTAGATGTTCCTATATTAATATTCAACATTTCGGCTATCTCCTCGTGCGAATAACCCTCAATCGCAAAAAGGTTAAATACCGTTCTGTACGAATGCGGCAATTGCTGTATCATCGACAAAAGGTCATTATAGTTAAGTTTCTTATCAACCAAATCACCATCACTTACATTCACCGCTTTGTCCAGATCCTCCAGGGAGGAAGTTTTAAGGTTAGCCCTGTAAAAATCAATAGAAACGTTTATCATGATTTTTCCCAGCCATGCCTTAAAAGGTATTTCAACTTTATAAGTTTCCAAACGGGTAAAGACTTTAAAAAAACCCTGGTTCATAACTGCTGCTGCATCATCCCCGTTCCCGGCATATCGCAAACAAATCCCCATAGAAAAGCCATAAAATGCTTTATACAGCATTTTTTGACATTTTCTGTCCTGTGCTATGCACCCGCTGATCAGTTGACGTAGCTCTTCTTCGCCCATATGGGTAATTTGCTGTTAGCTAATAAATTATCCCTTTTAACCATTATCACGTAAATATCCTGTTAAAGGTTGCCTCACTATAATAAGAAAGACAAATATCAGAACTAATAAAGTGATAGTCAGCTCATTATAACAATACGATAAAATTCAGAGTGATAGGTCTAAATTAATAAAACCTGACCCTTTTGATAAATAATATTAAATTTCTCAAACGCAAAATTAGCTAAAGAATATGGAAAATTCCGTTTGATGATCGGCTACCGTTTTTAATGAAAAGTCAAATCCATGATTGGTAAGTATTTCCCTTACGAGGGTTAATCCTATACCTTGCCCATCCTTTTTTGTGCTAAAGAAAGGAGAAAAAAGGTCAGCAGTTTTTTCTATACTGATACCCGGCCCGGTATCTGAAATGACAAGACCTTTTTTATCAGATGTTGTCCTGAACAACACAATACCTTCAAACTCAATCGCTTCAATAGCATTCTTCACAATATTTATTAATACCTGTTCCATTTGCTGTTCATCGGCAAGGATATTAAATGGGCCATCAGTCAATTGGAACGTAAATTCTACCTTCTTTTCTTTCGCTTTGATATTCATTAATTTTGAAACCGAGCTTATTAGCTGGTGCAAGTCAACAGGTCGTTTATTTGCAGGAGGCAATTTTACCAGTTCGGCAAAATTCCGCATAAAAAGATTCAGGTTCTGGTTACGTTCCATTGCAACCTGCAGGGCGTCTTTTAAAGTATTAAACTGATGACTTTTCCAAAGCTGATCTGTTTTTAACGACGATTGTATGATTGAATTTACAGGCCCCACCGTATTGTTAACCTCGTGCGCCATCATCCTAATCACTTTACCATATACATTTTTTTCAGCGGCTAATATTTCTACAGTGAGGTCTTCGATCATAACAAAATGTCGGGAAAACCCCCTGTCTACAAAGTGTGATTTTTGAAGTTTATACGTATTTATACCATCGGGTTTAACCACAACAGTTTCACCTGATTTTAAAAGTTTTATCTGCCTCAATAAAGGATGCGCTACTTTATCGACAGGATAATTCAATACGTCTTCCGCTTTTACTGATAAAATTTGAAGCGCTTTCGGATTTATTTGCTGAATGTTATCGTCGTAATCTAAAATGATTATGCCGGTGGGTGATGTAAATATCAGCTTCTCTAAGAAAAAATGCTGCTGCTCCTGCCGGGTGCGCTCCGTTCTCAACTCATCCATCATCTGGTTATACACTTCTATCAGCTGATCCATTTCATGTTTCCCCGTTGATAAAAATTTAACGTTGAAATCCCGGTCTTTTATGGCCTCCACACCCTGCATCAACGTTTTTAGCGGAAGTATTAATTGCTGATACAACTGCCAGGCTATCACCACCGAAATGATAATAAACATCTCGGAAACGATGAAATAAACACGATTTCCATTAAAAATAAAATAACTAAGCCCGAGTGCCACCAGGTGCACTATAACCACAAACAGAATGTACTTAGTCCTCAGCTTCATCGTAGGGGATTTGATATTTATCGAGCCGCCGGTATAATGCGCTGCGGGTAAGTCCGAGTGATGCAGCGGCTTTTGATATCCTGTTTTTATGATAATCCATTGCCCTTTTTATCATTTCAACTTCTACTTCCTCCAAAGTAAGCGTGCCTATGCCGGGAAGCTGGATATTACCCTTTTTAACGGGAGAAAGCTCCAATTGGGAGCGGAAATCTTCAATATCTAATTCATCGCTTTTACTTACCAATATGGTGCGTTCCACCAGGTTTTTTAGCTGCCTTATGTTACCGGGCAAAGGTAATTGCTGCAGCCATTTAAGCGCGCTGTTTGATACAGATAAAGACGGGCGGCCATATATTTCTTTTAGATTGCTGATAAAAAAGTTAACGAGCAACGGAATGTCTTTTGGGCGGTCGCGCAAAGCAGGTAAATATATTGTGATTAAATTTATACGATATAGCAGATCTTCTCTGAAGGTCGCGCGGCTTACCATTTCGTTCAGGTTTTTATTTGTTGCACAAACCACCCGCACATCAACTGTTTTTGTACGGCTGCTTCCCAGCACTTCAAAGGTTCTGTCCTGTAATACACGCAAAAGTTTAACCTGGCTTCCGGCATCAAGGTCGCCGATCTCATCTAAAAAAATAGTTCCTTTATTTGCCATCTCGAAACGGCCGGTACGGTCAAAACGGGCATCGGTAAATGCCCCCCGCACATGGCCGAACATTTCACTTTCAAACAATGAAGTGGATATCCCGCCAAGGTTAACCTTTATGAATGGCTTATTCCTGCGCTGACTGTTTTGATGTATGGCTTCGGCAATCAGTTCTTTACCGGTGCCGCTTTCACCCATAATCAGAATAGATGCATCTGTCCCTGCCACACGACCAATGGTTTCCAAAATGTTCAGCATTTTAGGGTCCTCCCCTATTATATGCTGAAAGTTATAGATCTTATCAAGCTGTTTGCGAGTGTGATGTTCCGTTTTTTTATCGCGGAGGTCAAGGAGCGTTTTAACAGATTGCAGCAGGTGGTCGTTATTCCAGGGTTTATTGATAAAATCATTTGCCCCGGCCTTCATTCCATGTACCGCCAATTCAATACTTGCCCAGCCGGTAATAAGTATCACAGGGATAGCTGTGTTTATGTTTTTTATTTTGCCAAGCAGTTCCATCCCCTCTTTGCCCGACGTATCATTGGAAAAGTTTAAATCGAGGATGATCAGCTCCGGCTCATTTTCTTTAACAATTTTTATCGCCGCTTTTGGGCCGGCACAATCCATCGCATCATAACCCTCGTCTTTTAACAAGAGCAGCAGCGAGGTTCTTACGGCAATATCATCATCAATGATTAGTATCATATTTTCGAATATACAATTTTGTCTGAACCGGGATTAAGCGGATTAGAGGATTTATCAGATTTTATATCCATTTTGATTAATCCTGAATCCTGATTCAGATTACTCCTCATGCAACGCCACCGCCGGGTAAATAGCCGCCGCCTGTTTTCCCGGATATAACGAACAAACCAAAACCAATAAATAAATAAATGCGATAGACAAAAAAAGCGCTATCAAATAAACGCTTGCAGGAAGGCGAAAAACATTCAATAGCGGGAATTGAATTGCAAAAAACGATCCGATAATAAGAGAAAAAGTGGCCAATATCATCGCCTCAGCAACCAATTGCGACGACACAGATCTCCCCGTTGCGCCCACCGCCCTGCGCAAACCTATTTCGCCGCGACGTTTGTTGATGTTATACCAAAGTACCCCAAACAGGCCCATCGCAACGTTGATAATGAGGAAACAAGCAACTATCAATAATACAATCATCGGCACCAAAGTAAAATAATTAATGCTGGTGCGTTTATTAACCATGTGTTCTATTTCAATATCAGAGTTTTTCATATAATTAGCCAGGGTCTTATATAGTTTGCCTTCAAAAGCGGCGTCAGCGTCCGGCGCCACCTTTACTAACATTTTCCCAAGCCAACGATATGAACCAGTATCTGTTCGCCGATACATACCCGCGCCTACAGTAGCATAATCGCCTTTTGCTTTTACACTCGTCACCACACCAATCACCCGCATCATATTTTTACCGTCATAGTCGCCAATGAGTTTACCAACGGCCGTACCATCTCCAAAAAAGGCCTCTTTTAACGCACTGTTTATCACAGTAGGATGATACTTTGCAGCAATATCCTGCTTGTTAAACCATCGCCCTTCTGTTATTTGCAAATTCAAAACATCTCTATAGCTGTCATCAACTGTAAACATATCTGTTTGTTCACTCTTCTTATTATAGGTTATTTGACCTGAATTGGTGTTTTGAACAAACGGAACATTATCGCTCGTAAAAGTTACCCCTTTTACTTGCGGCATCGACTTCATTGTTTGTATTAATGTTTCATAAAACATGTTCAAAGAATCGATATTAGTGGTTTTGTTCGCGTTGTTATAGTTTATTATCCACCTGTCCTCGAAATCAAAACCTAATGACTTTTTATAATTTTTACAGTAGTAAACAACCAGGGTGAATACTGCAAATATGACCATGAACGAGATCAGCATCTCGGATATCAATAAAAAGTTTTGTTTCTTTTTATTCCAGATCAGTTTAAATAAATGCTTAAACATAATATTTTGATTAAATAGATAATGAATAATTATTGTGCCTTAAGCGCGGTTACCACGTTTAACTTTGACATACGCCACGCCGGGTAAACTCCCGACAACAATCCAAAAAACAGACAGACCAGCAAGCTGTAAAACAATACAGTGAAGTTTACTGTCAACTCAAGGTTTGCTATCAGGTGAAAACTGTTAATAAATTGGATGATTATGAATGAAAGAACAAGCCCTATCACCCCTCCTAAAAGGGTAAGGATCATATTTTCAACAATAAATTGGTAGACCAATGTTCGGGAGGAAGCGCCAAAGGCCTTACGCACACCAATTTCAGAAGACCGTTCCATTATCCTGGTGATATTTATGTTGACCAGGTTTAATGTAGGTATTGACATACAAAGCAAAACGAATATGCTTATCGCAGTAAGCGCTATCGCCACGCCCGATTGTTTTTCATTGCCGGTATCTACATAACTTACAATATACTGACTTGCATGACTGTAGATTTTGGTGTATGGATTATAGTCTTTGTTATAGTCCTTATTTGCGAGGGGTAACTTTTGAATCATCTGCTCATACTCATCATGCATTTTACCTACATCGGCAGATGATGCGGCTAGCAGTATCGCATTATAATCGCCCCGGTAACTCTTGTCTTTATAATCAGTTTTTGATACAGTGAATGGCAGATAAATATCGCTATACAACATGTAAGTGGTTATCGGTACATTTTTCACAACACCAGTTACCCTATACCTAACGTTATCGGCCTCAATGTATTTACCCACCACAGATGGAATATCACCAAAATATTCATGTTTCATGTCTTCGGATATTACGGCTACTTTATCAGCGTTGTCTACCTGTTTTTTCGTAAAGGACTTTCCTTCCACAAAATCATATTCCAATACATCCCAATAGTTCGCATCGGTAAACTTATAATTGACTGCTATTTTCTTGTTATTTACGTAAGTATTAGTACCCTTAAACCCAGAAAAAACCGTTATTTTCTGAGGTATTTTTAAAGTACCACCGTAGTGGTTTAATAAATAATAAGATGCAGAGCTAGAAGACATCGAGTTTTTACCTATTTCCGAAACCCTGTTTACATATAATGAGCGGTCTCTTTTTTTATCAGGATAACTATCACCCACAACCTTATCAATAAAAGCAGTTAGTATCATTAAAATGGTTAGTGTAAAGCTGATGCCAAACAGGCTGATAAAAGTGAAGAACTTCCTCCTTCTTAGTACCGCAATGGCTATTTTAAAATAATTTTTAAGCATAACTCTAAATTTTAGGCTAATGAATTATTGAACCTGTGAACCATCAAATAAGCGTACGAGGCGATGGGTTTTATGCGCCATGTTTTCATCGTGTGTTACCATTACTATGGTTGTACCTTCGCGCTGGTTAAGCTGCAACAGGATGTCTAATATCTCACTCCCCATAGCACTGTCGAGGTTACCGGTTGGCTCATCGGCCAAAATAATTTCCGGACGGCCAACAATAGCCCGCGCAATAGCCACACGTTGTTTCTGACCGCCGGATAACTGGTTAGGAAAGTGTTTTACACGATTAGCCAGGCCTACTTTTTCCAACGCCTCGGTTGCAAGCATTCTTCTTTCTTTAGCAGTAGTTGAGCGGTACAACAGCGGCAGTTCTACATTGTCTAACACCTGCAGATCATTTATCAAATGATAGCTTTGAAAGATGAAACCGAGCTTTTTATTTCTGAAAGCTGCCAGGTCTCTATCTGATAAGTGATCTGTTTTTTGATCATCAATTTTGATATGCCCTTTTGATGGCGCATCCAACAAACCCATTATGTTGAGCAATGTACTTTTACCGCAGCCCGAAGGGCCCATAATGGATAAAAATTCACCTTTAGCTACATCAAGGTTAATGCTGCTTAATGCCAGGGTTTCTACTGTACTGGTGCGATATACTTTTTCGATGTTTTGTAAACGTATCATGGTTTTAGTTTTGAATTTTTGATTTAGTGAGTTAGTGATTTGTTTGATGTTGAATTATTGATTTATTGATTTAGTGATTTTATCCCTTTTGTCATTACGAACGAGGTACGAGTGAAGCAATCTCGTCGTATGCAATTGCGCAAATGCGTTGGCGAAGAGATTGCTTCGTCGCTTCGCTCCTCGCAATGACAAAAGGAAGTTCTTATTTATAAGTAATCTTTTCATTTTTTTCAAAGTCGTATAACGATAAATACCTCAGCTCATAGTATGCGCTCCAAAAATCGCGAAGCGATTGTACATAGTCCCTTTTTGCCTGGTCATTTTCGCTGAAGGCTATACTCAGGTCGGTTATGCTCAGGTCACCTAACACATATCTTTCTCTTGCGATTTTATACTTTTCAGAAGCTATGCTGTCAGCTTCGGCCGTAAATGCCAGTTGTTCTTTCATCTCGTTAAACAAGGAAACCTGTGTTACAATTTGCTGTTTAAAAGTTTGTTTGTCCTGCTCAACTGAATACTCGGTAAATTGCTGGTTTGCTTCGGCTGTTTTTATCTTAGCTTTTGACCGGCCCCAGTCCAATACAGGTATAGAAAACTGCAATTGCAATAATTGCTGGGTTTGTGGCGAATGATAAACGCCGGGTATAGTGCTTGCAGAATTTGAGGCACCTAAATTCGCAGTTAAAGTAGCCGTAAGGCCTGTTTGCCCGCGCGCCAGGGCAACGTCCCTTTTTGCCTCAGCAACGCGTCTTATAAAGGCTATGGCGTCCGAGCGGTTTTCAAAAGCTTCAGTTAATACCCTATCTGACGTTACTGCCATCTGACTGATCGTTTCAGGAACCACCAAAACAATTTTATCATTGCCTTCTTGCCCGATATAGCTGCGCAAATTAAGGGTTGCTATTTCCATATCACGTTTTGCTGTGCCTACTGCCTTCTTCGCATTTAGTTGCTCCAGCTGCAGTTGCAAAATTTCATTTTTGGATATCTTGCCGAGGCTAAATTTCAAATTGGCGATCTTCAATATCTTTTGAGTGTTAGTAAGGTTATTTGTCGCTGTCTCGAGGTTTACCTGTGCTAATAAAAGATCAAAGAAATATCCGGTTACGGTAACTGATATCTGCTCTTGCGATTCGATATAAGCCTGTTTACTTTCGTTGAATAGTAATGGCTGAATCCTTTTGTCCCATTTTAAACTATTGTACTGACCCAGCGGCTGACTAAAGCCTATTGCATATGGAACACCATTGTACAAAACGTCATGCTTTTCAAAATCGTCAAAACGCTGCATCTGTGTCATTCCGTAAATTGTAGCCCCGGTAGCTGTAATGCTTTGACTGAAATTCAAGGTAACCGCCGAGTTATCATAATTAACAGACTGAAATAATATTGATCCGTCCGGCTGCACAACTGGCGTACTTGTTTTGAAATAGCCGGGTAAATTTCCGCTTAGCGACAGCTGAGGCGCGTAGTTTGACTTATAGGTGCGCCATTGCCAATATTTCGTCTCGCGGGTGGTAGCGGCTTGTTTAGTAGCTATTGAATTAGACTTTGCCATTTCTACCACCTGTTTTAAAGAAAGGACTGTACTATCTGTATTTGCCGCGCAAAATGTAGCGCTGCTTATAGTTAAAAGAAATATTAATATTAAAAATTTCATCTGCTGTCTGAACTATGATTTTTAGAATTTGTAGATTTTAGGATTATCTGAAGCTCCTTTTCGGACTCGCGGACTTTCCCGACTTTCGCACTACACTAATCTTTAATCGTTATCTCATTTGAATTTTTGTACTCACTCATATCCGATGTTATAACCACATCACCGGGTTTTACACCATCTTTTATTTCTACAAAGTCGAAATTGGTAAGCCCTATATGGACAGTGCGTTTTTCCGCCTTTCCATTGCTCACTACAAAAATGTCCTGAACTGGAGGGCCTTTAAAGGCAGGTCCGTTGGCCACCCGCATAATGTGATTATGGGTTGCGGTAATCAAATAAACATCCACCTTCATGTTGGGTCTGAGCTGCGTATTATTACGCTCATCTAACTGGATATCGAATGAAATAATGCTGTTCTGAATTGAAGGAGATACATTTCCGACGTGACCCCGCAGTTGAGTATCATTAATCAATACAATAACCGGTAGCCCGATATGCAACTGGTCGAGCGAGTTATCTGAAATGCTGCCTTGCACTTTAAAACTTCCCAAATCAGCTATCCTGGCAAGTGATTCGCCTTCCCTCACATTGGCGCCTATATTTTTATTTACATAAGTTACCACACCTGACCGAGTGGCAATAATATTGGCAAGGTCCAACTTGCGCTGCAATTCCTTCAGATCGTTAACCAAAATATCAGCAGCTATTTCTGCCT
The DNA here is from genome assembly GCA_036498965.1 of Mucilaginibacter sp. Lineage (GTDB taxonomy): Bacteria > Bacteroidota > Bacteroidia > Sphingobacteriales > Sphingobacteriaceae > Mucilaginibacter. The sequence continues at coordinate 65,946 of DASYEP010000146.1, forward strand.
CTTTGATTTCTATCTGCATGGTTTGCTGTTTATTTTTTATCTCGTTTTCCAGCTGTTTCTTTTCCAACTGGGCGACTTTTAGATTTAATTCGGCCTGCTCTATACCTTCGCGGGTACCGCCGCCTGCATTGTAAAGACGTTTTGCATTTTCAACGGCATCTGCCAGGTTGCCGATGCGCAGTTGCTTGATATCGTTGTTTGATTGTATATCGTAAAAGCTTTTTGCCAGATCGAGTTTTAATTTTTTGATCTCGTTTTGTTTCGATTCCAGTTGAAATTTTATCTTATCGTGCTCGTTTTGGGCAGCCGATTTATCAAGTGTAAGTATAGATTGCCCAACCAAAACTTTATTACCTGCGTCCATAATTACTTTTTTTATGGAAGCGTTTATGGGGCTTGTTAATATTTCTTCAAATTCCGGCAAAACTTCGCCTGTGGCATTAATTGTGTTTTCGATATTGCCGCTTTCTACAACAGCCGTGGTTATTTCTGATCTTTTTAATGAAGATTTAAAAGTTATGCGTACCAGCCATATAGCCACAATTAATATGACTATACTTGTAAACGCAATAACGATTGTTTTTCTCCTGTTTTGCGATACGACTTCCTGTGTGATTTCCTTATCCATATAGTACCTTGTATTGCAAAGATTTTGGCAATACCCGTACCAATAGCAAAATGTTAATAATCAGTATTTTACTAAAAAAGATTTTAAAAAAGTGATCGATATCGGACAAAAAGTTCGCTAATGGGACAAGATCACTGATTAAACTGATTCTGGGATTTCGCTGAACCTAATCTCAAAAAATCATGTAATCATAGGAATCAACGTTAATCAGCGATCAAAGACATCTTTCAACGCCCGCTTCGCCGCATGGTACCCGCACATGCCATGTACGCCGCCACCGGGAGGTGTTGATGACGAGCAGATATAGATTCCTTTTGCGGAAGTTTTATAGGGCGACCATCGAAGTGCGGGTCTAGTAAATAATTGGCCTATGTCAATTACGCCGCCGTTTATATCGCCGCCTATATAATTTGGGTTATGTTCTTCCATCTGCCGGGTGTTCATGGTGTGTTTGGCCAATATAGCATCTCTGAAACCGGGAGCAAAGCGCTCAACCTGGTTTTCAATAACTTCGGTCATATCTTTTTCCGAACCTTTGGGTACATGGCAATAGGCCCATGCTGTATGTTTCCCGATCGGAGCCCTTGAAGGATCAGATAGGCCAGGCTGCGCCAGTAATACAAAAGGTTTTTCGGGATGTTTTCCTTTCCATATTTGCTGTTCGTAATCGGCAATCTCATTTATCGTATTACCTACGTGAACAGTACCCGCACGCCGGCATCCTTCTGCTGTAAATGGTATGGGAGCATCAAGCGCCCAATCTATTTTGAAAACGCCCATCCCATACCTGTAACGTTCAAGCTGCCACTTATAAATTGATGAAAAGCGGTGGCCCGCGATGCTGAGCAGCTGCTTTGGGGTAACATCAAACAAAATAGCATGGGCAGATGGCAGTTGTGGTAATGAGGTTATGTATAAATTAGTTTCGATCTTTCCACCGATCGAAATAAAATAAGATGCCAACGCATTGGCGATTTGATTTGAGCCACCTTTGGGAACCGGCCAGCCTTTTGAATGGGCAGATCCCATTAAAACTAACGCAATTGCAGAGGTGGCAACATTAGTCAACGGCTGTATACCATGCGCAGCCATTCCGGCTATTAATCCTTTCGCCTCCGGTGTTTTGAAACGCTTTGCCAAGTGGGTTGCAGACGTAAATGCTTTCAGGCCAAAACGTGCGAGTGCAAACGGATGTTCCGGAAAATGCAGCGGGCCTAAAATATCTGGAATTATGGATGGCCAGTCCTTTAACATGGGCTGCATCAGATCCAGGTAAGTCTTTTCATCGGCACCAAGCAGTTTGGCAGTTTCTTCCACTGAAGTTTTTACTATGGCAGCAGTCCCACCATCAATAGGATGCGCTGCCGCTATTTCAGGGTAAATAAATTCCAGTCCATGATTACTCAGTGGAAGTTGTTCAAAAAAAGGAGATGCTGCGGCAAGCGGATGTATTGCCGAGCAAATATCATGGAGATAACCAGGCAGCGTGAGTTCTGCCGAACGTAATCCTCCGCCAATAGTTTCTTTACCCTCAATCAATAAAACTGATAACCCGTTTTGTTGCAGTAAAATAGCGGCGGCGAGCCCATTTGGCCCGGAGCCCACTACTACTGCATCAAAATCGCGTTTTTCAAGCTTCATTTAAAAATCTGAATAGGCCGTGGGGTGCAGAAAAGTTATCTCTGCCTTTGAAACGTTATGCTGGTATTCCGGCTTGGCAACCAAAGTTTTCCACTCAGGGTCGCTCGAAAAAGCAGCCCAATGTTTATCCCTATCTTCCTTGCTATTAAATGTAGTCATATACATTAAATTAGGCATATGGCTCCCTGCCAAAACCTCAGCATAAAACACCGCATTAAAACCAAGCCGTTTAAAAAGAGCAACTTCATCACCATAATTAAACATATGTACCTTATTTAAGTTTAATTTTTCTGTAGCACTCTCATAACTACGCAGTTCATAAACACGATCGGTTTTATTGGCCGTGAGAGCAGGAACTGCAGGTTGGGTCATTTTCGGAAACGCTTTTAATACGATAGTTTCCAAACGGGTATATATTACATCGTTATATGGCGCGTCAATATAATCTTCGCCGGCGGTTAAATATTCCTGATCGGCAGCCAACTTTTGATTCACGTTTTCTACTTGGTCCCATTTACGGAAGGTGGTTAAAACATACACCTTAATACCAGAAGTATCGTTTTCTACCGGTTTAAATACACCAATATTTTTTATGCCCATCCTGTGCATCGCCGGCAAATATGCCTTCTGTAAATATTGATCGAGCCGGTTTTCTTGAGCTTTTGTTTTTAGGCGATATATTTTTAGCTGGTAGTAGTAACCGTCAGCAGCTCGCGCGTTTGTGCTCGTACAAACTAAAATCAGAAAAAGACTTAATAAATAGAATGAAAGGTTTTTGCTGGTTGATCGCATAGTTTAACAATTAAATTCGAAGGTGAAATTACCTTTTTCCGGCGATATTTAATTGTAACTTATTAGTTGACGAACAATAGCTATTTCCAAGTCCCGGAAAATAACAATACAGGGTTGAGTGGTATCGGGATCGTTGTTTTAGCGGAATATCATTTTGTCAATTGAGCATTAATTTCATTGATATGCTTGCCCCATTTTTCAAGCACACTCATAATATCTGTCAGTTTCATTGGTTTGCTCAAATAATCATCCATTCCGGCTTTCAAACATGCGTCCCTGTCCTCGGGCATGGCATTCGCAGTCATTGCGACTATTATCGGCTGGTACTCCATATGCTCGCGAATAAAACGGGTTGCTTCTAATCCATCAATTCCAGGCATTTGAATATCCATAAATATCATTTCGTATTTCTTACTTACTATCGCATTTAAAGCCTCGTGCCCGTTTACAACGATGTCGGGAGCATAACCCATTTTAACGAATATATGAACAGCCAGCTTTTGATTGATCAGGTTATCTTCAGCTATCAGAATGCTCATCGGGTATTGCTGTCCAAACTCCTCTGAGAATTGCGATTTGGCCGGTTCATTTTCTTTTGTCCCCTTGCCCTGCTCTTTTAATTGTTCTACTATATTTTTATATAAAACCTGGTGCCTGGCTGGTTTGGTTAATATCGCATTAAACAGATGAGCTTCGCTTCTGCTCTGCTCATTACCCATGGAGCTCAACAGAATTACCGGTAAATCCGGGTAACTTCTCCTTATTTTTTTTACTAGCTGAACGCCGTCCATGACTGGCATGTTCATATCCGAAATAATAAGATCGATCTTTGGGTTTGACGAAAGTGTTTCCAATGCGCGGGGTCCCGAATCCACTACAATAGGTACAAACTCCCATTGCCTAAGCTGGCTTTCTAATATTTCTCTGTTAGTTTCATTATCGTCAACTACAAGGATCTGTTTATTTTTTAGCCCTTTGGTATTTAAATGGACATAATTGCGCCTGGTTTTAAGGCCTGTTTTGGTTTTTATTGTGAAAGAAAACGTTGTTCCTTTACCAACTTCACTCACTACATCTATTTCTCCCCGCATTAACTTAACCAGCTTTTCGCTTATAACTAAACCAAGCCCGGTACCACCATATTTACGGGTTGTACTGGAGTCGATCTGTGAAAACGCCTTAAATAATTTATCCAGCTTATCAGCAGGAATACCTATGCCAGAATCCCGAACGCTGAATTTCAGTACCAGGCCATCATTTATTTGTTCAGCAACCTTCACGCTTACAAATACTTCGCCACTACTTGTAAATTTCATCGCGTTGCTAACCAGGTTTATCAAAATTTGGCGCAGCCTCAAAGTATCACCAATTATTTGCGATGGCACATCGTGATCTATCTGGTAAACAAGGTCTACTTGTGATGCCTTTATGGCAAAGATATCCAGCACCCCTTCAACACAATCCCTTAAATCGAAATCCTCTTGTTCCAATTCCATGCTTCCCGATTCAATCTTTGAAAAGTCGAGCACGTCATTTATCACAGTGAGTAAAGCGTCAGCGCTGATTTTAATAGTTTCGGCATATTCAAGCTGTTCCTCTGTAAGGAAGGTACTTGTTAATAAGGCTGCCATACCGATTACACCATTCATAGGGGTCCGTATTTCATGGCTCATCATCGCCAAAAAAATACTTTTTGCTTTGTTTGCCTTCTCCGCCTCTTCACGGGCCTGCTCCGCGGCGCGGCGCGATTCACGTTCGTCGATAGTTAATTTTGCCAGACTTTCGGTACGCTCGCTTACCTGCTTTTCAAGTATTAATTTTTGCGACTCAATACTTGCCATACGGTACCTAAAAAGTGCATAAATGCTGCCTATGACAAATAGCGCGCACAACAAATCAAACCACCAGGTTAACCAAAATGGCGGTATAATTGTAATTTGAAGTTTTGTTTCGACAGGCGACCAGGAACCGGCACTATTTTGATATTTTATTTTAAATGTATAGTTTCCGGGCGGGATATTTGTGTAGGAGGCTGTATTCCTTGTTCCAACATAATTCCAATCCTTATCAAAATTCTCTAAAATATAAGCGTAGTTCTTTTTACTGGCGGACGTATAATCGAGCGCTGCATATTCAAGAGAAAATACGGATTGTTTATAAGATAACGTGATCGATTTTGCTTCAGATATTTCCTGCTTTAAAGGAGAAGGATCGTCATTGTCTTTTGCCACATCCAGCGTTTTATTAAATATTTGGAATGTGGTTATTACAAGTGGCGAAAAACCAACCGGTTCTAATACTTTGTCAGGATTAAAGGCATTAAAACCATTTACTCCGCCGAAGTATAAAATTCCGTTTTTGGTCTTTAAGGCAGAATGAACTTTATACTCATCTCCCTGGAGGCCATCTTCGGTGGTGAAGTTTTTAAAAGTATTCGTAGTAGGATCGTAATCTGATAATCCATTATTGCTGCTGATCCATAATCTGTTATCGTCATCTTCTTTAACTGCGTTAATAATGTCGCTCGGCAAACCATCTTTTTTTGTAAAACTGGTAAAATTTTTGGTTTTAGCGTCAAAAATATTTAATCCCGAACTAGTGCTTAGCCATAAGTTGCCTTTGTGGTCCTCAAAAATATCAGTAACCGTATTGCCGCTTATGCTGTTGCCGTTTTTATCATGCTGATAGCGAATAAATTTACCTGTTTTCCGGTCAAAAAGATCCAGTCCACCGCCTGATGTTCCTATCCATAAATTCCCCTTTCTGTCTTCATAAATAGAAAACACCATGTCGCTGCTTAAACTATTCTTGTCGTTGGCGTCAAAATTATAATGTTTGCAGGTATTTGTTTTTTTATCGTATTCGTTTAAACCATTAAAGAACGAACTAATCCATACCTTTTTATCGCGGGTAAAAGCAATTGCGTAAATATTGTTGCCGGTAATACTATTCGGATTCGCCGGGTCATGCTTAAGATAGCTATAGCGATGAGTTTTAGCATTCAATATACTAATACCATCGGCCCAGGTTCCAAACCAAAGATCACCATCATCATCCTGGTTGACTACAAGGACATAGTTACCTCCAATGCTATTTTTATTTAAAGGATCATGTTTAAAAGTGGTAAAGCTGCCATTCTGGGGATTGAATTTATCTACTCCGCCACCATCGGTGCCTACCCAAATGTTATTATCTCTGTCTTCAAAAAGGTCAAGAACAAAATTGTTAGATAAACTATTTGGTTTTGAATTATGTGTGAAATGACTAAAACTTTTAGTGCTTCTTTTAAAAAGATTAATACCGCCGCTAAAAGCACCTAACCACATGTTTCCTTCTCTGTCCCGGCAGATTGAATAAATGGAGTTGCCATTGATGCTGTTATTATCAATTTCATCATGGCTGTAATTATAAAATATATTTGTCCCCTTCTTTAAAATACTAAGTCCGCCGTTTTCAGTGCCTACCCATAAGTTCCCGTCTTCATCTTCATTCAGGCAGTATACATTATTTGCGCCAATACTATTTGCATTTTTTTCGTCATGCTTGTAATGAGTAAAAGTACCTGTGCCTTTATTTAATAAATCCAGACCGTCAGATTGCGTCCCAACCCAAATATGATGGGATTTGTCTTCAAAAATACAGGAAATGGAATTGGAGGAAATTGTTTGGTGATCAGTTTCACTATGTTTAAATCGGGTAAAAGTATTTGTTTTTCGGTTCAACAGGTTTACGCCCCCACCCAGGGTCCCCGCCCAAATGTCGTGGTTCGAGTCTTCAAATATTGTTCGTACGTTATTACCTATGCTATTTGCATCGTTGTCTGAATACACATAGTGCCGAAAGATTTTCGTTTTGGTGTTAAAAAAATCCAACCCTCCTCTTTCCGTTCCTATCCATAAATTGTCATCAACATCTATTATAATTTTGTTAATGCTATTACTCGAAACAGTGTTTGGGTTATTATTATCGTGTTTGTATTTTGTAAACTGGTTATGACTTACATCGTACTTATTTAAGCCGCCACCTTCTGTCGCCAGCCATATGTCGCCTTCTTTATCCTCTGCTATATCCTGCACATAGTTAGCGCTGAGCGAATTATTATTTTTAGGATCATTACGATAAATAGTGAATTTGTAGCCGTCGTACTTATTTAAACCATCTCTTGTTCCAACCCAAATAAATCCGTCACGATCCTGTTTGATACAATTAACATTTAATTGAGATAAACCCTCGGCGGTACCAATATGTTCAAACTTAAGGCTCTGATTTTGAGAAAACGCGTTAACAGCAATTAAAAAAAAAGTGGTTAATATCAGATATTTGTAAATATTCACTATGTAGAATTGTTGTTAAACAAGCTGCGCCTAAATGTCAGGAGAGTGTCTCTACAGCTTAATAAGTTTATATCGTCAACTTATACGGAAAGTTTCGATATAAGTTTGATAGCTTTAAAAAATATAACCCCCGGGAGAGAAACTTTCTCTCCCGGGGGTTTCAGTTGATTAAAACATGAGTCAATATAAAACTATTATAAAAAGTCGTTTCATTTGCCTCACCTAAATCCTCTCCAAAGGAGAGGACTTTAACTTTACTCTTTTAGAATTTGCAGGTTTAGAACCCTCTCCTTTGGAGAGGGCAGGGTGAGGCATATAAATGCTTACCCCGGCCTATAATGACGGTTGGCACAAACTATTAAAGCTCCCGTACCCAGATGTTGCGAAAACTCAGCGGTTTGCTTTTATCGCCATGGGCCTGCAATTTTATAGGTGAGGGGCCATGTTTTTGGTAAGCAGGTTTTCCGATATATAGTGTGGGACCTATTAATTCAAAATTATTTTCGACAAGCACCCCGTTAAATAGCACGGTTACTCTTGCAGCAGTTTTTACAGAGCCGTTATCATTAAAAGTTGGCGCTGTCCAAATCACATCGTAAGTTTGCCACTCTCCGTTTTTTCTACCTGGGTTAGCCAGGGGAATAGCTTGTTTATAAATACTGCCGGCCATGCCGTTAACGTATGTTTTGTTGTTATAAGAATCTAATACCTGCAATTCATATCCGGCATCGCCTTTTCCAATTGATGCCAAAAATACGCCGCTGTTTCCACGACCTTGTCCGGTTCCTTCTAAACCTTCCGGTTCGCGCCACTCTATATGCAGCTGGTAGTTGGTGAAAGATTGTTTCGTTTCTATGTTCCCGTAATTTTTATTTACGGTTAATATGCCGTCTTTAACGTCCCACTTAGCGGGAGATCCATCATTGTTCTGTACCCATTTATCAAGGTTTGTACCATCAAACAATACAATAGCGTCCGAAGGCGCATCCCCGCATGATTTCCCCGGTGTTACTACTTTAGGTATCGGATCCCAAGTTTCAGTGTCCTCAGGTTTTGCTTTTTGCTCTTGAGCATTGGCGGTAAAAAAACTACCAGCCAATACTGCGGTAAATAAAAATGTATATTTCATTTTGTTTAATTTTATTGGTTCATTAGCTTATTAGTTTACTGGTTCATTGGTCATTGTCACCGATTAATTCTCACTTAATCAACCTAATCTAACTCAATCAACCACTCACCAACTATACCTTCAACGTATTCTTCACGTATGCCGCGCTTTCGGTTATGCTCACGTACGGGTCAATATTTATATAGTTTTCCTGTTCCACTATATAATGTTTTAACCCGGCAAGTTTTGCTTTGGATAATATAGTTTTAAAATCTATTGTGCCCTTGCCTATTTCGGTATTAAGGTTATTGTTGGTTTTATCCATATCTTTTAAATGGCATAAGGCAAAGCGGCCAGGATGAGCTTCAAAAATCTTTACAGGATCTTGTCCGGCTCTTACTACCCAGTATATGTCCATTTCCATATGTACTAAAGCAGGATCAGTTTCTTTCAATATAACATCGTAGAATGTAGTGCCGTCTACGGGTTTCCATTCAAAATTATGATTATGATAACCCAGCTTTAGGCCAGATTTTTTACACAATTCTGCTCCCTTATTCATCTTTTCAGCAACCGCTTTAAGCTGATCGGCGCTTTTTAAAACCTCACCGTTAATGGATGGGATTATAACATATTCCATACCCGTGATATTCGCCGCTTCAATGGCGGCGTCGATGTCGTCAGTTTTGTCGCTCATGAACACCTGGTTTAAATTATAGTGTCCGCTTGGCGTTTTAAGGCCATTGTCTTTTAGCAACTCGCTGAATGCTTTTGCATCGAGACCCCAAAATCCATGTTGTTTGGAGTATCCGAATGTTTCAACTTCTTTATATCCTGCCGCGGCAACTTTGGCGATAACACCTTTTACATCTTTCGGCAACTCATTACGTAAACTATATAGCTGTAGACCAACTATCTTACTGCTTTTTGCAGAAAGTAATTGTGGCGCTATCATTAAACCCGCAGAAACCATTCCTGCCTGGGTTAAAAATTTTCTTCTTGTTATCATATTAGTCATTGGTCGTTAGTCAGTGGTCAATTGTGAGGTGGCTGGCGTTTGATGTTTCTTATAATCGATAACATTTCAACTTTCAAACATTACAACCTTTCAACAAAAATTAAACATCGCAAATATGAATTGCGTTTTTCAGCGAGGCTAATTTGTCGGCTTGTTTTGGAACGAATTCCTGGCCTACATAGCCTTTATAACCTGTTGCTACAATGGCGCGCATCACCGCCGGATAAAAAAGTTCCTGGGTATCGTCAATTTCATGTCTTCCCGGTATTCCTCCGGTATGGAAATGTGCAATATACTGATGATAGTTAGTTATGTTCCTGATAATATCTCCCTCCATTATCTGCATGTGATAGATATCAAACAAAAGCTTAAAATTCTCGGAATTGATACGTTTTGCCAGTTCTACACCCCACTCTACATTGTTGCACTGGTAATCTTTATGATCAATCTTGCTGTTCAACAGCTCCATACAAAGCACTACCTTATGTTTTTCTGCCAGTGCTATTATTCTTTTTATGCCTGCCTCACAGTTTTTCCATCCGGTTTCATCATCCTTGCCCCTGCGGCTTCCGCTAAAGCAGATTAGATTGGTGTAACCGTTTTTGGCCACCAGCGGGATCATCTCGGTATAATTTTTCACCAGTGTATCGTGAAATTGTGTGTCGCCAAAGGCATCGGTAAGGTTAATCTCCGCGCCATTGCACATCGGCGAATGCATGCCGTGCTTTTGAAGCGTTGGCCAATCTTTCGGCCCGCAAAGATCAACACCTGTAATGCCTATTTCTTTGGAAGCTATGCAAAGCTGATCAAGTGTTAGTTCGTGGTAACACCAGGGTGAAACCGAATGATTAATATTGCCCTTTAGCTTATCAAGCGGCTTCTTCTTCTTATCTTCTTCTTTAAATGATGCTAACATACCTGTTGCGGTTATTGCCGCGGTTCCGGCAACGATGTTTCTGATTGCTGATCTCCGGTTTTGTGTATTCGACATAATTGGTTCTTTTATATTTGTACCTGTGCGTCAGGTTCTTCAATATCCAAACCTGGTTTAGTTTGAATTTGGTTTGTATCTCTGAAAAACAAAAGGAATAATAATAACACAGCGGCCGCTATTCCACCAGGAATCAGCCAGATGGTTTGCCAGTTGTGAGTAGTCGGCGAAGTTTGCCAATGATCAACAATTGGCCCTGACAAATAAAAGCCTATCAGCATCCCAACCCCATAAGTTGCCAGCGTAATAAAACCCTGGGCTGCGCTTTTAAAACGTTCACCGGCCAGGTTATCTGTATAAATTTGCCCGGTAACAAAGAAGAAATCGTAACAAACACCGTGTATTACAATACCTGCAATCAGCATCCAATAGTTGTTTTCGGCATTGCCATAGGCAAAGAAAACATACCGCAATGCCCAGGCCAGCATACCCATCGCCAGCATTTTTTTAACTCCCAGCCTTACAAAAAAGAACGGCATCGCTGCCATAAATGCAAATTCGGAGATCTGTCCCAAAGTTTGTATACCCGCTGCGCGCTTAACGCCAACCTCGTTTAAAAATGGGTTAGTGAAGTTATAATAAAAAGCAAGCGGAATGCAGATTGATACGGAAGCAAGGAAAAATACCAGGTACGACTTGTTCTTCAATAATCCGATAGAGTCTAAACCAATGATATCGCCTAACGACGTTTTTTGTCCTTTCTTAGCTGGTGGGGTATCAGGTAATGTAAAGCTCAGTAATCCCAAAATCACCGAGGCGATAGATGCCATTTTGAATGTGAGTACCAGCGTTCCCATTTGCTCCCAACCTAAATAGCCTATTATAAGTCCTGCAACTATCCAGCCGAGGGTGCCAAAAACCCGTATCAACGGAAACTGTTTGCTTGGGTCTAACATTTGTTTAAAAGAAACGGAATTAACCAGGGCAAGCGTGGGCATGTAGATGATCATATAGGCAAGTATGCCCGGATAAAATGCATCGAAACCAACAACGGTGGTTTGATACCATAATAATGCAGCACCTATTAAATGCAAAACGCCTAAAATACGCTGTGCCGAAAAGTACTTATCGGCAATTAAACCTACGATGAAAGGTGCAATGATAGCTCCAAATGCCTGCGTGGCATACGCTGTCCCGTTTTGTGTGCCTGTAGCATGCAGTGTTTTGGTAAGATAAGTACCCATTGTAACAAACCAAGCTCCCCAGATAAAAAACTCAAGGAACATCATTGCAGACAGTTTTACCCGGATGGTTGAAGTCATGGTTGGTATTTAAAGGTTATTTAAGAAGTTGTTCTAAAATAAAAAAGCGCGTCATCGCGAGTCGCTTTTACCAGCGAGGTGGCGATCCCCGACTTGCAGAGCAACTCTGTAAGTCGGAGATTGCAGCGCTATCGCTCGCAATGACGCGATGGCTCTATTTCTTCAATGACAATACAAATTTCACCATTTGTTTTGCATCATCGACGGATATAGCAGGATGTGCTGCCATAGGCACATCACCCCAGTTACCCTTACCGCCTCTGATCACTTTGTTTGCTAAAGTATCAATATTCGCTTCGGTTGCCGGGTATTTAGCTGCCACATCTTTAAATGCAGGGCCTATCACCTTAATATCAACCTTATGGCATGTATTACAGTCGCTTGCTGCAATTAACTTAGCTCCCGGATCAGTAGATGCAACGCTCTCAGTGCCTATTTTGTTCGCATTGGTATCGGCGTCTGATTGCTGTTCCTTAGCCGTTTGATTGGCCGCAGCGGTACTATCAGCACTTCCTGATTTCGTGTTACCGCCACACGCAGCAAGCACCGAACATATGCCTAAGATTATAAAAACTTTCTTCATGAGATAAAATTTAATGTAAGGAATGCTAAAAATACAATTTATGTTTTAAAATTAAACAGCTACGGTTTTTATTGGTGCGGTTTTACTCCTTGAGCGCATATAAACAACTAAACCTGCAAAAGCCACTATCAATGCCAGCGGTATTATTAACGTAGTTTGTAAAATCTGCTGACCAGCAGTACTGCTGTCACCGCCTGCCGCTGCAACGATATTATCATAATGCTTGCCCATAACTATCAGGTAAATAGATACAGCAAACATCCCTGCTCCACCCATAAGATTTAGCCCGATAGCGCCTGTGTTTGGAAGGTTTGTATTAACGAAACCCAGCATAGTGGGCCAAAAATAACATACTCCCATTCCAAATATAATGGCGGCAAAAAATACTGCATCACCTGTTAACGTACTTAATAAATATATTCCTGTTGCAGCCAGAATGGTAGAAATCAATAATAAAACCTGTGGTGAAACAAGCTTTAATACAGGTTTTGCAAACGCCCGGCCCACTACCATCACACCGGTATCCAATGTTAATATCAAAATTGCATTTTGAGTTACGTTCTTTAATAATACATCAATCCACTGGCCGGTGAACAGCTCGGTTATAGCTGTGCCGAACATGCAAATGAACATGAAAATAAATAACGGGTTCAAGAGTGCCTTGTACATTCCGGCAGTACTTACACCTGATGAAACACGTTCAGTAACAGGGAAATCCAGTTTCGAAAACAAATAACCGTAAATTACTGTAGGAATAATCATCATAGCAACCTGGATTTGCCAGCCTAACCCTATTTTATTAAATATAAGCACCAATAACGAACCAATTACAATGCCACCCGGAAACCAGAGGTGGAAATGATTAAGTTTGGTTGTTTTGGTTTCGGGATATAAAGAAGTTACAAGCGGATTACACGCTGCTTCAACAGTTCCGTTCGCAAGACCTATAGTTAGGGTTGAAATGAATAAAGTCCAGAAACCAGTTGCGAAAATCGTGAGCAGAATACCCGCGAGGTGAAAAATGAATGCCAGTACCAATAGTCGTTTCATCCCAATAATATCTACAACAACGCCGCCTATTACTATTGCTAAAGGGAATCCCCAGAAAGCGGTGGCTGTTATTGATCCCAGCTGCGCTTTGTCGAGATGGAAATCCGTGCCGAGTTTGTTAAGTATACCAGCCCGGATACCGAAAGATAATGAAGTCACTAAAAGGGACAAACAACTTGCCCGAAACAGTTGGGTACGGTTAATAGATTGCATTTCAATAATTTTAGGTTATAGTTAGTTTAATAATTGGCTTTAAATATGTGAATTATTAAATCAAATACCAAGCGTTTTCCTGTTAAAAGCATCATCTGATCCTGACGCGGCAAAATCATCAAAAGCTTTATCGGTAACTCTTATAATATGATTTTTAATAAATTCAGCCCCTTCACGTGCGCCATCTTCGGGATGTTTAAGCGCACATTCCCATTCCAATACCGCCCACCCGGTATAATCGTATTGTGTAAGTTTGCTGAAAATGCCTTTAAAATCAACCTGCCCATCGCCTAATGAACGGAAGCGTCCGGCACGTTCAACCCAATTCTGATAACCGCCATAAACGCCTTGTTTCCCAGTTGGGTTAAATTCAGCATCCTTAACATGGAACATTTTAATACGTTCATGATAGTTATCGATATACTCCAGGTAATTTAGACATTGCAAAACAAAATGTGATGGATCATAAAGCAAACAGGCACGTGCATGGTTGTTTACCTTTTCTAAAAACATTTCGTAGGTAATACCGTCATGCAGGTCTTCACCGGGATGAATTTCGTAGCAAAGATCAATACCGCAATCCTCGTAAACATTCAGAATGGGTTCCCAACGCTTTGCCAGTTCGGTAAACGCCGTTTCCACAATGCCGGCTGGTCTTTGCGGCCACGGGTAAACCATTGGCCAAAGCAATGCACCGCTAAAAGTAACGGAGGCATTTAAACCTAAATTTTGCGAAGCCTTAGCAGCGTATTTTACCTGCTGTATAGCCCATTCCTGCCTTGCTTTTGGATTATTGCGATATGCTTCCGGTGCGAAACCATCAAAAAGCTGATCGTAAACCGGATTAACCGCAACTAACTGTCCCTGTAAATGTGTAGAAAGCTCGGTTATTTCTAACCCGCAAGCATTTACACGACCTTTTAATTCATCGGCATAGGTTTTACTTTCAGCAGCTTTTTGCAGGTCGATGAAACGCGCATCAAGCGTTGGAAGCTGAACGCCTTTGTACCCCAGGCTTTTAGCCCATTTGCAAATTGACTCCAGGCTGTTGAACGGCGCCTGGTCGCCTATAAATTGTGCTATAAATATTGCAGGTCCTTTTATTGTTTTCATTGGTCTAGTAGTTCATTGGTTCAATGGTTCATTAGTTCATTGGTGTCGTTTGATTATCAGATGGCTAAGCATATCTTCAAATTTTCAAATCAACACATCTTCAAATTCACTCATCTGCACATTTGAAATCTGCACATTCGCACATCAAACCACGTAATCGTGCCATTTTTTATCCGACTGATTTGAAGCTACCACATTTTCAATAAATGCCATACCTCTTATCCCGTCTTCAATGCCTGGAAAATCAAGCCATTCAGGTTTTGGTTGTTCGTTATTTATTTTCGCGCTTAACGTTAATGCAAAATTTCGATACAAGTTACCAAACGCTTCCAGGTAGCCTTCAGGGTGACCACCTGGCGTACGGCAATTATGTGTGGCATAGGTTGATTCCCAGTTGCCGTAACCGTTACCGGCCCTTAATATTTGTGCGGGTTTGTCGGTCCATTTAAGCGTCAGCGTATTTGGTTCCTGTTGTGCCCATTCAAGGCTACCGTTTTCCCCATAAATACGAATTTTCAGTGCGTTCTCTTCACCCGCGGCAATCTGCGATGCGGTAAGCACACCTGTGGCTTTATCTTCAAAACGCAATAGAATTGCGCCATCATCATCGAGCATCCTGCCATCAACCACAATATTTAACGAGGCGCTCATTTGTGTGATCTTCAATCCTGATATATATTCCGCAAGGTGTGCAGCGTGAGTTCCGATATCGCCCATGCAACCGCTTTTGCCTGATTTTGAGGGGTCAGTGCGCCAGGCTGCTTGTGCATTACCTTCTCTTTCAGAGAGTTTGCTCAACCAGCCTTGTATATATTCAACATAAATTTTTCTAACTTTACCAAGTGCTCCTTTTTTTATCAATTGCTTTGCTTCTTTCACCAGCGGATAGCCGGAATAAGTGTGTGTCAGCAGTAACATCAAACCGGTTTCGTCCAGCTTCTTTTTAAGTTGTTTGGCTTCGTCTAATGTAAATGTTATTGGTTTTTCGATAACTACGTTGAAACCATTTTCCAAAGCAAGCATTGCCGGCGCAAAATGTGCAAAATTTGGAGTAACGATAGTTACAAAATCCATCCGTTTATCAGCAGGAATCTTGCTTTCGGCAGCAATCATATCCTGGTAGTTGGTATATGTCCTGTCTTCAGGTAAAAAGAGCATTTGCCCGCTTTCAATTGCAGTTTCGCGGTGTATGCTTAAAGCACCGCAAACCAATTCTATTTGGCCATCCATGTTTGCGGCAATTCTGTGAATAGCGCCTATAAAAGCATCTTTTCCCCCGCCAATCATGCCCATGCGGAGTTTTCTATGACTCATATTTGTTTAATTAGTGAGTTGGTGAATTAGTGATTTTGTGAAGTGCTAATTTAGTGAATTGCTGATTTACTGAATATATGTCCTTGACAAAATATTGAACAATTAGAAATTCATTGATTCAATAGCTAAATTCAAAACAATCACTAATTCACTAAATCAACAATTCACTAATTGCTCTTAGGTTGCCCAGGCTTTGTCGCCTTTTTTGTATGGTATGCAACCGTCATAGTGCCCCGGAACGGCAACATAGCGCAATGCTTTGGTTGCTCCAATTTCCGAGGTAAAATAGCCTAACAATGTGAGCTCTTTCATCATCCTGAAATAGTGATTTCGCATAGCCGGGCCCTGATAGTCGGGGTCATCCTTATGTTTTAATACTTCAACTGAAACAGCTTTGTTCCTTTGTGCAGTGTAAGCTTTTTGTTCAGCATCCAAAGCTACTAATACTTCTGTGCGTTTTTCTGGTGTAAGATCCATAAACTTACCGCCTGCCTGTTTTTGTGCAGCTTCGTCAAGTTTTTTAAGCCCTTCCATGAATACCTTTTGATCCTGAGGCAAATAACAATCGCGTACCATAACGGCCATAAATGTGCCTACATTGGCTGCCTTTGCACCCGGTGAACTAGTTGTTGTTGGCAGTATTGTATCTGCAATTTCATTTAAATAAGCGGTAGTATCCTGTGTGAACAGGTCACCGACATCGGATGCCCCTTTGGGTTTACAGCCCGAAAGGAAATAATCAGCGCCTATTACCGCGCCCCCCATTAAAAGGGCTACCCTACCTATTGCGTCTCTTCTATTCATTTTATTAATTGGTGAATTAGTGAGTTAATGAATTAGTGAATTAATTATTCGATGAATCAATGGATTAGTGAATTATTGAGTTTATGATTGTTTTGATTTATAAATTTGATAACTTTTTTTATTAATACATATTCAATAAATCACTAACTCACTAAATCACACTTTAAACGGTCCATCCTTCCCGGTATTGGCGTTTAACATATTGGTTAACATCATCGAAGTTAGTAATTTTCATGGCAGCATTATCCCATAAAAGTTTTATTCTTCCGCCTTTGAGCGAGTGACCGCGTACCGCAAGGTTGGCCATTAATAATGCTTCTGTAAGCGGACCGGCCAATTCAAATGGCGAGCTTAACTCCGTTTTGCCATAACCTGCTATACAACCTTCAACCCACTGTGCATAGTGGCCATTAGCGCCACCGGGTACGCGAGCCCACTTTTGCGGAGCTTTTGCGTCAGCAGTGAGTGATTTCGGCAATAAGGTGGGCGCGTCAGAGTAAGTGCTGGCGTACATTTTCCCTTTTGTGCCGATAAACAATGTTCCGTTACCTTCTTCGCCGCCAAATCGTTCGTTTGCTCCTAATTCTTCGGGTCTTTCCGGCTGTATACCACCATCCATCCAATGCAGGGTAACATCGCCGGCAGTTTTATCCGTTTTTGGGAAAGTTAAGGTAATATGACTTGAAGGAGGACAGCTGTCAGGGAAAACCCCTTCTTTAAATTCGTCAACATAAACACTGCCTACACTGGCTTGCACATCTTTGGCATAACGTATACCTAATACCCTGAAAGGCGCTTCAACAAGGTGACAACCCATATCGCCAAGAGCGCCGGTACCGTAATCCCACCATCCACGCCAGTTAAATGGCACTAATTTATCAACATAATCCTTTTTGGGAGCGGTTCCTAACCAAAGATCCCAATCTAATTCTTTTGGGATATTTGGTTGTGGAGCGGGCCACGCAATACCCTGCGGCCAAACTGGTCGGTTTGTCCAGCAATATACAGTATGCACATCTCCTATCAAGCCTGCATCGTACCATTCTGAAAGTAAACGGGTACCATCATTTGAAGCGCCCTGGTTACCCATTTGTGTAACCACTTTAAACTTTTTCGCAGCATCGGTTAACATGCGGGCTTCAGCTATATCATGGGTCATTGGTTTTTGCACATAAACGTGTTTACCCAACTGCATGGCGTGGTACGCAACTATAGCGTGTGTATGATCAGGTGTTGAAACTGATACGGCATCGAAATTCTTCGATTCTTTTTCAAATAACTCCCGCCAGTCCTTATAATATTTAGCTTTAGGGAAATTTTTTACGGATGTTGCAGCACGACGGTCATCGACATCGCACAAATAGGCTATATCCGCTTTGCCGCTTTTAAAAAAATTAGCAACGTCGCTTTGACCTTTTCCGCCTACGCCAACGCTCGCTACTGTCAGACGATCACTTGGCGCTATAAAACCTTTGCCCCCGAGCACAAACCTGGGAACGATCATAAAGCTTGCCGCGGCAATGGTACTGGTTTTTAGAAACTCCCGCCTTGATGGGTTGGGTTGTTTATCTGCTGTTTCTTTTTCGGCCATAGTTCTATTTTTATAGGTTAAATGTTATTCTTTTTCAATTCTTCAACAGCGTGATTAGCAGCGCGCGCAGTCATAGCCATATAGGTAAGAGACGGATTCTGGCAAGCGGCCGATGTCATACAGGCCCCATCGGTAACAAAAACATTCTTAGCATCCCAAACCTGGTTCCACTCGTTCAACACAGATGTTTTCGGGTCCCGACCCATGCGTGCGGTGCCCATTTCATGGATACCTCTTCCCAGGAAAGGATTACCGCTGTGCGTTCTTATATTTTTCACACCCACGGCTTCAAGCATTTCCTTAGCGTCGTTCTCCATATCAATGCGCATTTTCTTTTCATTGTCCTTAATCTCGGCGTCGAAGGCTAAAACCGGTAATCCCCACTTATCTTTTGTTGTTTTATCGAGCGTTATCTTATTTTCATGATATGGCAATGTTTCGCCAAAGCCACCCATTCCCATAGCCCATGTACCTGGTTCTGTTAAAGCATCCTTAAATGTACCGCCGACGTTCATCTCGGCAATTTCCCGGCTCCATCCCTCGCGGCTGCCGCCACCCTGGTAACCAAAGCCTCGTATGTAATCGCGTTTGTCGCCACTAATATTTCTATACCGCGGAATATAAATACCATTTGCCCTGCGGCCAAAATAATACTTGTCATCAAAACCTTCCACGGTGCCCGAAGCCCCAACACCTAAATGATGGTCCATTACATTGTGTCCCAATTCGCCACTGCTGCTACCCAAACCATCAGGCCAGATATCAGTTGCGGAATTCATTAGCACCCAGGTACTGTTAAATGTTGATGCGTTAACAAAAATTATTTTAGCAAAAAATTCGTAGGTCTGGTTTGTTTCCGCATCGAGCACCTCAACTCCTTTTGCCTTCTTGGTATCCTTGTCATATAATATTTTAGTTACTATAGACCAAGGGCGAACTGTTAAATTGCCGGTGGCCACAGCTGCAGGTAATGTTGACGACTGGGTGCTGAAGTATCCACCAAACGGACAACCTAACGCACATTTATTTCGGTATTGACAGTTGGTACGACCCTGAATAGGGACGGTAATATTGGCTGTTCGGCCTATTATAAAAGAGCGTGCTTCGTTATAATGTTGCTTAAAACGTGCTGCAACATCCTTTTCAACACAATTCATTTCCATTGCAGGCATAAAATCGCCATCAGGTAATACAGAAAGGCCATCTCTGTTTCCAGAAATACCGGCGAATCTTTCAACATACCCGTACCAAGATTCGAGATCTTTATAGCGAATAGGCCAATCCACGCCGATGCCGTCTTTCAGATTTTCTTCAAAATTGAAATCAGCCCAACGGTACGATTGTCTTCCCCACATTAACGAGCGGCCGCCAACGTGGTAGCCCCTAAACCAGTCAAAACGTTTAACTTCAACATAAGGGCTGTCTTTATCACTGGCCCAATAATCAAGATTTGTTTCACTAAGCGGATAGTCACGTTTAAGATGAGGATAATCTTTAATCATTTCTTGAGTGCGACCTCCCCTGTGCGGAAACTCCCACGGACCTTTATTGGCATTGACGTAGTCTTTAACGTGTACAATGTCACGACCGCGCTCCAACATTATGGTTTTTAATCCTTTTTCAGTTAACTCCTTAGCAGCCCAACCGCCCGAAATCCCTGAACCAATGACAATAGCGTCATAAGTATTTGCAGACATATTATAAGAATAAAATGGTTAATTAATCAGTGTAATTGGTTATCCCGATAAATGTATAAACAAAAAATTGCCGATCAAATTTTCATTGTGTTTTTTTAACACAATAAGGCCTTTGCAATATCCTAAAGGGGATTTTCAGTCATTTTGTATAAATATTTTAATTAAAAAATCGCCTGTTTGTTGTATCTGATTC
This sequence comes from Mucilaginibacter sp., assembly GCA_036498965.1. Classification (GTDB taxonomy): domain Bacteria; phylum Bacteroidota; class Bacteroidia; order Sphingobacteriales; family Sphingobacteriaceae; genus Mucilaginibacter. Next base: position 86,278 of record DASYEP010000146.1, read on the forward strand.
TCCTTTTTCATCCACGCAGTTAACATTATTTGTATTTTGAGAACTAAATATTTCCCTTATTTATTTCGCTAACGGCATAGTCGGCCGCGCGGGCAGTTAAGGCCATATAAGTAAGCGATGGATTTTGGCACGATGTTGAAGTCATGGAGGCGCCATCGGTAACAAATACATTCTTACAGGCATGCACCTGGTTCCATTTATTTAATATGGATGTTTTAGGATCATTTCCCATCCTGGCGCCACCCATTTCGTGGATATCAAGCCCAGGTGCCTGATGATTGGTTGAAGCTTTGATATTAGTGAAACCCGCCGAAGTAAACATTTCAGTAAGCTGCTCCACATAATCCTTCTTCATCTTTTCGTCATTATCATCATAGTCAACCGATATATTTAACAGAGGCACACCCCATTGATCCTTTAATTTTGTATCAAGGCTTACAAAGTTGCTTTCCTTTGGTATGGTTTCGCCCATCATGTGCGAGCCCACATGCCATGGTCCCAAATCACCTTTTACCAGGTTTTCTTTTAACGAACCGCCCACACCATCATATTTATGCTGCTTGAAACGGTACGCGCTAAATCCCGATGCATAACCTCTCAGAAAATCCGTTTCCTGTTTATAAACGTTTCTGAAACGTGGTATATAACCACCGCCCGCCGGATTGCGGCCATCGGTTGTCCAATCCTTAAAGCCGTCGTACTCGGCACCTATATGTGCTGAATAATTATGAAAAGCCACATATTTACCCAAAACGCCACTGTCATTACCAAAACCGTTAGGAAACCGGCTGGAGGTTGAGTTTAATAATATAAGATTGGTATTTAGCGCCGCAGCATTTACAAAAATGATACGGGCATAGTATTCTATTGTTTCCTTTGTTGTTGAATCAACAATTCGTACCCCTGTAGCTTTGCCCAGCTTGTCATCATAAATTATTGATTGTACCACAGAAAACGGTCGTAATGTTAAATTGCCCGATTTCATTGCCCATGGTATGGTAGTTGCATTTGAGCTGAAATAGCCACCAAACGGACACCCACGCTGACATAATATTCGGTTTTGACATTGGGTACGACCCTGGTCGAGGTGTATTTGATTGGGTTTTGAAAGATGCGCGCAACGGGCGCTTATTACGTGCCTGTTTTTATAAGTGCTTTTTACATGCTTGCTGAAATAGTCCTCCACATCATTTAATGGATAAGCCGGCAAAAATTCACCGTCAGGGAGTTCGGGAATACCATCCCTGTTACCTGATATACCTGCGAATTTTTCTACATAACTGTACCAGGGGTCAATGTCTTTATAGCGGATAGGCCAATCAACGGCAAACCCATCTCTTGCCGGGCCCTCGTAATCGAAGTCACTCCAGCGCTGTGTTTGCCTTGCCCACAATAACGATTTTCCGCCAACCTGGTAACCGCGTATCCAGTCGAATGGTTTTTGTTGTACATAGGGATGCTCCTTATCTTTTACAAAAAAATGTTCCGCATCTTCCCTGAAGGCATAGCAACGGTTAACGACAGGATTTGCTTCCTGCACATCCTCCGGAATTACCCCTCTGTGTTCAAATTCCCAGGGGTACATATTTGTGGTGGGATAATCTTTTATGTGTTTTACATCGCGGCCGCGTTCCAGAATTAAGGTCTTCAAGCCTTTCCCCGTTAGTTCTTTTGCAGCCCAGCCGCCACTTATTCCCGACCCTATTACAATAGCATCGAAGGTACGTGCTTTAACGCTATCAGTATTTAAGTTAGCCATATCTTATTTAAACTCCCTTGAGATTTTTTACCGGAAAATGTGCATTATATCTCCCCGGAATTAGTTCATAAACCACTTGCTTCGTCATAAAATATTGAGAGTTAGTATATCCGAATATTGTTTGTTGTTTTATTGCACCGTAAAAGAGTTTTAGCGGAGGTATCTCAGGCTTCTTTTTAGTTGCCTCAATGCTCTTGTCCGACTCGCGCGCAGGTTTAATACTTTTTGCAGGTTCGGCGGCGGGTTTCCCGCTTTTGTCCAATTCATTTAAAATATCCTGCCGGTCTTTAACACTCAGATTACTGAATGAATTATTATACTTCTTTTTTACAAGGTCATTAAATTCATTTAGTCCAACCAAAAATGACTGCTGATCCTTTTTGTTATAACAGTCATCCAGCATTTTTATAACAAAGGCCGGAAGGTTAAGATCTTTCGCGCCGGGCGTAGTCGTCTTTGGAATAATAGTTTCTGAAATATCAGCTATAAGGCTTTGCTGATCGCTATCGAGCTGGATATGTTTAAGCTGTACATAAGAAGTACCGTCTTTACGCACACATGATGGCAGCAGTACGGCGCCGCCAACTATTAAAGCCAAATTTTTTATTACCGTTCGCCTGTCCATCTAATTCTTTGTTTATAATAATTTGTTGAAGTAAGTTGAAATTGTTGTAAAAGTTAGAAGATGTTGAAAACGTTGTATGAGTTAAAAATGTTATTAGTTAAATTTTTCTTCCGCTTTTAACCCATCACAATCCTCACAGCCAACCTTTTTTACCTTTACAACTATTACAACACTGTTTACAACCTAATCAAACGCTCAAGTTAAAGCAATACTGCTAGAATCCCCATTTTTTCATCATTTGTAAATCAATTTTTACACAATCAATCGGGTCTTTGCCCTGGTACGATTCCTGTTCGATAATAAACTGAGACGTCCCTCCTATTTTCTTCGCTTCCTTTACTATGTCTTTCACAGGCATTACACCTTGTCCAAGTATAGTACTCTCGTAGCCGTCCATGGTTCCCTTGGCGTCACTTTTTATCTCGTCTTTAACATGCATTAATTCAAAGCGACCCGGATGTTTCTTTAGAAGATCCAAAGCAACTCCCCCTGCCCCAAGCATATTGCCAATATCCATTTGTTGGGCAACTAATTTTGGGTCGGTATTGGTAAGAATAAAATCATATAAATTACTATTGCCGACCATTGTACTGAATTCGAAGTTATGATTGTGGTATCCGAACGTCATCCCATGCGCTTTACAGAGCTCGCCGCATTTGTTAAACTGTTCCATAAAACGTTTTAATCCATCCATATCTGTACGCAGGCTTTCATCAAGCCAGGGACTGATCACATACCTTTGCCCCGCAGTAGCTGCATCCTCAATGGTATATTTCCATTTATCAGTAAAATCTTTTTTTGAGGTATCCCAATCCTTTGCCGTCATTACCGTATGTCCGCTTGGCATTTGAAGGTCGATATCGCCCAGGACTTTTCTAAATTCCTTTGCGGTAAATCCGTAAAACTTACGGTCAATATAGTTTGCATGTTCCACATGCCGGTATCCAACATCATAAAGCTTTTTTAAAGTGCCAACCGGGTCGGTCGTCATTGTTCCCCTTACACTATAGAGCTGTATCCCCAGTCTCTCAATCTTTTTTTCTCCGGCAAATAATTTGTCGGATAATAAAGCAGTACCCGCTACCGCTATAGCACTGTTTTTAATAAATTGTCTGCGTGATTTGTCCATGAGTTTTACTTTGCTGCAATTGGAAATATAGGAAATAATAGAGATGAATTACTTACAAACGCGAGGTGTTTACCGTCAGGCGCCCACGATGGTGTATTAATGGTACCCTGCCCGCCATACAAATAAGCGATAACTTTTGACGGACCGCCGCCAACTGGCATCAGCCGGAGGTATACGTGTTTATAAAAAGGGTGATCATTCGGCGCAACCTCATCTTTGAGGAAACTGATATATACTATCCATTTTCCGTCGGGCGAAATATGTGGGAACCAGTTATTATAATCATCATTTGTAAGCTGCGTTTGCTCGCTTCCGTCGGGCTTCATCCGCCAAATCTGCATAAGTCCGCTGCGTACCGAATTAAAATAAATGTACTTGCCATCGGGCGAATATTCGGGGCCATCGTCTAAACCCGGTGCTGTGGTCAACCTCACCTCCGGACCTCCTCCAACTTCTATTCTGTAGATATCAAATTCTTTGTTGCGGGCACCGGTAAATACCAGGTATTTACCATCCGGCGACCAGCCGTGCATATACGATGGGCCTACGTCATTCATGCGACGTGGTTCGCCCCCGGTTATTGGCACAACCCAACCTATTGACGCGCCCGATTGATCACTACTGCTAATGGCCAGCCATTTACCGTTAAATGATAAAACATGGTCGTTGTTATTATGATTTACGGTGCCGGTATTCAGAACAGTGGGTGTTGATGTCTTAAGATCGAACGTGTACAACAAGCCCTCGCTGTTGTAAAGCAAGCTTTTACCATCTTTCATCCAGTTTGGAGCTTGTAATGATTTTGGCGACTGGTAAATGATTTTACTGTTTTGAGTTTCAAGGTCCAGTATCTCAATAGCGCTCCCAAGATATTGCCTATAGGGCACCAGACTCTTTGGCGCAGGCTCAACTATCCGTACATTATTAAATGTTGCCTTTTCGGTCACATCCGGATTGTGCGCGCATACAAATAAGCCAACATATACCTCATCCCCTAAATCAACATCGCTTATTTCCTGGCTCACAAATAAATCGCCTTTACGGGCTACAGACATTATATAGGTACTCCCTTTCCTCTCCAATTGAATAACATCAGCTGATGTGAGGTCGAATTTCTTTTCTTCGGTTGCCCCGCCGATTGTTTTGCGGTATTGCAGGGAAGTTAAGCCAGCCCCATGAACCGCAGCGCTCACATGTTTTGAGTTTGTATCAAGCGAAGAACGTACCATCCAGCCAATCTTCCTATGTTCTTCAACACCTTTACCAATAAAAGCTGCATTGGTGCGTAATATAAAATCACCTTTCATACGTTTCCATACAAAATGAAATTCATCATGCATTGCCCATATATTTGTTCCAGAACCCGACACCTCGTATTGTTGCAATTTACTGTCGTAACTTCCGCTTCCTGCATGTTTAACCCGGCCTATATCGCCCTGGCCATCAAAAATGCCGACTGTTTGGGCCGATACTTTCTGGCTAAATAATGATACAGCGCACAAGAAAAAAAACAAGTAAAATAGTTTCCGGTTCATAGATGTTAATGTTTAAACGAGCTCAATTGGTTTACTAAGGTATAAATTCTATTTGTAAATGAAATATCACTTACGTAACAAAAACACTTCCTTTTTTGACAATAAAATAGATTACAAAAAACCAACAAACACAAAAGCCAGGATTTCGACCTGGCTTTTGTGTTTGCTATTATAATCCGGCTGTTAAAGCTGCCCGATATAAATGTTACAAAATTAAAATTTAAGATTCCGGACTTAAGATGCTCAATTTTGAAGCAATTACTTTTACAGGCTCAGGCTGACAATATTCGAGATAAAATTGTTTTTTTGAATCCTTATAAGAGCTCACCGCTCCTAATACACTTAAAAGCTTTATATAGTACCAGGCCATATCAACCTGGTGAGGCTTAAATCCCGATCTTGCACTCTTGGGAAACAAATGATGATTATTGTGCCATTCACCAGCAACATAACCCGGCCATAGTTGATTTATGGACATATCGTCCCTATTATAATCAGTTCCATCTTTTCGTTTATCTTGCCCTTTTCCGTGACCCTCATAGTTAAATGTACGCACGCCAACCGCCCATACTCCGGCCGCTCCAAACACAGCGCAAACCAGCGCCGGGCCGCCTATCAAAAAAAACAGCGTAAGCCAAAAACCCCAGTTAAGTATTATGCCCAAAATAGTTTGAAACGGATTAGCAATTGAACCCCATTTTTTATATTGGGTATAAGTATTTGGCTTTATACCGGTATGACCCATTAAAGTAACACATTTATTGTAAGTTTTTTCACTCATGTTCCTTGCTATCGGCTGATGGTTTACATCCGCCAAAAAACAATACAAAAAACCGCCTTGTGCATTATATGGATCTCCGGGTTGGTCTGACAGTGCATGATGCACATGATGCGAGATGGTATATATTTCCTCGGGAATAATTTTAAGGGTAAGGTTTTGTGTAAAAAACCGCCAGAATTTATTGCTGAACTTATACGCCCGGTGTGTACAATACCTGTGGTGCCAGATGGTACCATGGGTACCCATAACTACCATACTATATATAAAGGCTATTATAAGCCCTTTTATAGTAAAGTATTTAAATATAAATAAAATTAAAAACGGCGCTAAGAGTAAAACAAGCAGCCAGCTTGTAAAGGAAAGCCAGTTTTTTCTGTCTCTGAATACATTTAACCGGGAAAAAAAGTGTTTTATAATTTGGCCGGATTCTGGTTTTGCGAAGTTACCGCGTTCGTCCCTCCAACCATAGGCAGGCGGTTCAAGTACATTTTTTAAAAAGGTCATCAATTAGTTTTTAGGGGGATTCGTTTTAAATGTATATCGAGTTACCCCGACAATGATTTAAACGCATCTATAACGGCTAAAGATATATTTAATTACCTAATTATGACAAAAAAATGCACTCTTTATTATGGTGGAGATGCCAACGCGAAATAAATATATACTATCTATCTAATTATTAAACCGTTAGGCGTAGGCTTTAACCAAAGGCAATTTGAAATGAAATTTACTCCCTTTTCCTAAAGTTGACTCTACCTCCAGCTTGCCGCCATTAAGTTCGATAAGTTCTTTGCACAAGAGCAAACCTATACCTGTTCCCATTTCGCCTAGCGTGCCCGAATTTGAAAAATGAGTGTCGGCATAAAAAAGTCTTTCCAATTCATCTTTGGTCATTCCTTTTCCATTATCCAAGACGCCAATGACCATTCCATTATTTTCAATTGTGGTAAACAAAATAATACTTCCCTTGTGCGAAGTAAATTTAATGGCATTGCTTATCAGGTTGCGCAGTATCACTTTTAAGTGATTTTCATCCGCAAGAACTCCCTGCCCGGGGTATGCATTGTTAATAAAGCTAATATTTTTTAGTTGCAGGGCATGTACAAATGTTTGTTCCATTTCAACTCCCAGCAAAAATATATCGACGTTTGCCGAGTTTATGTTTCTTCCTTTAATCTGGTTGCCGGCCCACTCCAAAAGGTTTGATAACGTAAGTTCGGTTCCCTTTACTATCGGGTTAATATCTTTCATTACATCATGCACTTCTTCGGTGCTCAAATAACCGGCTTCAAACATTTCGACTATATTGCTTAAATTGGCAATGGGGGTGCGCAAATCGTGTCCGATAACTGTTAACAGCTTGTCTTTAAAACCATTAACCTTCTGCAGGTTAATTTTTTGCACCTCAATCAGTTGTTTCTGATCTAAAAGCGCCTTATGCTGTTGCTGCAATTCACTGCTTAGCAATTTCTTTTGCTTATAAAAGTAATAGGTAGCGGACAATACAACTGTTAAAATGATCAACGACGAGCTGAGTATAACTATCAGCGAATATTGAGCCTTTATTTTCGCCTTGTTATTTTTATTATTTAGCTCCATTAACTCAATTTTGTTGATTTTTGAATTTAAATCATAATAGTTCTCCACCAGGGTAATGGTTTTTAGTTTGGCTACCGTATTCAAACTGTCCCTTGTTAAATTATATTGCTTTTGGTAATCGAGCGCTTTCCTTAAATCACCTTTCAACTCATAACTTTTAATAAGCGCGGAATAGGCTTGGGTTTCCGAATCCATAACACCAATTTTTTCCGAAAGTGTAATACCTTTTTTTGCATAATCAATTGCTCTGTCAAACTTGCCGAGTGCATTATATATCAATGCATAATCAACATACACAAAAGCGCGTAAACGGTTGTTATGCATTTTATTACTCATGCTAAATGAGAGATCCTCATACTTCAACGCAGCTTTATAATCTTTTTTGTACAAATAAATGTTGCCTAAGTAAGCATATACAATCGCTATACTTTGTTCGTCGTTAATGCTTTTGTCGAGCTTTAAGGAATAGTTTATAAGTTCAAGCTCTTTATCATAGTTTTTCTGGCAATAATATACATATGCTCTTTGGGCATACACTTCTGCTATCTTTCTGGTATCACTGCCTGCAAAACGCAATGCAGTGTCCAGGTTAGTCAATGCACGTTTGTAGTCTTTAAGATCGGCGTACGTTCGACCAAGAGCGGTGTAAGCATCGGAAAGATACAGGCGCTTATTTTTAGGCAAATTGTTTATGGCAGATCGCAGATAAAATAAACTAATGGGATAGTATGACTGTGACCAATAAACACTGCCAAGATTTAAAAAACTACATCCCTTACCAAATGCATCATTTGTTTTTTCGGAAAGCAGGAGTGCATTTGCAGCTATATTGTGCGCGGAGTCGGGAAATTCGAGAAAAATATCGGCGGCTATTTTATTTAGACTGTCAATTTTTAATTGAGTTAAGGTTCCGCTGGGAGCGGATTTTGGAGATAAATTTATATTTTGAGCATATAATACTTTCTGAATAAGCAATATCCATAATATTATAGTAAAAGTTCTCATACACCTTAATACAATAGGAAAGCTATTAAATATAACCAGGTACTACATTTTGAATTATACAGATCAATAAATTAACGTATATTTAACGATTTATGAATTAATAAATCTATACTTATTTCTAATTCTAAAGATATTAAAAAACAAGATAACTATCAAATCAAACAAATTTAATTTCCAATTAAATTTGTTTGATCTCTTTCTTTCAAGTCAATATGCTAAGAAATATTTTTCTTTCTATTATATGTTTTTTTAACATAACAAATTGCATCGCTCAGGAAACTGTTGAACATAAAAATAGACTTACAGATTCGGTAATTGAACGATTTAGTGTACTAAAATCAAACCCTTCAATAAAACACGGCCCATACAAAGCATTCTTTCAGCGTAAAACACTGATAGCATCGGGAAATTATAGCAATGGAAAAAGAAGTGGCAAATGGATTTTTTATAACACTGACGGCACAATGGCCGAAAAATACGACTATGACGCCAACACACTTTATTATGAAGCTCCGTTGGGCGCCGGCACCGATTTAAATTATTTTTTTGACAAAAAACCGGATACCAGTGACAGGGTTACCAGGCCACTTAAAATTGGTGGTCCCTATTTTGGGTTTCTACCTTACGTAAGCCTGTTTCGTATGCCATTTGATACATTCGAAATTAATACTGATAGTTTCCAGGCTTATGTTGAACTATTAATTAGCCCGGGCGGGAGGCTGGCCGATTACAAAGTTTACCTTATTTCCCGTTTTTACGATTATAATCAAACTTTACATATGGATGTTAACCTTTTTAGCGAGGCTGACAAAACGTTTATACCTGCTACAATAAATGGCGAGCCTGTTTTATGCCGGATATTTATCCATTGCTGGGTTACTCCGGACGGCACTCTTGATTTTTTCTGATTCCCACAAAATACCGTGAAAACACGGTGTGTAACTTTAAAAATTAACGCTATTATTATCGCAAAATAATTAGCTAATTTTAACACATTGTAATATCAATTTAACAAATTTTTTTGCCTGGAGGTCAGAGAAATAACTTAGATTTTACATTGTTTTAAAAACTAATTAACTCTATTTGTCATTCAACGAAAAAGTGATTTTACACATCTAATCTTTATTAATATGCATCTATCATGAAAACAAAATCATTCTCAACCTTTATATATATCGTTATAATTTTTATTCTTCTTTTTATTTTCAGCGCTAAACTCAAAGCACAAAAAAGTTCTGTAACATCGCCGGTGATGAAAGGTACATCAACGGGATTTATAAAAACTTTCAGGCGGTCCTAAATAGCTTGGTTTTTCACCACCCGAATTTATCACAAGTTTTTGAAGCACTACCGCCGGGTCCACCATCCAATATTTTAATGTATGCGGGCCTGGTTTTAGAATATGATGCACCGATGTTATTATTTTAATATTATCACTCACATCCCTCGCCCACGCGGCCTCCGTTTTATCCGCGTTTATATTCATAACCTGTGGTTTTTCATTGTCGAACGAAACGGCATAGCATAATCCATGCGTATTTGTAAAATCGATAGTTGGCGAAATATACGCCGCCACTTTTACTTCGCCTGTATCTGTTAAATTCACCTGGTACTCTAAACAAGGGCTATTACCTCCCGGTTGCACACTCTTTGCTGTAACAGGAGAAATTATTACTGCCGATAGCGTACGTCCATAATCCGGAAGCACCTCCCACTTAACCGAACCCGCATTTACCGCCTTGTTAAAATGAGCAGCTTCTATTGAAACGTAACCATTGCTCTCATAGTGACCGGCTGAGAGGCCAGGCGTAACAGACATTATATTATTAACAACTGCCAGAACGGTAACTTTTGAGCCGTTGGCCCCGGTTATTACAATCGGAACCCGTTGCATGCCTTTTGGTGCCTTCTGCCAGTCGATGTTCACCCATACCCGCTGTTCTTTGTCGATTTTATTAGCTGCAGGAGTGATTTTAATCCATGGGGCATCGGCGTGTATCGTATAATCAAATGAATTTTGGCCGCGGTTAAAAATATCTATATAGTGGCCCGAACTATTAAATGGACTGAACCCCGGCAAGTTGGCATCACCTGGCTCTTTTGGCCACCATAGGTTTGAACCTTCAACCGCTACGCCCATTTCGGCTGCTGCCGGTAAATCTATTTGAGTAACGGCCGGCATTTTATTAACCGGTGGTTGCTGCCAATAGGTATAGCCTATGTGTGTTTGATCCATCATATGGTCCCATTTTCCGCCCGCCAGTATTTTGTTATAGTAGTTTGATATTTCGGCGTCCTTCTCAAAAAGCTTTTTCACACTGCCGGCAGTTTCATTTGTTGCTGCCCTGCCCTGTTGCGCGTATAGCTTATTTTTAGCCGTTTCAAAATACAGCTCATTTAAGTTTGAACAGGCCTCAACAGGGTGCAGCACCAACTGATAATATGCATCTTTATAAGCTGCAGGTATTTTTTTATTTAAGCTTTCCGCCTCATCTTTAAGTTTGTTGTAATCAGCAACTATAGTTTCAAATTCGCGGTAATTAGTTAAACTATAGGTGTTTTGATCTAATAGTTCAGGTTTACGCCTGCCGTTATATTTAGTGTACTTTGATAGGATGTCTGCAATTTGGTTGGCATATTGCGGCCCAAACTGTTGCCGCGCCCATAAGATAGCGTGTTCTTTCAAGCGGCTGGCGGGCCACTTTTGCGGCGCCCATGCATAATCAAGAAAAAAGCTAATAGGATACTCCATCGGTTTAAGGTCGCCAACGTTAACAACCCAAAGCTGTTTAGCGCCGTACTCATATGCCAAATGCATCTGCTCCCATGTTTTAGTCATAGGATTTGTGTTAAGCCATTTATAATTTCGGGGGCCGCCAACGTAATCAAAATGATAATAAATACCATAGCCGCCCTTGCGGGGAGCGTCAGTTAGTTTTGGCAATTTCCTGATGTTACCCCAGTTATCATCGCATAACAATAAAGTAACATCATCGGGCACCCGCATTCCCTTATCGTAGTATTCCTGAACCTCTTTGTAGAGCGCCCACATCTGAGGTATTTGTGAAGGATCTTTTCCGGTAGTTTCTTTCAATATCTGCCGCTGATCGCTTACAATCTTTTCAAGCAGGGCTATATTGCTGCCTTCCGTCATTGGTTTATCGCCATCGCCCCGCATACCTACGGTAACAATAGTTTCTTTGGTGCCCATATTTTCTATACCTTTTCGCCAAAAGGCCTTTAGCACTTCGCTATTGGTTTCGTAATTCCACTCGCCTTTGCCGTAACGTTTCCATTCCTGCTGCGCCCTGTCCATGGGTTCATGATGCGAAGTCCCCATCACTATGCCATATTCGTCAGCCAGCACAGGGTCGGTCTTGTCGTCGTCGTTAAATGCATTACCCCACATCGCCGGCCATAGATAATTGCCTTTGAGGCGTAGAATAAGTTCAAAAACCCTCTCGTAAACTTTGTGGTTAGCTCCCCCGAATTTTTCCATATTCCACCCCGAAAATGCAGGTGCTTCATCATTGATAAAAATACCGCGGTATTTTACAGCTGGTTCACCGGCAGAATGCCGGCCAGGGAGTACGTATAAGTTCTTTTGTTCTTTAACAGGCACATCAGCCCACCAGTACCAGGGCGAAACACCTATCTGTGCCGAAAGATCATAAATGCCATAAATAGTTCCTCTTTTATCGCTTCCAGCTATGACGAGCGCTTGCGCAACACCGGGCATCGGATTTTGAACCACCTGCAGTAAAAAAGTTTCCCACTTGCCTTTTATGCCTTCCACATTAAGTTTTTTCTGTTGCACAAGTTTATCAATCAGCGGACTTTTGCCTATCGTACCAACCAACACAACTTCCTTTGTCGCTTTAACAGCGCCCATAGAGAATTCAGGCTGTACTTTTGTAACAGACGTAATATCATTCTGCAGGTCTTTCAATGCGCGTATAACTCCAGGATAGTCTGTGTCGCTTATATATAATGGTGCAGATTTCCCTGATACAGAGAGGGCAAAATTACCTTCCCCTTTTTTTGCCGATACATATGATCCGGCATTTTGAGCGTGCGAGGGAGTGCTACCCGCCAAAATGAACAATCCAACCCAAAAAGAAAACCGCATTTTACTTGACCTGGCTATTACTTTCATAAATAAGTGTTTAAGGCTTTTACAATAATATCTATTTAAAATCTATTACTCTCTTATATGCATTCTTTGGCTGCAGATTTTGATCGAACAGTAAAGGATAATTTTTTCTTCCGGCAACGGGATAATGATCCAGCCAGGTATGCTTATCGGATATATTCCAAAAGGTAACCCCGGTGATCACATTCTTATGCTTACGGAAAATCTTGAATATCTGGGCATATTGGTCTGCTTGTTTTTGTTCCAATTCTGGCGTAAACGCGTCCGTTTCGTCGGGGCGCAGTGTTCTGTGGTTTTTTTCCCACGGATAAATTGAGATATCCAGTTCAGTAACCTGTACTTTTATTCCAAGCGACGAGAATTTTTCTATGGTGGTGATCAGGTCATTTGCTGATGGCTCATAAATTGACCAATGTGCCTGTATTCCTACACCTCCTATAGGTACTTTAGCGTCAACCAGCATTTTTAACAATTTATAAACCCTCTCGCGTTTCTCGGGCCGTTCGGTGTTGTAGTCGTTGTAAAATAATATAGCGTTGGGATCCGCTTCGTGCGCATATTCAAAAGCCTTTACAATAAAATCGTCGCCGCATATTTGATACCATAACGAATTTCGTAAAAATTTGGTGCTGTCATCTGCTATTGCCTCATTCACCACATCCCAGGCATATATTTTGCCTTTATAGCGATTTACTACCGTTGTGATATGATCTTTTAGCCTTTTAAGTAATACCTCTTTTGTAACCTGGTTACCGGCCGAGTCTTTGAACAGCCAGCGGGGTGTTTGTTGATGCCAGCACAAATTATGGCCCCGTACTCTTAAATGATGTGCCTGTGCAAAATTCACGATGGAATCGGCATCTTTCCAATAATATCTGTTTTCTTCGGGGTGTATAGGGCCCATCTTCATGGCATTTTCGGGCGTTAAACTATTAAACTGCGCTAATATCAGTGTCGATGTCTCCTTGTTTTGAAGATCGAAAGGTGAAACTGCTACGCCGATCGCGAAATAATTTTTATAATAATCCTTTAAGCCTTTTTGTTTATCTGGCGATTGAGCCCTTAAACATACCGGATAACCGCTAAGGGCTAAGAGCACTAAAAAAGTGGAACGTTTAAGTAATCCTTGAAAATTTCTCATAGAAATAATATTGTCAATATTCAATTATAGTTTATTATCAAGCAGCGGTCATCATCCTTGTAAGTTTTCAGCAGAGAAAAATTAACAAGTCTAAAAACTTTCTAGTAAAACACCTTATTGCCGGTTTAACTGGTTAACAGAGCATGCGCTTCAAAACAAAGAAGCAAAAAAGAAATTATAGCAATCGATTACAAATATATATATGTTTTTTTCACGATAGCACATAAAAAAGCTCTCAAACAACAATTTTACAAAATTAACCAGGACATCACTGCCGGTCTTTTTGTTAACAAAGTGGCAAAAAGCACATATTTAGGAATATAATTATCAGTTTCAGGATAAAAATCTTCTTCCTAAAATTTTAATATTTATATTTTCATTAAGTATTTGTTATTAAATTATCAATTTTAATCAACCAAAATACAAGGATTTACAATTAATCTTTCAGTTTTTGACACTTTTTCTTGAATTCTCATAGTGTTAATTATTTTTTTATTGCAATCGATTGCAATTTTAAAAATTCTTTTTACTTTTATTCCAAGTTAATACCAATTTATATATAACCGTTTCCTAAGCAAAAAATTCATGAACAATGCATACCAGCGCGCATTCTATTATTAATACTTATACATTATTAATAATAAGCGTTTTATGCAATTAACTAATTATCAAACAAGCAATTAAACCTTTTATTCAATCAAATTATGGGAAAAAACCAACTAAAAAAAAAGCTAAAACTAACAACAGCAATTATTGGACATCCAGCTATTAATGGGCTAAATCCAACTACAAATAGCAATAACACTTATTAGCAAATCAATCTGCTTAAAGTGTGATAGACTTTATTCATCATCATTATTAAAATTTATTTCAAAATCAATTATGGAAAAACTTAAACTCATCAAATGCTGGAAAACATTGCTTTTACTAATAGGTATGAGCATGCTTTCGGGACAAATTTTTGCCCAGAGTCCCACCATTACAGGAAAGGTGGTTGACGACAAGGGCCTGGCGCTAATTGGCGCGACAGTTAAATTAAAGGGCGCAGCCGGCGCTACAACTACCGATGTTCATGGTAACTTTTCAATTCAACTACCCGCAAACGTAAATGTGATAACAGTATCATACCTGGGTTACTTTACACAAGATTTAGCGGTAAAACCCACCAGCAAGGACATTCGCATTGTTCTTGCAGCCAATCAAAATGACCTTAATGAGGTGGTGGTTGTGGGTTACGGCACGCAGAAACGCGCGGATGTGACCGGAACAATAGTAACAGTTGACAGCAAAACGTTAAAGGAAGTTCCGGCGTCAAATGTTATTGACCAATTAAAAGGCAGGGTAGCCGGCCTGGATGTTGTTAGTGGTAACAACGGCCCCATCATTACCCTCAGAGGTAACCGCACGATTGGCGCATTGCCGGGTGTGGCGGATGGTCCGTTGATAGTGCTGGATGGAGAGCCTTATTATAATTCTATGGAAAACATTAACCCTAACGACATTAAAAACGTCGAAGTACTAAAAGGAGCTTCGGCAACTGCTATTTATGGTTCACGGGCTTCAGGGGGCGTAATTTTGATTACATCTAACCGGGGCCACGTAGGAGACATAGTTACGTCGTTTGATACTTACCAGGGTATAGGCAAATTAGAAGGCAAGGTGAACATGCTTAACGGAAAACAATTTGCACAATTGCAAAATGATGCAGTGCAAGGCGCCCAGCTACAAAGCGGCCAAACAGCCACCAGTAGCCTGTATGCCCTTTCAGGTAACGAAACGAAAGCGTTAAATGCTGGAGTAAGCACCAACTATGCTGACTTGTTACTTCAAAATTCAGTAATCTCCGACCAAAATTTAAGAGTTTCGGGCGGAACTGAAAAGTCTCAATTCTCTGTAGGTGCGGGTTACCAGTATAATTCCGGAGTTGAGCCGAATAACACTACAAAACGCACCACTCTAAATGCGAATTATGACGTTAAACTAAGTAAATACATAAAATTTGGTTTAAGTACGCAAACAACCGTGCGGTTAATTAATGCCGGCGGAGGCAACCAATATCAGAACGCACTTTACATGAGTCCGTTAACCTATCCTTATAACCCGGATGGCTCGCTGAATTTGTTACCACAATCTGACGAATTGGATAGTCAAACTGTAAACCCGTTGTTACCGGGACGTTCGCCCAATCAATATTATAATTATACACGCGGCTTTGTAAACAACAATATCGGGTACCTGGAAATTTCGCCGGTTAGCCATTTAAAGTATCGTTATACCCTCAACTATAACTTTTCACAATCATTGCAGGGGCAGTATAGGGGTATTAACAATGCCGATCTTATAAGTATCGCCAAAACAAGCGCAAGTACCATTAATAATTACCAATACCGTTTAGCACAGGAGCACTTACTTACCTACGATAATGTTTTTGCTAATAAGCATAACTTGAATGTTATTGCAGGTTTTACCAATGAGTTGCAGCATGGCGAAAATTCCGAGATGGATGCCACCGGTATTCCAGAGGATGCCAACCGTAATACGAACCTTTTTTTGGCCCAAAGCGTTACCGCAGCTAACCTTGGCAACGGGGGATTCAACGAACAAAGCATCCTATCTTTGTTTGCCCGCGTAAACTACTCGTTCGACCGCAGGTATGACCTTACATTAGGTGTTCGTAATGATGCCAATTCCGCGCTGGCCTCAGGGCACCAGCATACGGAATATCCCGAAGTTGGTTTAGGCTGGGTGCTCAGCAATGAAAGCTTTATGAAGCAGTATTCATTTATTGATAATTTGAAATTACGTGCAGGTTACGGGATAACTTCTACCACAGGCAGTATCCAATTTTACAATACCTTAGGACAATTAAGCTCCAGCAAATATCAATACGGAGGTTCTTCTGCAGGTGATGCATCGGGTGTAAGGGTAACCCAACTGGTTAACACCAATTTAAGCTGGCAAAGAACGGCGGAGTACAATTTTGCTTTGGATTTTGCCGTATTGAAAAACCGTCTGACTGGTTCGGTAGAAGTATATTCAGCAAAAACAACTGGTATTATATTGCCCAACCAATTGCCGAGTACCACTGGCGCAACTACCCAGGTTTCGAACTTAGGCTCATCAGCCAATAAAGGCCTGGAAATCACCCTGAGCAGCGTTAATATTCAAAACCAAGGCGGATTTGGCTGGTCGACTGACTTTAACATAGCCTTTAGCCGGGAGCATATTGTTGCCCTGCCGAATGGGGCACCAAATAATATCAACGCGGGCGAATTTGTAGGTCAGCCGCTGAGCGTGATTTATGATGTGAAGAAAATTGGCATCTGGCAAACCAGCGAAGCTGCACAGGCCGCCGTCTATGGGCAGAAGCCAGGCTCAATTAAAATACAGGACCTTAACAATGATGGAAAGATCGACGCTAAAGACGACCAAATAATCGGCAATTTTCAGCCACAATATATTTTTGGGCTTAACAACCGTTTTACCTACAAAAATTTCGATTTTAGTTTCTTTATTCAAGGCCGTATGAAATTTACAACCGTAGTGCCGTATGTTTCCTCGTCAAACTCATCCACAAACGGCTGGCAGTTTCTTAACCTGGGACGTCACAACCAACCGGTTCTTAATTACTGGACACCTACTAATGCTAGCAACGCATTTCCTGAACCAAACTATTTCACCCAACTGCCAAATTATTCAACTTTGCAATACTATGACGGTTCGTTTATCAGGGTGAAAAGCATTAATTTAGGGTATAACCTACCGTCGGAATGGGCAAAAGCCGTAGGTATGCTTTCTTTACGGATCTATGCCAACGTGACCAATCCGTTCTTTCTTTATGCGCCGATCAGAAGTCATGGCTTCTCAGTTCCTGACGCAGAGTCGACCTATAATATTCTACCCGCCGCAGTCTCTAATAGCGGTAATATCGGCGGTGCAGATCCTGGTAGCGGAACTAACTTCCGTGGCGTCGGTCTCAGTTTAAGTGAACAGACCACAAATTACCTTATCGGTGTGAATGCAAGATTTTAATTTTGAAAAGAGATATTAATTACAAGCACATGAAAATATTTATTAAAAACACGGTTATGATTGCCGTAGCAGCAATACTAACAACAGCTGGCGGCTGTAAAAAACAATTGATAGAAACGCCGAGAGCACAGCTATATCCTGATTATTTCACCACCCCAGGTGGTGTACAGGCTGCTATAACCGGCGTGTACAACGATTTGCGTGGTACCGGCACCCTGGGCGGTTTTTCAGGTGAAGGGCTCGTGTACTTTTATGATGGTACAGACGAAAATATCCCCGGCGGCAGTTCAGGAAGTACGGCCCCAATATATAACTCCTTTAATGGGATCACCTCGTCAAATACGCCCGATATCACGGGTTATTACGTGGACATTAATACCCTTAACGGCGTATTGCAATATGCAACAGCAATTGCGGATGTTAATACAAGAAACCAATATATAGCCCAGGCCAAATTCCTGCGCGGGTTCCTGTATTTTTGGCTGGTGCAAACCTACGGCGGCGTTACAGCCACCCAAAAAAGCGGCATCCCTTTACATACTACCTTTAATACAAAGGCCACATCCGCAGATGCGCCTGCAAAGTTAACGGATCTCTATACCTCTATCATCCAGGATTTTACAGATGCCGCAGCTGCATTACCAGCTACGATTACCGCTTCGAGCCCGTTTGCGGCAGGTGGTGTTGGCAAAACGGCAACAGCCGCAGTTGCTAATGCTTATTTAGCAAAGGCTTACCTTACAAGGGGCTACACCGAGGCTGCAACGGCTACTGATTTTCAAAAAGCAGCTGATTTAACTGCGGCCCTTATTGCAAACAAAGGAACTTACGGCCTGGATTTATGGCAGGACTACAATGATGTAAATAAACCAGCCAATGATTATGGCAAGGAAAATATGTTCGCGATTGATTACGGAATAACAGATCCTGCCTATTCGGGCTACACTCAGGGCGGTTCTGGCGGTTTTGGAACTAACCTGCTATATGTTTTGGCGCGCTTTAACTATGTTGGCCCGGGGGTGGATAATATTCCCGGGATTGACCAGGTTCCTCAAAAGTTCAGCACGGCCAAACCTGGTATGTTAAGGGATGTATATAACGGACGGCCATATATTCGTTTGGCTCCCAATAAATCTTATACCATGGACCAGGCTTTTGCCGATCAAATCCATGATTGTCGTTACGATGCCACTTTCCAAACATATTGGATCTGTGACAAAGCTACGCCAGCGGGAGTTGAAAGCGATGGTGTAACCTTAAAAGGCGCATTGATACCGGCTTCCAATGTTTCATTAACATCATATAACGTTCCGTTAGATGGTGACACCGCTATCCTGATGCCAAGCCAGGATGTAACTTTGGCCCGTCGTGACGGTTTTAAAGGTTTAATTGTTACCCCTAAGCAGTTTAACAGTAATGTTTTCCCAACTGTTAAAAAGTATGATGACCCAAAACGTACCTCCATTCTTGACTTTTCAGGCAGGCCGATTATTTTATTGCGCTTTTCTGAAGTTTACATGATGAATGCTGAGGCAAACTATATGCTGGGTAATGTTAATAACGCAGTAACATCACTTAATGTGATCAGGCAGCGTGCGGCATATCGTACCCCGGCAGACGCCGCCTTTGTCGCAAAAAACCAATTTAGCGTAACAGCGGCTACCATGGCAGCTGCTAATGCTGCCAATGCTGCCGCCATGGCTTTAACGCCGGCACAGGTCGCCTTGTTATCCGTTCCGAATAATACAACTACCGCTACTGCTAACATCTGCGGTATGGATTTAATATTGGATGAATACAGCCGTGAGTTTTACGGTGACCCACGCCGCTGGTATGACCTGGCCAGGACCCAACAGTTGGTTAGGCGTAATAAAATTTATAACATCGCCGGTGGTCCTCACGTTCAGGATTTTAACGAGCGCTGGCCAATTCCACAGTTTTTAATTAACAATGTGCTGTCGGGACCAAAATATCCACAGAATAATGGTTACTAAGCGTTAGTTTATGCTTTTTATGTGATCATTTCCAATTTAAGAGGTTGTCTCAAAAGGACAGCCTCTTTTTATTATATTATATAATCTATTAACAAAGTATTATAACCAATGAAAAACCAATTTAAATTATTGAGCCTTACTGTCCTCATTGCAACCATATTAATAGCATCGTGCAGTAAAAAAGAGAATCCTAACCCTAATCCCAATACAAATAATAATACCACGACTACTACGATAGACACCAGCGGTACCCTAAAGGCCATTACAGCATCGTATTTTACTAATATGGGCTTTGCGGTTACCAATACGCCCATGACAACAATCCCGACGTATTTAGCAACTGTAAAACGTGAAGGCAACATGGTTACTTTTGGCAACGAGCTAAAAGAAGGGTCAATTGTCGACAATAATGGCACCTATAACTACACCACCGCCGACGCCTTGTATAATGTTTGCAACACTAACGGGTTGCAGGTATACGGACATACGCTGGTATGGTATTCCCAGCAAAATGCCACTTATTTAAATGGCTTGATTACCGCAGCGGGTAATCCCGGCACCGGCGGCACACCCGCACCCAACCTCCTGGCAGGCTTAAACGGAGATTTTGAACAAGGCAGCAGCAATTCTTTTACAGGATGGAATAATCTTGCCGGTAACGGATCAACAGCGACTTTCGCCGCTGTTGCCGGTAATAATTCATCCACGGCAATGCAAGTAAATGTTACTACGCCGGGCACAAACGCTTATGATGTTCAATCGATCGGGCCGCAGTTTAATGCAACCTCGGGTCACGTAATAAACTTTTCAATAGATATTAAAGCTGCAACGGCGGGCGGCGATGTAAGAGTTGTTGTACAAAATAGTAATTACCTGGCACACGATATTATTCCGAGTGCCTCATGGGCGACTTATACTTTTTCATTAACCGTTAATGAACCTACGCCAATTATACGATTGAACTTTCCGGATGCAGGCGTTTACACAGTTGATAATATTGTTGTTAGTGATCCAGCACAGGCTGTACAAGGGAATGGTGCACAACCGGCAACTCCTGTACAGGCAGCAACGGTGATTGATGCGGAGATGAAAAGATATATCACCACTACTATGACCCACTATGCCGGAAAAATTAATGCCTGGGATGTTGTGAACGAGGCTTTAGCTGATAATGGAGTAATGCGTTCGAATGTGAATTACACCATACCAGTTGCCAATTCAACAAACCAGTTTTTGTATGGCCAGTATTTGGGTACTAAGTATGATCAGAATAACTATGTATTAAAGGCATTTCAATACGCCAAGGCTGCTAATCCGAATGCGCTGAGATTTATAAATGATTATAACCTGGAATATGCTAAAGCAAAAGTAGATTCAATGAAAGCTTTGGTTACCTTTATTAATCAAAACGGGGCAGCGCTTATTGACGGTATAGGAACACAAATGCATATTAACTTAAATACGAGCACAGCAGGTATTGATTATGCATTTCAAACACTTGCCTCTACGGGTCTGAAAATAAGGATATCCGAGTTGGACATTGCGCTCAATACAAATAAAGCGGCCTCTTTTGTTCCGGATGCAACTATGTTAAGCAATCAGGCTGCTATGTACAAGTACGTTATTCAATCTTATATCAAGAATGTGCCTGCAGCACAGCGTTATGGGGTTACAGTTTGGGGAGTATCTGATACCGATAGCTGGTTAAATACATTGGCTTCGCCTGATGCACCGCTGCTGTTCGATGCCAATTATAAGAAAAAACCGGCTTACGCAGGATTTAAACAAGGAACGGGTAATTAAAGAAATATATTAAAAATGAAAAAGAAATTTTCATTGCGAGGAGAAACTACGAAGCAATTACTCCAAAAGGAGCCCTTTGGACGAACCGTGCACATCCGCGCTGTAAAGTATGGGATTACTTTCCGGAAGCAAGTTCGGGACGGGCTGTTCCTCGCAGTGGCGATATCAATAATCCTTTTTTGCCCATTAAAGCTGAGTGCGCAAAACGAGGAGTCCGCCATGCCAAGGTTAGTAAAAAGCGGAAATTTTGTTAAACTCTTGGTAGATAATAAACCTTACCTGATTTTGGGCGGCGAGCTGGGTAACTCCAGCGCGTCCAGTTCATCCTACATACAACCGATTTGGCCGAAACTAAAAAAGATGAACCTGAATACGGTTATTGCACCTGTTTATTGGGAACTCATAGAGCCGAATGAAGGTAAATTTGATTTCAGGTTGGTTGACGAGCTGATAAAAAATGCACGCTTGAATCAAATGAAGCTGGTGCTGTTATGGTTTGGCTCATGGAAAAACAGTATGTCGTGTTATGCGCCGGGATGGGTAAAAACCGACAATGCAAGGTTTCCTAAAATAAATGATAAAAACGGCGAACCGCAGGAGATATTAACGCCATTCGCTAAAAACAACCTGGAAGCCGACAAACATGCGTTTGTAAAACTAATGCAGCATTTAAAGGAAACTGACGGCAAGGACCATACGGTTATCACCATCCAGGTGGAAAATGAAATAGGCATGTTGCCTGATGCCCGCAGTTATGACGATGCTGCAAATGCAGCTTTTAAACAAGCTGTTCCGGAACAGCTGATAAACTATCTTCAAAAAAATAAAGAGAATTTATTACCTGAAACTAAATCAGCATGGGAACAAAATGGTTTCAAAACTAAAGGTAGTTGGGAAGATATTTTTGGCAAAAGTGTATATGCCGACGAAATATTTGCCGCCTGGTATTTTGCTGTTTATGTAAATTCAATAACTGGAGCGGGAAAAGCAGTTTATAATTTACCCATGTATCTGAATGCCGCTTTAAACAGGCCCAACGTTAAACCGGGAGCATATCCAAGCGGCGGGCCGCTGCCACATATTATGGACATCTGGAAGGCCGGCACACCTGCAATTGACATGTATGCTCCTGATTTTTACAATCCCGATTTTAGGCACTGGAGCGATCTCTATACCCGCCTCGGCAACCCTTTATTTATTCCCGAAATACGATTTGAACAAGGTGTTGATGCAAAAGCATTTTTCGCTTTCGGAAACTATAATTGTTTATCATTTTCTCCGTTTTCGATCGAATCAACAGAAACACCCGAAAAAGAACCAATAGCTAAAACTTACAACATACTCAGTCAGCTGACCCCATTAATTACCACCTATGGCGCAAAAAATGCCGTAAGGGGTTTTTTGTTTGATAAAGATTCGCTGGTGAAAGAAGTAAGGCTAGGCAATTATATAATAACGGTTAAACATGAGTTTACGTTGGGATGGTCACCGGGTTCAAAAGATAACACATGGCCACTGACAGGGGGAATAATCATCGAAATAGCCCCGGATGAGTTCTATCTGGCAGGTACAGGCGTTGTATTGACTTTCAAATCCGTTACTGCCGGAAAAAAAGCCGGATTGCTGACAGTGGACGAAGGCTATTTTAAAAATTCGATTTGGATACCGGGCCGCCGAATGAATGGTGACCAGGATCACCAGGGCAGGCATGTCCGGATACCTGCCGGAGAATATGGCATTCAGCATGTAAGGCTTTATAATTATTGAGTTAGAGAATTATTAAAAAATCCATCTATAAGAGACTAAAATTCAAACAACATTGATTATGAAAAAAACATTAAAACTATTTTATATCGCCATGATTGGCACTTTGCCTGTTTTGGCACAGGAAAAACCAGGCAGCCTGCCTCCCCCACTAAATTTTACCGCCGAGCAGGACCATCAAAACATGATGGACCAACTGGGCATAACATCTTTACGTCCCGGGGCAGACGGGAACAACCCGAAAGCGCCAAACGCTGCCAACTATGATGAGGTTAAGGCCAATCCATACCCTAACTTGCCGGAGGTTTTGACACTGAAAAATGGCAAAAAAGTAACTACCCCCGCCATGTGGTGGGATCAGCGGCGCCCAGAGATCGTCGAGGATTTCGAAAGGGAAGTATATGGTCGTTTGCCCAAAAACATCCCGAAAGTTAGCTGGACAGTAAAGCTATCGGAAAGGGAATTCATTGGCTTTACGCCTGTTATTGCCAAACGCCTTACCGGGCACGTAAATAATTCAGCATATCCATTGATTAACGTCGATATTGATATGACTTTGGTCTTGCCCGCCAACGCAAAAGGCCCTGTGCCGGTATTAATGATGTTTGGTCCCAGCCGTGTGCCAGCCCCCGTACAGCCGTCGCGTGATGAACTGGAAAAACTTAACGATGCGTTAAAACAAATGCTGTCAAAAAGCGACCCTGAAATAAAAGCGATTTTGGATAAATATCCGGCTTACCAGCCTATTCAACCAGGCAATAACCCTTTTGGTTTTCCCGGAACTGCACCGGCGGGTGATCCGCCGACAACGACGCAATTAATTGCCGACGGGTGGGGCTATATACTTATTGACCCCACAAGTTTCCAGGCGGATAATGGCGCTGGCTTAACCCGCGGAATAATTGGCTTGGTTAACCATGGCCAGCCTCGAAAACCGGACGATTGGGGCGCCTTAAGGGCTTGGTCATGGGGTGCAGCACGCGCTTTGGATTACCTGGAAGCGAATGAACCAATGGTTGACTCCAAACATGTGGGTATAGAAGGGGTATCCCGCTATGGTAAAGCCGCGCTGGTAACAATGGCTTTTGAACCACGTTTTGCAATGGTACTGGTTGGTTCGTCAGGCGAAGGTGGCGCCAAATTAAGCCGTCGTAACTGGGGTGAAGAAGTTGAAAATTTAACCGGCGGGGGATACTATTGGATGGCCGGAAATTTTATGAAATATGGCGCCTCTGAGGCGAAATTTGGCAGCAAGAATCCGGGTGATCTGCCAGTAGATGCACATGAGCTGATTGCGCTTTGTGCTCCGCGCCTTACGTTTATTAGCTATGGGATACCCGAAAAAGGGGATGCAAAGTGGCTTGATCACCAGGGAAGCTATATGGCAACCGTCGCAGCCGGCCCTGTATTCAAGCTGCTCGGTGCTAAAGATCTGGGGGTATCAAATGATTATCACACAGAAAAAATGCCAGCCGTTAATGTAGGGATGCTTGATGGTGAATTAGCCTGGCGTCAACACGACGGCGGTCATACCGATGCACCCAACGTAAAATATTTCATTGCGTGGGCAGATAAGTTTATAAACCATTCGTCTGCAACAGCAGCACGTTGATTAATGTCAGAATCAGGATTTTCTGGATTTAGGAATGTATACCACGCCAAGTAATCCTGAACATCCTTTAATCCCGAAAATCCTGATTCTGACAATTTATAGGATACTCCTCTTTATCCCCATTTCTAAACCACGCAATTCGGCCAAGCCTTTCATTCGTCCAGTTACAGAGTAACCGGGATAAGTGTTATAGTTAAAATCATCGAGCAATTTGTGTCCGTGATCAGGGCGCATGGGTATAGCAATGTCCTCCCTCCCGCTTTCCAGTCTTTTCTTTTGTTCAAGTATCACGTTTTTCATAATGGCATACATGTCGTTACTGCCATTTAAATGATCGGCCTCATAAAAACTGCCGTTAGTTTCACGTTGTACATTCCGCAAATGCAGGAAGTGTATATGCTTACCTAACCTGGCTACGATGCCCGGAAGGTCATTATCGCCCCTTGCCCCCAGCGAGCCGGTGCAATAAGTTAGGCCATTACTTGAAGAAGGGTATGAATTTACAACATCTTCCAGGTCACTTTCAGTTGAAACCACCCGTGGTAATCCCAGGATCGGAAAAGGTGGATCGTCCGGATGGATGCACATTTTTATTCCGAGTTCCTGAGCGTCAGGAATAATTGCCTTTAAAAAATAGGCCAAATTTTCTTTCAACGCTTTTGCATCGGTGTTTTGGTATTTTTTCAGGTGCTCTTTAAATTCTTTTATTGTAAACACTTCATCAGTGCCCGGTAAACCAGCCATAATGGTGTTAATTAAAAGCTCTTTTTGTTCTTTACTGATGCCATCTAAGTAGGCTTTTGCATCCTGCTGTTGGTTCGGACTAAAATCGTTAAACGCGTTTTCACGTTCCAGTATGTACAGGTCAAACGCCGCTACGGCAGAAGCTTCGTACCTCAAAGCGGAGGCGTTGTTTGGAAGGCGAAAATCGAGATTGGTGCGTGTCCAATCGAGCACAGGCATAAAATTGTAGCAAACAGTTTTAATACCCGCCTTACTTAAGTTTTTAAGGGTGATGATATATTTTTCAATAAACTCGTCCCGACCGCTCCCGGCCGTTTTTATACTTTCGTGGATATTCACGCTCTCCACCACCGACCAGCGTAAACCGGCGGTTTTAATGATATCGTTGCGAAGATTTATCTCATTTAAACTCCATACATCCCCGCAAGGAATATGGTGAAGTGCGTTGACTATGCCTGTTGCTCCTGTTTGTTTTATGGCGGCTAATGTAACGGCATCTGACGGGCCAAACCATCGGAAGGTCTGTTCTAAATTACTGATCATTTTATTTTATAGGTATATTATTGATGGCAAAAATAGGAATACAACAGATGTAAAGTTTGCATCCCTACAAAGAATTTACATTTAAATCCAAAACTCCTCATTTGATCTTTGAAACGGCGTTGGCAACATTTATGAGATATACGGAAATTGGAAGAAGAAATTTAAATTTATTCATGATTTAGCTTTGATTTGCTCGCAAATATCTGGTTATCCTTTAATTACGTTATATTCAAAAAATATGGGTTTATTGTAACGATTTTTAACTTTAACTGTCTGTAACAATAAATATAAATATTTAGCAACCGATTGCGATAAATATTTGAATTTTTTATTTAGCCAATATTAAAAAAGTTGATTTTTTGTGAAGTTATACCGAAAAATGTGCACATTTATATAAATTTTTGACGTAATTTTATTGTAACCGATTGTATATTTACGCCCAAGTTTAATCTGTAATTATGAGTGAACCCGAAAAAGAAGTTACTATTTACGATATAGCCAAAAGACTTAATATTTCGGCGGCAACTGTAAGCAGGGGGTTAAAAGATCACCCCGGGATAAACAAAAATACAAAGAAAAAAATTTTAAATGCGGCAAATGAAATGGGCTATCGTTCCAATTCTTTTGCGAGCAGTTTGCGCAAAAAAAGAAGCAATATAATTGGCGTAATAGTGCCCCGGCTAAATAGCAATTTTATGTCGGATGTGATTGCAGGCATTGAAAAGGTGGTTAACGAAGCAAATTATAACCTGTTTATAAGCCAATCATTGGAGACGGTTAAAAAAGAAATAAGCAACGCCAAAGCGATGTTTAATAACAGGGTTGACGGCCTGCTGGTTTCATTGGCTTATGACACTAAAGATATAGAACATTTTGAGGCATTTGTTAACCGCGGGATCCCGGTTATCTTCTTCGACCGCGTGCAGGAGCACCGGCAATGCCCAAACATATTTATTGACAACTATAAGGCCGGGTATAACATAACCAATCATTTAATTGACCAGGGGTGCAAAAGAATACTTCACATTGGTGGCAGTCAGCTTAGGAACGTTTATATGGACCGTTTTAACGGCTACAAACAGGCGCTTGCCGATCATAACATGTCTTTTGAAAGTGATCTGTTAATAATAAACGACCTCAGTTCAGCCGCTGGCGCCGAAGCTGCGCGTACAATTTTAAAAATGACCAACAGGCCCGATGCAGTTTTTGTAGCAAACGATATCTGCGCAATTAGCTGTATGCAGGTTTTAAAAAAGGAAGGCGTAAAAATACCGGACGACATTGCCTTTGCAGGTTTTAACAATGACCCGACATCGTGCGTTATTGAACCTAACTTGACTACTATCGACTATAAGGGGCATGAAATGGGTGAAGTTGCCGCTAAAATATTAATCGGGCACCTGGATAATAACGACGACTTACAGCAAACGCACAGTCTCATACTAAGGTCAGAGCTGATTATCCGCGAGTCGTCTTTAAAAAACCCAAAACATAAAAAAGTATAATTTAAATGCCGTCGGGTTATTTAAAAACAAAATATATTAAACCATAATGAACGCAAAAAATAAAACTGTTATAATCACCGGCGGGGCATCAGGACTAGGACTTGCCACAACAAAAAAATTTGTTGAAAACGGCTTCAAAACGATAATAATAGGAAGGAACGAAAATAACCTAGCCGAGGTATGTAAAAGTCTGGGAGAGCTTTGTTCATACAAAGTTTTTGATCTCAGCAATTTGAAAGGTATCCCGCAATTGGTTAAAGAGTTGGTTGAGGAAAACGAACAGGTAGACATATTGGTAAACAACGCAGGTATTAATCAGAAAAAGAAGTTTACAGAAGTAACCGACGAAGAATTTCAACAGGTTATCTTAACAAACCTCACTTCAGTATTTGCCTTAAGTCGTGAAGTAACAAAATTGATGCTCGTCAAAAAGAGTGGATGTATCATTAACATCAGTTCCATGGCCGCGCAATATGGTATTCCTTATGTAATAGCCTACACCGCCGCAAAAACAGGCATTGAAGGTATGACAAAAGCAATGGCCGTGGAGCTTTCACCTGAAGGTATTCGGGTTAACTGCGTTGCTCCGGGCTTTATTGCCACTAATATGTCGGCCAAAGCTTTAGATAGCGATCCCGAAAGAAAACAAAAAGTAATGTCGCGTACTCCGATGGGCAAATTAGGCCTTCCGGAAGATGTAGCCGAAGCTATATTTTATTTATCATCAGATGCAGCCAAGTATGTGACCGGCGTTGTGCTGCCTGTTGACGGAGGGAATTCAATAGGGTTTTAAAACATATAAATCAGAAGCACGCCGAAATTTCGGGGCGTCTCCACACATAAAAAAAGAGGCTGTATCATAAATCATGATCAGCCTCTTTTTAATTAATGAATGTGAGGCATTAAAAAAGGGGTTATCCTTTAGTTTTTTCTTGAGTAATTATTTGGAATAATCATCTGATTTTCATATATTTAAGGTATAA
>DASYEP010000147.1:0-6642 GCA_036498965.1 Mucilaginibacter sp.
TCAGCCACAATCGGGTTTTAAAAAAAGATCACCTGATTCAACTAACTTTTCAAGAGGCCGCAAATTTAATTTTAAGCCCGATACCACAACTGATACTACTTTTTATAATTATAAAAAGGATATGTTTGCAGCCTTAAAACCAAAAATATTTGGGGCTGATTTATTTAGAAACAGTAAGTCGAATACGTTTATACCTAATTTAAAACTGGCCACACCAGTAAATTATATCGTTGGTCCTGATGATCAGATCAACATAAATGTATATGGTAATTCGTCGGCAGACTGGAGTTTAGACGTATCACCTGATGGAAATATAAATATTCCCGGGGCTGGTATTTTACACATTGCAGGTAAAACGATTGAAGAAGCCACAAGGGCAATTAAAAGTAATCTGGCTGCAAATAATTATGCTATTGGTAAAGGAACAAACGTAAAAGTTAGCCTGGGAGACATCAGAAGTATAAATGTAGTATTGCAGGGCCAGGTTGTAAAACCGGGTACTTATACATTACCATCACTAGCAACTGTTTTTAATGCCTTATATGCCGCCGGAGGGCCTAATGATGTTGGTACATTCAGGCAAATTGAAGTTGTAAGAAACAATACAATAATCAGGCATTTAGACCTCTATGATTTTCTTGTCAAAGGGAGCCAAAAAGATAATATTTCTTTACAGGATCAGGATGTCATACGGGTGCCGCCTTATAAAGTACGTGTCGAATTAAAAGGTGAAGTAAAAATCCCTGCTTTATTTGAAGTTTTGCCCGGCGAAACATTACAGGATGTTTTGGATTTTAGCGGTGGGTTTACAGATGAGGCATATACCACCCGGATAAAAGTTGATCAGATAAGCGATCAGCAACGGAAAATTACTGATGTTTTTGAGAAAAATTATAAAAGTTATATACCTGCGCGTGGCGATAAATATAAAATTGATAAAATTATTGACAGGTATGAAAACCGGGTGCAGATACAAGGAGCAGTTTTCAGACCGGGGATATTCGAACTTCAGAAAGGATTGACATTATCGCAATTGATAAAAAATGCAGGAGGCTTAAAAGAAGATGCTTTTACCGGGAACGGAAGTATAGTCAGATTAAACCCGGATAACACCCCATTACAATTATCGTTCAATGTACAGGATGTAATGACCAAATCATCTTCGGATATCATTTTACAAAGAGAAGATAGTGTTAGCGTTGCATCTATATTTGATTTAAGGAATAAATATACAATCACCATCAAAGGGCAGGTAAGAAATCCTGGCGATTATGATTTTGCAGATAGTATGAAGGTAACGGATCTTGTTATTAAGGCAGGAGGTTTTAGAGAAGGGGCCACCGGAAAACGAATTGAAGTATCACGAAGAGTTTTTGACAGTGACCCTAATGTTTCTAATAGCCGGGTTGCCCAGGTTTACAGCGTCGAAATAAGGGATGACTTAAAAGCAGCCGAGGCAAATTTTACACTTATGCCCTATGATATCGTATCTATATACAGCCTGCCGGGATATGAAGTTCAAAAAGTTGTAAAAGTTGAAGGAGAAGTTTTCTACCCCGGATATTATACTGTTCAAAAAAAGGATGAACGGATATCGGATATCGTAAAAAGGGCAGGCGGTTTAACTAAATCTGCTGAAATTGAGGGAGGTACTATAAGGCGGGATAACGCAGCTGTTTTAGGCATTGATAAAACTAAATTGGATACTACCGGGCTTAGTCAGGATCGTATGGGAAATTTCAATCAGGTTCAAAATGACTATTCCGGGAATTTAAATAATAGCGGTCTGAATGGTAAAAATACCACCGGTGCAAATGGTGTAAACAACCTAAATAACGGAATAAGGAACAGTGACGCTTCATTCAATCCAAATTTTAATAATGGATTTACTAAAAATGATAGCCTGTTCCAATATAGGAACAACAATATAGGTATCGATTTGAAAAAGATATTACAAGAACCGGGAAAAGGGGACGATCTTATTTTGGAGGATGGAGATGTTGTACATATACCGAAACAACTGCAAACAGTAAGAGTTAATGGCGAAGTTCTTTATCCAAGCGCTATTGTGTATAGTAAAGGTAAATCATTTAAAGCTTATGTGATAAATGCAGGTGGTTTTACAACCGAGGCACTGCGGCGCGGGGCCTATGTTGTTTATCCTAATGGTACTGTTAAAGCTACTACTAAAATATTATTCTTTAATAACCACCCTAAAGTGAAGGCCGGGAGTGAAATATATGTACCTAAGAAGCCGGTACCTAAAGCAAACTCAGCACAGCAATTATTGGGATTTGCTACCGGATTAGCATCGTTAGGAGCCATTATACTTGGTATACTAACTTTGGAGAAAAAATAAAGATTTAGTTATATTGAAATGACCTCAATTAATAAGGATAAAGAAACCGGAGAATCACAAGACATATCATTAAAAGATGTATTACTGAAATTAATTGAATGGCGAAAATATTTGTTATCGAAATGGAAACCCATTTTGATTGCGGGGATTTTAGGGGCTGCTTTAGGCATTACCTATTCATTTATTAAAAAACCACTTTATATTGCTGAATTAAGTTTTGCGCTTGATGATGATAAATCCTCAAACGGAGGACTTGGGGCAGCAGCCGGTTTGGCCAGCCAGTTTGGTATTGATTTGGGAAGTAGCGGCGGTGGCGGCGCGTTTGCCGGCGACAATTTATTGGAGTTAATGAAATCGCGTTCGATGGTTGAAAAAACCTTATTAACCCCCATCTCTGTTAATGGCAAAATTCAAACACTGGCGCAACATTATATTTCTTTTACAGAGTTTTATGAACATAAACCAGATTTAAAAGATGTTAGCTTCTTGCCTGGTGTTGACCACTCTAAATTTACCTTGAAACAAGATAGTGTTTTAGGTCTTTTTTATGAAACGCTAACCAAGGGTAGTTTATCAGTTGATAAGATAGATAAAAAATTAAGCATAACAACTGTTAAAGTGACGTCTGAGGATGAGTTTTTTTCGAAGGCGTTTTGTGAGATGCTTGTAAAAAATGTATCTGATTTTTACATTGATACAAAAACAAAAAAATCAGCACGTAATGTTGCAATACTTCAGCATCAAACAGACTCTGTCCGTAGTGAGTTAAACTCTGCTATAACAGGAGTAGCTTCAACTTCTGATGTCAATCCAAATCCCAACCCTTCTCTGCAAATAATAAGGGTTCCAGCTCTCAGGCATCAGGTGGATGTACAGGCAAATACCGCTATATTGACAGAACTGGTTAAAAACCTCGAACTCTCAAAAGTCTCTTTAAGACGCGAGACGCCCCTGGTACAAGTTATTGACAGGCCAATATTACCATTGGAAAAACAGCGATTTGGAAAGTTCAAAGGCATTGTATTTGGAGGTTTTATATTCGGGTTTTTTACTGCACTGTTTTTACTTGTAAAAAAATTCTTAAACGATTCTTTAAAATAAATGGGGAATTTAATTAACAAAAGAGTTTTAATAACCGGAGCTGACGGTTTTATAGGCAGTCATTTAGCTGAGCAATTATTAAATGAAGGGTGCAAATTAAGAGCATTTGTTTATTATAATTCCTTTAACAACTGGGGATGGCTGGATACATTATCCAGTCAACAGATCAGCCAGATAGAAATATTTGCAGGTGATATCCGTGACCCCAATGGGGTTAGGACCGCTATGAAGGATATTGATATAGTTTTCCATTTGGCTGCTCTTATCGCTATCCCTTTTAGCTATCATTCACCTGATTCCTATGTTGATACCAATATAAAAGGCACCCTGAATATAGTGCAGGCAGCCAAAGATCTGGGTGTTGAAAGAGTATTGGTTACATCAACTTCAGAGGTGTATGGAACAGCCCAATATATTCCAATTGATGAAAGCCACCCAAAACAACCTCAATCACCGTATTCAGCCTCAAAAATAGGTGCAGATTGTATTGCTGATTCCTTTTACCGAAGCTTTAACTTGCCATTAACAATTGTAAGGCCATTTAATACTTATGGTCCACGGCAGTCGGCCAGGGCAGTAATTCCAACAATTATAACCCAGTTATTAAATGGAAATGAAGAAATAAAGCTTGGCGACATTATTCCAACCAGGGATCTGTTATTTGTGAAAGATACCGCAGCAGGGTTTATTGATATAGCAAAATCTGACACATTGGTAGGACATGAATGCAATATTGCTACCCAATCAGAGATTTCTATTGGTGATTTAGCAAAGAAACTGATCAATCAAATTAACCCTAACGCCAAAATTATTACCGATCAGCAACGTATAAGACCTGAGAAATCAGAAGTGTTCAGGTTATATGGATCAAACAAAAAAATTCAGGAACACACTGATTGGAAACCTATATATAGTTTGTCAGACGGTCTGTCTGAAACAATTAAGTGGTTTAGTGACTCCGCAAATTTGAGCAAATACAAAGCAGATATATACAATATATAATGCAAGACTCTTTTAAGGAAATAGCAGATTTTATAAAAACACAATTCCCCGGTCAGAAATTCATCCCCTTACATGTACCGCTATTTATTGGGAATGAAAGGAAATATGTGTTAGAAACATTGGACTCAACTTTTGTTTCTTCAGTTGGTGCTTATGTTGATCAATTTGAAGAAATGATGTGTGAGGTTACCGGAGCGTCATACGCCGTAGCCATTGTAAATGGCACTAATGCCCTCCATATGGCGCTCTTATTGGCAGATGTTGAAACAGGTGATGAAGTGATATCACAAAGCCTGACATTTATTGCCACCTGTAATGCCATTAGTTATATTGGCGCCCACCCGCTTTTCATCGATGTGGACAAAGACTCATTAGGGCTTTCACCTGGAGCTGTACAAGTTTATTTGGAGCAAAATGCTGAAATAAGATCAGACAAATTTACTTATAATAAAATCACGGGCAGGAGGATAAAAGCATGTGTACCAATGCACACGTTTGGCCTTCCTTGCAGGATCGATGAAATAGCCAATATATGTGATGCCTGGAACATTACCCTGGTTGAAGATGCTGCCGAATCAATAGGAAGTTATTACAAAGGGCTGCATACAGGTGTATTTGGTAAAGTAGGCACATTTAGTTTTAATGGCAATAAAACCGTAACAAGTGGTGGCGGTGGTGCTTTGGTAACTAATGACAAAGAGTTGGCTAAAAAGGCCAAACACCTAACCACACAGGCCAAAGTGCCGCATGCATGGGATTTTGTTCATGATGCTATTGGATACAATTATAGGATGCCCAATTTAAATGCCGCGTTAGCCTGTGCACAATTAGAACAATTAGCTAGTTTTGTTGAAAATAAAAGAGAGCTGTCGGCCATTTACCATGCTAAATTTGATAGCTTGAATATTCAAATTTGCAAGGAGCTGCCAGGCGCAAAAGCAAACTATTGGCTAAACGCCGTCCTGCTAAATAATAGGGAAGAGCGTGACGGGTTTCTGAAATATATGAATGATAATGGTGTAATGAGCAGACCCGCCTGGGAGCTAATGCATCGGTTGCCTATGTTTAAAAACGCACAAAAAGGAGACTTGAAAGGCAGTGAATGGATTGCCGACAGGTTAGTCAATATCCCCAGCAGTGTAAGATTATGAGTAATAATGCAGTCATATTTGGATATTCGGGTCATGCATATGTGGTGATAGAGATGCTTATTGCCAACCATTATACTGTAGTCGGGTATTTTGATAATGAGCAAAAAGATGAGGATCCATATCAATTGAATTATTTAGGAAATGAAAATGATAATACTTTTTCCGAAAATATGAAAGGTGCAGATGTTTTTGTAGGTATTGGAAATAACGGGATCAGAGCAGATGTTTTTAGAAAATTAAAACGAATGGGGGCTATTTCTCCTTCAATTGCTCATCAGCGGTCTTTTGTATCAACATCGGCGGAAATTGGTTCGGGTACTGTTATTATGCCGGGCGTGGTGGTTAATGCGAGGGCGAAGATTGGAGAAGCGGTTATTTGCAATTCGTCATGTGTTATAGAACACGAATGTATAATTGGTGATTATGTGCATATAGCTCCGGGTGCAATCCTTGCGGGCAATGTCACTGTCGGCGATGGTAGTTTTGTTGGTGCAAACTCAGTTATTAAACCAGGAATAAAAATTGGGGCCGGCGTTACTATTGGAGCGGGTTCCGTAGTAACAAAAAACATAGCAGACGGCTTAACTGTATATGGAAACCCTGCCAAAGAAAAGAAAAATGAATAAGACCATAGTGATCGCTGAAGCAGGTGTAAACCATAATGGTGATATTAATATTGCAAAAAAATTAATAGACGCTGCGGCAGAAGCTGGTGTTGATTATGTGAAATTTCAAACCTTTAAAGCATCGAAGCTGGTAAGCAAAAACGCGCAGAAAGCCGAGTATCAAAATTCTAATACAGGGAATTCTACAGAAAGCCAACTGGAAATGCTTCAGAAGCTCGAATTATCTGAGGCTGATCATTTTGTACTGCTTGACTATTGCAGGGAAAAGAACATCAGATTTTTTTCAACCGCATTTGATTTGGATAGCCTTGATTTCTTAAAAAAATTAGGCCTGACGTTATTTAAAATACCCTCCGGAGAAATAACTAACTTGCCTTATCTTGAAAAGGTAGCAAGCCTTGCG
>DASYEP010000148.1:0-22800 GCA_036498965.1 Mucilaginibacter sp.
AAACGCTCGTTAGGCATACTTGCCGAGCGTGACAGGGAGGTTCTTGTATTATTTTTCGGCCTTGCAGGTACAACCGCACATTCGCTGGAAGAAATAGGCGAGAAATTTAATCTGACCCGCGAACGTGTACGCCAGATAAAAGATAAAGCACTTATGCGCTTGCGCAATAATTCGAAGGCAAATTTATTGCAGTCGTATTTATAGTATATCAAAAAAATTAATACCCTAATTAAAAGGAATGCCCGTGAAGTTTTTTAACTATACGGGCTTCTTTGTTTTATTTGCGGTTTGTTTTGATCAGATACGCTTAAAACATGCTTTCTTTCAACTTGCTTTCTGACTTCTGCCCTCCAACATCGGTCATACTATCGGGATATTATTCATTTATTTTAATAGTTTTGGTCACCAATTACTACATAAATGAAATTACTATTTTTCTGCCCGCGCTGGGGCCAGGAACAGGTTGAATGGGATGAGTTTTTACGAAAAGTAAAACAGGCAGGATACAACGGCGTGGAGGCCAGCCTGCCCTTTGACGAAAAAGAGAAAGCACTTATACTTAATAGCCTGCAAAAACATGGCCTTCAGTTCATCGCACAGCATTGGGAAACTGTGGAAAAAGACTTTGAGACGCATTGCCGGCAATACGAAGAAAGGTTAATGAACCTGGCGTCAGCGAAACCTTTATTTATTAATACGCAAACCGGGAAAGACTACTATAATTTTGAGCAAAACAAGCACCTCATTGACATCGCCAGGAGAGTTTCGCAGAAAACAGATGTGAAGATTGTTCATGAAACCCACAGGGGGAAATTCAGTTTCGCAGCACATGTAATGCAGAAGTACCTTACTAAAATCGGCGACCTGCGCATAACGCTCGATATATCGCATTGGTGCAACACTGCCGAAAGTCTTTTACATGATCAGCGCGAGGCTGTTGAAACAGCGATCAGCCGTACAGACCATATTCATTCGCGGGTTGGCTATCCGGAGGGGCCTCAAATAACGGACCCACGGGCACCTGAATGGAAAGACGCACTCAACTTTCATCTTCAATGTTGGGACAAGGTTGTCGAAACAAAGCAACTTGAAAACGCTGCTTTGCTTACCATCACCTCCGAATTCGGTGCTCCGCCTTATTTGCCATTATTGCCCTATACAAGACAGCCCGTTGTAAACCAATGGGATATAAACGTTTTCATGATGGATTTGCTAAGGAGGCGCTATAGCGAACTTTAGCTGGCCTACCCTTAAAACGGCATTCCAACGCCAAAATTAAGCTGCATAAAGTTATAGTTATCGCCGCTGTTAGTTGCCTTGTAGTTGGTTTTAAAAGGGCCTGTATGGAAAAGTTCATCAATATGATTAATCAGCACCCATTGGTCTGATCCGTTAAATTGCGGGTCTTTAAATTTAAATGCAGCATCCAGCCGAAATACAAAAAACGACACGTCGAATCTTAAGCCCGTGCCGATATCCATTGCCGACGATTGCAAAATATTATTA
The DNA here is from genome assembly GCA_036498965.1 of Mucilaginibacter sp. Lineage (GTDB taxonomy): Bacteria > Bacteroidota > Bacteroidia > Sphingobacteriales > Sphingobacteriaceae > Mucilaginibacter. The sequence continues at coordinate 1,507 of DASYEP010000148.1, forward strand.
AACCTGAATTCGACATTGGGCTGGTGGGGTTGTTGGTGAAGGCGCCAAATATTTCCTGCATCTATAAATACTGCGCCTTTTAATTTGGAACCAAAAAAGTCGTCGGCAAGTTTGTACCGGTATTCCAGGTTCGACATTATCTTTACCTCGCCCCATTGATCCAGGTATTTTAAGCGTGTTCTGAGTGTGTCGGCCGCGCCTGCGGTCTTTGCTATTGCGGTATCGGAATAATAAGTTGCCCGGTTAAATTGTCCCGGCCCAAGAGTACGCGGTAACCATGCACGCATGTCATTAGCGCCGCCGGCATAAAAATTCTTTTCAAATATTAAAAGTGAGCTATTAGCATAAGGAACGCCAAGCCCAGGGTTTAAACGGAATATCAACTGCCGTTCGCCGCCAAAACTATGATAAAAACGCAGATCAATTTCGGCTTTAGCATATTGGGCAAACGCCCACCCCCCCAGGGTATATGCCCCATGCGAATCTTTTGGCGTATTTAACAAACTGCTCAACAGGTATAATGTGTTACCTGCCACATCAATGGTACCGCGAAAATACATGAAGTTTGCGTAGGAATTTAACCTGTTTGTATTATACTGAAAGGTATACTGACTTCCTGCACTAAATATAGTACGCCCAATTAAATAGCTGTATGAGTAAAGGTTTGCATCTAATAACTTCTGTTCGGCAACGGGATTTATCACACCCCTTGAAAACTCAAAATTAATCGGCGTAACCGCATGCAATTTATTGGCAGTCTCAGCAAAATCATAAGTAATAGAGTTAAGAAAGCTGGTACGTTGAACCAGACCCAACTGGTAAAACAACTGGTAGTTTGTTGAAAATGTAGTATGAGGCACACCATATTTACCTAAGATCGGGAGATTGAAGGGCGAAATTATGCGGGGATAAACAAGGTTAGCTCCGATTCTAAAATCCTGGTTTTCAACGCCGTTTGGGTTGGCATGGTTAGTGTTATTGTCAAACAACACACTCCAGTTAAGTTTTATCTGCAGTATCGCAGCCCTTTTAAACAAATTACGGTCGGTAAATGTATTGCCAAAATTGTAACCATATTGCCCCGCGTTAATAAGGAACTCTCCTTCTATCCTATCCGACATCTGTTTTAGCGGAATGATATCGATTTTAGAATCTAAACGGTTAGTACTATCCGGCAGTTTTTGATAAGTAGGATTGGGAACATTTCTGAATACGTTTAATGCGGATAACCGCGATGTTGTTAAACTTTGCTTGTCGATATCATATATCTGTCCCTTTTTTTGAAAAACGTAATCAGTCACCGTTCTGGGTAAAAATTTGTGCGAAAAATCAACATATCTGAACTGCGAATCAACCTGGATGGTGTCGGCCTTTCCCGGGGTGCGGCCGGCACTATTAGCTACGGTGATAAGTGTATTGTTAATTCTATAAATCGGGTGCGACGTTCGTCCAACTGGATTATCGATAATCATCTTCAAATCCACAACACTGCTTCGGAAAGTGGAATCGTAGGCGAAATTTATATATTGACGATAAAAATCAAAATAACCGTTCCGTTTCATAATCAGGTAAAACTCGTCCCTGTCATAAGCAAGACTATCTGTATCAAAACGACCGCCTGGCTGCACATGGGAAAAGCGGGGGCGATTTATCCGATAAAGGTCCCGCACTTTTTTATCGGGGATACTGTCTTCTATTTTTCTAATCCTGAATAACGGCCCTTCGACGGCGATAAATATGAGTTCAGCTTTTTTCTTCGCTATTTTTACCGAATCAGTTACTTTGACTTTTAAATATCCTTTGTTTTGTAAAAACCGCTCTATTTGTACCCTGGAAAACTCTACAAGTCCGCTATCTAAAATTGCAGGAGGTTCACCTATCTCCTTTTTGCCATTTTTACTGAACATGTAATAAAATTGCAGGTTTATCGCGTTATTTGGCTGCTGCAGTTTATCAACATAATTTACCGCAGCCAGGGCGAAGTCGGGATCCATACCCTTCATGGTAACTTTTCTCACCAGTACCTGGTTATCCTTAAGTCCCCTTGTAAGGCTGCAGCCTGATACCAATAAGATAATAAGAATACTTAATATTGTAAGACTATAACTAGGCGGTTTATAATATGCTTTCAAAATCTCAAATCAGTTTATTAAAGTCATTACAACAAAAAAAAGAGCGTGTGGAACATGGCTTATTTTTGGTTGAAGGTTACAAATCAATAACTGAATTTATTAATTCTTCATACCAGGTCGAAGCAATTTACCATACGGCTCAATTTAGCCCAAAAGTGCTGAAATTATCCCAAAAAATAAATATAGGTGAAATTTCCGTTACAGAGATGGAAAAGATCAGCAGTTTAAAAACTCCTCAGGAGATTGTTGCGATAGTGAAAATTCCCAACTGGCCCACACTCAACCATGTCGCTCTTAAACAACAATTCTCCATTGTTTTGGATGGAATACAGGATCCGGGCAACATGGGCACTATTATCCGCATCGCCGATTGGTTTGGGATTAAAAATATAATCTGCTCTGTCGATACAGTTGATGCCTACAACCCAAAAGTAGTGCAGGCAACCATGGGCTCTCTTGCACGTATAAACGTGTATTATACAAATATTGCGATTATTTTGACGCAGGTTGACTTGCCCATATTCGGGGCGATGCTAAAAGGAGAAAATATTTATAAGGCCGATTTTGGTGATGAAGGGCTGATAGTATTAGGCAATGAAGGCAATGGATTAAAGCCTGACGTTGAAAAGCTTATCAATAAATCGGTAACTATTCCACGCAAGGGTGAAGCGGAATCTTTGAATGTTGCAATAGCTGCCGCTTTATTTTGTTCAGAAATAAATAGAAAATCGTATAAATAATATTGGTAGCCAATAAATAATTACTATTTTTGCAACCTTGAAAATTGGTCGGGTGGCCGAGTGGCTAGGCAGAGGTCTGCAAAACCTTTTACAGCGGTTCGAATCCGCTCCCGACCTCAGAATTAAAAAAAATTAATATTTAACACCATGGGCGTTACTCGTTTAAAAAGAAAAGACAGGAAAAACAAAACTACTTCAAGGTTAGAAGTACAGTTTTTAAAGCTGGCTACCAACCTGGAGCCGGGAAGCCGTTCTGCTGAGCCAAAACACAGCCAGATAGCTATAAACAATGCAGCTTTAGATAAAGCGATAGCAGCTAAATAATTGATTTCAAAAATAAAATCTTTGCCTGCCGGCGACGTATTTTATTTTTGACGGATGATACTCAAATCCTGTTGGTTAAGTGCTGACAGGATTTTTTATTTTAACGGCTTCAAAAAAGGCGGAAAGCAAAGGGTGCGGGTTTTGAATATCCGATCTCATTTGCGGATAAAACAAAGTGATCACAAAAAAATCATTGGGCTTATATTCCATAATTTTGGGTTCGCCTTCCTCATCCACAGCCGAGACTATCAAACCTTCGTTTTCAAAAACATCGATTATTTTCTCACTTACCCCGTACATACAATGAGACTCTTCTTTAACAACAGGCTCATTATTGTAAATACGAGCCGTCAATGTTCCCTTAACCGGCTTAAAGCTTATAGTGTGCATCCCAACACCACAAAGGTTAAGTGTTTGCAAAAAAATCTCATTCGGCTGTAATTCATTAGTTTCGTAAGGATGGTAAACAGTGGTTAAGTTAAATATATCCTGACCGAATTCAAGCACCGCATAGCCAAATCCACTGCAGGTACCGAAAAACGGGATGTTGTTTTTACGGGCGAACCTGATTCCGTTAATTACACCTTCCTTGCTTTTATAAGGCCCCGAACCTGCAATGATTCCGCTAAAGCCTTTCAATATATCAACTTCATTAGCGGCAAGAATTTCCGTGCGTATCCATTCAAAACTAAAATCAAGCTTTTCCTGAAAATCGCTAAAGCTCTTGTTCATCATATAATGAGGTTCGTACGCCTCATTCAGGTTACCGAGTATAGCAACTTTAGTTTTGCTCATTTTTAGCTTTTAAATGATGATTATAAAACCAGATCAGCAACAAGATTTATCAGTGGTAATTCCGGTGACTGTGAGATTTTTAAACTCAATCATCGGCTTTTCAGCGATAGGGGTATCGCAGCACTCAGTTGATGTTTTTATTTCTTCGTAATGTGGGTCATTAAATTCGGCATCTTCGTGAAAGTAATATACTTCCCATTGAATTTTGTCGTTATCCGTTACCCAAAACTTATCTTGTTTGGCGAAACAGCAATTTGTACCTATTTCTTCGCGTGTAATTAAACCGGCTCGTTGTGCCTTTGCCAAACGATCGTTTAGTTCTTCAATAGTTTCTACCTGGAAACCTAAATGGTCAAAATTTTTCCTTACCCGTTCGGGACCTTCCACAAATGAGATAATGAGGGATGGCTCATCTAAAACATATTTAGCATAGCCTTTCCGAATTTTCTCGGGTGCCTTTCCGAAAAACAAATTGTAGAAACTAATAGTCTGTAGCAGATCGCTCACATACAAACTTACATGCATCCGTGGGAAAGTTGAAGTTTTCATAGTTCCAGTATTTATTGTAATATTACGATTAATATAGAAAAGTAAAAAAACTGATTTTTTTTATTTAGTAGATTTTTAGAGGAAATACAAAAAAAAGCGATGAGTTTATAAACCCATCGCTTTTTTTTAATCAGGAACATGTTTAAGACAACTCCTCATTGAAGTTCAATCCGTTCTTTACTTGCGCGAAATATATTGTTTATACGGCATTGTCAATACCTTTTTATTTATCCGTTTTATTAATCCCGGACCTTCGTAAATAAACCCTGTATACAATTGAACCAGCGCAGCGCCAGCGTTCATCTTTTCTATGGCATCCTCCGGCGAGTGTATTCCGCCAACTCCTATAATTGGAAATTTTCCTTTTGATTTTTTATAAAGATAACTGATAACCTCTGTCGATCTTTTGGTTAATGGTTTGCCGCTTAAACCACCAGCTTCAAATTTCAAAAAGTCGTTTGATACCAACCCTTCGCGGCTGATGGTAGTATTTGTCGCTATTATGCCTGCAATTCCTGTTTTGAGTACAATCTCAACGATGTCGTCCAACTGCTCGTTAGATAAATCCGGAGCTATTTTTAAAAGTATTGGCCTGCTTATCCTGTCTTTTAAATTTCGCTGCTGTAGCGTGTCGAGTAATTGCATCAAAGGCTCTTTGTCCTGTAATGCACGTAACCCAGGTGTATTTGGCGAGCTTACGTTTATCACAAAGTAATCAACTACATCAAATAATCGGTCGAAGCATTTTACGTAATCGCGAGCTGCGTTTTCTATTACAGTATTTTTATTTTTCCCAATATTGCCGCCTATAATTATCTTTTTTTCTTTTGCATTTTTGCGAAAAGCTTCTATCCGTTCAGCCACGACATCAACACCTAAATTATTAAAGCCCATTCGATTTATAAGCCCCTCATCCTCAGGTAGTCTGAACATACGTGGTTTTATGTTGCCGGGCTGAGGTAATGGGGTTATAGTGCCCACTTCCACAAAGCCAAAGCCCAGGTTTGCCATTTCGCCCATTAGTTCGCCATTCTTATCAAAACCAGCGGCAAGGCCCACAGGGTTTTGAAATTTAAGGCCAAAAACTTCCTTTTCAAGCCATATATCTTTAAAATCCCACAAATAACGGCTTAACGCCGCACCACCGGGGAACCGGTTTAAACGTTTAAGAAAACCCGTTACAAAATGGTGAACCTTTTCAGGATCGAATTGGAAAAGTATAGGCCGCAGCAAGAAATACATGATTGCGAAGTTAGATGTTTTTTTTGTTCGTGTATCATTGTTGGCAATTCATGTAAAAATTTAGTGGCATTAATTTTCAACAAATAGAATTTCTATATTAGCGAAAGCCAAAATCATGATTGTTATTAACCATGAATTATAAACTTTAACCAAAAACCAATGATTAACCGCCGTAATTTTATAAAAAACACGTCCATAGCCACAGTTGCCACTCTGAGCCTTCCTCAAATTGTTTCGGCCGCTTTCTCCGCAACAGATGTAAAAAAAATAAATCTTGATAAAAATGATGTGGTCCTTTTTCAGGGCGATTCTATAACTGACTGGGGCCGTGATCATAATAAATCACTGCCGAACGATACCGGCTCACTTGGAAGTGGTTACGTAATATTGGCGGCGGGCGGTCTTTTATTAAAACATCCTGATCTGAGCCTTAAAATATATAACAAAGGTATAAGCGGCAATAAAGTGTACCAGCTCGCAGAGCGGTGGGATGCCGATTGTATTTCATTGAAACCAAATGTCTTAAGTATCCACATAGGTGTAAATGATTATTGGCATACATTAACCAATGGCTATACCGGGACCATCGAAACCTATATAGCCGACTATCATAAACTGCTCGACCGCACTAAACTGGCTTTGCCGGATGTAAAATTGGTTATTTGTGAGCCCTTTGCTTTAAAAGGTGTCAGAGCTGTTGATGACAAATGGTATCCGACATTTGACCTTTTCAGAAAAGCCGCCCGCAATATTGCCGACGAATATCACGCGGCATTTATACCCTGGCAAACAGTTTTTGATAAGGCCCTGGAACTGGCTCCTGCACCATACTGGAGCCTCGACGGCGTACACCCGGCCATCCCCGGCGAAGCATTAATGGCCCAGACGTGGATGGAAACGATAGGAAGTTAATTCCCTCCCTTCGAATGCTATTAAGTTGAGGAGATTTAATATCGAACACCAAATATTGAATGTTGAATAATCAAGTTAAAAACTTCGGCGTTCGGTGTTCAAAATTCATTATTCGATATTAATTTCTTCATTTTTTCCCTTAACTTAATAGCATTACCAGTCCCCTAAGGGGGAGTTTTTGATCGACATACTAAGTCTATTGTAAATTTTGTGCTCCCCCTTTAGGGGGTCGGGGGGTTTTCGTATCTTTGCGCGCAAATGATTGCTATTAATAACCTTACGTTCGAGATTGGTGCAAGGGCCTTATATGATGAAGCTAACTGGCATATTAAACCGGGAGAAAAAATTGGCCTTATAGGCGCAAACGGTACCGGGAAAACTACCCTTCTAAAAATTATTGTAGGTGACTATAAACCTACGTCCGGCACCATATCAATGGCTAAGGACATTACGATAGGCTACCTCAACCAGGACCTCCTCTCCTACTCGTCTGATAAAAACATATTGCATGTTGCTATGGAAGCTTTTGAGCGCCAAAACCAGCTGCATGATGAGATTGAGAACATACTTCAAAAACTTGAAACCGATTATTCGGAAGACCTGCTTCACAAGCTAAGCGACAAGCAACATGAGTTTGAAGCATTAGATGGCTATAATATTGAATATAAAGCCCATGAAATTTTAGCAGGCTTAGGCTTTACCGAGGCTGACACACATCGTAAGTTAAGCGAGTTTTCGGGGGGCTGGCGTATGCGTGTAATGCTGGCTAAAATATTGTTACAGGCACCTGAAATTCTACTGCTCGATGAGCCTACCAATCACCTGGATTTACCCTCCATACAATGGTTGGAAGATTATCTGAAAGCTTTTGAAGGCGCGGTGGTAATTGTATCGCACGACAGGTGGTTTTTGGATAAAGTAATTAATCGTACGGTAGAGTCCCGCAAAGGCAAACTAACGGTTTATGCGGGCAATTATACTTTTTACCTTGAAGAAAAGGCGCAGCGTGAAGAAATTCAGCGCGGTGAATTTAAAAACCAACAGTCAAAAATAAAGCAGGAAGAACGTTTAATAGAGCGTTTCAGAGCAAAAGCATCAAAGGCAAAAATGGCGCAGTCGCGGATCAAAGCCCTTGACAGGCTGGAGCGTGTCGACGACGTTGATGATGATAATCCTTCGGTAAATTTCAGTTTCCGTTTTTCAAAACAGTCCGGAAGGCATGTGGTTACTTTAGAACACGTCACAAAAAAATACCCAACAATTGATATTTTATCCGGTGCCGAAGCAGTTATAGAGAAAGGCGACAAAATAGCTTTGATCGGTGCAAACGGTAAGGGTAAATCAACCTTGCTGCGTATTATAGCAGGTGCCGACAAAGATTTTAAAGGCAAAAGCGAAACCGGGCACAACGTAACGCAAACATTTTTCGCTCAGCATCAACTTGAGGCATTACACCTTGAAAATACCGCTTTGCAGGAGTTACAATCCTTCGCACCAAAACATACAGAAACCGAGTTGCGTACTATTTTAGGCTCATTCTTGTTTACGGGCGATGACGTATTTAAAAAGATTAAGGTATTGTCGGGAGGGGAAAAATCACGCGTTGCTTTGGCAAAGGCGCTTACTGCGGATGCGAATTTCCTGGTACTGGATGAGCCTACCAATCACCTTGACATTGCATCGGTGAATATCCTGATCCAGGCACTGGAGCAATTTGAAGGAACATTTATAGTAGTATCACACGACCGTTATTTCCTTGACAATGTAGCCAACAAAATATGGTTTATCGAAAACCAGGAAATAAAACAATACCCGGGTACCTATGCCGAGTTTGATGTATGGTTTGCTAAACGCAAACTGGATGCAAAAACTGCTACTGCCCCTGCACCTCAACCCAAAAAAGAAGAGAAAAAGGAACCGGCTCCTGCGCAACCGGCGGCCATAAAACAACATTCGGATAAATCCCATCAGCTAAAAAAGTTAAACCAGGACCTCTCCAAAATGGAGGAACAAATAGCGGGTTTAGAAAAGACTGTAAAACAGCTGGAAGCCCAGCTTGCAGATGACAAACTTTATAACGACGCGGCAAAACTAAAGCAAATAAATAGCGAATACGATTTAAAGAAAATGGATCTGGGTCATTTGCAATTGAAGTGGGAGACTTTAGCCGAACAAATAATGGAGTTGGAAGCGTAAAAGGAATTTCGGAATTCGGTCCAAAGGACTCCTTTGGAGATTTTCAATTTAGGAATTATTTGAATATGAACTTTATAAAAACCGTCATTGCGAGGAGGAACGACGAAGCAATCCCTAACTGTGCAGGTCGGTCTTGCATTGGGGACCTTCATATTGGGGATTGCTTCGTACCTCGCAATGACGTGCGTTTTGCAGTTCTTGCGATGGTATTACTTCTTATATTTTGTACCCACTCCTACGCGCAATCAACCTATGCCAACAACGTTTATCAGCCTTACATAAAAAGCGTTGAATTTTATAAAGCCGGCAAGCCGGGTTCTTTTCCGATCATTACCTTAAACTCCAGCGAAAAGGTACTTTTGGCTTTTGACGATCTACGGGGAGCAACGCAAAATTATTCTTACACCATTGAACATTGCGACGATAACTGGAATTCATACAACATTTCAACTACCGAGTACCTGCAAAATTATACAGACGATAGATTAACGGACTACAGCTATTCAACTAATACCGCACAAAAATATACACATTACCAGCTTAGATTGCCAAATGAGAATATTGCCCCAAAAATTCCGGGCAATTATATTTTAAAAGTATATGATGATGGCGATGTCTCAAAATTGATATTAACAAGAAAGCTGTATGTAGTAAGTCCTAAAGTATCAATAAGTGCTGAAATAGTGCTTTCAAATGATCCTTCGGCCAGGCAAACAAACCAAAAAATAAACTTTACCGTTGATTATGGAAACCTGCGGGTACAAAACACCAGCGCCGACATCCGCACTTTTATTATGCAGAACGCACGGACTGAAACCATGATATTGAGCACACAGCCTGCAAATATCCGTGGCACTCAGCTCATTTTTAACGATGTTAATACCAATGACTTTCCGGGCGGCAATGAATTCAGGCGTTTTGACACCCGCTCGTTGAAACTAAACTCAGAGCGAATATTACGCATCACACGCGATACCTCAAATAAAATAGTTTTACTGACTGATCCGGACTCAAATCTCCCAAATTATTCCTTTCAATTTGATTTAAACGGCAACTTCTATATCCTTAACCAGGATGGCACCGATCCCCGTATAGATGCTGATTATAGCCACGTGCTTTTCAGTTTATCAACAAAAAAATCTCCCTCCGAAGGTAACGTTTATATAGTTGGTCAGTTTAATGATTATAAGCTGGATGATAACAGCAAACTGAATTTCGATTCGGTAAACGGAAAGTTTTTTACAAACCTGTTTCTAAAACAGGGAGTGTACGATTATGCCTATGTCTGGGTGGATAAATCAACCGGCAAGGCCGATGATACCGCCTTGGAAGGAACCCATTTCGAAACTGAGAACGATTACCAGGTATTAGTTTACTATCGCCCCCCAGGCGCACGATGGGTAGAATTAGTTGGTTACCAGTTATTAAATACCGCTAAAAAATAATAACTTATAATTTGTCTTACACCAATAGGCAATATCAATAAGTTAATTTATTTCTTAATAATTAATTTAATTTTTTAGATTTCAATTTTATCTCCGCAAAGTAATATTTCGCATTACTTTTAAAACGGACAAGTAAAACTTTTTGCATAGTTTTTGTTTTATCGTTATAAAATAGTTTTATCATTTGAAAAACGTATACAATTGGAACGATTTGGCCGCATAGCCCTAAAAACCATTCTTTGGATATTGGCAAGTATAATATTCCTTGTGCTACTTGTAGTAATTTTAATACAAGTGCCCTCTATTCAAAATTTTGTTAAAAATAAAGCTGTCACTTTCCTTGAAGGAAAAATTCATACCAAAGTTAAAATAGCCCATATCAGTTTGGGGCTGCCAAAGTTAATTGTGTTGGAAGGTGTTTATTTTGAAGATCAGAAAAAAGACACACTTATTGCCGGCGATAAATTAAAGGTGGATGTCAGCCTGCTAAAACTGCTAAGCCATAAAGTTGAAGTAAACGAGATCGATTTGCAGGGCATAACGGCAAATGTAAATCGGGGAAAGGATAGCGTTTTTAATTACGACTATATTATTAAAGCCTTTACAAGCGAGCAAAAGAAGCCGGTAGAGCCAACCGATACATCATCTACAATGAAGTTTTCGGTTGGGACAATCATTCTCGATAATATTCATGTTGCTTACAAAGACGTTATTACCGGTAATGATGTAAAATTTCTGCTTGACCATTTCGATACCCACATCAAAGATTTTGATATGGATAAAATGAAGTTTACCATTCCGAAAATAACCTTATCGGGTTTTGACGCGAAAATCATTCAAACTACAAACACTACAACTAAGGCTCATGCAGCAGCGGTGGATACAGCCGTTAAACCCATTAATATGAGTCTTAACTTAGGGACCATTGATGTATCAAAAATAAAAATTGATTATAGCAGTAATGAAATGGCTGCCAAAGTAAACCTGGGCAAGTTTTTGGTTGAGATGGATAAAATTGATTTGAAAAATCAAAAAGTAGGTATTAAGTCTGTCGAATTAAGCGATACAAAAGCTGGGCTCACTTTTGCCAAACCTCAAACGGTTAAAAAAGCGGTAGTAAAAACTATTAAAAAGTTAGATACACTCGTTGCATCGCCCCAAAGCTCAAAAGGTTGGGCTGCCACCATCGGAAAAATCACTTTCAGTAACGATAATATTAAATACGATGATAACGCACAAAAACCTATAGCGAAGGGTCTCGATTTTGGCCACATGGACATTCGTAACCTGGAAACCGATATAGAAAATCTTGCTTATAGCGCCGATTCAACTTCCGGAAAAATCAACTCACTTACTTTTAGTGAAAAAAGCGGCCTGGCTATAAAAAAATTCCATACGGCATTTTTTTACGGCGCTAAGAAGTCTTATCTGAATGATCTTTATCTTGAAACTCCGCAAACGGTTATTCAGCGACAACTGGAGGTAAGTTATCCGTCAATCGCTTCAATAAGCAACAATTTGGGACAATTATATATCAATGCCAACCTTAACGGCAGCCGGCTTGGGCTGAAAGATGTACTGCTGTTGGTGCCGTCGATGGCCACCATGGATCCTTTTAAACATGCACCCAACTCGGTATTCAGGATAAATGGAAAGGTTATTGGAAAAGTAAATGATTTGCGCATTCCTAGTCTTGAAATATCAGGCCTGAATAACACTCACATAAAGGCATCCGGCGCGATGAAAGGGTTACCGGATGTAAAAAAAGCCCGCTTTGATCTTACTATTACTGACTTTAATACCAGCAAAACGGACATTGACAAACTTGTTTCGCCCGGAATGATACCTGCCTCAGTAAGCGTCCCCGCTAATTTAAACCTTAAAGGCAGCTTTAAAGGAAGTATGAACGATTTCAACACCAGGATGACGTTGCGTTCAAGCTATGGTGCGGTTGATTTGATCGCCTCCATGAAAAACGGCAACAGAAAGGGTCACGAAATATATTCGGCCAGCATAAAAACAAACAACTTTAATGTAGGAGCCTTAATAAAGCAACCGCAGAATGTGGGGGCCGTAACCTTAACTACAACAATCACAGGTGCGGGACTCGATCCCAAAAAAGCCAGCCTGAAGTTTAAAGGCGCTATTGTAAAAGCGTATATCAAGGGATATGAGTATCAGAACCTTATACTCACAGGAACAGCTCATAACGGAAGCTATTCCATAAACTCCAACATGAAAGATCCCAATATCAGCTTTGCGTTAGATGCAAAAGCAGATATGAATAAAAAGTATCCATCAATAAACGCCACGCTGCTCCTGGATAGCATCAACTTGCAAAAACTGAATTTTTCAAAAACACCACTAGAAGTTCATGCAAAATTGGTTGCAAATGTTCCCACAGCCAACCCCGATTATTTGAACGGTAACATTAAAATCACCAACCTGATAATTGCTCAAAAGGACCAGGTATATAAGGTTGATAGCATAAGCCTGGTGTCGACAGCAACGGCGGATAGCAGTACGTTAAAGTTAAAGGCGCCGATGCTTTATGCACACATGGGCGGAAAATATAAACTAACCGAAATAGGGTCGGCTTTGCAGGACGTTGTCAATAAGTATTACAATACAGCTGCGACAAATACTTCGGCCGAACCAAAACCAAAATATTCGCCTCAACAGTTTGCCTTTGATATACATGTAATTAAGACTCCAATATCCGAAAAACTGGTTCCATCCCTAAAAAGGCTGGATCCCGTTTTAATAACAGGTCATTTTAATAGCCAAACCGGAGACCTAACCGTTAACGGCACAATGCCCAAAGTTATTTACGGAACCTATGTAATAAATAACACAAAACTTGCTATTAACACTGCCAATAACGCACTCAATTACAGTTTTACCGCTGATGAAGCAAAATTATCATCGTCCATTGATCTGTTATACCCAAGTATTACGGGTAACGCCAAGAACAATAAGTTAAATATTAAGGTGCAGATGCGGGATGCAGCAAAAAAGGAGCGTTTCCGCATGGTTGGCGTGTTTACCGTTTTGCAGGACGAGTATCAATTTAATTTTTTACAAGACGGATTGATGCTGGATTATGATCAGTGGGCCGTTAACGCCGGCAACGAACTGCAATTTGGGAGCAAGGGCATATTAGCCAAAGATTTTACGCTTACTAACGCCAACCAGGTATTAAGTATAAACAGTGATAACCAGCAAATGAATTCACCCCTCACCATTAATTTTAAGAATTTCAGCATTGAAAAGATCACAAAGGCCGCACGTCAGGATTCGTTGCAAGTTGGCGGTGTGATTAATGGGACTGCACATATAAGCAATTTGCAAAAGGCAATGCAATTTACTGCGGCAATGAATATTAACGACTTTAATTTTAAAGGGGATACAGTAGGCAATATCGCTATTAAAATAAATAACCAGACGGAAAATGCTTATGCGGCTGATGTAAGCATAAGCGGGAAGGGTAATCAGGTTAATCTCACAGGTTTGTACTATACAACACCGGCCAGCACATTTGATCTTAACCTGAACATTGTAACGCTGAATATGAAAAGTATTGAGGGTTTTAGTTTTGGGTATCTCAGAAATACAAGTGGCAATATTAGCGGCCAGTTGAAAATAACCGGGACAACGAGCGAACCGGTAGTACGGGGCAATATTAACTTTAACAAGGTTGGGTTTAATGTGGCAATGCTAAATTCTTATTTTACGATGCCCAATGAGAGTATTACATTTAATAACGATGGCATTTTGTTTAACGACTTTACCATGGTCGATTCCCTTGGCAACAAAGCAATTGTTACCGGCACCTTATATACAAAAACATTCACTGATTTTAAATTCGGGATAGATATCAACGCCAATAATTTCCGGGTTATTAATTCAACGCGGGCAGATAATAAGTTGTATTACGGTAAGCTTTATTTAGACAGCCGAATAAAAATTCGTGGTAACATGGACAAACCAGTGGTTGACGCTGTGTTAACCGTTAACGATAAAACCGATCTTACGATTGTACTACCCGAAGATGACCCGGGCCTGGAAGACCGCAAGGGCGTGGTAGAAGTTATAAATCCTCATGCCCCTAAACTAGATTCTGCATTTTTAGCAAAACAATTGGATTCGCTCAAAAAAACAAATCTTACCGGACTTGACGTGTCTGCAACCATAAGGATCAATAAGGCAGCCAATTTTACAATAGTTATTGATGAAAGAAACGGTGATGTGGTTCAAATAAAGGGTGATGCTCAATTAAATGGCGGCATTGACCCCAGCGGAAAAACAAATCTGACGGGCACTTACACTGTCGATCAGGGTTCTTATAATTTATCATACGCCACTGTAAAACGCAAATTCATTTTCAAAAAAGGAAGTACGATCACCTGGACAGGCGACCCAACCAGCGCAATCGTGGATATAACAGCTATATACGTTGCGAACGTCCCTCCTATTGACCTTGTGAGCGATCAGTTAGGCGGCGTGCAAAACAGCACTATGTACAAGCAAAAATTGCCGTTCAACGTTGATCTGAGTTTAAAAAATGAATTGCTGAAGCCCGATATAAGCTTTGATATAGTTTTGCCTGACAGCAATTATACGGTATCACCCGATGTAATATCAACGGTCAATACCAAACTATCCCAGGTTCGGCAGGACCCTAATGAAATGAATAAGCAGGTGCTCGGCGTACTGGTGTTAGGACATTTTATTGGTGATAATCCGCTGCAAAGCCAGGGCGGTAACGCGGGCATCCAGGGTGCCATACGTAATAGCGTAAGCAGTTTGCTATCCGACCAGCTAAACAAAATGGCGGGCGACCTTATAGGAGGCGTACAATTAAGTTTCGGACTAACATCAGGAGCAGATTATTCATCAGGAGTCGAGCAAAATCGAACGGATTTGAATGTCGGTTTGTCAAAAAAATTCCTTAACGATAGAATCACGGTCACCGTTGGCAATAACTTTAACCTGGAGGGGCAAAATCAGCCGGGTCAAAAGGCTACAACGATAGCTGGTGACGTTTCGGTTAATTATGAGCTATCGAAGGATGGCCGGTATGTGGTTCGTGCATATCGTAAGGACGAATATATAGTTGTAGAAGGCCAGGTGGTGGAAACCGGTCTCGGTTTTACATTAACCTATGACTATAATCGTTTTAAAGAGTTGTTTGCTAAAAAATCAGCGCGTGATAAGGCGCTGCAGAAGCAGTACGACAAGGATCAAAAAGAGAAAAAACAGGAACAAAAAGCCGCAGATAACAAAGCCGATAGCACAGTAACACAGGTAAGCCCGACACAGCAACCCAACCAAAATAAATCAACATCTAACTGACTATGGCAATACACCGGCTCTTTTATATTTCTATTATACTAATTGTTTTGTTTTTAAGCGCCTGTAGCACAACCAAACGCTTGCCTGCAGGTCAAAAGCTATATACCGGCGGTGAGATAAAAATTACTGACAAGAACACAAGCAAAACAGAATCCAAAGCCTTAACCGAAGAATTGGAGGATTTACTGCGTCCAAAACCTAATTCAACCATTTTAGGTTTGCGTTTTAAGCTTTACGTTTACGAAATAACAAAAACTAATAAGAAAAAAGGATTAAGCCACTATCTGAATACACATATCGGCGAACCACCCGTGTTGGTAAGTTCAGTGGATCTTGAAAAAAATGCAAGCATACTGCAAAACAGGTTGCAAAACGAAGGCTATTTTCTGGCACAGGTTTATGGGGATACTGTTGCAAAAAACAAATCAGCAAAAGCAGTTTATGCGGTGCAAACAGGTCCGGTTTATCATTATCATAAAATAGTATTCCCTGCTGGAAATGACGATCTTGATACTGCTGTTACCGGAACATCTGCGCAAACCTTACTTAAAGCCGGCGATAAATATAATCTCGACATTATTAAAACGGAGCGCATAAGAATAGACGCGAGGTTAAAAGAAGAGGGATTTTATTATTTTGCCCCCGAAGACCTGATCATGAAATATGACAGTACCGTAGCAGGCCACCAGGTTGATATGTTTGTAAAAGTAAAGGACGCTACGCCTGATGAGGCACGATGGATTTACAGCATTAGAAATATTTATGTTTATCCCAAGTACTCTCTGCGGGATACGGCGCTAAAACTGGATTCGGCAGTAAGGTATCGCTGGTATAACGTCATCGATCCCAAAAAGACCATAAGGCCGTTTACTTTCAAAAATAGCGTATTGTTGCACCCCGGTGATATTTATAACCGCACTGAACATAATAATTCTTTGAAGAGGATGATAGATCTTGGCCCGTTTTCATTTGTAAAAAACAGATTTGAAGATGTGACACCCGACTCGGCTAAACTTGACATTTACTACTTTTTAACTCAGCGCAAAAAGAAATCGATACAATTTGAGTTGCTTGGACGACAAACCTCAGCGAACTATACCGGTTCGCAAATTAGCTTAACCTTTAAAAATCGGAATACTTTTGGAGGTGCTGAACTATTTAATTTAACCTTGTTTGGAAGCGCGGATGTTCAATTTGGAGCTTATAACCACGGTTATAATGTTTACCAGGTAGGTATTAAGCCATCACTTTCATGGCCAAGATTTATCAGCCCTTTTAATTTTGAAACAGATAATGCGTTTATTCCACGCACCATTTTAACAACTGGCTTTACCCTGGTTAACCGGACTCAGCTGTACACGCTTAATTCATTTAATGCGTCATTTGGCTATCAATGGAAACCAAACATTCATAAACAAATAGATCTGAATTTGTTAGAGGTCACCTACGTAAGCCCCCGAAATGTTACTCAGCTTTACCTGGATAGCATAGAAAAAACCCGCAACCCTACTCTTGCGCACGTAATTAATAAACAGTTTACTTTTGGCCCCTCCTATGGCTATACCTGGACAAATACCACTGAAGATTACAAAACAAACACCTTTTACTATCAAGGCAAAGTAAGTTTATCCGGCAATTTATATGGTATAATAACGGGTGCCGATACGCCCAAACATGTAAGCACCTTATTAGGTACTCCATTTAATCAATATGTAAAAGTAGAAAACGAATTCAGGTTTTTTCATAAACTGGGGCCAAAGAGTACACTGGCCGCCCGCTTAATGGTTAACGTGGGTTTACCTTACGGTAATTCAACGGTGCTGCCTTATTCACAACAATTTTTTATCGGCGGGTCATACAGTTTGCGTGGTTTCCAGGCCCACTCCGTAGGCCCTGGTGCTTATAACCAGCCCGACAGCCTTAAACAAGGAACAGGTTTTCTGCCTGATGAATCAGGCGATATAAAAATAGAAGCCAATTTGGAATATCGACCGAAGCTATTCAGTATAGTTGAGGGCGCCTTATTTGTTGATGCAGGTAATATCTGGCTTTTAAACAGCAACCCATATTTACCCGGTGCAGCTTTTGGCAAAAACTTTATTAGCCAAATGGCAGCCGATGTGGGCACCGGCTTGCGTTTCAACCTTACGGTACTGGTTTTACGTACCGATCTTGCCTTTCCAATAATTAAACCTAATCTGCCACCAGGACAACGCGTTGTAATTGATAAGATAGACTTTGGCAGTTCGCAATGGAGAAGTCAAAACCTTGTTTTTAATCTCGCTATCGGGTATCCGTTTTGATTTCTTGATTGTGCTTTAACAGAACGATCGCATATTTAACCGATAACAGGTTAATAAATCTTCATTAAATTTAACCAATGTTCTAATTTTCTGAATTAATTTAACTATAGTTTTATTTTAATAAAATTATAGCTGAAAGTGAGCAATAATAAAGTTAACTGCGTATAAAGTTTAGATTAATTTATTTTAATGGGGCATTTGCAGAAAAATAAAACCATTCTGATAATAAGTTTGCTTACAATAATTGCCGGTTTGGTAGTGATGACCGGGTGGATATTTGATATACCTGCCTTTCAAAGTATAGTGCCGGGGTTCGAAGGAATGAGGTTTAATGCAGCATTGTGTTTTGTATTATTTGGCGTCACTTTACTGATTACTCAATATTCAATTGGGAAATATAATAACCTGGCATTTTGTACGCTGTCGTTAATGGGCTTTTTTATTGGTTTGATTACTTTATCACAGGACTTGTTTCACTATAATTCCGGGCTCGATCAACTGTTCGTAACTGATAAAACTTTAGCATCATACAGGATACCATTTCCGGGCCGTATGGCTTTTAATGCTTCGTTCAATTTTGTTTTATTAGGATTGGGCTTTTTAACGCTCGCATTTAAAAAGCCACTCTTTAATATATTATCTCAGTTCCTTTTTCATATAGTTACTATCTTCTCGGCTATCGCGTTGATCGGCTATCTCTATGGCGTGTCTTTCTTCCGGGCTCTTTTGTATAAAACTTCAATGGCTACTCATACCGCCATTCTTTTTTTTATTATCTCGCTGGCTGCTTCGTTATTAAACCCCTCAATTGGTATTGCCGGCCTGTTCACCGGTAAACGGGTAGGTAACTTCATGGCAAGGCGCCTTTATAGCCTGATAATTATCATGGTTGTGGTATTTGGTTCATTACGATTTCAAACACAGTATTTCCATTCTTTTTCTGCAGCAGGTTTAGGTGTTTCATTACTGGCAATTGGTTTTTTGCTGGTAAGCCTGCTGTTTATATGGCACACTGCTAATTGGTTAAACGGCATAGATGAGCAGCGAACAAAAGCCGAAGCCGAAATAAAACTAATGAATACGGACCTTGAGAGAAGAGTTGAAGAGCGGTCGGTTGAATTTCAGAAAAGCGAAAAGAAATATCGTTCACTGGTTGAACAGGCGTCGGACGCCATATATGTCCTCGATCACAAAAGGCATTTTATCGATGTAAATGCCAGTATGTGCAAATTGGTGGGCTATACCAGAGAAGAACTCTTGACGCTACAGGTCGAATCAATTATTGATCCGGAAGATCTTAGAGCCAATCCCTTGTATTCGCAAACAATTGAGCTTGAACAAGCAATAATACGCGAAAGACGATTTCTTCGTAAAGACGGGAGTGTATTCATTGTTGAAGTAAATGCAAAACGGTTTTCCGATAACCGTACCATGGTTATTGTAAGGGATATTACTGACCGGAAGAAAATGGAAGCTGAATTAAAGGAAGCGGAGTTAAAATTCAGAACCATTGCCGAAAAATCAATGGTGGGTGTTTATATAGTTCAAGATGAAATGTTTTCTTATGTGAATCCCAGGTTTGCCGAAATATTTGGCTACAAACCCGAAGACCTTATCAACGTACCCCAACCATCGAAAAAGATTTTTCATGAAAGTTATCTTGAAATTGTTGCCGAAAATGTGAGGCGGCGTATCTCGGGTGAAGTTGATACCCTTCGTTATGAGGCCCTGGGTCAAAAAAGTGACGGCACTACAAATTGGGTCGAGCTTTACGGAAATGGTGTAATGATTGGAGGTAAACCGGCTATTATAGGGTCAGCGATCGATATCACTAAACGTAAAAAGGCCGAAGAAGAATTAAGATCATCGGAGCAAAAATACAAAGTGCTTTTTGAAAGCAACCCACTCCCACTGTGGATGATAGCTAAAGATGATTTAACAGTAATAGCAGTTAATGAAGCAGCAGCCAATCTCTATGGATACACAAAAGATGAATTGTTAAACATAAGTGTTACGGCGTTAAGGCCAAAGGTAGACCTGGAACAGCAAATGGAAGGTTACCAAAAAAGGAAAAATAATTCAACTGACATTAATATAGTCAGGCATCTTAAAAAAGATGGAACAATCATGTTTGTGCAGGTTACTGCCCATGATATAATATTTGAAGGCCGACCGGTAAGGCTTTCATTGACCAATGATGTGACAGAAAAACTCAAAGCCGAGGAATCACTCAAAAAATCTGAAGCCAACCTTCAAGCTATTTTAAACACCACCGATACCGCTTACGCGTTATTTGACATAGATCTTAATGTATTGGCATTTAATCAGAAAGCTATAGAATTCGTGAATCAACAATATGGCCATAATCCCGAAAAGGGTGACCGGCTTGTTGACTTTTTCCCGCAAGACAGATTTCCACAGTTTATAAGTTATACCAAAAATGTTTTAAAAGGGAACAATATTAACTTTGAAATTGACTATCGGCAGCCGGACGGTTCTGTGTTTTGGTACTATGTAAGATTATTCCCGATAACAGATGACAAAAAAGAAATACTGGGAATACTGATCGCATTATACGACATAACAGAAAGAAAAAATGCGGAGCAAAATTTAGAGAGCGCTTACGAAAGAATTCAAAACCAAATTGAAAGCATAAAAGACATGGCATGGAAACAGTCGCATTTGGTAAGAAGTCCGCTGGCAAATTTAAAGGGATTAGCAGCGCTGCTAAAAGATGGTTTTTTTGACGAAAAGATACTTGATCATATCCAGAGCGAACTGGATAGAATGGATTCTATCATTGTTGAAATGGCCGAGGAAGCATCGGACCATGATATTTCATAACCAATTCTATAATTCCTTATGATCAATTAATATTGCTAATCTTGCATTTTAAAAACATGCAAGAAACTAAAGCACCATTACAAATCATCGATCTTCAAAGCGATGGGTTCCATCCGTTAATAAGCGTTTCTGTTTTCGGTATGCCTTTTATACTGGTTCTGGACACGGGCGCATCTAAAACAGCTTTTGACGAGGCTTTGGTAATGCAGGCAAACAAAAATGCTGTAATTACCACAAGTGACAAGCTTTCTACCGGGCTTGGCACAAATACAATGGCCTCAGCAACAGCGATTATTCACGATCTTCATATTGGTAATCTATTAATCGACGAATTTGAAGTAGCTGTATTAGATCTTTCGGCAATTAATACCGCTTATCGGCAATTGGGCCATCCTGAAGTTTTGGGAGTGCTTGGTGGTGATATATTAATGAAATACAGGGCGATAATTGATTACGG
>DASYEP010000149.1:0-22868 GCA_036498965.1 Mucilaginibacter sp.
TGGAAATAAATATCAATCAGCTGACCCTTTTTCAAACATAAAAAATAGGGGACTTACTTTTTTATTTCATTTCAAAAATGCCCCCTGTTTAATCGGATACCACTTTATTATTTCTTAATTAGTTTTACCGGACAACAGTGATTCGTAAATCCTAAATCCCACTAACTGTATCATAACCGTACACAAGGGTGTTCACCTGCGAACAGTTATATTTGAAAATAAATTATAAAATATTGATTTTTAGTGGTTTAAATGATTGGTACAGGTTTTACTTCTGTTATCAGAAAAAGCCGGCCATGCTAAAAAACTTTATTATAACTGCCTGGAGAAATCTAAAAAGAAACAAAGTATTTTCATTTATTAATGTATTCGGATTGTCGGTTGGCCTTACGTGTTGCATGCTGATCGGGGCATACTTATACCAGGAGCTTAACTACGATACCTATCCTGTAAACGCCAAACAAATTTACAGGGTTGTACTTCATTCAAACGGAAATAATGCATCGGCCGACTTTCCAAATGTTGATGTTGCCGTAGGACAGGGCATTAAAAATGCCTTTCCACAAGTATTGGCCACAACGCGTATGTCGGGGAGAGGGCCGGTATTTGTTAAATATAATGAAAACCAGTTTAAAGAGAATAAAATTGTACAGATCGATTCAAATTTCTTTCAATTTTTTTCTATCCCACTGGTAGAAGGTGATATTAAAACCGCGCTCACTGAACCAAAAAGTATTGTTATAACCAGGGACTTTGCTAAGAAATATTTTGGCGATTCAGAAGCGCTTGGTAAGGCTTTAACAGTGGGCAATGATCTTTTAAAAGTAACCGGTGTTATCGATAAAGTTCCGGACAATTCACATTTCCATGCCGATGCATTCATGAGCATGGTAACGTTTGTTACATCTTCAACAAAACAAACCTGGAGCAATGTAGGATATTATACCTACGTTTTACTTGATAAAAACGCCGATCCTAAAAAACTGGAAGCGGGTTTTCCGTCTTTGGTAGCAAAGTTTGTAGTGCCAGAAATTCAGCACGATATGGGCGTGAGTATAGCCGAGGCCCAAAAATCTGTAAACTCTTTCCTGTTCGTTTTACAACCGCTAACTGATATTCATTTACACTCTGCAATGAAATATGAATATGAGTCGAATGGTGATATTCATTATGTATACATATTTGGTGCCCTCGCTTTGTTTATACTATTGCTGGCCTGTATTAATTTTACCAATCTTTCAACAGCCAGTGCCACAAGGCGCTCAAAAGAGATCGGCATTCGTAAAGTACTAGGTTCTGAAAAAAATAAGCTGGTTTCGCAGTTTCTTATTGAATCTGTTATGCTTACTTTTTTGGCCGTGCTTTTCGCGATAGGATTTGTTTACCTGCTGTTGCCTTATTTTAATGATCTATCTGGAAAACAGATCACCATCTGGTTATTCTTAACTTATAAAGCTGTAATTATAGAATTAATGTTAACAATAATTGTAGGCCTTATTGCCGGCATTTATCCTGCGTTTTTCCTTTCTTCCTTCCAAATTATTTCCATACTAAAAGGAAACACTGGTGCCCAGCCTGCAGCCCGCGGAGGCCTTCGCAGTGGCCTGATTGTTTTTCAGTTCGCCATATCAACAGCACTGATTATATCCACATTCATCGTGTACCAGCAGCTGCATTTTATGCAGAATAAAAAGCTTGGATATGATAAAGATCAGGTGCTGGTAATAAATGACACCAATACGTTGGGCAACAATATTAACGCTTTTAAACAACAGCTTTTAACCGATAACCGCGTTATAAGCGCCACTATATCAGGCAATGTACCTGGTTATAATGGTATGGGCGGTACAGTTATTTATGCGAGCGATATTGCAGATAAAGGTACCCGCACCGAAATTTCAACAAATATTTATTGGATTGAAAGCTCTTACATTCCTACTTTGGGGATGAAGCTTGCCAAAGGTCGGAATTTTTATCCCGCCGGGCCAGCAGATTCCGCCTCCGTTATTATTAATGAAGCCGCCGTCCGCGACCTTGGATTTGGAAATTCTGATCCGATAGGTAAAACTATTATACGTTCGGGTCAACGACACTACACGATAGTAGGCGTAGTTAAGGATTTTCATTATACATCGGCAAAACAGAAAATCGCGCCATTAATGATGCTTTCATCAACCCGCAGCACTGGGTCCATAATAGCGAGGATAAAAACTGCCGACGTACATCATCTGATAGACGACATTAAGGCCCGATGGACTACTTTTGGAGCCACCGCACCTTTTAGTTACTCTTTCCTCGACGAACAATTTGCATCGCTATATTCGGCCGAAGAGCGTACCGGGCAAATATTTACTTCTTTTTCTGTTATCGCTATAATCATCGCCTGCCTGGGCTTGTTTGGGCTGGCCGCGTTCATGATACGCCAAAGAGTGAAGGAAATAGGAATAAGAAAGGTGTTGGGCGCATCAACAGCAAGTATAACGGCAATGCTTTCAAAAGAATTTTTGAAGCTGATTGTAATAGCTTCACTGATTGCGTTCCCGGTAACCTGGTACGCGATGTACAAGTGGCTGCAGGATTTTGCCTATCGGATTGATATTCAATGGTGGGTTTTTGTACTGGCCGGTGTTATTGCCTTACTGGTTGCCGCGATTACAATTAGTTTTCAGTCAATAAAAGCAGCATTGGCTAACCCAGTGAAAAGCTTAAGAAGCGAATAGTCAGTAGGCAATGAGGATTATGTTAAGTAAACAAGTCAAAATCTGTGAAATCAAATTTAAAACTGTGAAACGGCGAAGCCCTCTTGAACGCCATTGAAAAACATATTAATACGTGAAAAATCTAAGAAATCATGATAAAAAACTATTTAAGGAGCGCTTTTAGGAATATTAGAAAGCATCCGTTTATCTCATTCATCAACATATTTGGCTTAACTGTAGGGTTAACCTGTTGCCTGCTTATTATAACTTATGTTATTAACGAGAAGAGTTACGACCGGTACAATAATAACACCGATGACGTATACCGGGTAACCCGTATTTTTTACTCGGCGCCTAATGTAGAAAGTCTGCATTTGAGTTCTATTGCGCCGCCATTTGGTCCGAGACTGAAGATGGCATTTTCGGACATTAAAGAAATGACGCGGATGCTGCCAGATGGAACCATCTCGTTCCATTATAAAGAGAAACTTTTTAATGAACAGCACGCCTTTTTTGCCGATGAGAATTTTTTCGACTTTTTTACCACACCGGTACTAAAAGGTGATGCCCGTAAGGGATTGTCCAATCCCTACAATGTGATGTTGACGCCTGAAATCGCAAAAAAATATTTTGGCGACGAAAATCCAATAGACAAAGAGATCATCCTGGATAATGGTAAACACGCGTTTAAAGTGACTGGTATTTTTAGTCCGCTGCCTGTTAATTCACATATGCATCCGGATATTCTGGTATCGTTTAATACGCTTAAGGATTCAACGATTTATGGTGAAAAGCAATTGGCGACCAACTTCGGGAACAATGCTTTCTACACTTACCTGATGTTTCCTAAAAATTATAATGTAGAACGCATCAGAAAGCAATTACCCGATTTTCTGGACAAGTATGTAAACTTCCAGGGCATGCCGGGTAATATAAAAACTCATAATGTAACCAGCCTCACACTTCAGAAGCTGACAGATATTCACCTTACCTCACATTTGGACGATGAGATAGAAGAAAACGGCAGCATAACACGTGTATACATATTTTCGGCCATTGCTCTGTTTATTTTGCTGATAGCCTGTATTAATTACATGAATCTTTCCACAGCCAGATCTGCCTTGCGTGCCAAAGAGATCGGTATCCGGAAAGTGGTTGGCGCGCAACGGAAAGAAATTATCTCCCAGTTTTTAAGCGAGTCGGTTATCGTAACTTATGTCTCACTTATTATTGCGTTTGGATTAACTACAGTGCTTTTGCCTATCGTCAGCAATATTTCGGGCGTGCAGTTGAGCATCAATAGCCTGTTAAACTGGTTCGTTTTAGTACCTGTTCTTTTGCTGCCCGTTATAGTCGGCCTTATCAGCGGTATTTACCCGGCGTTGTTTATGTCGTCGTTCATACCGGTAAAGGTGTTGAAGGGATTATTTAAAGTACAAACCAGTGCATTCTCCTTCCGCAAGGTATTGGTGGTGCTACAATTTACTATATCAATCATTTTAATCGTTGCGACAACTGTTGTTTTTAAACAATTAAAATACATCGAGGATAAAGACCTTGGTTTTGATAAGGATCATGTTTTGACCCTGGTAGGTGCCGGAGCACTGGGCAATCAGTTTGATTCATTCAGGAACGACCTGCTGCAAAACCATAATATTGAATCGATGGGGCACTCATCGCGCATCCCGTCAGGACGGTTACTGGACGATCAGAATGCATCTGTTTTAGAAGGCGGGTCGTTTCAGCCGCTAAAAGTCGATCTGAAACAAATAGCCGTCGATGATGGCTTCATTCCTACCTTCGGCATAAAAATGGCTGCGGGACGCAATTTCTCCCGTACTATAAAAACGGATTCCAACAAATTTATCATCAATGAAACTACGGTAAAAACCCTGGGATGGGGGACACCGGAAAAAGCGATCAACAAGGAAATTAAATATGGAAATGTGACGGGCAATGTGATCGGCGTAATGAAGGATTTTCATTTCGAATCGCTGCATCAACCTATCATACCGATGATCCTCATTCGTCAGCCATACGGCAGGGTCTCTATTAAAATCAGCGGGCATAATGTGCCGGCTACGGTAGATTTCATTCAAAATATATGGAAGCATTATATGCCTGACACGCCGTTTGATTTTACTTTCCTCGATCAGAAATTCGACCAGCTTTACAAAGGCGAACAGCAGCAAAGTACTTTGGTAACCATATTTGCCTGTATCGCGATATTTATAGCCTGTTTGGGACTGTTCGGCTTATCCGCTTTTACCATTAGTCAGCGCGTGAAAGAAATCGGCGTCCGCAAAGTTCTGGGCGCCAGCATACCGCAAATTGTTCGTGAGCTATCAAAAGAATTTATGTTACTGGTGCTCATAGCTGCCGTTCCTGGATTGGCAGTTGCCTGGTATTCAATGAACAAGTGGCTGTCCGGCTTCGCATCCCGTATCGACATAAGCTGGTGGATATTGGCGTCAGCTGGTGTCATAGCTTTTATAATTGCCTTTGCAACTGTCAGCTTCCAGTCGATAAAAGCCGCGTTGGCGAACCCGGTGAAAAGTTTGAGGAGTGAGTGAGGCAGTGGGCAGTGGGCAGTGGGCAGTGGGCAGTGGGCAGGTACATTATGTTAAGTGTTTCGAAATCAGTGTAATCGTTAACCAATAATCGGTGAAATCAAAAATCCTATGATAAAAAACTATTTTAAAATTGCTTTCCGCGGATTTTGGAGGCATAAACTGTTTACGCTGATTAACATTATCGGTTTATCCATTGGTATAAGCGCCTCGTTGGTGATATATCTCATCGTACATTATGATTTTACATTTGATAAATTTCATAAGGATAGCGACCGTATCTACCGGATAGTAAGCCACTTTGAGTTCCAGGGTCAAAAAAATTATTCATACGGCGTTACAAGCCCCATGGCACAGGCACTAAAAAGCCAGGCCACCGGGATCGAAATAATTGCGCCCCTGTATACAATCAACCCCGATGTATCTGTTGAAGGTAATCATGATAAACCAAAACGGTTTAAAGCGCAGGATCGGGTAGTCTTCGCCGATCAGCAATATTTTAAAATAGTTAAGTATGAATGGCTTGCGGGTTCATCGCAACATGCACTTGATGCCCCAAATCATGTGGTATTAACGGCAAAACAAGCCAAACTGTACTTTCCATCACTGTCGTACGATCAAATGATTGGTAAAGTGGTTACTTATGATACGCTTAAAACCACCGTCACCGGCATCATTCAAAACCTGACTCAAAATACCGACTTTACTTTTCATGATCTCATATCTTTTAGCACCGCCAGGGCCAGTAAGCGCCTAACGGACGATCTGGGACTAACTCAATGGGGCAATACTAATTCAGCATCAGAACTATTTATAAAGTTAGCGCCGGGAATATCGCCCGCAAACATCGCGAAGCTGGTAAACACTATTTATAAGAAAAACAATCCACCGCGTCCGGAGGAAAAAGGAAGTTCCCAGGGATATAATTTACAGCGGTTGGACGACATTCACTTTAATCCGGACTATGGCACTTTTGATTTTAGCGGCCCGGCCAGCAAAAGCACCCTTTATGGTTTATTGGTTATCGCAGCTTTTTTATTACTACTGGGGTGCATAAACTTTGTTAACTTAACCACCGCGCAGGCTGCTCAAAGGGCAAAAGAAATTGGTATACGCAAAACAATGGGCAGCAGTCGCCGGCAACTCATTTTCCAGTTTTTAAGTGAAACGTTTTTTATAACGCTGCTGGCAGTGGTAATTTCAATAGTGCTGACGCCCATTATCCTGAAACTTTTCTCAGATTTTGTATCTCCCGACATCAAAGCTGACCTGCTATTACAGCCTGGTATTGTTCTTTTCCTGGTTATTTTAACATTGTCTGTGAGTATTTTATCTGGTTTTTATCCCGCTATTGTGCTTTCGGGTTATAAACCTGTGCTGGTACTCAAAAACCAGGCGCAAAGCAATAGTCATAAAACCCGGAACGCGTGGTTGCGGAAATCGCTCACCGTTTCGCAGTTTGTTATTGCGCAATTTTTTATAATGGCGACGGTGTTGGTAAGCAAGCAGATCTATTATGCACTGCATAAAGACCTCGGCTTTAAAAAAGAGGCTATCCTGGTTATTAACACACCATATAAAACCCGTAAAGTAAGCAGTAACCAGGTACTGTTAAATAAATTTCGTTCTATGCCACAGGTTGCCCTGGCGAGTTTAGGGAGCGCCGCGCCTTCTTCCGGCAACACCAATACTACCAGGGGCATTTATCACGATGGCAAAAAAGAGATCAGAACAGAGGTGGAGATGAAGGCCGCGGATGAAAACTACATTAAAGTATACCAGATCAAATTGCTTACCGGTAGAAACATACAGGCATCAGACACCGGTAAAGCAATTATTATTAACAATGTCTACGCAAAAATTCTAGGCTTCACAAGGCCGCAGGAAGCCATCGGCAAACAATTGGATCAACTCAATTCAGATAAAAAGGTAACCATAATAGGAGTAGTCGCCGATTTTTACGAAAGGTCGTTGCATTCGCCCATCAACCCGCTCGCAATTTATTGGGGCAGGGGGCAATATCAACAGGGTACATTACACGTAGCGCTAAAATCTGAAACAGCTGGTGGTAGCGAATGGAAAACTGCAATAGCAAGTATGGGCAAAGCCTGGAAAGAAATTTATCCCGACGACGATTTTGATTACCATTTTTACGATGAAACTATTGCGAAGTTTTATACCACCGAACAGCACACATCTACTTTGTTGACCTGGGCTACCGGCTTGTCTATATTTATAAGTTGTTTAGGATTATTAGGGCTTGCAATATATACTACAAACCAGCGTACCAAAGAAATTGGGGTGCGAAAAGTACTTGGAGCCACTGTTGCACAAATAGTAAGACTACTCTCAACAGAGTTGATATTACTTATACTATTGGCATTTTTAATAGTTACCCCAATAGCCTGGTGGGCGATGAATAAATGGATGCAGAGCTTTGCTGATCGTACTGCTATCAGCTGGTGGATATTTGCGCTAAGCGGAGGGGGGATGTTGCTGACGGCTGTATTTACATCCAGCTTCCAAACGGTGAAAGCGGCGATAGCTAATCCGGTGAAGAGTTTGAGGAGCGAGTAGGCAGTGGGCAGTGGGCAGTGGGCAGTGGGCAGTGGGCAGTGGGCAGTGGGCAGTGGGCAGTGGGCAGCACATTATGTTAAGTATTGCTAAATCGGTGGAATCAGAATTTCAAAATCGGTGTAATCGGTGACTAACAATTGGTGAAATCAAAAAAAAATGATAAAAAACTATTTTAAAATCGCAT
This sequence comes from Mucilaginibacter sp., assembly GCA_036498965.1. Taxonomy (GTDB): domain Bacteria; phylum Bacteroidota; class Bacteroidia; order Sphingobacteriales; family Sphingobacteriaceae; genus Mucilaginibacter. The sequence continues at coordinate 8,031 of DASYEP010000149.1, forward strand.
TTAGAAGTTTCCGGCGGCATAAGGTTTTCACGCTGATCAACATTACAGGGCTTTCGGTGGGTATTGCGGCCTGCCTGGTTATTTATTTACTGGTGCAGCACGATTTTACGTTTGACAAGTTCGAAAAGGACGGTAGCCGCATTTATCGCGTAGTAACCAATTTCAATTTCGAAGGGACCCGTGCGTATAATCCCGGCGTGAGTGGGCCTTTACCCTGGGCGGCTAAAAACCAGGCGCCGGGATTGGAAGTATCCGCATCAGTGTTTCGCTTGCCTTTGCCGGATGTGTTTATCCCGAAAACGGGCAGCGCGCCCCAAAAGTTTAAACAACAGGAAAACGTCGCTTTTGCCGAAGGTAGCTATTTTCAGCTATTGCAATACAAATGGCTGGCCGGCTCGCCTAAAACAGCGCTGAACGAGCCTGACCGCGTGGTGCTTACTTCCGATCAGGCCGCAATTTATTTCACCGGCTTGCCTTATGACCAGGTGATGGGCAAAACGGTTACTTATGACACAATCAAGACCTCCGTATCGGGTATTGTAGAACCGATAAAAGAGAATACAGATTTCACCTTTCACGATTTTATTTCTTACCAAACAGCTTTTGCTCACATGAGCTGGCGGATGCAGCTTGGCCTCCATAACTGGGGAGGCCACAACCCCATGCGTCAGTTTTTCATAAAGCTTTCGCCCGGTGCTTCGGCTGCGCAGGTGGAAAATGAATTGAATGCTACCCTCAAAAAAAACGAAGTCCAACGACCGGGGAGGACGCAGAGGCTGGCCCTGCAGCCGCTCAGCAAAATCCATTTCGATGCCCGCTATGGCGCGATAACCACATGGGATACTGCAAACGTCACTGCGCTTTATTATTTACTTGGTATAGCTCTGTTTTTACTGTTATGCGGTTGTATCAATTTCATCAACCTTACTACCGCGCAAGCCACTCAGCGCGCCCGCGAGATCGGTGTGCGAAAAACTATGGGCAGTACACGGGCGCAATTGATCGGCCAGTTCCTTGTTGAAACCTGGCTAACAACCTTATTCGCGGTGATAACAGCCGTAATGATTACTCCAGTTATACTTCGCCTATTTTCAGGTTTTATTCCGCAGGGCATCAAGTTCGATCTTCTGGCACAGCCCGGCATCATTTTATTCCTATTGGCACTCTCGGTTGTGGTAAGCCTCCTATCAGGATTTTACCCGGCTATCATTCTGTCGGGATATAAGCCTGTCATGGTGCTTAAAAATCAGGTAATCAGCGGCAAAGGGCGGTCACGAAACGAATGGATGCGCAAATCGCTGATTGTAACCCAATTTGTAATTGCGCAGTTTTTTATCATCGCCACCGTTATGGTCAGCAAACAGATCTATTATTCGGTGAACAAAGACCTCGGCTTTAAAAAAGAAAGCATTTTAATGATCGCGTCGCCGTTAAAAAAAATCGATCCCAAAGCAAACCAGGTATTGCTCAACCAGTTCGGGGCCATACCCCAGGTGGAGATGGTAAGCATGGGCTATGATGTGCCCTCATCCGATAACACCAACAGTACCGAAGCTCATTATAACGACGGCAAGAAGGAAATAACGACCGAAGGCCTCGACGAAAAATTTGGCGACGAAAACTATATCAAACTCTATCATATTCATTTGCTCGCCGGCCGCAATTTGCAGCCCGGTGATGCAGGGAAGGCGTTTTTGGTCAACGAAACCTATGTCCAACTGCTTGGTTTTCAGAACCCGCAGCAGGCCGTTGGCAGAAATATCGAAAAATTCAACGGCGATACGCGCATGCAGATCATTGGAGTTGTTTCCGACTTCCACCAGGAATCGCTCCATGCACCGATCGCGCCGCTCGCTATAATGACAAGTACAGACAAAAACTTCAACAGCACATTCCATATTGCACTTAAACCCGGTAGTGGCGGCAACTGGCATGCCGCTATCGCTGCTATGCATCGCTACTGGAAACAGGCATACCCTAACGATGATTTTGAATATCGTTTTGTTGACGAAGCAATCGCTAATTTGTACGGCAAGGAAGAAAACACGGTGACGTTGCTTAAATGGGCAACAGGCTTGTCCATATTAATCAGTTGCCTCGGATTGCTGGGTCTGGCTATTTTTACCACCAACCAGCGCACCAAAGAAATCGGTGTGCGAAAAATATTGGGTGCAACAGTGGCGCAAATCGTTGCTTTGCTTTCGCGGGAAATCGTCTGGCTTGTATTGTTTGCATTTGTGATCGTTGTTCCGCTGGGGTGGCTGGCACTGAATAAATGGATGGAAGGCTTTGCCGACCGCACCAGCATCAGCTGGTGGATATTTGCCGGTGGAGGGGTATTGATGCTGACGACGTCTATCATAACGTCTGCATTCCAAACGGTAAAAGCTGCAATGGCTAACCCGGTGAAAAGCCTTCGCTCAGAATGAGCTATGGCTCTCTTTGAGGAGCGAGTAGGCAGTAGGCAGTAGGCAGTAGGCAGTAGGCAGTAGGCAGTAGGCAGTAGGCAGTAGGCAGTAGGCAGTAGGCAGTAGGCAACACATTATGTTAAGTATTACTAAATCAACGAAATCAGAATTTTAAAATCGGTGGAATCGTTAACTAATAATCGGTGAAATCTATAAAACCATGATAAAAAACTATTTTAAAATCGCATGGCGTAACATTATTCGTCATAAAGGCTATTCGGCAATTAATATTGCAGGGTTAACGGTAGGGATAGCAGCATGCTTGCTCATATTTGTGATCATCCAATATGAGTTAAGCTTTGACTCCTTTCAACCTAACTATAAAAGTATCTATCACATCGTTACGCAACAAATGCATGCCGATGGCACAAGCTATACTCCGGGGACAGCAGGGCCTGCTACAGAGGCTTTACGACTGGAATTTCCGCAGGCGAAAGTTGCTTCTATAAACACCAACTATGGCTGTCAGATAACCGTTGAGGATAATAATACTGCAAATGCTACCGGCGGGAAGAAGTTTACAGAGAACGTTGGTGTTGCCTTTATAGAACCCGAATATTTTAGCATTTTCAACTGGAAGTGGCTGGCAGGCAGCGCCGCTGTTTTGACAAACCCCCACATGGCTGTTTTAGATAAAAGCACAGCCACTAAATACTTCGGCAATTGGAAAAACGCTATGGGGAGATCCATAAAGATGGACAACCTGATAATATCGAAGGTGGCTGGAATAATTGAAGATGCTCCAACCAATAGCGACTTCCCTTTCAAAGTGTTGATATCATACATCACCTGGAAAGAATATCCTAAAAACTATTACTACTCTGACGGTTGGGGATTGCTAAGCAGCAATCACCAGATTTTTATGTTGTTCCCCAAAAATGTAAGCGAAAGTAACATCGACGCCAGACTAAAGAAATTCACGGCAAAATATTATAAAACCGGAATTAAAGATCAGCTGATATTTACCCAGCCATTAGCCGCAATGCATTTCGATACGCGATTCGGCAGCACCCTGGGCGATCATACTACAAGTATGGCTACGCTGCGAACGCTTTCCTTTATTGCGATCCTAATTATTGTGATGGCTTCCATCAATTTTATTAACCTGTCTACAGCGCAATCTGTAGGTCGATCAAAAGAAGTTGGTATCCGCAAGGTTTTAGGAAGCACCCGCAAGCAGCTCATTATGCAAGTTATTGGCGAAACAGCAATAATAGTTTTAGGCGCCGTTGTATTAGCTGTTGTGGTTGCCAAAATAGCCTTACCTTATCTTAAAAACATAGCCAGTGTACCCGACGATATTAGTCTGATAAGTTCGGGAAGCCTGTTGTTTTTAGCCTGCACAACGGTAGTCGTTATCATTTTATCGGGCATTTACCCGGCATTAATAGTATCGGGTTTTAAGCCGGTTTTGGCTTTGAAGAATAAGATTACCGCTGCTTCAATAGGCGGTATCCCGTTACGACGTACCCTAGTTGTTGCTCAATTTGCCATTTCACAATTATTGATCATAGGCACCATTGTCGCTGTAAATCAGATGGACTTTGTTAACAAAGCTGATCTTGGATTTAACAAAAGTGCTGTGCTGGTGATACCTGGCTATACCGACAGCGTTAGTTTGTTGAAAATGCAAGCGTTTAAACAACAACTCTTACAAAATCCGGCGGTGAAGTTTGCCAGCTTTTCATCAGACGTTCCATCGTCTGACAATAACTCTTCTACCAATTTTTATTTTAATCAGTCAAAGAAGGAACTGGGTTTTAACGCATTTCTAAAAATTGCAGACGCCGATTATTTTAAAACATTTGGCCTTCGTTTTACAGCGGGCAAAGGATATGAGCCCAGCGATACAACCCGTGATGTTGTTGTAAATCAAACCATGCTGCGTAAACTTGGCGTGCAGCGTGATGAAGACGCCATCGGTAAAACCATAAGCATGGGAGGAGGCCCATGGGCAAAAATAACAGGAGTAGTTGAGGATTTTAAAACTAACTCGCTGAGAGAGACGGTAAAACCCACTATCATTTTTCCTTATAAGAAGTACGAATCGCAGGTTGCTATAAAAATAACTACAAAAAACCTTAACGCAACTGTTGCTTCTATACAAAAGCTTTGGGAAACCACTTATCCCGAATACGCCTACAACGGATTTTTCCTTGACGACAGTATAGCCAAGTTTTACAAACAGGAAAACCAACTGGCGTTGGTTTATAAAATATTTGCGCTGATAGCTATATTTATATCTTGCCTTGGTCTTTATGGCCTGGTGTCTTTTATGGCAGTACAGCGCACAAAAGAAGTGGGTATTCGCAAAGTTCTGGGTGCGTCGATAAGCAGCATAGTTTTCTTGTTTTCAAAAGAGTTTATGATATTAATTATCATCTCGTTTGTAATAGCGGTACCTGCAGCATGGTATATAATGACCGGCTGGCTCCAAAATTTTGCTTACCGGATATCAATAAACGCGTCGATATTCGTTGCGGCCATCGCTGTATCTATCATAATTGCGTGGGTAACTGTAGCTTATAAATCTATAAATGCGGCTTTGGTTAACCCAGTCCAGAGTTTGAAAAGCGAGTGAGGCAGTTTGCAGTGACAGTTAGCAGTTATAAAAGCCCAATGAACTAATGAACAAGTCAACTAATAAATCATCAAACTGATTATGCTAAAAATCAACCTAAAACTCGCTATCAGGAATATTTTCCGGAATAAGTTATATACCGCCATAAATATTATTGGCTTAAGTGTAGCAAGCGCCTTTTGTATACTTGTATACCTGTATGTGAAAAATGAGCAATCATTTGATAGTTTTCATAAGGATCAGGATAGGCTTTTTAGGGTGGAGCAGACTAATATTTTTAGCTCATTTAATCGTGAGAAGCCTCAGAAAAGTTTCTTTTCTTCTTTGATGAAAGATGAAGAGCAGAAGAATTTAATTCAAACACCGATGATCCTTGCGGGTGATTTAAAAAGGAATTTTCCCGAAGTTGAAAATGCGGTGCGTATAAAAACAATGTATCATCCAATAGTTAGAGTTGGAAATCAAAGCTTTAAAGAAAACGATGAATCTGCCGCTTATGTTGACGAGGATTTTTTTAAAACGTTCAACTTTCCATTGATTTACGGCAATTCCGCCAATGTGCTTTCGGGCCTAAGCAATGTAGTTATCAGTGAGCGGTTGTCGAAAAAATATTTCGGGAGCATCAACCCGGTTGGCAAAATTTTGAATATCACCAGCGAAAAATTATTATTTACGATAAGCGGTGTTGCAAAAGATTTTCCGCGTACTTCGAGCTTCAGGTTTGACGTATTGATACCTCGCGAAGCTGACGCTTATTATGCGGAGGAAATTAAAAATGGTACCAACGGTTTTAGCGACTTACTAATTATAAAATTACGAAAAGGGATAAACCTAGTCAGCTTTAAAAAGAAGATAGATGCCTTTTCAAAAATATATTTTAAGTCTGTTATCGAGTCGATGTCAAAGGACAATCCCAAAGATAAACCTAAAGAGTTTCATGTTTTTTTCAGGCCTTTTGCCGATGCCCATTACAATCAAAGCGAGGGATGGAGTCACTATACCGATCTTAAAAATATTTACCAATTAGTATGCCTCGCAATCTTAATTTTATTGATTGCCTCGGTTAATTACATTTTACTTACGCTTACCAGTGCAGCTTCACGTTCGCAGGATGTGGGTGTACGTAAAACTATCGGCGCTAACCGGAAGCAAATTATTTTCCAATATTATACCGAAACACAATTGCTGGCTTTCATATCGGTGGCTGCGGGATACCTATTGGCGGTTGTATGTCTGCCCTTTTTTAACAGCCTCACCGGGGCTGATATAACCATAGTTCAGGTTTCTTTTAGTCAAATTGCGCTTTCATTATTTGTATTAGGGGTGGTGTTAGGAATCATAGCCGGCATATACCCTGCTTTAGCCATGTCGGGAATAAAACCGCTAAATATTATGCGCAGTTTTTCGGCATTCCGTTTGAATCCTTTATTGTCTAATTGCCTGATAATTGTACAATTTTCTGTTTGCGTAATACTAATTATATCGTCAAGGGTTGTTAGTAAGCAAATGCATTATATTAACGATGCCAGCATGGGTTTTGATAAAGATCAGGTTGTTCTTTTGCAAAACCCTTATAATTGGGATGATAAACAAAACGCTAAAACACTAAAAGAGAGATTATATCATTTTGTATCAGCAGCACCATATCTCGATGATATGACCACATCATCATTTGACTTTGGAGGATATAACGAAAACGGGCATTTGATCAACGGAGTAAGAACTCCTATCCAGGAACTAAATGTTGACTATAATTATTTTTCATTTAATAAAATACCAATTATAAAAGGAAGGACCTTTTCGCCTTCCATCTCAAGTGATACCGCTCGATTAAAATTAACTTCAGAACAAAGGATTCCCAAAAATTCAGAAGCACGGCAAAATATCGTTATTAATGAAACCCTTTATAACATGCTTAGAAAACCGCAGATAGGGGAGTTCAATCGGGAAATGGCTGGGATTATCATCGGAGTATGTAAAGATTATCATACCGATGATCTTACAAAAAAGATAATGCCGGCTTATCACAAAGTAAACCCGCGTTATACCGGGTATTATTGGATTAGAATAAAAGCAGGTCAAAATATTCCAAAGGCTATGCAAAACATTAAAAGTAACTGGAATAAGTTGACCGATAATGCTGCATTTAGTTATGTCTTTTTGGATGAGGAGGTCGCTAAAAATTATGATGCCTATTTACGTTGGATGTCAACAATTACAACTTCTTGCTTTTTGACTATTTTAATAGCATGTCTTGGCCTATTTGGCTTATCCGGTCTTACTACCATTAATCGCACAAAGGAAATAGGAATTCGCAAAATTTTAGGAGCGTCGGTATCCAATTTATTCCTGATATTAAACCGCGGGACACTCGTTCTTGCTGCTGGCTCATTTATTATAGCAATACCAATAGCTTATTACTTGGTGCACCAATGGCTTGATAATTTTGCCTATCGCTTTAAACCGGATTGGCTGCTATTTGCAAGTGCTGGGATAATTGCCATGCTCACGGCTGTTATTGCAGTAAGTTATCATACTATAAAAGCTGCAACCGCCAATCCTATTGATAGTTTAAGAAGAGAGTAGAAAAGAGCCCCACCTAAATCCTCCCCGGTTGGGAGGACTTTAAAAATGTTGCGATGATACTTACGTTTAGAAAGAAAAATCAAAAGTCTCCCCAACCGGGGGAGATTTAGAGGGGGCTTTACTGTATCGAAACCGTACAGCTGTTGTTGCACTTACGAACACCTTCGTAAATTGAACTATGTTAATTAATTGATTTTTAGATTGTTAAATTTTGGTATGCATTTTATCTCCTCTATAACGATGTGGGATGCCGACGAATTATCCGGAACCAAATACCAATGAACAAGTGAACCAATGAGCTAATGAACCAATAAGCCATGATAAAAAACTACATTAAAACTACTTTGCGCAGCTTGTTAAAAAACAGGTCGTACAGCTTTTTGAATATTGCCGGGTTAGCAATTGGCGTTGCCTGCGCCTCGCTGATATTTTTATGGGTGCAGGATGAATTAACCTATAACCATAATTTTAAAAAGCGCGACGTACTTTATAAGGTGTACGAAAATCAGACCTATGAAGGTAAAATCAGCACCTTTTTTGGCACGCCAGGGCCAATGGCAAAAGCCATGAAGGCCGAGATACCAGGCATAAAAAACGCTGCAAGGATGACCGGAGACCAGGGGCAATTGTTTTCTCTTGGTGATAAAATCATAACAGAACAAGGCAATTACGCAGACCCTGAAATATTCTCCATGCTGCAGTTGCCCTTTACGAAAGGCTCGGGCAGTAGCGCTTTTCATCAATTGAAATCAGTTGTGATCAGCGAAAAAATGGCCAAAAAGTTTTTTGGCGACGCTGACCCAACGGGTAGATCATTAAAACTGAACAATACCGACAATTATACCATTACCGGTGTTTTTAAGGATTTGCCTAAAAATTCAACCTATCAATTCCAATGGCTCATCCCGATGCAAAGCATCGATCACAAACAGCCCTGGATGAACATTTGGGGAGCCAACTGGGTGCGTATGCTGGTTGAGCTCGAACCAAATGCCAGCGTGGCCACCATTAACAAAAAACTGGAGCATTATATCGCGTCAAAAACAAAACCGGGCAACACTACGGTATGCTTCCTGTATTCGATGAACGACTGGAACTTGTACAATCATTTCACCGCCGGTAAAATAGATGGCGGTCGGATAGAATATGTAAGGATATTTTCATTTATAGCATGGATAATCCTGCTGATAGCCTGTATCAATTTCATGAACCTTTCAACTGCAAGGTCCGAACAGCGGGCAAAGGAAGTAGGCATAAGGAAAGTAATGGGTGCAGGAAAAAGCAAGCTGATAGGGCAGTTTATCGGCGAGGCGGTTATTATGTCATTTATAGCAGTGCTGGTGGCCGTGGGATTCATTTACCTTGCACTACCGTACTTTAACAATTTGGTGCAAAAGGAATTGACAGTTGATGTTTTTCAGCCTTTGCATCTTTGTTACTTAATTCTAATAACTATTATAACCGGGTTGCTGGCGGGCAGTTATCCCGCGTTTTATCTATCGTCGTTTAATCCCATTTCTGTACTTAAAAATATAAAAATAAAAACTAGTGTCGGGTCAGTCGTTATCAGGCAAAGCTTGGTAGTGATACAATTTTCAATTTCCATTGTATTGATCATCGGCACCGTGATTATTTATCAGCAGCTACAACACATAAAAGACCGTAACCTGGGCTACAATAAAAGCAACCTGGTTTATATTTACCTGCAAGGAAACCAGGCAGATCGTTTTGCACCTCTGTATCATGATCTGATGCGGTCTGGCGTAGTGGAAAACGCTGCATTGAGCGATAACAAGGCATTGGAGATAGGCAGCAATAACGACAACTATTCGTGGAGTGGAAAAGATGCTACAAAAAACCCGCTGATATCCTGGCAGGGTATTGACGCTCAATTTATCTCAACGATGGGGCTGAAACTGGTTGCAGGCCATAATTTCAACGAAAATCCACAGTTAGACAGTGCTAATGTGATCGTCAATGAAGCTTTTGCAAAACTAATGGGCAAAGAGGGCCGGGCAGGGGGTATTATCATAGAAGGAACCAACAGGCGCCTCCAGATAGTCGGCATTGTGAAAGACTATTTATATAATGACATGTATGGAACAGCCGCTCCGCTATTGTTTTATAATCACCCCTCAAGTGCAGGGGTTTTGACCATCAGGTTTAAACAAGGGATCAACGTAGCCAAGGCACTAGCAGCAACCGGCGCCATCGTAAAAGCAGATTACCCCGGTTATGGCTTTGAATACCAGTTTATCGACGATGATTTTAACCAGCTATTTAAAACTGAGACCTTAACAGGATCACTTGCAGGAATATTCGCGTCGTTAGCCATATTTATCTCTTGTTTGGGCTTATTCGGACTGGCTGCTTATACAGCAGAGCGCCGCATTAAGGAAATCGGTATCCGCAAGGTACTTGGCGCTTCTGCTGCCGGATTAGCTGGCTTACTATCTAAGGATTTCCTGAAGCTGGTGCTGATCTCGTGTGTGTTGGCGTTCCCCGTTGCATGGCTGGCATTAAACAATTGGCTTCAAAGCTATCAATATAGGATAAATGTCAATTGGTGGGTATTTGTGATAGCCGGCGTTACGGCGCTTTTAATCGCCTTAGCTACCGTAAGTTTCCAGGCGATAAAAACAGCGTTAATGAACCCGGTGAAAAGCCTTCGCTCAGAATGAGCTATGGCTTTCACTTTCAGAGAGAGTTTGAGAAGCGAGTAAGGAAAGGCAAAAGGTTAAAGGCGAAAGCTGAAAGGTTTTTGAAAAAGAAAATTACTAATTAGAAAATAAATAAAAGTCCTCCCTACCGGGGAGGATTTAGGAGGGGCTAATGATAAAAAACTATTTCATAACCGCGTGGCGAAACATCAGCAGGAATAAGGTGTACACCGCCATAAATGTACTTGGCCTCGCACTTGGTATAAGCGCATGTCTTATCATTTATCTTATTACCAGCTTTGAATTAAGCTTTGATACGTTTCATCCTGATAAAGACCAGATTTATAGGATAGTGACGCATCTTTCTACTCCCGAAGGAAGAAGCAATGATATAGCGGGAGGGATCGGCATTTTACCGATACTGGCGAGGAGCGAGATTAGCGGCTTTGAAACAACAACTGGTTTTTTTAATTATTTTCCGACAATAACTATTAATACGCCAGGCAGCACCCCAAAGAAATTTTATGCGCCGCGGCAAGGCGAGGAAGCATCGCCGGTTATTATAGCCGAACCACAATATTTCGAGATTTTTAGATATCAATGGCTGCAGGGCAATGCGACAACCGCTTTAAACGATCCTTTTAAAGTGGTGTTGTCCGAGCAACAAGCCCATAAATATTTTGGTTCAATGCCGTTAGAGGAAATAATCGGCAAAGAGGTTATTTATAATGATTCCCTGCATGTGGCAGTGTCAGGAATAGTAAAAGACTGGGATAAAAACACCGATTTTGGCTTTAAGGATTTTATTTCTTTCGCGACCATTCAAAACAGTTTCGTCAAAAATGATATCGATCTGAAAAACTGGGGGATGTGGAACTACAATGCGCAGGGGTTTGTAAAATTGGCGAAAACTGTATCACCCGCACAGGTTGAAAAACAGTTTCCGGCATTTTTTAAGAAACGCAGCCCTTTTCCTCCCGGTATGAAAGTCAGGTTTACGCTTCAACCGTTAACAGATATACACTTTAACACCCGCTATAACGATGCCTACTCGCGTCAGACACACCTGCCGACACTTTATGGCCTAATGGCTATTGCAGCATTTATATTGATAATAGCCGTTATTAACTTTATTAATCTTGCTACTGCACAATCATTCCGCAGGGCCAAAGAAGTTGGTGTGCGTAAAGTACTTGGTAGCAGTAAGGCGAGTTTAACTATTCAGTTTTTGATAGAGACGCTCTTCGTAACCGTGGCAGCAGTGATTATCGCGGTGCTTGTTACCAATCCAATTATTTCTTCCTTCCATTCTATCATTCCAAAAGGTGTGGCCTTACACTTATTCAACACACCGGTGCTTTTATTTTTAAGCTCAATCATTATTGTTACTTCGTTGCTTGCCGGTTTTTATCCTGCCAGGGTCTTGTCATCCTATTTGCCGGTATTAAGTTTAAAAGGGCAGGGTTCAAAAAAAATTAACCGCAAAAGCTATGTCAGAAAAGGCCTGATTGTGTTTCAATTTACGGTTTCATTAGTATTTATCATCGGCACAGTAGTTATTGGTAACCAGATACACTTCATATTAAATAAAGACCTGGGCTTTAATAAAGATGCGATTGTTACTATACATACCGACTATGGTAAACCTGCGTCACTGGTAAATGTACTTGCCAATAAGGTCAAACAATTACCGGGAGTGTCGTTAATAACTATGCATCAGGAAACTCCTGCTTCCGATAACCACAATGGAACAATAGTTGAGTACAAAGGGGTCGGTACCGTTAAAATAGATGCCTCATTTGATATTTGCGATGAAAATTACGTGCCGCTATTCGGGTTAAAGATAATAGCAGGGCGAAATGTGCTGCAATCCGATACCATTAAAGAGTTTTTAGTAAATGAAACATGTGCCAAAGCGCTGGGTTTTAAAAAACCTGAAAATGCATTAGGGAAAACTATTCAGGTAGGAATAAGAAACGCCAAAGGCCCTATTGTAGGTGTTGTCAAGGATTTCCATGCGGAGTCATTACACGCGCCGATCTCGCCATTTTTTATGGCCACATTAAAAAGTAATGAAAGAAGCATTAGTTTAAAACTGGCCACCCAGGGGAAACAAATAAGCAATTTTAAGAATACCATCGCGCAAATTGAAAGCGCATGGAAGAATGTTTATCCTGCCGATAAATTTGAGTACCGATTTTTTGATGAATCTATAGCAAAGTTGTACGACAAAGAACAAAAAACCGCGCAATTGATGAATACTGCTATGGCGATTGCCATATTCATTTCGTGCATGGGTTTGTTCGGCCTGGCTACATTTACCGCACAGCAACGCATAAAAGAAATAGGCATCAGGAAAGTTTTGGGTGCAAGCGCTGTTGGAATTGTGACCATGCTCAGCAAGGATTTTTTAATATTAGTGATGATCGCTTTGATTATTGCGTCACCCATTGCTTATTATTTTATGCATCAGTGGTTACAAGATTTTGCCTACCGGGTAAACATAAGCTGGTGGATATTCCTGGTTTCGGGATTATCCGCAATGCTGATAGCCTTGTTGACTATCAGTTTTCAATCTATTAAAGCAGCGTTGACAAATCCGGTGAATAGTTTGCGAAGCGAGTAGAGTAGTTTGCCGTGAACAGTTGGCAGTAGGAACATTTATATGAAGAAAAATTAAAAGTCTCCCCAACCGGGGGAGATTTAGAGGGGGCTGAATACAAACTAACAGACCATGATAAAAAATTTCTTTAAAACGACTTTTCGTAACTTGTTAAAAAACAAGGGTTATAGCTTTCTGAACATTGGAGGATTAGCGATTGGTATAGCCTGTGCTGGACTTATTTTTTTGTGGGTGGCCGACGAAATGACCTTCGATAATGTGAATACTAAGAAAGACAGACTGTATTCTGTAATGATAAACGCAAATTTCGATGGCAATAAGTTCACGATTGGATCGACACCGCGTATCATGGCAAGGACGATTAAGGCCGAAATTCCGGGTATTGCAAATGTTTGCCGGATATCTGACAGTGATCAAAAGTTATTATTCAGCACTGGGAACAGTGAAGTTTATGCCAACGGCAAATATGCCGATCCTGCTGTCTTTAGTATGTTTACCCTTCCGTTTGTTCAAGGGAATGCAGCGAATGCATTTTCTCAGCCATATTCCGTTGTTATAACTAAGCGAACAGCCAAGAAGTTTTTTGGTAATGAAACGAATATAATAGGTAAAACTGTACGGATTGATAATCAGCAGGATTTTGTTGTGACAGGAGTGCTGAAGGACTTGCCTCAAAACTCAACATTACAATTCGAGTGGCTGGCGCCTTACACCACACAAATGCAACAGATAAGGGAGCGGACAGGTAACGATGACGAGGACAAGATTTGGCACAGTTACGGCCCTTTTACGTATGTTGAGCTGGAGCCAAACGCGAATTTGAAATCGATAAATAACAAACTATATAACTTTATTCATCAGAAAGAAGCTTCCCAAAAAAACGCCGCATTTCTGTTTCCGATGAGCGATTGGCATCTATATAGCGACTTTGCTAACGGAAAGCAAACAGGCGGAGGGCAAATCAAACAGGTGCGCTTACTCTCGGCGATTGCCTGGGTTATATTGCTGATAGCTTGTATCAATTTCATGAACCTCGCCACGGCCCGGAGCGAAAAACGAGCCCGCGAAGTAGGCGTACGCAAGGTATTGGGGGCACAAAGACAGGGGCTGATTGCTCAGTTCATCGGCGAAGCGCTGTTAATGTCAGCATTAGCGGCGATATGCGCAATTGCGATTATGTTTTTTACATTACCCGAGTTTAACAATCTGGTACACAAGAACCTTTCACTAGGATTAGGCAATCCAACCCATATTGCGGCACTAGTCATTATTATTTTGGTATGCGGTTTAACAGCAGGCAGTTACCCATCGCTATATTTATCTTCATTCAACCCAGTAGCAGTTTTAAAGGGGCTGAAGATAAAAACAGGTGGCGCTGAAACAGTCAGAAAAGGCCTGGTTGTGCTCCAGTTTACTATTTCGGTTGTATTTATCATCAGTACCCTTATCATTTACATGCAGATACAACATGTAAAGAGCAGAAATCTTGGATTTAACAAGGATAACCTCGTTGAGATTGATATGCAGCACTGGAACAGAAGGGCTTTTCCAGTTGTTAAGCAACAACTGATCAATACTGGTCTGGTAGCTAATGCAGCACAGTCGGATCATGTTACTATAGATGGTGGAAATAGCGACGATAGATTTACTTGGGAGGGCAAACCACGGGATAACAAGATCAGCTTGACGTTTAGAAATGTTAGTCCGGAGTTTGTATCAACCTCTGGTATGCATATCATAGAGGGAAGGGATTTCAAAGGCGAGGCCTCTGATAGTTTGAACGTTATTGTCACCAAATCACTTGCAAAAATAATCGACAAGAACGGAGTTGTCGGGAAGATTATCCAATCGCCCCGCAGCATGAGGGAAGGCGCGTACAAAAATCTTAGAATTGTCGGCGTAGTGGACGACTATGTTTTT
>DASYEP010000150.1:0-43378 GCA_036498965.1 Mucilaginibacter sp.
ACACGGTAAACAAACAACAAGTTAATTATTGATTATCTTTAAAAAAACAAACCTGTATAGTCCTTCAAGGATTAACAGTCTACTGTATAGGCATTACAGGATTTACTCACAAATCTGTATAGCTATTTCAGGACGGGTCAACAGGGTTAACATGGTTAACACAATTTCATAAATTTTCGTATCATTTAGTTGATAATCAACAAGTTGTCAATTCAGCGTGTAAACCCAAAAGGCAATATATTATAAACGATTGATAATCAATGATTTGCAAATACCTAACTCAGTGCGATGACGGGCGGGCCGAGGGCAAATGCAACTCATGCCCCGCGTTCAGATTGCCACCATGTTTGGTCTAACCTTTACCTAAACGCGGGGCACGAAATCAACACTTTTGGCCTCTCCCCGGCATTCGGGCCAGGTTAGAAGCAAAAAGAAAACTTCAATAACAATAACAACTTGATTTTAATTAGTTGTGAATCTAAATGCCAGTAGTGGGTGTTGAGCCACCAACACGATTTGTAAACCCTCAAAAATTCTCTATTCTTTAGGCCCATATCCTGATTTCTTTAGAAGAGCCAAAAATTGAGGGCTTAATTCCATTTTCATTTTTTTTACCAAATCATCAGTGCCACTTGGATATTTATAGACTTCTAATTTCATTATGAAGTCTTCAAAACTTGTCGCAATTAAAAATAAATCATTGTCAGGTGGGTTTTCGTGATGGAAGTAATAAACACATTCATAATCAGCCCGCCGAAGGCTCATACATATAATATCCCCTAGTTCACCTTCGCAAACTGGCAACAGTCCAACGCGTAATTGTTCTTCATAGGTTAATAGGACTTTATCTACTGACAAATCATTATTTCCGATAATACAATAAAAATCACCTACGCTTACCTTATTGTCCTTTAACATAAATTGCCCTTCATCAATGCATTTTACGCAAACGAGCTCTAAAAAGAAAACGCGCCAACGTTTATGCAAAAATCCTTATAAGATTGTGGCAAGTGTGAATTAAACATTCTTTCAATGTTTAAAAAGCCAGCCTCTTTCTGTTTTTTATCACCGGTACAATCGAGATTCTTTTCGATTCCCCCAACCGATTTCAATTTTTTAATTATATTAATTTTCATAAAAAAAATTTAATTTTCGCCCTGGTTGAGGTTGTCCCCGCCCTTGTTGGAGTTGTCTCCAACAAGTACCGTAATCTCTTTTTGAATCCTTAACCAGCATGATGCGTCAACAATCCAAAGTCATCAACACCTGTTTCATAAAACTTTGCTGAAGAATATTTATAATCTTCAGGATATTTAACTAGCTGCCATTTATCCTGTATCGGATTGTTATGGATATAGTCCAGCTTTTGCTCAAATCCTTTCGGCGTCCATAGGTCGATGCTCAATGAATTTCTTTCCCAAAATTGATACTGCCTGTCTTTGGCATTTACCCTAAACCACGACAACATTGGATCTTTAGCGTCAATCAGCTTGAATTTCATCTGCTGGGCCGTGAATTTTAAAAAGCGCATTTGTATGATGTCTTGTTTAAAACCATCCTGTATTTGCCATATTAAGTGGATGTGATTTGGCATGATCAACAAAACCGTAAATCACAATGCTTCTTTCCTTTTTAAAAAACCGCAGTCTATTAATGACAATGTCTTTAAAAGCATCTTCTTTTAATAAATGCTTCCATTCTAATATTGTTGCTGTGAAAAATTGCGGATGACAATCAAAATTAGTTTCGGACACGCTGTTGAAGTGAATTAAGGTTTATTGCAAGCGCAATATAATGATAAATGACAAAATCCCGGTACTTGTTGGAGACAACTCCAACAAGAGCGAAAAACATATCGTTTTTATCAAATTCCTTTTACCTCCTCCAAAAGAGCATGGTTTAAATTAAATAATTCAAGTATTTTGAACGCCTTTTCAGAAATTGTAAGTCTTAAATCATTTCCAATTGCAAAATCATCCAAACCAAATACCCCATTTATTTTTGCCCAAAAAAAATCAGGTAAATCTTCATTAGTATAACGCGTAAAAAACTCTTTAGACTTGGTAATAAAGACATCGTCAAAAGCTATCCCACTTAATTGTTCGTCACAAATTTTATTTTTTAATCTTTCCGTCATAATAAAGCACGGAAAAGATTCTATTATATCATCACCCATCCAACCAAAAAATTCATAGTTAAGTTTTTCAACAATTGGTGGTTGAGGTTTAAAATCTCCTATGGTTCCTTCTCCCAGGCCCCCAGCTACTTCAGGTTCTATAATTATATACATTTTACTAGCTTTGTTGGAGTTGTCACCATAGCCGTTAGTTTAGCAGTGAGAAGATGTCGTTGATATGGAACACGCATGCTTTCCATCTTGGTATTTGTCTTGATAGTGATTCGTTTGATCTGAGGATTACCATGGCTAAAATCCTACCATCCTCTAATCTAACAAATCATAGTTCAGACAAATTCCTACTGCGTCCTCGCATTAGTAATAAACACATCCTTTACACTTTTAGGATCATTTATTGTCCTGAAAAAATCATCAAGATAATGTGTCATTTCTTTTTTTGAATAGGGCGCTAGCAGACTGAAGTTATTTATAAGCGTATAGATATTTTCTTTTTGTTTTTTAAAAATATCCGTCGCTATATTCAATTCTTCCATAGCCCTCGGAAAACCCCGGTAAAGGCGTACCCTAACGTTTTCTATTTCAAGCCTTTCATCCGGTGATGAGTAAGTTGTGTTTACTAATCCCGAAAAGTCAAAATCATACGGTACCGCAAAAGGCCTTAACAATGAATCTTTTTTAGAGTGTATGACTTTTATGTTATGATTTACCGGGACAGACCAATCGGTATTACCAATCATATATTCAAACATAGCCACCAGCGTCATTTGGCGGCGATCCGTGGTTTCGGAAGTAAATTTTTTCCCTTCCACGTCTGTCCAGTCCACACAGTCATTTCTTTTTGCAAGTTCCTTTGCGTCTTCAATCAAAAAGGCATGCCGGGTAATCGTTTTCTTCTTTCCGCTGCTATCCTGGTAACTCAAATTTAAAAGACGCACGCGAAAGCTTTTGTCGGTGATCATATTGTACATTTTGTAAACCAGGTACTCCTTCAGTAGATTTTGATCATCGGAGTTCGACACCATACAGTTGCTGACCAATTTCAGGGACTTCAATTTATAAAAAGCAGAAGAGGCTTCATTCTTAAAAATAATTTTGAGTGGTGGTAAATAGCAATGTTCCCGCCTGAAATGTCCCCGCACCTCTAACGAAACATGATCATTTATGTTTAAACTATCGCCCATTTTGCAACTAAACATTGCCGGGTAAATGTGACCCAGCTTTTCCTTTTCCGACATTATTTTTTTGAAGTTCAGCGTTAACGTTGCGTTTACGACAGAGGTGTCTTTAAAAAATTTCACCTTGTCAACATATTTTTGGGCGTAAACGGCATTTGTGGCTGCGATCACCAAAAACAACAATGCTGTAAAAAAGGATTTCATAATGATTTGATTAATTGTGAAAGGATAATTCTTAAACTAACATTTTATCATTCAATTCGGGTTTTATTAATTTTCTATTTGCCTCACCTAAACGGCGAAGCCCTCACCCATCCTCTCCAACCGCGTGCCCCCTTAGCTTTAGCGGTGGCGCAAGGAGAGGACTTTAACTTCGTTTTTTTTAGAACCCTCTCCTTTGGAGAGGGCAGGGTGAGGCGAGACGATTGCATATCCCTAACACTCTTTACTTCGACACCTCTTCAATTACATGGCCTATTGAACCGCTCGGCATTTGTATGTGCAGCATAAAAGCCACAGTTGCCGCTATGTCAGTCATATAAATTTCTCTCCCGCTTCGGCCCTGTCGCACATTCCATCCGTACCAAACCAGTGGTATATGGGAGTCGTAAGGGTTCCATTGCCCGTGGGTTGTTCCTCCATTTTCAAAGCCCTCTATCCATTGCGGCTTAAAAATAATTTGTATATCTCCGCTCCGTTGCGGATAGTATCCGTTTGCTGCAGCAGTTTTTATAGTGGCATTTAGCGTTGTTTCATTTAATTTATCCTGCGCAAATGCGCGATATATGCCGGGCTGATCTGTCAGGTAATTCAGCACTGCTTTACTTATGGAATCCTTGTTCAGTCCGCGTTGTTTTATAAGGGTCCGGTTAAAATAAACCTGGTAGCCCGAGGCGTCGATTATCAATTTGTCACTTCCAAATTTTTTAAGCAATAATTTATTCAATTCATCGGCATAATTCGCATCAATAGCGTTGCCGGCCGGGATTTTATGCTGATTCAAAAAAAATGGCACATGTGCGGCACCATGATCGGCTGTTAAAAATACCAGGTACTGCCCTTTTCCCAACTTACCATCCAGGTAATCCAGGAAACTGCCCAGGTCTTTATCCAGCCTTAAAAAATCATCTTCGGCTTCTACCGAATTGGGGCCAAAAGTATGCCCGATGTAGTCAGGGGTGGATAAACTTATGGTGAGCATGTCGGTATTGGACCCGGCACCCAATTGCTCTCCGGCAACAGCAGCTTTTGCCATGTCAAATGTAAAGCTGTTGCCATAAGGCGTTACATGTAAAAGGCCGTAACTTTTCCCTGCAAACTCTTTCAAACTGTAAGGAAATCCTTTAGCTGCTCTGCCAAATGGCCGGTATTCGTAAGGTTCTATATCCGGAGCGCTTTCGGTATAAGTATCTAGCGGATAAAGCGTGTTCCAATCCTGTGCAAAATATTGATCGGGTAATTTTTTTGCGTTCAAATCCTGCACCCATTTGGGCAATTCATTAAAATAATAGGATGAAGATATCCAGTTTCCGGTTGTTTCTTCGTACCAGTAAGCAGCGTTGGCAGCGTGGCCGGCCGGCAAAATGGCGGCCCGGTCTTTAAGCGCTATGCCTATAACTTTACTGTGAAAATTAGTTGCCAGTCGCAATTCATCGCCAATAGTGGTAACCAATAAATTGTGTGGGCTCATTTGTCCGGCTTTTGAGGTTCCCCCTATTGTTTTCATGGCCGTATCGCCGGTGCAATAAGCAATTGCCGAAATATCGTAATCCCACCATTCGTTACTGGTAATGCCGTCAATTGCAGGTACCGAACCAGTGTAAATACTGGTATGTCCGCACGCCGTTACCGTTGGCATATAGGGGATCATTGTGTTATCGCACGAAAATCCGTTTCCTATAAGCCGCTTGAACCCGCCATTATTGCTATAACGGGCATAATAACGATATAAATAGTCCCAACGCATTTGGTCGACAACAATACCTACCACCAATTTTGGCCTTGCGATACCTTGTTGCGGGGCAACTGCCTGGCCTGCATTATTCTGTGCATTTACCGGCAATAGGAAACAAATACAACAAAAAAATAGGAGAAGTTTGGTCATGATAGCTAAACCTAACTGATGATTAAAATTCTATGAAATAACGAATAGGAATAAAGAATTGAACCTACAAAAAAAATTAACAATTCGAAAATAAAAATAATATCTTCGATAAAATATCAAAGCTGGCGCAATTGTATTATGACCTTTATTATCAGGGCATTCCGGCTAAAAACAATATCGACAATGATAAATTACCGTAAAACAGAAGATTAAATGCCGACAGAGGATTTGCCATCAAAAGAAATAACAAACGATAAAATAACTTCAAAAACGATTGAACCTGGGGGATCAACGGGAAGTTATTCATCGCAATTAAAAAAGAACAAACATCATTTGCGCGGAGTGCAAACTATGTTCAAAAATTCGTCGTCGAATCACCAGCATTTAAGTATCATGGCCGATAACAAGGCTTTCATTATGATTACCGTAAACTCAATTATCATATCGTTAGCGATAGGTTTGTTTATTGGAAAACTTGTACAGAATTCCCACCTTATTTATCCCACTATTTTGTTGCTGGCAGTTTGTATGATAACCATTGTATACTCGGTACTGGCGACGCGGCCAAACATTCCCAGCGGCACTTTTACAAGGGAACAGGTGGACAACAAAACAGTAAACCTGTTATTTTTTGGCAGTTTTTATAACATGGATTTAAAAGAATTTGAATACGGCATAAGGCAAATGATGGACGATAACGAATTTTTGTATGGAAGCCTTATAAAAGATATTTACTGGCAGGGCAAAGTTTTAGGACGCAAGTTCCGTTTACTGCGCATATCGTACGACGTATTTATGTATGGTATGGCTGTTTCGGTGATTGCTTACCTCGTTGCTTTTTTTGTGTGATGGGATGGCATGGTGAGGCACTCGAACCATGCGGGCAAAGGCCTCTGCGCACGTGCTTCGACGGAGCTAAGCATGACAACGCTCGTTGGAAACAAGATATTACGCATTGAATTTTTACTTGATTCTTGATTCTTTGTTCCTGATTCTCATACCGTTATTTCTCATGGTCTTTATGGTGCTTCTTATCGGCATGTAAATTAAGCACAAGCTTTTCCGAACCACCCTCACCACGATGCTCTAAATCTTCAAATAACCCTTCGTCCGAAAGATCAAGCGGGTGGGAATGTTTCCAGTCGTGGTGTGCTATTTCCTGCAGTCGCTCAACAATGTCTTCGTCGTGAATTTCAATAGCCAGTTCGCGGCGATGGTCAAAGCTGCCCGGCGCCAGGTTGATAGATCCTACTATCGCCCGCACACCATCAGCCAGCAGCATTTTGCCGTGCAGCTTTAAATGTTTCAGCTTATGTATTTTTATGCCCACATCATCCATAATACGCAAGCCGCCTACGCCTTCCACAATTTTGTCCATCTTGAGCGTATGCGGCGGTGGCACCATTACATGTACTTTTACGCCCCTGCTGGCTGCACGGACAATCCGCTCAATGATCACCAGGTCCTGGTAACGCTCATTTTGCACAAAGAGGGTATGCGTTGCCTGGTCAATAAACTTTGCAATCCGTTCACGCCCATTCAGGCTGCACCAAATCAGGGAAGCGTCCTCACCGGGATTAAAATCCTTGCGGAGCCAATCGGCTTCAAAGCATAATATAATTTCTTCCACTTCGCGGGGATGCGAAGTTACAATAGCATAATCCCGCGTTTCTGTAAGATTTTTGGTTTCCCAATTTAATGATTTTACAAAAGCGAGCTTCCCATCTACCACCATTGATTTTTCGTGAGTAATAACAAAGCATGGATTACTATCGCGCACTTCTATTCCTGCAGCTTCAAGTTTTTTACGGGTATCTTCGTTTTCCTCCTCACCGTTTCGCCTCGAAGGATTGAGCATCACCTTTACTTCAACTCCGCGTTTTTTTGCGGCGATAATGGCGTCCAGCAATTCCGGATCCGAAAAAAGGAACATTTTTACCAATATGGATTTATGCGCACTGCTGATAGCGTCAATGATGGACTTTACGGTATCATCCGGAAAAACAATAATTGAACGTTTATGCATAGTCTGTGATAATAATGTTCCCGATTGGTGTTTAATCTTAAGCGTGTTAAGCTACGAAATTATTTTGTGAAACGGCTGTTTTGCAATAGACTGCATTATATAATGTTCTGCGTAAAGCCCGCCCTTGTCCATCAACTCTTCATGGCTGCCTTCTTCGGCAATGCAGCCGCCGTGCAGAACGACTATCTTGTCGCAATTACAAATGGTGCTAAGGCGATGCGCAATGGTAATTACAGTTCGCCCTTCCATCAATTGTTCCAATGCTTCCATAACAATTTTTTCAGCTTCAACGTCGAGCGATGCCGTAGGTTCGTCCAAAATAAGAATGGGCGAATTTCGCACAACAGCCCGCGCAATTCCTATCCGCTGCCGCTGGCCGCCTGAAAGTGTCATGCCCCTTTCTCCCACCAACGTGTCATATCCGTGGGGCATACAGCTAATAAATTCATGAGCATTTGCCAGTTTAGCGGCCTCAATAATCTCTTCTTCGGTCGCGCCGGGCCTGCCGTAGGCTATATTTTCACGTATCGAGCCGTAAAAAAGCACAGTATCCTGTAAAACAAAACCAAGTTGTGAACGTAATCCATCGAGGGTAAAGTCACTGATATCTTTACCATCTATCAAGACCTGGCCGCCTGTCGGATCATAAAAGCGGGCGATAAGACTCACGATGGTGGATTTTCCGCACCCGGTTGGCCCGCAAATGCCTATCCGCTGCCCGCAACTGATTTGAAGGTCAATATCCTTTAAAACCGGCGCTTCATGGATGTAAGCAAAAGATACATGGTTAAAAGTAATATTGCCGCTCAGTCTGCCCGGATTCTCAGCGTTCGGTTTTTCTGCTACTATAATGTTGGTACCGAGGATAGCTTGTATCCGCTCAAGCGCAACGGTTACCTGCGCAATGGTACTCGTCATTTTTGCAAGGTCCTGCACCGGGGAAAAGAACTTATTCATATACCACAGAAAAACGGTCAATGAACCCACGGTCATAACACCGTTCAGTACCAGGTCGGTTCCGCGCCACAAAACTATTGCAATACAAAAAGATACAGTGATAGCAATAACCGGATTGAGTACCGACTTCACACGCCGGGCTTTAAGTGCAGCCCCAACTGTTTCGAGGCTCACTTTTTTAAGCCGGTCTTCTTCAAGGTCCTGCCGACCGAAAGCATTTACTGCACGGATGGATTCAAGGCCCTGCTGTAAAACAACCAGCATATTACTTTGGTCCTGCCGCACTTCATGCGTTGCCTTTTTAATCACCTTTTTAAAGCGCGAAACAAATAATAGTAAAAATGGCGAAACCGCCACGGCTATCAGGGCAAAACTTGCGTTTAAATAAAACATTATGCCAAGCATGCCAAAAATAGTAAGCTGATCGACAATGATATTCATCAGCGATGAGGAAGCAAAGTCCTGTATGGTTGAAACATCAGTAGTAATGGTGCTCAGTAGTTTGCCCGTTTGATGTGTATCGTAATATTCCAGTGAAAGCCGCTGAAGGTGATGATATATTTGACGTCTTAAATTATTCGAAACATATTGTGCCACACTCTCTGTAAAGTAACTGTCAATATAACTGGCAAGCGAGCCGATTGCTGCTATTGCTATAACACATATTGCAGCAACTATAGCAAACTGCACCTTATTTTCGCCCGGAAAAACGGTATTCATCCATGCCAGCCAGTCCGGTAATTTATGGTGGCCTATAACGTTATCAATGACTATCTTCAGCGGCCATGGTGTAGCAATGCTCATAACGGTTTCGAGCAGCATAGCAAAAAAAATGATTAGCATCCATTTTTTATAAGGCCTAACCATTGACCAAACCAGCTTAGCGAGATTTTTTGTTGGAAGGGTTTTCGCCAAGCCTAAGTCTGCAGGACTGTCGATGTTCGGAGAGGTTACTTTCATTAATCGCTTATAAAACCAGTTGTTAATGTCGCGGAAGTTTACTCCACAATAGCTAAGACCAAATATATGAATTTGAACCTTTTTAACAATAGTTCAGGAGTTAAAGTACCTGTAAAAGAACGCAATCCATTTTTAATGGCTTGAAATAAGCGGATTTGTCCCCGCGGGGCATCGTTTTTATTAATGCAGCCTTAGCTTTTCATCTTTTTCAGCAAACTTTCTATCACCCGAGGGAAGTGATGATGCTCCAACTGCTGGCCTTTAAACTTAATGATCTCAAGGTTGTCGTCTGGTTCTATTTTAAACTTCGACTGGTGAATAATCTCTCCTTCATCAAAATGTTCGCCCGCAAAATGTATGGTAATGCCCGATTCTTCTTCTTTTGCATCAAGTACGGCCTGGTGCACATGATCGCCAAACATTCCTTTGCCCCCAAATTTAGGCAATAAAGCCGGGTGCAGGTTGATGATCTTATTTGGGAAAGCCTTTAACAACTGTTCGGGCACCAGCCATAAAAATCCGGCCAGCACAATGAGGTCAACCTGGAGGTTTTTTAATAACCTGATCACATCGTCAGTTTCGTAAAACTCGTGCCGGGTAAATATGTGCGAAGGTATTTCGAAATTGTCGGCACGTTGTAATACGTAAGCCTGTGGATTATTTGTTAGTATCAGTACTACTTCCGCTTCGGGGTTACGCTTAAAATGCTCCATTATTTTTTGAGCATTTGATCCGGAACCTGAAGCAAAAATTGCTATTCTTTTTTTCATCCGGATTAAATATTGTGTTTTAAAATGACACTATCACCCAGATAGCTATATATCCCGGTAGTTATCGGAATTTTTTTATTCATTCTCGTTACGATTTGTTGAATTTGGTAAATCAAAACAACAGTGTGGTTTTTACGATGTGGCAAATATAAAGCTTTCTGAGCAATAATTTGTTTTTGGTAGTGTCTCAGTTTAAAATTTTCTTAAAATACTTTGCTATACAAAGTGATTTTATTTAACTTTGTATTGCAAAGTACTTTTGCTCAATTACCCAGACCCAATAGTATGAAAATTTCCAGAACAAAATTCGTCATTATCTTCCTCGTTTCGGCTTTTGCCTTTCAATTTACCTCTAATTTACTTTTGGGACCCGTAAACGGCGAGTGGTTCCCCGGAACTGGCTCACCAATAGCCTGGAAACGCTCCTTAGCTGCCATTTTATATCCTATCAAAATTGTTTTGGTAGGACCCTTGTCACCAATATTCAACGATCCGGACCCGGCACCTCCCATTCGGGCACTTGCCTGTGCTCTATACTGGACCGCCATCGCATTAGTTCTACATTATCTTCTCAGCAAAATAATTATCCGTAAAAAAGCATGAACCAACGACACCCATTCTTACGTCATTTATAGTTATGAATAGAATTGAAGAAATATACTATGAGGCAAAGTCCGACAAGGTGTTTCAGCGGTTTGCTGTGTTTTGCCGCGTCGCTCTGGCAGCGAGCTTTATTATAGCAGGCTATGTGAAAATCAAGGGTGAACGTTTCGCCGCAGGTTTGTCATCCAATAACCCTTTAGGACATTACTTCGATGCCTTACAGCTAACCGGGTATTACTACACCTTTATTGGAATTGCTCAAATTATAACTGCTATATTATTACTGATTCCGAGAACTTCGCTTCTTGGTGCACTGATGTATTTTCCATTCATCGTCAATATTTGTGTACTGACTTATGCTACCCGCTTTGACGGTACCCGGGGCGTAACGATGATGTTATTGGCAAGCTTGTTTTTATTAATTTGGGATTATGACCGTTTAAAATACATTCTGCCGTTTAAGCAGCCCAAGACAGAGCCACCTGTGTTAAAAAACCCCTTGGGTAAGCGCCTTCGGATCATATTTTTTGGAGGTAGCTTCGCAGTCTTAGCCTTTGTCATCATCGGTACTTTTTATTTATACGAGATCGTGCCGGGCAACTCTGAAGCTGAATGCAGAAATCAATGTGCTTCCAGCAAAAACCCAGCGGGCTGCGAAATTTTCTGCAACTGTATTTATACTAAAGGTCAACCGTTGGATAGTTGTTTGGCGACTTTTAATAAGGCGAAAGACATTCGCAAATCTGATGCAAAGTAGCACAAAACCACTGATTTTAGTTTCTATTCGTCACTTTTTTCAAAAAAACCGGTCGCTGGTCTATTGGGGTATTCCCAATGATTTTTGATTGATAAAACCATATTGTATAATTATTCGCTTAGCCGTAAGCGAATAATTTGGTTGGATATCACCTGTGTTCAAAACCAACGAAAACTGGCCAAGGTTAAATATCTGCGCGTAACTAAATGGCTTTGAAGTGCCTGCTGCGGTAGTGTCTTTGCAAACCATATTCGATTGCAAAAAAAGCTTGTTTTCTGTCAATGCCCATTGCCCGCTGGCAACAGGTTGTGCAAGACAATGAAAATTGGTATAGGTACAGGTATTGTCTGCTTTGAATGTGAATACCTGGTTTGAATCGCATGTAGTGTTAAGCAGGGTTGTAGAATCCATTGAGTTGCCGGTATAATAAGTAGCCTGCACCGATGCCAGCTGCCATTTGCCAACTAAAAGCGCTTGAATGTTGTTGGTGTTTTCCTTTTTACATGAATTTATTACCAGGCCGGTAACCAAAATTATTAGAGGGAGTATTAAATGTTTAATCTTCAAGTGCAAAAACATAGGCAAAAATAAAAATTCTGGCCGGTAGTACGGCGCATTTGCAATTATAACTGTTTAAAACGGCAAATATTTTAAGTGATTGTTTGAACAACGATTTAAATAATCAGCGAAATCTCATAAATCAGATTAATCTGTCGGCCCGGCAAAATTCAACTACTATACCTATATATTTGTTCAACATTTAACTCAACCAAAACTATGATACCAGTAAAAGGCTATGCAGCGCCAAAGGCAAAAACTCCTTTGGAACCATTTAAATTTGAACGCCGCGAAGTCGGTCCTAACGATGTACAGATAGAAATTTTATTCTGCGGTGTTTGCCATTCGGATATTCACCAGGCGCGCGACGAATGGGGAGGCTCTATTTTCCCGATGGTTCCGGGGCACGAAATAGTGGGGAAAATTATCAAGGTGGGCGATAAGGTAACAAAATTTAAAGTTGGCGAAACAGCCGGCGTAGGTTGTTTTGTTGACTCATGTCGCCACTGCCCAAGCTGCCTTGCCGGCCTTGAGCAATATTGCGACTTTGGGATGGTGGGAACCTATAACGGCCGCGATAAACAAGGTGCACCCACTTACGGAGGCTACTCTAACCAGATAATAGTTGATGAAAATTATACGCTTCACATATCTGATAAATTACCGCTGGAGGGTGTTGCCCCGCTTTTATGTGCGGGGATAACTACTTATTCGCCGTTGATGCAATGGAAAGTCGGCAAAGGTCATAAAGTGGGTGTAGTTGGTTTAGGCGGACTAGGTCACATGGCCGTAAAGCTTGCAGCTTCGTTAGGTGCTGAAGTTACCGTGTTGAGCACTTCCGCATCAAAAAAAGCAGATGCAGACAAATTAGGCGCTCACCATTTTGTGGTAACATCAGATGCAGAACAAGTAAATAAAATAGCAGGAAGCCTTGATTTTATCATTAACACCATATCCGCACAACACGAATACAACTTTTACCTGCAAATGCTAAAATTGGACGGTACGATGATTTTAGTGGGCGTTCCGCCGGAGGCACCGGTAGTTTCTGCATTTAACCTTATTATGCGTCGCCGCCGTTTGGCCGGTTCGCTTATTGGCGGGATAAAGGAAACCCAGGAAATGCTGGACTATTGTGCAGAACATGGCATAACCTCGGATGTTGAAGTAATTAATATCGATTATATTAACAAAGCTTATGAGCGCATGATAAAAGGCGATGTGCGTTACCGCTTTGTCATTGATATGGCGTCGTTATAGGTAGGAGAATTTTATCAACGAAAAAAAGAAGAGTCCTTGGACCATGGTCGATGGTCCATGGACTTTAACCAACAAAATGAGAATTCCTTTTGAAAAACTGAAATCCGAATTTAAACGCATACTGCTGACGCTGAACTTTACGGAGATAAAAGCAGAGATATGCGCTACAATTTTTGCCGAAAACAGCCGTGATGGCGTTTATACGCATGGCCTAAACCGATTTCCAACTTTTGTGGAATTTGTAAAGGAGGGCCTGGTAAAACCTGATGCTGAACCAGTGAAAGAAAACGCTTTTGGATCGTTGGAGCAATGGAACGGTAATTTAGCGCCGGGGATGCTGAACGCACGTTTTTGCATGAACAGGGCTATCGAACTCGCGAAGGAAAATGGAATAGGCTGCGTTGCCATTAAAAATACCAATCATTGGATGCGTGCCGGCGCTTATGGCTGGCAAGCCGCCGACGCTGGATTTATCGGCATTTGCATCACTAATACCATAGCCAACC
This sequence comes from Mucilaginibacter sp., assembly GCA_036498965.1. Taxonomy (GTDB): domain Bacteria; phylum Bacteroidota; class Bacteroidia; order Sphingobacteriales; family Sphingobacteriaceae; genus Mucilaginibacter. Next base: position 13,814 of record DASYEP010000150.1, read on the forward strand.
TACCGCCCTGGGGAGGTATTGATCCACGGCTTGGCAATAACCCATTGGTTATCGCTATTCCCCGCATAGGTGGGCACGTGGTATTGGATATGGCTATTTCTCAATACTCGGTTGGTAAGCTTGTTCAATATAAAAACAATAACGAGGAGTTGCCATTACCCGGTGGTTATGACAACGAAGGCAATTTAAGCACCGATGCTGCAACAATTCTTGAATCAAAACGATTGTTACCGGTTGGTTTTTGGAAAGGCTCGGGTTTGTCGCTGGTGCTTGATTTATTGGTAACTATCCTCAGCCAGGGCAATTCAACCGCTAAGATCACCGAAAGCGAAAAGGAATCGAGCGTGTCGCAGCTTTTTATCTGCATTAAACCGCAAAATACTGAACACACCATCAATTTAATTAAAGAGATAATCGATTACACCAAAACCAGCCGGCCTGAACATGAAGGTGGCTCAATTTCTTATCCTGGCGAAAACACTTTAAAAAACAGAAAGAAAAGTTTGATAGAAGGCGTTTTGGTGGATGAAAGGATTTGGGAAACGGTGCTGGGGTTGTAAAGGAATTACTACCCCATCATCCTCTCAAACTTTTCCCAAAAACCATCTTTAGGTACAGGGGCTATAATCAAAACCGGCTCCTTTTTTATAGGATGAATGAACTGTAATTTACGGGCATGCAGGCTAATGCTCTTACGCAAACTACCTCGTGGATAGCCATATTTATTGTCGCCAACAATGGGGGAGTTTAAAGTGGCGAGCTGCACTCTAATCTGATGCGGCCTTCCCGTAATCGGATCAACTTCAATTAAATAGTAGCCGTTAAGTTCGCCTACCAGTTTATAGTTCAATTCGGAACGCAAACTTCCGGGCACTTCACGATCATACGCTTTGGTTACATTTTTTTGTGGATTTTTTACCAACCAGTGTACCAGGTTACCTTCTTCGGGCTGTGGCCGGTTGCGCACCACCGCATAATAGGTTTTGTGCATTTCGCGACTTTTGAAAAGCGCGTTAATGCGCTCCAAAGCCTTACTTGTTTTGGCAAATAAAATAACTCCGCTAACGGGTCTGTCAAGTCGGTGAACCACCCCCAAAAATGCGCCGTTGGGCTTATTATATTTATTGGCGATATATTTCTTTACCTTATCTTCCAGCGACTCATCCCCCGTTTCGTCAACCTGCACAATATCCCCCGCGCGTTTATTCACTGCTATAAGGTGGTTATCCTCATACAGTATGTCTTTATCGGTAATGTCGTAACTGGTATATTTAAAATCGGGCCTAGCCATAGTTATTTTTTGTCCATGGACGATAGACCATGGCAATTATCTTAATAGAATTCAGCTATGGTCCATGGACTATCGACCACGGACTAAAAAATCAATACTCCTCCTTCTCGTTCGGGAAGCTTTTCGTCTTTATATCACTAACGTAATCTTTTATCGCGTCGTTCATTATTTCGTTCAAATTGGCGTATTGGCGCAAAAAACGGGGCTTAAACCCTTTATTTATCCCAAGCATATCGTGAATAACCAATACCTGGCCATCGCAATACCGGCCGGCTCCAATGCCAATAATTGGAATACTTAAACTTTCACTAACTTCTTTTGCCAGTACCGCAGGAATTTTCTCAAGTACTATAGCAAAACAGCCTAATTCCTGCAGCTTTAATGCATCCTCCCGCAATTTTTTTGCCTCGGCTTCGTGTCTGGCCCGCACGGTATAGGTGCCAAATTTATAAATCGATTGCGGCGTTAAACCCAAATGTCCCATAACCGGGATGCCTGCTGTAAGTATACGGGTCACCGATTCAGCTATTTCAACACCACCTTCCATTTTAACGCTGTGTGCTCCGGCTTCCTTCATAATGCGGATAGCCGAATTTAAAGCCTCCTTCGAGTTGCCCTGGTACGAGCCAAAAGGAAGATCCACCACTACCAAAGCACGTTTCGCAGCACGCACAACCGATGAAGCATGATAGATCATTTGATCCAGCGTAATTGGGAGGGTGGTTTCGTGACCTGCCATAACGTTGGATGCTGAATCGCCCACCAATATAATGTCCGTCCCGGCTTCATCAACAATAGCTGCCATTGAATAATCGTAAGCAGTGAGCATGGAAATTTTCTCGCCGCGTACTTTCATTTCCTGTAAAATATGCGTGGTAATTCTCTTAACCTCTTTATGTGTGGACATGATAGTTATAGTTTTGAATGGCACGAATTACACGAATTTATTCGAATTACACGAATTTTAATTGAGTAACATTAATTGAACAAATTTAGGGCTAATTACTTTAATCGATCAAAAGCATTAGTGTTAATCCGCATTTAATTAGTGAAATTAGTGACTTTTTACTATCTTTGCGCCCGTGAATCCAGAAGTTTCTTACTTCAATATTTTAGCTTGTTTTCACGGAGCGCTGCGCCAGGCAAACCGGCTTTTTAACCATTCAATTTTTTTGATCCATGACATATTTCACCAAATTACCCGCGGTATTATTGCTTGCTGACGGAACTGTTTTTTATGGAAAAGCAGCCGGAAAAATGGGCACCACAACCGGCGAAATTTGCTTTAATACCGGAATGACCGGCTACCAGGAAATTTTTACCGATCCCTCCTATTTTGGACAGATAATGGTTACCACCAATGCGCACATTGGCAACTATGGAATAGCTGACAAAGAAGTTGAATCGGGCAGGATACAGATATCCGGATTGGTTTGCAAAAATTACAATATCTACTATACCCGTAAACAGGCAAACGAATCGATACAGGATTATTTCCAGGAACAAAATATAGTTGGTATTTCGGATATTGATACCCGCCAGTTGGTTCGTCATATCCGCGATAAAGGGGCTATGAACGCCATCATCTCATCTGAGATATTGGATCTGGAAGAATTAAAAGCAAAGCTGGATGAAGTTCCTTCGATGGATGGATTGGAGCTTTCTTCAAAAGTTTCTACTACCGAAACTTATACTTTTGGAGATGAAAAAGCTGCTTATCGCGTTGCGGTACTTGACCTGGGCGTAAAGAAAAATATCCTCCGCAATTTCGACGACAGGGATATTTATGCCAAAGTTTTCCCCGCAAAAACATCTTTTGCAGAAATGGAAAAAGATTTTGCGCCTACCGGCTACTTCATATCAAACGGCCCTGGCGATCCATCCGCTATGCCTTATGCTGTTGAAACGGTAAAAGACATCTTAGCGTCCGACAAACCAATGTTTGGTATTTGTCTTGGCCATCAGTTGCTGGCACTGGCAAATGATATCCCCACCAAAAAAATGTTTAACGGCCACCGCGGCTTAAACCACCCGGTGAAAAATATAATCATCAACCATTGTGAGGTTACTTCTCAAAACCACGGTTTTGGCGTAGTACCCGAAGCAGTACGGGCATCTGATAAAGTGGAAATTACCCATGTGAACCTTAATGATCAATCTATCGAAGGTATCAGGGTAAAAGGTAAAAAAGCATTCTCCGTACAATATCACCCGGAATCATCTCCAGGTCCGCACGACAGCCGGTATTTGTTTGACGACTTTATTAAGCTGATGAAGAATTAGAAAATGTGCAGATGTGCAAATTTCAGATGTGCAGATGTGAAAAGCCTTTTAAGTTCGGAACTTGAAAGGCTTTTTTATGAATTAAAAATTTCGCTTTTATTATTTAACTTTAGGTGAATTTAAATTTAAAAAATGTCATCCACTTTGAAATATATAATTGACGACGACGGTCACAAAACAAGTGTTTTAGTCCCTCTTAAAACGTGGGAAGACCTGAATGAAAAATATAAAAAATTAAATAAAAAATTAGCTGTTTTAACTGGGATCCAGCACGGAATTACAGAAGTTAAAGAAAGCAGAAAAAAAGGTAAAAGCTTACAAACCTTATCCGACTTTTTGAGTGAAGATAACAGTTAAAGTTACCTCGAACTTTAAGAAGGAAGCAAAACCGCTTCTTAGGAAATATAAATCCTTACAAACTGATTTAGCTAATCTCGAAAAAGAACTGCTTATAAACCCTACACTAGGAACATCTCTTGGTAATAACACTTTTAAAATCCGCCTAAAAATAACCAGCAAAGGAAAAGGTAAAAGTGGAGGAGCAAGGGTTATATCATATCTTGAGGTTGAATTAATAGCAAATTTGGAAACGGATAATCCAGTAGCCACGGTTAACTTGATTTCAATTTATGACAAATCAGAAACCGAAAATATCACTGATAAGGAATTAAAAAAGTTAATAGATAATTTAAAGTAACACTATCGTTTGATTTGGGTAGATGAATCCTCGCGAAATCAATCTATTTTATTTCTTAGATAAAAATACTCAGCGATTTTAATGCAGACTTCTCTACATGTTAAAGCCATACGGCATCTAAAAAGGTACAATTAATCAATCGCATCATAGCTGCATTCAAAAAACTGCCTTATTCGTCGCTTATCCTCAATAATTCACCGACAATTTACCGCAGTTCGCCTAAAACCTTTAGCTAAAAAATGGTTCTGTTAGCACATTTGAACTATAAATCATTTGTGTCATGAAAACCTTACTAATTGTACATATTATACACACAGCCATGCACCTTGCACAGCACGTGCATTCAATTATACATTCCTTAGGACATCTGATGAAGTAAGTCTCTTTTTTACTTAAAAAAATAGTCCCAACCAAAGAACATTGAAATGCCAAATTTTCAGCTAATCGCAGAAAAATAATGAAAATATCAATTTTGTAAACGATTTTTACCGCATGGCAAAACAACCTATAATTACAGTAAAAAACCTGGTAAAAAACTATGGCGATTTTGAAGCCGTAAAGGGAATTAGTTTTGAAGTTTATGACGGCGAGATTTTCGGTTTGCTTGGCCCAAATGGCGCCGGTAAAACTACCACTCTCGAGATTATTGAGACCCTTCGCGATAAAACATCAGGTGAGGTTACTGTAGATGGCTTTTCAATTGAAACTGATGCCGATAAAATTAAACAACGCATAGGTGTGCAACTACAGTCGGCAGGATATTATCCGAATTTAAATTTGGCCGAATTGATTAAACTTTTTTGCGGATTGTACGGGATAGATAAAACCTCATCAGAAATGTTGGGAAAAGTGGCGCTGACCGATAAAGCCAAATCAAAGTATAAGGACCTCTCCGGTGGACAAAAACAGCGTTTTTCAATAGCCACAACGCTGATAAATAATCCGAAGATAATTTTCCTGGATGAACCTACCACCGGCCTCGACCCGCAGGCACGCCGTAATTTGTGGGATCTTATCCGCGAAATACGCGACGCGGGAACTACCGTTGTAATTACCACCCATTATATGGATGAGGCAGAAGAACTATGCGACCGTGTTGCCTTTGTTGACGGCGGCCGCATTGTAGGCATCGATACACCAAACCACTTTATCGATCAACTGGTTGAGTCGGGCTTTGAACGAAAAAAACAAGTAAAACTGGCCAACCTGGAGGATGTTTTTATAAATCTTACCGGAAAAGAGTGGCGTGAGGGATAATGCCTCACCCAACCCTCTCCAAAGGAGAGGGCTATAATTTTTTTAATAAGAAAATTAACTTAAGAAACCAATATCCAGAACCCTCTCCTTTGGAGAGGGCAGGGTGAGGCAAATAAACAAATGAACTACTGAACCAACAAAATGAACAAATACAGTAATACCCGTGCAACCCTAGCCATCGCAATGGCCAGTTTTCGTTCCATCATACGCAGCCCATCGGCTGTGGTATTTAGTTTGGCCTTCCCGCTGATATTCATTATTGTTTTTGCCAACATTGGTGGCAGTGCTGTAACCGTGGATGTAGGTGTCGCAAAAACCTGCGATACAACCGGCCCGGTTTACCAGGCGTTAAAAAATGCCAAGGTGGTGAACCTGATTAAAAATCAGTCGGAAACTGAGATGGCTCAAAACCTTTCAAAAGGCAGTATTGATGCTATTATCGATATACAAAAAAACAACAGCCGTCCGCCATATACACTTCATATACAATATACCAAGGCCTCTGCACAAAAAGATGCTATACTCAAATCATTATTAAACAGTGTTTTTTTTCAGATAAACAGTTATGGTAATACTGCGCCACAGCCTGTGGCTGAGATGAGAGAAGCCACTGTTAGCGGTCGGGAATATAAATACATCGATTTTATTTTACCGGGTATGCTTGGCTTCTCGCTGTTAAGCAGCGGGGTTTTCGGGACAGCATTCGTTTTCCTGAGCCTGCGTTTAACATTGGTTATCAAACGTTTCTTTGCGACCCCCGTAAAACGTTACAGCATAGTGATAGGTGAAGCTTTGGCACGCCTTGTATTTTCGTGGATCGGCGCGTTATTCATCATTACCATCGGACACTACTTTTTTGGCTTTACACTTGTTCATGGGTTAACCACCGTTGTAAATATGCTTATCCTCTCAGCTTTCGGCCTCATCATATTTATGGGCTTCGGCTTTATCATTTCGGGGATTGCTAAAAACGAAAGTACTGTGCCTCCCCTTTCCAATATCATTACCTTGCCCCAGTTTTTATTATCAGGAACTTTCTTTGCCACCACAGCCTTCCCATCGTGGCTGCAGGCATTAAGTAACGTGCTGCCGTTAACTTATCTAAACAAAGCGATGCGCAATGTAGCCTTTGAAGGTGCCGGCCTGAGCGATGTTGGCCCCCAATTATTGGTATTAGGCATTTGGTTTATAATTGTTTATGCAGTAGCAGTTAAGACATTTAAATGGGAATAGGCTTAATTGGGATTTCACCGATTTTAGTTTGATTTTATTGGGATTTCACAGATTTTTAATTTGATTTCACCGATTATAATTTATAGGCTTCGCGGATTATCTGAGTTGAATTTGCTCTCATGATTCAATAAAGACCGTAATATATGCCGCCAAACCCGCGCCCGGCAAGTTAAATTATTGTTAATAATCGGTGAAATCACTAAACAATCTGTGAAATCTTTAAACTTATTTATCGGAAAGTGTATATTTGGAAATTATATATTATATAGTGTATCATTTACACTAAGTAAACTTAAATTGAAATTCAATGAGCTTAATAATTGACATCCATGCCCGGCAGATCCTTGATTCGCGCGGAAACCCTACTATTGAAGTAGATGTATTAACTGAAAACGGCGCTCTTGGCCGTGCAGCTGTACCTTCGGGCGCATCAACCGGTGCACATGAGGCGGTTGAGCTTCGTGATAACGACAAGAAAGTATATATGGGCAAGGGCGTACTTAAAGCCGTTGAAAATGTAAATGATATATTGGCAAAAGAGTTAAATGGCATCGATGTTTTTGAACAGAATGCTATTGATAAACTGATGCGTGAGATTGATGGTACCGAAAACAAAGGTAAACTTGGTGCAAACGCTATTTTAGGTGTTTCGTTGGCGGTTGCCAAGGCTGCAGCACAGGAAAGCCGCCAGTCGCTTTACCGTTATATCGGTGGTGTTAACGCTAACACATTGCCGCTGCCGATGATGAATATCATCAATGCAGGCTCACACTCCGATGCGCCGATATCATTCCAGGAATTTATGATCATGCCGGTTGGCGCCGAGTCTTTTTCGGAAGCTTTAAGGTGGGGATCAGAAATTTTCCATAACTTAAAAAAGATATTGCACGACAGGGGCCTTTCGACTGCAGTTGGCGATGAAGGTGGTTTTGCGCCTGAGTTTGATGGTATTGAAGACGCTATTGAAACTGTTCTTAAAGCTGTTGAAAAAGCTGGATATAAAGTTGGTACAGACATTTGTTTGGCATTTGATTGCGCCGCATCGGAATTTTATGTAAACGGTAAATACGATTACAGCAAATTTGAAGGTGAAAAAGGTGTTATCCGCACCAGCGCTGAACAGGTAGAATTTTTAGCGCAATTGACTGAAAAATATCCTGTTATTTCTATTGAAGACGGCATGTCTGAAGATGATTGGGATGGCTGGAAATTATTAACTGACAGATTAGGCAGCAAAGTTCAGTTGGTGGGTGATGATTTGTTTGTTACCAATGTAATACGTTTACAACAAGGTATCGACAAAGATATTGCTAACTCAATCCTTGTAAAGGTTAACCAGATAGGAACATTAACAGAAACCATCGATTCGGTAACTTTGGCACAAACTAACGGTTATACCTCGGTAATGAGCCACCGTTCGGGCGAAACTGAGGATTCAACCATTGCCGATTTAGCGGTTGCTTTAAATTGCGGTCAGATAAAAACCGGATCACTTTCACGCTCAGACAGGGTTGCTAAGTACAACCAGTTGTTGCGTATTGAAGAAGAATTAGGCGACAGCGCAAAATTTGTCGGCAAAGATTTTAAATATTTCAAAAACCGTAAATAATTAAATCACACGAATTATTTCGAATTGCACGAATTTTGAGCCGGTCATTTGACCGGCTTTTTTTGTTAAAAAGGAGCGTCATCGCGATTCGCTTTTATCAGCGACGTGGCGATCTCCTATTTACTATCTCATTAGAACCATCCCCATAAAAATATTAGATTTGCATCCTTTTAAATTTATAAAATCGTATAAATCCGGGTTCAGACAATAATGAAATCAAATAAATATCTAAGAATTTTCATCATACTATTCCTTCTTGCGCTAAACATTGGCTGCGACCAGCTTTCAAAATCTATCGTCAGGCATAAAGTTCAATACTATGAACGGTACTATTTTTTTCACAAGTATACTTATATAACCCACGTGGAAAACACTGGTGCATTTTTAGGGGTTGGCGATTCGCTGACCGGAAGTGCAAGGACCATTCTATTAAACCTCCTCCCTTTAATCGCAGTGCTGTACGGACTTTATTTTATACTAACAAGAAGAGACCTCGACCGCATTACCTTATCAGGTTTGATATTGATCGTCGGCGGCGGTATCGGCAACCTTTACGACAGGATAGTGCACGGCCTGGTGACCGACTTTTTGTTCATTAACTTCGGGCTGTTTCAAACAGGTATATTTAATATTGCCGATATGTCTATCATGGCAGGGGTGTTTATGATTTTGGTGCATTCGTTTTTTGTGAAGAAGCCGGAAGTAGTTGAAAATCAAAATTAAATATCTGAGTTCATTTATCATTTTGCTTTAATCTATTGAACTTTAAACAACTAGTTGCAAAGTATGTCACCGGCAACTTGACCACCGATCAACTGCCTGGGATAGCTTATTTAGCTATGGTGGAGGGATTGGATTCTCCTTCACTTTGCATATTAGCTGGTCTTGAAAAAAATGAAGACTTTTACGTCATAGATCGGTATTTTAAGTTGGCGTTGAAAGAATTAGATATTAGTATCCCAGACAGGCGATAGACCGCAATACAATACGCCAGCGCATTAGCAGAAGAAATTATCGAGGGCAAAAAAGATGTATTTAGTGGTGTGAGAGAAATAAAAAACAAGGCTATTGATACGTTTAATTTTTATTCCGAGACAAAGCAATATGTTTATGACAGCATTTTTTTTGAGCATGTTTATGGCTTATATGACACCTGTGACGATTTGGACGCCAGTTGGGTAAAAGGTAAATCTGACGAAAAATTAATGGCTGAGGTTAAAGAAAACATGCTAGAAGAATTGAAAAAGTGGAATAACACAATAAAACCGTATCTTTGCAATAATTACCCGTTCGCTTTACGGTTTTGATCACCGACAACTCTTCAGATCCGCTTATGCTTCGCGTTAGCACAAACATTACAAACAATACATGTCATTCGAAAACTTAAAATTGATTGAGCCTATATTACGGGCTCTAAAAACTGAAGGCTATACAACGCCTACGCCTATACAGGAACAAGCAATCCCCATTATACTACAAAATAAAGACCTGCTGGGCTGCGCCCAAACAGGCACCGGCAAAACTGCTGCATTTGCCATCCCTATTTTACAGTTATTATACCAGGACAGGCTGCAGCATAAAGAGCAAAAAACTATAAAGGCCTTAATATTAACGCCAACACGTGAGCTCGCCATACAAATTGACGAAAGCTTTGCTGCTTATGGAAGGCACACCGGCTTAAAACACCTGGTTATCTTCGGTGGAGTATCGCAAAACCCACAGACTGATGCCTTAAAAAGAGGTGTCGACATACTTGTTGCCACACCAGGCCGCCTGCTCGACCTAATGAACCAGCGCTTTGTACATTTAGATCACATCAGGATGCTGGTGCTTGACGAAGCCGACCGTATGCTGGATATGGGCTTTGTTCATGATGTTAAAAAGATCATCGCTAAAGTTCCTGCCAAAAGACAAACGCTGTTTTTCTCGGCTACAATGCCAAATGAAATCCAACAGCTTGCAAATTCTATATTAACACGGCCGGAAAAAGTTGAGGTTACTCCTGTTTCATCAACTGCCGATACGATACAGCAATCTTTATTCTATGTAGAAAAGAATGATAAAAAGTCATTGCTGATCCACTTGCTGAAAGATAAAAACATAAAAACCGCCCTTGTATTTACACGCACCAAGCACGGCGCCGACAAGGTGGTAAAAGATTTGGTCAAAGTGGGCATTACTGCCGAAGCTATTCATGGTAATAAATCGCAAAATGCAAGACAACGCGCTTTAACCAATTTCAAAAACCGTACAACGAGGGTATTGATCGCCACTGATATAGCGGCCCGCGGAATTGATATTGACGAGCTTACCCACGTAATTAACTTCGAACTCCCTAACATTCCCGAAACTTATGTACACCGCATCGGTCGTACAGGCCGGGCCGGGGCAAGCGGCATCGCGCTTTCTTTTTGCGACCAGGAAGAAATTGAATTTTTAAAAGACATACACAAACTGATTGCCAAACAAATCCCCATTGAAGAAGAGCACCCATATCCTATGAGTCCGCAAAGCGTTGTTGCCAGGCACGCTGACGGCGCAGCAAAAAAATCAGGCGGCCATAACGGATCCGGTCAAAAAAGAGGCAGGGGCTTTGGAAGCAACAGCAGAGGTCGCGGCGGAAGCAGCGGCATGAGCGGCAGCAGGAACAGCAGCCGCGACGCAAGAAGATAACAATTGTTGAAAAGTTAAGAACCATATTTGTTTAGGATATGGTTTTTTAATAATTTTATCATCATCACCCTCTCTGTCATTTCGACGAGGAACAGCTTGTCCCGAATTGATTTCGGGAAGGAGAAAACTTATACGATGAGCCTAACCGCTATACAAGTACTACTTGTATAGTTTGCTCTGTATACTTTATAGGATTTCTCTCTATCGTTCGAAATGACATATAGTGGAAATGACAATGGGTTCAAATAAAAAATTATCCTATGAAACGCCTGATCGATCTTTTTAAAAACAAATACTTTTTGGTTTCAATTGCCTTTTTGGTATGGATGATATTTTTTGATAAAAACGACCTTTTCTCACAATACCAATACCGTCAGCAAGTAAACAAACTGAAACAGGAACGTGAATTTTATCAGAAAGAAACCGATAAAGTAAAAAAGGACCTCGACGAACTCACCTCAAACCCCAAAAAACTTGAAAAGTTTGCCCGCGAAAAATACCTCATGAAAAAAGATAATGAGGACGTTTTTGTGATAGTGCAGAAGAAGAATTAGTAAGATGTCGGAGATCGGAGGTCGGAAGTCAGATCTTTTGAGAGTTGAGATTAGAAACAAAAGATCAAATTCATGATAAAAACCTTTTTTGACCTCGACGTTTATCGGTTAGGCAATGATTATTCTATGAAAATTTATTTTCTAACCAGGTCATTCCCGAAATCAGAAACATATTCATTAACCAGTCAAATCGTCGATTCTTCGCGTTCTATTTGCGCAAATATCGCAGAAGGATGGGGAAGACGGGTATATGAAAGCGAGTTTAAAAAATTCTTAATCTATTCAATGGGGTCTTTACAGGAAACCAAATCATGGCTAAATTTTGCTGTTCAATGCAGCTACATAAGCGAAGATATTTTTAAAGAACTAATGGACGAATCCGAAGTAATTGGATCGAAGCTTTTCAAATTACATCAAAACTGGAAGTCATAATCTATCAAAGGTTTCTGACTTCCGACATCTGATTTCTGGCTTTCAACTTCCGACTTCTGACCTCCGACATCTGATCTCTGACCTCCGATCTTAAATCTCCCCTTCTCTCTTCCTCAGTAGCCACTCGATACTCAGTAATGCAAGTATCCCCCCGAATACCCATTTTACATCTATAATGTCACTGTAGCGCTTGTCTTCATAAACCACAGTTTTAATATTATCGTTTTTGCGGATGAGAGTCGCGAGGCGGCTAATTTGTGAGGGTTGCAGCATTTCGCCGCCGCTTTGTTTAGCTATAGTATTTAATAACTGGAAATTTGCCGCGCTCTGACGCGATTCGAGATTAAGTGCCTTTACGGTAAACTGACCTCTTTCAATAAATTGTTTGGCGCCGTTTTTTGTGGTGGCCACGTAGCTGTATTCTCCTGTGGGTAAGGTACCTGCATCAAGCTGATAACTCTGACCGCTACGGCTGAAAAGAAAACTATAGTTTTTTCCTGTTTCGCTTTTCAAATCGATATTTACATCGGGTGTATTGATCAATTCTAGGGCGTCGTTGTATAACTCCGCGTTCAGGATCACCTTCTCGCCTTCATCAAACACATTTTTCGCCGGGTAAACAGTAAACCGCTGTCTGTTGGCGTTAGCTGTGAGGTATTGCACCGACTGACCAAACAATTCCTCTAACGCATGATGGTTTCCGTAGGTCTGAAATTCTGCCAGCTGCCAGCGCCATAAGCCTTCGCCGGTAAGTACTCCAACTCTGCGACCGTCATCCTCACCAAAAGATAACAAGGGGTAGGTTGTTTCGACAGCTCCTATACGCTGTTTCAGCAGGGTGCCTCCTGCAATGACCGAACTATAACTTCCATATGGCGCTAATAACGGCGGAAAAGTTGACAGCTTCCTTCTAGAGGAATCGGATAAAATGAAGTTGGTAAAATCGGTGGTAGGCTGGGCAAACACTTCCTGCATATCAGATTTGCCAATAGTGATATTGGTTAATTTTTGATCCTTGTTAAAATCCCTGATATCTGTTTGTGCGCCTGCCATAAACCATATTGGCACTTTACTTTTCACCAGGCCTTTGATTGTTTCGTTATCATCGGATGAAAGCTGATAAAGAATAATCAGGCTGTAATCGCCAGGTTTTATTGAGGTAAGATCAGACAGTAAACTTGCCTTTACCTCATAATTTTTATTGCTTTCTATCGATTGTTTGATCACCGTTATATCAGGATGCGGACTATCGTATAAAAGCAACACCTTTTCTTTGGCATCAAGCACATCTACATAAATAGTCTCGCTGTTGTTCTGAATAGATATTTCGTTTTTAACAGGTGCTATGCTGACATTGAATTTCCGCAAGCCTTTTCTGTCGGCGCTAAGCTTAAGGGGAACAACCGTCTGAAAAGCGTTTGAACTAACCGAAATATTTCGTTGAGCTATCTGTTTGCCGTCTTCCGAAATACTTAAGCGTATATTTTCGCCTTTACTTTGATAAGCTTCAGCTAAAACTTCAATGATAAAATCATTTCCTAAAAAAGCGGTTTTATTGTAATTGATGTTACCGATCAGCAGATCTCGTTTGGCTACTGTATCCCCTAAGGCAATGGTATAAATACTATTTTTGAAGTTTTTCGCCTCATATTGCGGGTCATTGCCCTGGTTGTATAAGCCATCGGTAGCCAAAACAACGGCGCCAATGTTCTGATTCACAAAACGCTCATTTAACTGGAGCAGCGCATTTGAAATATCGGTTTGTTTACCGTTAAAAGTTTTTGTTAAGCCATTAGCTAAATCTTTATTGAAATGAAATTCCTGTACGTCATAATCATTTCCAAGTTCTTTTTTTAGTTGGGAAAGATCATCAATCACACCTGTTGGAGATTTAGATGAAGCCCGGAACATCTCTATTGATTCAGAATTATCCTGCAAAACTAAAACCAAAGGTTTTTGCGGATTATAATTAACCGACTTAACAAGGGGCGAAAGGAGAATAAGCGCAATGATCGATACAACTATCGCGCGAAAAGCAAATAGTAAGTAGCGGTATTTTTTATCAAGATTAATGGGGAGTCGATACAACAGCCATGAGTACAATATGCCCAACGCGAAACAGGCAGGCACCCACCATCCAGAAACCGTACCCCAGGTAATTGAAAATAGAAACAGCATATCTGTAATCAAATATGCTGTTTATTTAGTTGAAGTTGTTGTAAAAGTTGAAAATGTTATAAGGTTTTTACCTTTTGTAACGTTTAACAGCCACACTTTTCAACTTCTACAACATTTTTAACCTTTTATAACCTTCCTACAACATTCCCCCGTCAACAGGAATTACCTGCCCGGTAATATAGGATGCCATATCCGATGCCAGGAACACGCAGGCATTTGCCACATCTTCAGTTTCGCCGCCACGTTTAAGCGGAATAGCTGCGGCCCAGCCTTCAACAACTTTCGGGTCGAGCACTTCGGTCATTTCTGTTTTTATAAAGCCAGGTGCCACCACGTTGACACGGATGTTACGCGAGCCTAGTTCTTTTGCTATAGATTTTGAGAAACCGATTATACCGGCTTTTGATGCTGCATAATTCGCCTGACCAGCATTTCCCTGCACGCCAACTACCGAACTCATGTTGATAAATACTCCATTGCGGTTCTTCATCATAATTTTTGATGCCGCTTTGGTCACGTTGAATATAGATTTCAGGTTTACATCCAGCACTTCATCCCAGTGATCTTCGGTCATACGCATTAGCAAGGCATCTTTGGTGATGCCCGCGTTGTTTACCACTATGTGCAAAGTGCCGAAATCGGCTATAATGTCATTGATTAATTTTTCGGCTTCTTCAAATTTTGAGGCATCAGAGCGATACCCTTTTACTTTTGTGCCAAATTTTTGTAATTCCTGTTCTAAGGCTAAGCCTTTTTCAACAGATGATAAATAAGTGAAAGCCACAGCAGCGCCATGTTCGGCAAATTTTTCAGCTATTTTCCGGCCTATGCCCTTTGATGCGCCGGTTATCAGCGCAATTTTTCCTTCTAATAATTTCATTTCTTTTACAACAGGATTTCGGGGAGCGAAGATATGTAATTAGTGTGAAAGTCGGAAAAGTGAGGAAAGAAGTCGGAAAGTCCGAAGTCGGAGGTCAGAAAGAAATACACTTTACAGCTTTACAGCTTTACAACCTTCCACCCATCAAACGGTTTAACCGTAGCACAATTTGGTGTCCCATCTTTCCCGGTTCCCGGAACATGTGTTTCCAATACGGCTTTAGGATCAGCGGCTAATTGATCAACCATTTCCCAGAAAATGCCAGTTAACGGTATTTTAAGCCGCCTCCCAAAAAGAGAATTAGTTTCACCGGCATAGGTGCCAATGTCAATATAGATAAACCTGCCGCCCACCGCGCCTTGCACAAACGGCCCTCTAAAATCCGGCATTTGATTTTTTTGCCGGTCTCCTTTACTTTCAAGGATTAGATCAAAATATAAGTCTTGTCCGCCGGAGCGTTGTATTTGCACAGTTTGATAGTTGTTGCCCGAGCCTTTCTGCAGACCGAAGTCAACGCCAGCCGGTGGCGTTTCTAACACGATGCGCAGTGTTAAGTTCATAATGCTTCAATATTTGTTCAAATTTATCTTACAACCTGCTAAAAATAAACTCTGCACTTAATTAACAAAAGGTAACACTATTATAACCTTTTGAAAATTGATCTGCCACATTCAAAAAAGAACATTAATTTTAGCAGTACAACCAATGCTAATCTATTCAAAATAATGCCTCAAACAACACCACTCAAAAAGTATTTGCTGCTTTTATTTATTACTGTATTGATGACAGTATCCAATAAAACATTTGCCCAATTGCAGGATATGAAACTGCTGAACGTTCCTATTGATATCAGTAATGATTTCAGGGATTTCAGCAACACCTATTACCTTGCCGATAGCCTTTCAAAATTCGACCCGGCAACAGCGTCGGGTACAATTACTTATAAACGTTACCAGTATTTTAGTCGCCTTGCTTTTAACAATATGCTGGGTATATTAAAGCCTGTTCCGCCAAACGAATTTCCAACAACGGAATATGCTGCATCTCCCGAATTAGCATTTTCGCTGCAATTCGTGTCGCCGCGAACTGTAAGGATCAGGGCAAGTTCCGGCTTCCAGGTAAACCCAAACCAGGAATCATTAATGCTGGTTGGCGGCAAGGCTCCTGTTGATACAAAATCATGGAAATATAGCAAAGTTGAGGGTGGCTACAGGTATACCGGCGAATTTGGTTCGGTTACCGTTTTAATACATCCATGGCATGTGGAAATACGCGATGCCTCCGGCAAGCTGCTGACAAAAACCATACACCATACTGATAATGCAGACTCGACTTTTACACCGGTTATGCCTTTCTCTTTCGTAAGGCGTGCTGCTGATTATTCAAGAAGTATGTGTGCTTCGTTTTCCTTGTCGCCCGGCGAAAAAATATTTGGCTGCGGCGAATCATTCACCCAGTTTAATAAACGGGGATCAAAAGTTGTTTTATGGGCAGATGATGGTAACGGCGTTCAAAACGAAACCATGTACAAGCCTATACCATTTTATATGAGCAGCCGGGGCTATGGCGTATTTATGCACACCTCTACCCCTATCACCTGCGATTTTGGCAAATACTTCAGCGGAGTAAACTCAATGATGATTGGCGATGATGAGGCTGACCTTTTTGTTTTCTTGGGCGAGCCAAAGGATATATTAAATGAGTACACCAATTTAACCGGTAAACCGGGAATGCCGCCGCTATGGTCATTTGGTTTATGGATGAGCCGCATCACCTACACCTCTGAAAAAGAAGGCAGGGAGGTTGCCGCCCAGCTGCGTGAAAATAAGGTACCGGCAGATGTTATACATTATGATACGGGCTGGTTCACTATCGACTGGCGCACAGATTACAAATTCGATCCGGGACGCTTTAGCGATCCTGCTAAACTAATGAGCGACCTTAAAACACAAGGCTTTCATGTTTCCTTATGGCAGCTACCTTATTTCACACCAAAAAATAACCTGTTTCCTGAACTCGTGCAAAAAGGCTTGGTGGTAAAAGATGCGAAAGGCAATTTACCTTATGAAGACGCTGTTCTCGATTTCTCGAACCCTGAAACAGTACAATGGTACCAAAATAAATTGGCAGGGCTTTTAAAGCTCGGCGTAGGCGTTATCAAAGTTGACTTCGGTGAAGCTGCTCCAAATAATGGCCTGTTCCATTCAGGGCGTACCGGATTTTATGAGCATAATCTTTATCCTTTAAGATATAATAAAGCTGTTGCTGATATCACAAAACAGGTAAATGGCGAAAATATTATCTGGGCGCGCAGCGCCTGGGCAGGTAGTCAGCGTTACCCATTACATTGGGGAGGCGATGCTGCCAATACCAATACCGCGATGGCCGCCGAGTTAAGGGGCGGGCTTTCTTTTGGCCTGTCAGGTTTTTCATTCTGGAGCCATGATATGGGCGGATTTGTATTAAGAACACCGGAGGAATTATATGGCCGGTGGGCAGCGTTTGGTTTCCTGTCGTCGCACAGCCGTACACACGGCGCTCCGCCAAAAGAGCCATGGAAATACAGTCCCGAATTTTTGAAGCTGTTCCGCATGGAAGACAATATGCGCTACCAGCTGATGCCATATATCTATGCACAAGCCAAAGATTGCACCGAACGTGGCTTACCTATGTTGCGTGCACTATTTGTTGAATACCCTAATGATCCGGGTGCATGGCTGGTTGACGATCAATACCTTTTTGGGTCGGATATGCTGGTTGCCCCGATGCTGGAGAAAGGCACCGAACGCAGCGTTTATTTACCAGGCAAACAACAATGGGTTGATTATCAAACCGGACAAGTATATGAACCAGGATGGCAAACTATAAAAACGGCTGCAATGCCGATCATTGTTTTGGTAAGAAGCGGAGCTATTATCCCACACATAAAACTTGCACAATCAACCATGCAAATGGATTGGTCGAACCTTGAACTGGTGTCGTATGCAACAAGCGGCAAGAGTGCCAATGGATTAATTTGTCTTCCATCAGACAATGTATTACACAAAGTTTCGCTGAACGGCACAACGCTCGACAGCGATCCTTTAAATGGTTCTGTGAAGTGGAAGATAAGGATGTATAATAAGTAAGTGAGTGGTGGAATGGGTTGATTAAGCGAGTAGTTAAAAAATAAAAAAACGTGTCATTGCGAGGAACGAAGCAACCTCTAAACTGTGCAAATCAAACAGAAAGATGTTGTATCGGACCTTTTTATAAAAATTTATAGTTCGTTGATTGTCCTCTGTAGAGGTTGCTTCGTTCCTCGCAATGACGCGCAAAAAATAAATTAGTTCATCATGAAAAAAAATACCCCTTCCACTCGCAGCGTAATGCTTCTGTTCATCGCATTCCTGTTCCTGTCAAAATCAACTTTTGCCCAATACAAATATCCGTTTCAAAACCCTGACCTGCCAACGGAAGAGCGGATAACCAATCTCCTTTCATTAATGACACTTGATGAAAAAGTAAATTGCCTGGGAACAAACCCAACAATCGAGCGGCTCGGTGTCAAAGGGACTGGGCATGTTGAAGGTTTGCACGGACTGGCTATGGGCCTGCCCGGCGGCTGGGGTCGTAAAACACCCGTACCTACAACTATTTTCCCGCAATCCATAGGCATGGCTGAAACCTGGGACCCTGAGCTTTTGCAACAGGCCGGCGCCATTGAAGCTTTTGAAACACGTTACGTATTTCAAAATCCAAAATACCACAAAGGCGGTTTGGTGGTGCGCGCACCAAATGCTGATATCGGTCGCGACCCAAGATGGGGACGTACCGAAGAATGCTATGGTGAGGATGCCTTTTTTAACGGCACTTTAGCTGTAGCCTATATCCATGGTTTGCAGGGTAATGATGCCAAATACTGGACAACCTCGGCACTGATGAAGCACTTTCTGGCCAACAGCAACGAAAATAGCCGGGATAGCAGTTCTTCAGATTTTGATGAAAGGCTTTTCCGCGAATATTATTCTGTTCCTTTCCGCATGGGCGTGGAACTGGGCGGTTCCAGGGCATATATGGCGTCGTATAACAGAGTAAATGGCATACCGCAAACTGTTAGCCCGATATTAAAAAACGTGACTGTTGATGAATGGGGCGAAAACGGCATTATCTGCACCGATGGCGGCGCTTATCGCATGCTGGTAAACGCACATCATTATTATCCTACGCTTGCCGAGGCAGCCGCCGGAGCGATAAAAGCGGGTATCAATCAATTTTTAGATACCCACAAACCCGGCACAAATGAGGCTTTGCAAAAAAAGCTGATTACAGAAGCTGATATCGACAAAAATCTCCGTGGTGTGTTTAGGGTGATGATTAAACTGGGGCAACTCGACCCACCATCAATGGTGCCTTATGCTACTATCGGTACCGGCCCCGAACCGTGGCTGTCGCAAAAGAACCGGGACTTTGTAAGGCTTATCACACAAAAATCAATTGTATTGTTAAAGAATAACAACAACCTGCTCCCGCTCGATAAAAATAAAATTAAATCAATAGCCGTGGTTGGACCCCGCTCTGCCGAAGTTTTGCAGGACTGGTATAGCGGTACACCGGCGTACAGTGTTAGCGTTTTGGAAGGGATAAAAAATAAAGTCGGCGGCAATGTGGTGGTGAGCAATACTACCAACGCCGATATGGCAGTTACCATGGCAAAAAACGCGGATTATGTCGTGGTTTGCGTAGGCAATAACCCAACAGGCAATTTAGGATGGAAAAAAGTAGACGGGCCAACTGAAGGTCGTGAAGCGGTGGACCGTGCAAAAATATCCTTAGATTCTGCCCAGGAAGTATTGGTCAAAAACCTTCATAAGGTAAATCCCAATGTTATACTGGTGCTGATCAGCAACTTTCCGTATACCATTAACTGGGAACAAGATAGCATTCCGGCCATTATTCACGTCACTCATTGCAGCCAGGAACAAGGCAATGCTTTGGCCGACGCTTTGTTCGGCGATATCAATCCGGGTGGAAAATTGGTACAAACCTGGCCCGAGTCATTATCGCAGGTGCCACCGATGATGGATTACAACATCAGGCATGGCCGCACTTATATGTACTTTAAAGGCAAACCGCTTTACCCGTTCGGGTTTGGGCTAAGTTACACTACCTTTCAATACAGCGACCTGGTTACCAGTGCGGATAAAATGGGCAAAAGCGGAGAAGTAACCGTTAGCGTTAATGTAAAAAACACAGGCAGTCGTGCTGGGGATGAAGTGGTGCAGCTATATGTGAAACATCTTAAATCGAAGGTTGAAAGACCCATTGAAGAATTAAAAGGCTTCAAACGCATCACCCTTAATCCCGGCGAAACACAAACCGTTAAATTGAAATTACCTGCATCATCGCTTGCTTACTGGGACGTTGCAAGGAAAAGTTTTGTTGTGGAGAAAGAACCTGTTCTATTGATGATTGGCAGTTCATCGGTGGATATTAAAGAGCAGAAGAATATGGAGGTGAGATAAACGTATGCAAACGACCTATAATTCTTATTTTAGATGGATAGAAAAATTAAATGCGTAATCTAATCCTCATAATATTCTCGATATTATTCATTGGGTGTAATCACACAAGCCAAATAAAAGCCCAACGTTTGAAAGATACAATCGAAGTTATACGAAAACTCGCAGATTTCAGACCCTTAAATTTGGAGGATACTTATGACTTCATTAACAGATATTATCTTCCGCGATTAGATACAATGCCGACAAAGCGCAAAATATTTCTATATCCAATTAATGGTGTCGACTTTAAAGAAGTTTTCAATTATCATAAAACTAAACTTGAAAAAGAATATGCAGGAGACACAAACACTAAAATGCAAAATTTAATTCCTCCGCCGCCTCAAATATTTAATGACAAAACATTTAGCTGGAATAGCAAAAGACTGATAAATACAAAAATTATTGCTGATACCACATTTTTAACCAACTACACAAAAGAATTAAAACATATAGACATTTGGCATCAAAAATATGGCTATGGGTACATGTGTATATCATATCCGCAATATAATTCACATACCAAACGACTGGTTATAAGAGAATGGACAGAAAATAATAGTTTTTGCGGGACAGGAAGAGAGAGAAAATTTTATTTTACCAGGATACCTGGTGGTTGGAAAGCTGATTAATTAAATCATTATATCAAGTTTTTGTAAGTAAGTGTTGAAAAACTTTGCGAAGTTTTGGAAACTTCGCAAAGTTGATGTGGACTTTCTATTAGGTTGTAGTAACAAACCTTTTGCCTCTAACCTTTTACCTCCTTTTTCCTTTCTCCTTTCACCTTTTTTTCTACCTTTGCTTTCCTTTAAATTAAAAAAATGAGCAAAGCAATTATTAAAACCGAAAAGGGCGACATGACTGTTGAATTTTATGATAAGGATGCCCCCAATACTGTTGCGAATTTTAAGAAATTGGCAAAATCAGGATTTTATGACAATGTGATTTTTCACCGTGTTATTCCTAATTTTATGGTACAAGGCGGCGACCCAACCGGTACAGGTGCGGGCGGTCCGGGTTACAAAATTGATTGTGAGTTAACCGGCGAAAATCAATACCACGACCGTGGCGTACTTTCTATGGCTCATGCAGGACGTAATACCGGCGGTTCTCAATTTTTCATCTGCCATAGCCGTGCAAACACTGCACACTTAGACAGGAACCATACTGTTTTTGGTAAAGTAATTGAAAACGTTGACATAGTAGACGCCATACAAAGAGGCGACAAAATTTTAGGAATAGAACTTTTAGAAGATTAGGTTTTAGGTGGTTGTAGAGGTTAAAGAAGTTTAGAAAGGTTGTAGAGGTTAAAGAAGTTAAAAAGGTTGTAGATGGTTAAAAATCCTCAGTTGTTGTTTTCATAACAATTATAACTCTTACAACAATTTCAACAACTACAACCCTTACAACATTTACAACAACTACAACCCCTACAACATTTACAACCGTTACAACATAACAAATGAATTTATTAGGAATTGTAGCCGTATCAGGAAAGCCGGGACTTTGGAAAGCCTTAGCGCAAAATAAAACTGGTTATATTTTAGAGAGTCTGGATGCCAACAAGACAAAACTTGTTGCAAATATTTCAACAGCTAAAATTGCGGCATTAAACGAGATCACTATTTTCGGAACTGACGAGGATATTAAACTGGTGGATGTTTTTGAACGCATGAAAAGTGCTAAAAGCATACCTGACGCAAAAGCTGACGGTAAAAAACTTAGAGAGCTTTTCAGGGAAGTAGCGCCGGATCATGACGAAGAAAAGGTGTACGCTTCGGATATGAAGAAGATAATTACCTGGTACCAGATACTTAAAGACCTTCCGCTTTTTAGTGAAGAGGAACCAGTTGCAGTTGCTGCTGAAGAAACCCCGGCTGTTGAAGAAACCCCTGTAGCTAAAGAAGCTCCTGCTAAAGCAAAAATAGCTGTTAAAGAAGAATCTACTGAAAAGAAGTCCGTTGCAAAGCCAGCGAAGGCTGTTGAAGAAGGTGCCACTCCTGCAAAGCCAAAGGTAAAAAAGCCGGCTGCTAAAAAGGCGTAAATACTACCTTATGTCATTTCGACCAAAGGGAGAAAACTTGTACGATATGCAAAGCGGATTATGCAAGGCGAAAAAGTTTTCTCGCTATCGCTCGAATGACATCATAGGCGAACTGCTTATTGTTACCTAGCAATCCTGCTGCTTACATTCCACATCACTGAACTCAGGTTCAAAGGTACTGTGGCTTATATCCAGGTGTTCTAACCGATGTCGCAAATCATGTTTTATGGCATCAAATGACGAAACATAATCGGGATCAATTACCAGGTGAGCGGTTAGTGCGTTATCAGTAGTGCTCAAGGCCCAAACGTGCATGTGGTGCACATCAAGTACCCCTTTTCCTTTTAAGAGCTCTGCCTTAATTTTATCGAGGTTCATTTCTTTCGGAACTCCGTCCATTTCAAGCCTTAAGCTATCGCCCAATAAGCTCCAGGTACCTTTTAAAATTACAAGAGCTATAATTAAACTTACCGCGCTGTCAATCCAATATATTTTAGTAAAGTAGATAATAATACCAGATATAACCACGCCTAAGGATACTACAGCGTCAACGGCCATGTGAAGGTACGCCCCTTTCACATTCAGGTCCCTGTCTTTATCTTTTACAAAAAGCCATGCGGTAAATGCGTTTATGCCAATGCCAATTAATGCTACCCAGGCCATTGTGCCGCCGTTAACTTCTTCCTGTTTAATAAAGCGCATAATAGCTTCGTAGCCTATAAAGCCAACGGCAACAAACAGGATAAGCGCATTAAAAAAAGAAACAATTATAGTGGACCGTTTATAGCCGTAAGTGTATTTGTTTGTTGGGTTTACGTTGGTTAGTTTAAAAGCAAGCAGCGCGAGAGCCAATCCTGCAACGTCGCTTAGGTTGTGGCCTGCATCGGTTAGCAATGATAACGAATGTGTAGCTAACCCGGCAATTACTTCAATAATTACAAAGGCTGAATTTAAAATGATACCTACTATAAAAGCGGTATTAAGATGATCAAGCTTTGGGGCATGATCATGATGGTGGTGATGATGTGAATGATCGTGACCTGCTGACATGCTGCAAATTTAGCCATTTTTGGTGAGTAGACAATAGAGAGTGGTGAATGGGCAATAGCAATAGGCAACAGTGAATAGGCAGTAAAACTCCCTACTCACCCCTCACCCCGCTCACTGATGATGATACGGTTCGCCTTTTATAATGGTAAATGCACGATATAGCTGTTCCATAAAAAACAGGCGTACCATTTGATGGGAAAAAGTCATGGCTGATAACGATAACTTGTCGTTTGCCCGCTCATAAACGGATTGATCAAAACCATAAGGCCCTCCTACTACGAATACAACATTAGCGACCGAACCCAGTGCTTTTTTATTGATATAAGCTGCAAATTGTTGCGACGATAACTCGATTCCATTTTCGTCAAGTAAAATTAGGTGGTCTAACGGTGTTATTTTTTTCAAGATAAGCTCCGCCTCTTTCGCTTTTTGCAGCTCTGGGGTTAAGGCTTTTGTATTCTTTAACTCATCAATTTCAACTATAGTAAGCCGGGTATAATGTTTTAACCGCTTAACATACTTTTCTATACCATCCTTTAAATAAGCCTCCTCAGTTTTGCCAACGGTGATAAAAGTAATTTTCATGGTAGTTTGTAAAGTTGTTGAAATGTTGCAAGGTTGTAAAGTTGGAATGTTAAGTTTGGTGAATTATTAAATCAAAAGCAAATGTCATTTTAAAAGTACCCCGTTCAATTGAAACCTTATAACATTTAAACCTTACAGCAAATAAATGAAAGAAAATATAGTTGATGATTATTTACAAAGAACGGCGTACGCTGGACAGGAAGCAAATAAATATAAAAAATGGGCCGATGATTATTCATTTTACAGATTAGGTGCGTTTGGCTTGTTTATACTCGGGGTTTGCCTTTCAATCAGCTTTGATGAAGTTAGTATTATGATATTAGCTTTAGGCGCATTAATCATTTGCTTTAGCTGGTTGGTAAAAAAGCAAGCCGGGCTCGAAACGCTAAAAAATTACTGGCTGAACATTAAAAAAGTAAATGAAAATGAAATAGAAAATATAAGAAACAGCGCCAACATGTATGATAATGGCATTGTCTTTATTAATGACAAATACAATTACGCATCCGATCTGGATATTTTTGGTAACAATTCACTGTTTCAATTGGTTAACCGGGCGGCTAGTCAACCGGGTATTATTAAGCTGGCACAATGGTTGATTGCACCTGCTGGTAAAGAAACAATTTTATTGCGCCAACAAGCAGTTAATGAAATTGCCGTCAAAAATGATTGGAAACTCGGTTTCCAGGCCCACCTTGTATTTTGTTTAAAACAGGAAAGGGTGCAGATAAAAAACCTGCTTGAGTATTTAAAGCTTCCAATTGAATTAGAAGATGAAAAGTGGCTTAAGTTATACATTAAAATTGCCCCCTGGCTGCTACTTGCCGTAATGATCGCTGGCATTTTTTATATCCCTGCACGCTACTTTATACCAATAGTTGCCTTATCAAATAATCGTTTGGTTTCATCACGAAAGTTAGTTGTGGATAAAACCGATTTAATAGCCGGTAGGATAGGCAAAACTTTAGATCATTTTGTATCTGCTTTTAAAAGCATTGAAGAAGAGGAATGGCAATCAGTATATTTAAAAAATCTGCATGTTAAAATAAAAGCCGAAGAAGGACATAGCATTTCAGGAAGGATAAAACAGCTTTCAGTATTAATAAACAAGCTCAACTACCGATTGCGCATGGTGGTAAGTTTTCTATTGAATATATTCTTTTTATGGGATATACGTCAGATTATCGCCATTGAAAATTGGAAGAAGACCAACCAACAAGGTTTTGAAATCGCATTTGAAGTAATTGCCGAATTTGAAGCGATTATCAGCCTTTCAAGCCTTCGTATTAATTATCCTGAATGGTGCTTACCTGAAATTGCTGAAAGTAAAGGTTATACCCTGAATGCTAAAGCTATTGCACACCCTCTCATTAATCCTAAAAAAAGGATAGAAAATGATTATGAACTTAATGATACCCATAAAATAGATATTATCACCGGCTCAAACATGGCTGGGAAAAGCACTTTTTTGCGTACCATAGGTATAAACACAGTTTTGGCGCTGTGTGGCGCTCCCGTTTGTGCCGTAGCCATGCAAGTGTCTGTAATGACTATTATAAGCTATATGCGCATCAAAGACTCCTTAAACGAAAGCACTTCGACCTTTAAGGCTGAGCTTGATCGCCTGCAAATGCTGCTTGCTGCTGTAGAAAAAGACAATAAGGTTTTCTTTTTAATTGATGAAATGTTACGCGGTACCAACTCGGTTGATAAGTATCTTGGTTCAAAAGCGGTAATTAAACAGTTGATCAGCAAAAACGCGGTTGGCATGGTTGCCACACATGATTTGCAGATTGCTGAACTGGAAAGAAGCTATCCTGATTATGTTCGCAATTTCTATTTCGACATCCAGGTTAAGGACTGTGAAATGCTGTTTGATTATAAACTAAAACATGGTGAATGTAAAACCTTTAATGCTTCGTTGTTGCTGAAACAAATAGGAATTGATGTCGAAGCAGGATAGGTTGGCAAATGTGCCATTTTAGTGCGCTAAGTGTAAACTATCATTTTATTTGTTTATGTAAAATATTTCAATAAAATTCTAACCTTTCAAAACAAAAATGGATATAATAAATGATTACCAACAAAGAATAACCTTAGCCCAACAGGAAGCAGATAAATATAAAAAACTGGCTAATAATTATTCCCTGCTCAGGCTGGTCATTTTTGCGTTGATCTTTTTGGCGGTTTACTTTGCGGTTGCCATTGATGATTTCACCATTTTAGCAATAACATTTATTGTGTTACTCTTCGGTTTTATGTGGCTGGTGTCCCGGCAAGGACAGTTTGAGCGACAAAAACAATATTTTATCAATCTCAAAACTGTAAACGAAAATGAGGTAGCGAGTATACTAGCCAACCGCAACATTTATAACGATGGCGCCAGATTCAGCAATGAGAAACATTATTACAGCGCCGACCTTGACATTTTCGGCAATGCGTCATTGTTTCAACTATTAAACCGTTCGGCAACTTCAACCGGTAACCTAAAGCTTGCAAATTGGCTTGATGCCCCTGCCGCAAAAGAAACCATTCTACTAAGGCAAAACGGAGTAAAAGAAATCTCAGCTAAAAATGATTGGAAGCTCGAAATACAGGCACTGCTGTTGTTTGCTAATAAAGAAGAGTTAAACCAGCTGCAAAATCTCTTTAAATACCTGCGTATAGCACTAAACCTGCCGGGAGAGAAATGGTTAAGCGTTTATGTCAAGATTGCGCCATTCGTGCTACTTGCGACTATCCTGCTGGCTTATTTTTATCCCATACTTAAAATCATTCCTATATTAATAGGTCTGGGTAATATGGGCATGGTGTTTTTCAAAGGTTTATATATAAAAAAAGCGGACCTTATCGCAGGGAAAATTGGGAATACCTTAAATAATTATGCCATTGCTTTTGAAAAAATCGAACTCGAAAAATGGCAGTCTGTCTACTGCGCTGGTTTGGTTAAACGGCTGGAAACGGGTCGTACTTCTCAAAAGATAAAAGAACTCTCTGTCTTAATTAACAAGCTCAACTATCACCTGAATATTATAGTAGGATTCGTTTTAAATCTCTTTTTACTTTGGGATATCCGGCAAATCATCGCCATCGAAAACTGGAAACGCGATAACCAGCAAAACCTGGAAGATGCTTTTGATGTAATAGCCGAATTTGAAGCGCTGGTAAGCCTGGCAAGTTTGCACATTAACTATCCGGGATGGTGCTTTCCGGAAATTGCTGAAGGCGCGGGATACACTTTAACAGCAAAAGGATTGGCCCATCCGCTCATCGATATTAAAAAAAGAATAGAAAATGATTACGAGCTTAATGATACCCATAAAGTAGATATTATCACGGGTTCAAATATGGCTGGAAAAAGCACTTTTCTGCGCACCGCAGGCATCAACACAGTTTTAGCGCTCTGTGGCGCTCCCGTTTGTGCAGTAACCATGCGAGTATCCGTAATGACCATCATCAGCTATATGCGCATCAAAGATTCCTTAAACGAGAGTACTTCGACCTTTAAGGCTGAACTTGATCGCCTGCAAATGCTGCTGGCCGCAGTAGAAAAAGACAATAAGGTTTTCTTTTTAATTGATGAAATGTTACGGGGTACAAATTCGGTTGATAAGTACCTTGGTTCAAAAGCTGTAATTAAACAGTTGATCAGCAAAAATGCTGTAGGCATGGTTGCAACACATGATTTACAGATAGCCGAACTTGAAAAAAGCTACCCCGATTATGTGCGCAATTTTTATTTCGACATCCAGGTTAAGGATGGCGAGATGCTGTTCGATTATAAACTAAAACATGGCGAATGTAAAACCTTCAACGCTTCGTTGTTGCTTAAACAGATTGGGATTGATATAGAGGAGTAGATGTGCGGATATGCAAATGTGCGGATGTGCAGATTTCAAATATGCGGATGTCCGGTTTCTTGATGTACTATTCCAAATCATTTGCACATCTGAAATCTGCACATCCAACATTTGCACATAAAAAAGTGCGGATCTCAGATCGCGTGTTGGAGCAAGTCCAATCTGCACATCTGAAATCCGCACATCTGCACATCAAAAACTATCGGCCGCCGCCGGTTGGAGTGCCACCGCCGCCGCCAACACCCTGATCGCCTTGTTTCATGTCATCATTATTAACGCCTTTCTTTTGTTGTGGGTTGCTAAAGCTTAGTTTACCAAAGCTATAGCTAAATGTTACGCCAACTGAGCGGAAAGGTAACTGGAAGGTGCTGCTTTGTACAAAACCAGGACTTGATAACTTGCTGTCGAAACTTTTATATTTGTTAAACGGATCGATGACATTAATTCCGACTGCCATCTTCTTTTGCATAAATTGTTTTTTCGCGCCTATTCCAAAAATACTAAACGTTGGCGTAGTACCCTGTATGGTATGACGTGCCGAACTGCCGAAAGCAAATGTTTCAACTACATAATTCTTGGGCAAGGTTAGGGTACCTCTCAGGAATCCGCCATATTGAATATATGTGCTGGTCTGCGTTTCAGCAAGATGAAATATGCCTGCGGGATCCGGATTATAGGTATAAGCATTAACATTACCTATTATAGTTAATGCTTTAAAAGGATTGATGGTTCCAAAAAAGCTGCCGCCTATGGAGTTGTTAGTGCCAATGTTTTGATAAGTTGTAAGTGTACCGCCCTGGGCAACGCCATTAACTATAAGACCTGTTGGTATTGCAACGGCTATACCCTCTATTAAATTATTTGTATGTTTATAATAAACCGATAAGTTTAATATCGATGTTTTTATAAAACTGTTATAATCAAATTCGATAGTTTGGGATATTTCAGGGTCCAGTTCAGGATTACCCTTGGTTTGGGCCTGGATGTTAGATGCATTTAAAAATGGGTTCAAAAACTGGAGGCTTGGGCGTGTTATGCGTTTGCTATATGCTAATTTTATAGTTTGCGTAGCTGTAAGCTGTTTTTGGATAGTTAAGCTTGGGATTAAAGTATTATAATCATTATCAAACGGTTGTAAAACCTGGTTTACGTTAATCGGGACACCATGTATATTAGTATTTTCGTCTCTTACGCCGGCAAGAATAGTATATTTCTTTGGCAAGGTGATTGTTAACACCGAATAGCCAGCCACAACATCCTGGTCATAATTGTAGATGTTTGATGTTATAGGATCATAAGTAAACTGACCAGAGGTGCTATCAACCTTAAAATAATCCGAAGTACTTGTTAGCCTACGGAAAATGGTTTTGCCACCTGCTTCCAGTTTGAAAACTTTATT